>JBCCML010000061.1:0-27081 GCA_039026375.1 Pseudomonadota bacterium
ACCAGCGTGCCACGGTCGTGCGCCTCGACCGCCCGGGCGACCTCCAGCGGCGCCTCGATCAGGGCCCAGTCAGGCCCACGCTCGGCCTTGTGTGCTTGGATACGGTCGGCCATCTCGTCGTCGAAGGGCTCGCCTGTCGCCAAAAAGGTGCGGGGCGCGTTCACGGCCAGCGCCAAGGCACGGGCCGATTTGCCCGACCGCGCGCCGCCCAAAAGAAACGTCACCCGGCCCATCAGGCGGCGGCTCGCTGCATCACGATCGGCGTTGCATGTGGCACGCGCTCGGCGAAGACAGTGTCAAAGCTGGCCTCTGTCAGGATCATTCGCGCGGCCCGGATGGGTCCGGCATGGGCAACGATGACTGCGCCTTGGGGCATCTCCTCCAACGCCGCACGGACGCGCGCAATCAGATCCAAGAAGCTCTCCCCACCAGGGGGGCGGGCATCGACAATCGCTTGGGTCCACGGTTCTGACTGAGCCCGCGGGATGTCGGCCCAAAACCGTCCCTCCCACGCGCCAAAGTCGTACTCCATCAAGCGCGGATCGTACTGGACGGTAGTGCCGTCGCGGTCGGCCACGGCCTGCGCCAGATCTCGGCACCGCCGCATGGGGCTGGCAACCACCCGACTTACCCGGGGTAGCGCCGCCAGGCATGCAGCAATCTGGTCAGGCGCCTCACCGGCCAGGCCAACCTCCAGCCGCCCGTAGCATAGACCCTGTGGCACCGAAACCGAGGGATGGCGCAGAAATGTCAGGCCACCAGCGCTCAAGCCATCACCCCGGCCAGAGCACATAGAATGGCGATCTCCGCGCATTGTTGGATGGCGCCCAAACCGTCCCCGGTGTACCCGCCAAGTCGCCGGATCAGCAGGCCCAGCATGGCGCCGGCCGCGACGGCCCCGGCGGCCAACGCGATCAGGCCCGGGACTGGTCCGATGGACATCGCGACCGCCACGCCGATGGCCAGAGCCACAGTCGCCTCGAGGGGGGAGACGCCGCCGGCCACGGAACTGGCCAGTCCGCGGGTGCGGGCATAGCGCGCAGAGATTAGCACCGGTGCAATCAGGGCCCGGCTGACGCAATGCGCGATCACCAGTGCAATCAGGCCCTGCACCGGCAACAACGTGGATAGAGCCGACCATCTGAGCCCAATAGAGATGATCAGCGCCGCCGCCCCATAGGTGCCAATCCGGCTGTCGCGCATGATCTCCAACGCCCGCTCGGCCGTGCTGCCACCACCCAGGCCGTCGCAACAATCTGCCAGCCCATCTTCGTGCAGTGCACCGGTGACAATGATCCCGGCGGCGATTGCTAACCCCGCCGCCACTATGGCGGGCAGCACAAACGCCGCGGTCAGGAAGATTGTGCCCGAGATCAAGCCAACCAACGCGCCAACGAGTGGGAAATACCGGGCAGCCCGGGCCAAACGACCCTCGACAAAAGCTAAGCCCGGCGGCACGGGCAGCCGTGTCAGGAACATGGTCCCCACGAAGAAATGCCCGATTTCGCGTATGATCATGGGTCTGCCTTGCCGGAAACGCCGGCGCTTTCGAACGTGGCCATGTCAGCCAACATAGCACAAGCGGCGCGCAGAACAGGCACCGCAAGCAGGGCGCCCGTCCCCTCGCCCAAGCGGAGGTCCAGGTCCAGGATCGGCTCGACGCCCAAGTGTTGCAGCATCAGCCGGTGCCCCGGCTCGTGGGAGCGATGGGCGAAGACCGCGTAGGGCGCTGCTTCTGGGCGGGCGTTCAGGGCCACCATGGCCGCCGCGGTGGCAATGAAACCGTCGACCAGGACCGCCGCGCCGCGAGCCGCGCCACCGATCAGCGCACCTGCCATGGCCGCAATCTCAAGCCCCCCAAAGGCTGTGAGCGCCTGCTCAGGCGGCAGCTTACCAGGGCGCCGGGCAGCGACGGAGGACAGGATCGCCTGCTTGCGCGCAACGCCATCGGCATCCAACCCGGCTCCGGGGCCCGTCAACGCCGGCAGATCCAGGCCTGCAAGCGCGTGCGCCAACAGCGCAGCAGAGGCCGTATTCCCGATCCCCATCTCGCCAATGGCTATGACACGCGCGCCGCCTTTGATGGCCTCGTCAGCTAACGCCGCGCCAAAGGTCAGGGCACGGCTCATTTCGTCATGGGTCATGGCGTCCTGGCGGGCGGCGTTGCGGGTGCCCGCCCGGATGCCTGCCCGGCGCAATCCGTGCGTATCGGGTAGCTCGCCGGCAACACCAGCGTCAGCCACAGTCAAGCGGACATCATTTGTGCGCGCAAAGACGTTGGCCGCCGCTCCGCCCGACAGGAAGTTCAGCACCATCTGCGCGGTGACTTCTTGTGGCCAGGCCGAGACGCCTTCGGCCACCAGACCGTGATCGCCAGCAAAGATCAGCAGGTGGGCAGGATCGGTGGCGGGGGCATTGGTTCCCTGGGCCAACGCCAGCTGCAAGGCCAAGCGTTCAATCCGCCCGAGTGAGCCAGGCGGTTTTGTCTTTGCGTCTATCGCCGCCTGTACTTGGGCCGCCAACGGAAGATCAACCGGGCGGATGACCCGATCACTCAGCATGGTCCACCGCGGGGATTCGCGCCACGAAGTGACCTTTGACGCCCTGGGGCCACTGCTTGAAAGGAACTTGGCCCGTCTCAGACCCCGCATGCAGGCGGGCATAGTCCACGACCGCTTCAGCCGATGCGGCAGTTGGCTCGAAACTGCCCAGCACGTAGGTCAGTTTACCGGGTGCGGCGATCGCGGTGTTGCAGTGCCGGGCACAACCCATCAGGCAGGATTGTCGGCGCACCGCGACGGCAGAACCCGCATCAGCACACCGGGCCTCGATCATCTCAGCCAGCACTTCGCCACCCGTTCGGCCATCCGGGGCGGTCTTGGTGTCCTCGGCCCAATTGCACTTGTCGCACACAATGATTGTGGTCTGCATGAACCCTGTCGTCCTTTGCCGCCCAAGCGGCGCATTTTCCATTGAAGCGGTGGTAGCCGGGGCGTATCCCTCTGTCTACGGACAGCGCGCCCCGACAAGGGGGGCAGAGCGGATCCGGGCCGGGCATCGACCCAAACAGGGGATGCCCCAACGGGCTGTTTGTCGAGGGGAAGAGGACCCTCCCCCGGCGCTACAAACCTTGCGACGGGAGAGATCCATGCAAAAACTGATGATTCTAGCGGCCACGTTGGTTGGAACGGCGGCGCACGCACACCCTGGCCACCTGGAACAATCCGCAGGCCATAGCCATTGGGAAATGCTGGTCGGCCTAGCCGCAATCGCGTTGGCCGGCACAATCGCCTGGAAGATCCTGGCCCGCCGGTGAACAACGGACGCGCAAATCGCTCGGGCGGTTCGCCGCCTAGCCCGGCGCCCCCAGAAAGCCCGGGCGGGTGAGTGCGCGTCTTTTCGACCAATATGTGATGGTCGACTGGTCGGCAGCCTCGAAGCCGACCTTGGGCAAGGACAGCATCTGGATCGGCACACACCGGGACGGCGAGACCCGGGTCCAGAATCTGTCGACCCGTTTCCAAGCCCGCGCCCGGTTGCATGCCTTGGCGTCCGAGGCGCTGGGCCGCGGGGCGCGCCTGCTGATGGGCTTCGACTTTCCTTTTGGCTATCCGGCAGGGGTTGCAAAGAAGGTCACGGGCAAAGCAGACGCACCGGCGCTATGGCGTTGGCTGGCGGGGCGGATGAAAGACGCGCCCGATAACGCCAACAACCGGTTCGAGGTCGCGGGTGAGATCAACCGCCTCTACCCCGGCACCGGTCCCTTTTGGGGGCGCCCTGCCGCTTGGGACGTGGCGGACGTTCCTACCACGGCGAAGGCGCGGACCGGTGTACGCCATCCGCCAGAGCGTCGCCTGGCCGATCGAACCGCAAAAGGGGCGAAAACCGTGTGGCAGCTGGCCTACGCCGGTTCGGTCGGCAGCCAGGCGCTGACAGGCATCCCCGCGCTGATGGCGCTGCGCGACGACCCGGAATTGGCGCCTCACACCCGCATTTGGCCGTTCGAGACGGGTTTGACCACGCCCTCAGCGCCCATCGTGCTGGCCGAGATCTACCCCTCTCTGATCCCCGCAGATCCCAGCGAAGCGGTCAAAGACGCGGGCCAGGTCCGCGCCGTTTGCGACTGGCTGGCCGGGCTGGATCGCGATGGTGCGCTGGCCCCTTTGTTCGCCGGTCCGCCGGAGGCCAGTGCCGCCGACCGCCGTCTGATCGCCACCGAAGAAGCGTGGATCCTGGGCCTGGACGCCCCAAAAGTCCGAGAGGTACGCACGGCCCTGCCAGGTGCTGCCCCAGCGCCCGTGGCAACCAAAGACAACCCAAAACCGAACGCGCTACCACATGGCGCGTTACGCTACGTTCGCGACCCAGCCCAGATCTACGCGCAGTCCTTCGAGACCGTCCGGGCGGAGACGCGGTTGGATCACCTGCCCGCTGACCTGCACGACACGGCGATCCGGCTGGTCCACGCCTGCGGCATGCCGGATATCACGGCTCGGCTGGCCTGGTCGCCCGACATTGTCGCGCGCACTCAGGCGGCGTTGGCCGATGGCGCCCCCATCTTCTGCGATGCTGAAGCCGTGGCTGCGATGATCATCAAAACGCATTTGCCTGCCCAAAACCCCGTGATCTGCACGCTGAACGATCCCGGCATTCGGGAGGCCGCCGCGAAGTTGGAGACGACGCGCTCCGCCGCCGCGGTCGACGCCTGGGAAGGCCGTATCGATGGTGCGATCGTCGCCATTGGCAACGCGCCCACGGCACTGTTTCACCTGCTGGAGTGTCTGGATGCGGGACGGCCCCGGCCGGCCGCCATCCTGGGCTTTCCGGTGGGCTTTGTCGGCGCCGCCGAATCGAAGGCAGAGCTGGCTGCCAATCCGCGCGGCGCGGCCTTCTTGTCGCTGCGCGGCCGGCGGGGCGGCAGCGCAATGGCCGCGGCAGCGGTGAATGCGCTGGCCGCAGGTCTGAGGACCCCCGCATGAGCGCGAACACCAACACCTGGATCGACATCATCGGCATCGGCGAGGACGGGGTCGCGGGCCTGTCCCCCGCCGCACTGGCTGCCCTGGAACGGGCCGAGACCGTGATCGGCGGCGATCGTCATCATTCGCTGACCCCGGGGCTGACCGCCCAGCGTATCGCCTGGCCGCACCCCTTCGACGCGCTGATCGACACGATCCGCGCCCACAAACCGCGACCCCTGGCGATCCTGGCCACCGGCGATCCGCTGTGGTTCTCGGTCGGCGCGCGCATCCTGCGCGAGATCCCGGCGGCCGAGGTGACGGTGCATCCGCAACTCTCCGCCTTTCAATGGGCTGCCGCCCGCATGGGCTGGTCCTTGGCGGACACCGAGACATTGACCGCACACGGCCGCCCCGCGGCGCAGGTCATCCCCTATTTCTGGCCGGGCGCGCGCTTGCTGATCCTGACCGCAGGCGCCGAGACCCCAGGCCAGATCGCCCAGGCGCTCAGCGATGCTGGCTATGGCGCGTCGGCCATGACGGTACTGGGGGCCCTCGGTGGGGCGGGCGAAACCCGCCACGACGGCACCGCAGATGCCTGGGCCGAACAGGACCCGGCCGCCGATCTGCCCGCCTTCCACACGCTGGCTGTCCGCTGCCAGGGCGCACCAGCCGCCCCCCTGCCGCGCTGGGGCCTGCCGGATGACGCGTTCGAGCATGACGGCAAACTGACCAAACTGCCGATCCGCACGCTCACGCTTGCCCGCCTGATGCCAGCGCGGGGCGAGATCCTGTGGGATATCGGCGTCGGCTGCGGCTCGGTGGCGATCGAATGGATGCGCGCGGCACCGGACGCCGTCGCCGTGGGCTTCGATCCAAAGCGCGATCGACTGGCCACGGCCCGCCAGAACGCCAACCGCCTCGGCGCCCCGCGCATGACGCTGATCGACGGCGCCGCCCCAGAGGCGCTGGACACCGTGCCCGCGCCGAAAGGCACCCAGGCAGATCTTCGCCGCCCGAACGCCGTTTTCATCGGCGGGGGGCTATCGGAGGCGGTCTTCCAGCGCGCCTGGGACGCCCTGCCCCCCGGCGGACGCCTCGTCGCCAATGCCGTCACACTGGAAAGCGAGGCCGTCCTGCTGACCCTCCACGCCCGCCACGGCGGCACGTTGATGCGACTGGCTACGCAAACCGCCAGCCCCGTCGGCGGCATGACCGGTTGGCGCCCCGCAATGCCCGTGACCCAGTGGGCCCTGATCAAATGACCGGTCCAGTCATCGGTCAGGCCCCCGGCACCCTCTACGGTATCGGCGTCGGCCCAGGCGATCCCGAACTGATGACCCTGAAGGCCCACCGCCTGATCGGCGCCTGCCCGGTCATCGCCTATCCAGCGCCGGATACAGGCCCGTCGCTGGCCCGCGAAATCGCCGCTCAGGCGATCCCGGCCACGGCAATCGAGATCCCGATGATCGTGCCCATGCGGGTCGACCGCTTCCCGGCCCAGGACGTCTACGAAGAGGCTGCCGGCCAAATCGACACCTACCTAAAGGGTGGCAAGGACGTAGCCGTGCTGTGCGAGGGTGATCCATTCTTCTACGGCTCGTTCATGTACCTTTTCGCGCGATTGGCGACACGCCACCGGGTCGAGATCGTGCCGGGCGTCTCCTCCCTGGGGGCCTGTGCTGCGGCCCTTGCCAAGCCCCTGGTTGCCCGCAGCGATGTTCTGACCGTGCTGCCCGGCCCTCTCCCCGACGAGGCGCTCAGCGCCCGGATCGACGCGGCCGAGGCCGTCGCCATCATGAAGGTCGGCCGTCATCTGCCACGGTTGCGCGCCCTGATCGCGCGCCTCGGCCTGACCGATCAGGCGGGCTATGTGGCCCGTGCTTCCATGGCCGAGCAACAGGTCACGCCGTTGGCCCAGGCGCCCGACACCGCGCCTTACTTCTCGATGATTCTGATCAACAAGGGAGCTGACCCGTGGCTGAGCCCGCGCCCGTCATCGTCTGCCTGACCCGCACCGGTGCGGCACTGGCAGCCCGGTTTGCGCCTGCGATGGGCGCATCGGTGCATGGGCGGGCCGGCCGGACCGACGGCGCCGCCGGTATCGATACTGCCATCGACCTCTCCTTCGAGGAGACCACCGCCCACCTGCGCGACCTGTTCGCGGCCGGGGTGCCTGTGATCGGCCTCTGCGCCGCCGGCATCCTGATCCGCGCCATCGCGCCCCTGATCACCGACAAACACCGCGAGCCGCCGGTGATCGCCGTGGCCGAGGACGGCTCGGCCGTGGTGCCCCTGCTGGGCGGCCATCGCGGCGCCAACCGCATGGCATCCCACATTGCCGCCGCCTTAGGCGTGGCCCCCGCAGTGACCACCGCGGGCGATCTGTCCCTGGGCGTTGCCCTGGACGATCCGCCACCCGGTTGGCGGCTGACCAATCCCCAAGATGCCGGCACCGTCAGCGCGGCCTTGCTGGCGGGCGAATCCGCTACCCTGCAGAACCCGCCGGACTTCCTGGCGCCCCTGTCCGCGCATCCCAACATCACCACAACCGGCACCGGCGACGCGGTCATCCTGGCCGTCGCAAGCGGCGAGACTCTGACCTATCAGCCAACCGATCTGGTCCTGGGCGTCGGATGTGCACGGCACTGCCCGCCCGGGGAATTGGCGGAACTTGTCTCAAATACGTTGAAAAAGCATGAACTCTCACCGGCGCGGGTCGCAGCCATTGCGTCGCTGGACCTGAAAGCCGACGAGGCGGCGGTGCAGGATCTGGCGACCGCGCTGCACCTGCCAGCGAGGTTCTTCAGCGCGGCAGAGCTGGAGGCCGAGGCGCCCCGGCTCGCCACCCCATCCGAGGTTGTTTTCGCGGAAGTGGGTTGCCATGGCGTGGCCGAAGGTGCAGCTCTCGCCACCGCTGGCACGGATGCGCAACTGATTGTGCCGAAACAGAAATCCACCAACGCGACGGTGGCCGTCGCCCGGGCCGAGACCCCGTTATCCACCTTGCCGGGACGCCCGCGCGGCCAGGTCTCGCTGATCGGTCTCGGCCCCGGCCGCGGGGATTGGCGCACACCCGAAGCCTCTCGCCTGATCGCCCGCGCGGACGAACTGGTGGGCTATGGCTTCTACATCGACCTGATCGGGCCGCTTGCCCGCGGCAAACCCAGGGCCGATTTCCCGTTGGGCGGCGAGGAGGACCGCTGCCGCTATGCCCTGGAACAGGCGGGCACCGGCAAGCACGTCGCGCTGATTTGTTCAGGTGATGCAGGCATTTATGCCATGGGCGCATTGGTCTACGAGCTGCTGGATCGCGGCGATCTCAGCGATACTGCCCGGCGGGTCGAAGTCGTCACCGCCCCCGGAATCACCGCCATGCAGGCCGCGGCAGCGCGGATCGGCGCGCCACTCGGCCACGACTTTTGCGCAATTTCATTGTCTGACCTGCTAACCCCACGGAAAGACATCGAAAAACGGATTCTCGCGGCGGCCCAGGGCGACTTCGTCACGGCCTTCTACAACCCCGCCTCACAGCGGCGGCGGGCGCTGTTCGTCCAGGCGATCGACACCTTCCGCCAGCAGCGGCCCGACGGCACACCCGTCCTGATCGCGCGCAGCTTAGGCCGCCCAGATGAGACGCTAACTATCAGAAATATAGAGGAAATATCGGTCGATGAAGTCGACATGATGACCGTGGTCATCATCGGCTCCAGCCAGTCGCGGCGCGTTGGCGTCGGCGGGCGCGACCGCCTGTTCACCCCCCGCGGTTACGCCGCAAAACACCGAGAGACCGCCCCATGACCGTCTATTTCATCGGCGCCGGCCCCGGCGATCCGGACCTGATCACCGTGAAGGGACAACGCCTGATAAGCCATTGCCCTGTCTGCCTTTTTGCCGGTTCTCTGGTGCCGGAGGCGGTGATTGCCGCGGCCCCGGAAGGGGCGTTGGTCCGTGACACCGCGCCCATGGTGCTGGACGACATCATCGCCCTGATTGCCGAGGCCCATGCCAAAGGCCAGGACGTGGCCCGGGTGCATTCGGGCGACCCCTCGCTTTACGGGGCGATTGCCGAACAGATCCGCCGCCTTCAAGCGCTTGAAATCCCTTATGAAATCGTGCCAGGCGTACCCGCCTATGCGGCCGCAGCGGCGGCCCTGGGCCAGGAACTGACGGTGCCCGAGGTTGCCCAGACGATCATTCTGACCCGCACGACCATGAAATCCTCGGCCATGCCCAAGGGCGAGGATCTGGACACGCTGGGCCGCACCGGCGCCACGCTGGCGATCCACCTCTCGATCCGTAACCTACTGAAAATAGAGCGTAAATTGACACCCTACTATGGCGCCGACTGTCCGGTTGTGGTGGCTTACCGCGTGGGCTGGCCCGACCAGATGTTCCTGAAGGGCACGCTGTCGACGATCCGGGACAAAGTGCGCGATGCCAAGATCACGCGGACCGCGCTGATCCTGCTGGGCTCCGCCTTGGCCGAGACGGATTTTCGCGACTCCGCGCTTTACGACCCCGCCTATCCGCACGTTCTGCGCCCGGCCGCGAAGGCGGGCTAACCTAGTTTGCCGCTGGGATTTCAGCTGTATGACAAGCGTATGACTTTGATACCGCAAGCGTGCATACAACGTGTCCGACAAAGTCGACTGCGGCGGGTGGCGGGCCGCGCCTAGCCCGGACTGATCACATGCGCGAACGAGCCCATGACCCGCCCCTGGCGCAGGCCCATTGGGGGCAGCACCGTGCCCTCGGCATCTTTGGCCTGGAACAGCGGCGAACCCTCGGCCTTCAGCGTGGTCGCATAGTGAAATTCGTGCGCCATCAGGGTGCCGGCCAGCGGCGCTGGCCCACCTGTCAGCCGACGATAGCCCAGATGGCGGCCCCGCTCGGCAAAGCTGGTCTCCAGCGCCAATAGCCCCGCCATCGGATGGGCGCGGCCGTCCGCGTCAGTGATGGCCTGGCCCAGCACCATGTAGCCGCCGCACTCGCCATAGATCAGCGCGCCACGGTCGGCGGCGGCCTTGAGGCCGGGCAAAAACGGGGTGGCGGTCAGCGCCGGCAAGTGCAGTTCGGGATAGCCGCCCGGCAAGTAGATGGCATCGGCGGACGGATCAGGTGCCTGATCAGCCAAGGGCGAGAAGGGCAAAATCTCCGCCCCCTGTGCGCGCCAATCGTCCAGCAAATGACCATAGCTGAACGAAAACGCCACATCCTGCGCCACAGCAATGCGCTGACCCAGTGGGACCAGTCGCAGGGGTGCGCGGGCCGGTGGACGGTCAACAGGCGCCGCCAGCTCCGTCAACGCGTCCAAGTCCAAATGCGCTGCTATCCAATCCGCCGCCCGGTCCAGAAAGGCGTCCAGATCCGCGCGTTCCGCCGCCTGCACCAGGCCCAGATGGCGCGACGGCGTGGCAACGTCGGCAGCGAACGGCAAGGCGCCCAGTACGGGCGGTCCACCGGATAAGGCCGCCACCAACATCGCGCGGTGCCGGTCCGATCCCAACCGGTTCAGGATTACGCCAGCCAGCCCGCCCGGACACGCCCTGTCGAACCCGTCCACCAGGGCGCCGATGCTCTGGCCCATGCGGGCGGCGTCGACAACCAGAACCACCGGCAAATTCAACGCCTGGGCAACAGCGGCGGTCGACCCGGCACCGCCGGGTGGCTGGCCGGCTGCCCCATCAAGCAGACCCATCGCCCCTTCGATCAGGATCAGGGATGCGGCGGGCACCCGGGCCAGCAACGCCTCGGGCGGCATGGCCCAGCTATCCAGCGTTGCACACACACCGCCCCCCGCCACCGCATGGAAGGCCGGGTCGATGTAATCTGGCCCCGATTTCCCGGACGCAACCACAACGCCTCGCCGGCGCAACGCCCGCAACAACCCCAGCGTCACCGTGGTCTTTCCCTGTCCGGAGGCGGGGGCAGCGATCACCAGCCCGCGCGCAATGCCACCTCCGGCCGCGGGCGGGTGGGTGGAGGGCGGAGGTGGCATTGCCAAGTAAAGGCGTGACCGGCGTCAGCCGGTCTCCGCTACCTGGCGCGCCCCCAAGGGGTCCAGGTTGCGCGGCGGCTCACCGGCCATATGAGCGGCCCAGTCCAGCACCTGGCGCAGGCGCACAACTTCGCCGATCACGACGATCGCCGGCGGCTCCATCTTCGCGGCCACCGCGTCTTCGGCCGCACGCCCCAGCGTTGTCTCCAGCACGGCCATCTCCGCGGTCGTCGCGTTCGAGACCACGGCCACTGGCTCGCCGGGCGATCGTCCCCCGGCGATCAGGGCCGCCGAAATCTTCGGCAGTGTCTTCATGGCCATGTAGCAGACAATCACCGGGCTCGCCTTGGCCAGCGCGGCCCAATCAACACCGGCGGGTGCATCGCCCGTCTGGTCATGGCCGGTCAGGAACGTCACGGCCTGGTTCACGTCACGATGGGTCACCGGGATCCCGGCATAAGCCAGACCGCCGATCCCTGCCGTCACACCGGGCACAACCCGGATCGGCACACCGGCCGCGACCAGGGTCTGCGCCTCCTCACCACCGCGGCCAAAAACGAACGGATCCCCGCCCTTCAATCGCACGACACGTTTGCCCGCGCGCGACAGTTCGATCAGCCGTAGCGAGATATCACGCTGCTTGGGCGACGGTTTGCCGCCGCGTTTGCCGGCATACTCGACTTCGGCGCTTGGGTGCACCCACTCCAGAATGCGCTGATCGACCAACGCGTCATAGACGACGTGATCGGCCTGGCGCAGGCCATTCAGCGCGTGCAGCGTCATCAATCCCGGATCCCCCGGGCCCGCGCCAACCAGCCACACCCAACCGGGCAGCAGGGTCGGCAAATCGGTCAAGGCGGGATCATCGGGCGTTGTCATTGACCAAGGTATAGCCCCTTGCCGGCGCGCGCAAAAGCCCGACAGCGCCCGGGCATGTGCGGGATGCGACCTGCCGGCACCAGACGCCCCTTGAGGTCAGCCCTGGCGAATGCGACGATTTCCAGTGATTGGGACGCCGAAAGCTGGCCAAGACCGGCGCGGCACCAAGGCAGGGCAACGGTACTTTTAACCAGGGGACGGATATACGGCCGTTTTTGCACATTGAGCCCAGAGGGCGCGCGTGACCCAGGCCAAGCTGCGCACCGGCTGGACCACGGGCGCCTGCGCCACGGCTGCCGCCAAGGCGGCGGGTCTGGGCCTGTTGACGGGCGTCTTGCCGGACCGGGTCACCATCGCGCTGCCCCGCGGCCAAACCCCTGACTTTCCCATCGAAGAGGCCACCACCGGTCCTGGCTGGGCAGAAGCGGCCGTGCGCAAGGATGCCGGCGACGATCCGGACGTGACCCATCAGGCGCTGATACGGGTGCGTGTGGCGTCTGCCCCAGCAGGGACCGGGGTTGCCTTCCGCGCGGGCGAGGGCGTGGGCACCGTCACCAAACCGGGTCTGCCCATCCCACCGGGCCAGCCGGCGATCAACCCGGTACCGCGCCAGATGATCGCAGGCATCCTGCGCGAGGTGGCGGCCAAGGCCCGCGCGCGCGCTGATTTCTTGGTCACCGTGTCCGTGCCGGGCGGCTCGGAACTGGCCCTTAAGACCTGGAACCCCCGCCTGGGGATCGAAGGTGGCATCTCGATCCTGGGCACCACGGGCATCGTGCGCCCGTTTAGCTGTGCTGCCTGGATCGCCTCGATCCATCGGGGGATCGATGTGGCCCGCGCCACCGGCCACCCCCACGCCCTGGGGGCGACCGGCGCCACGTCTGAAGCAGTGGCCCGCGCCCTCTACGATTTGCCTGAGACCGCGTGCCTAGACATGGGAGACTTTGCAGGCGGCATGCTCAAGTACCTGCGCACGCACCCGATCCCACGGCTGACCGTGGCGGGCGGCATCGGCAAGCTGACCAAACTGGCGCAAGGCGCCGTTGATCTGCATTCCGGGCGCTCTCAGGTTGATTTCACAGCACTGGCCGACATGGCCGCCACCACGGGGGCCGATCCGCAGCCGGTGGCAGCCTCGAACACCGCGCTGGAGGCGCTGGGCCACGCCCCGGCGCTGGGCCAGGCGGTGGCCGAACGGGCACATCGTCAGGTCCTGAAGCACTTGCGCAGCGCCGAAATCGCCGTCGATCTGGTCGTGGTGGACCGTGCGGGCGCCATCGTCGGGCGGGCTGGGCCGTGAGCACGGCCCCTGATCCGTCCCAGCCGCCCATTCTGCTTCTGGCCGGCACGCGCGAGGCCCGCGCCCTGGCCGCCAGCTTGGGCCAGGCGGGCTGGCCGGTACGCGCTTCCCTGGCGGGGGTTACCCGTGATCCCGCGCCCTATCCCTGCCCGGTGCGTTCCGGCGGCTTTGGCGGCGTGCCCGGCCTGGCCGCCTGGTTGGCGCGCCATCGACCCCCGGCGCTGATCGATGCCACGCACCCCTTTGCCCGGCAAATGCAGCTGAACGCCGCCGCGGCGGCAGCACAGACCGGCACGCCCCGCTTGCGCCTGCTGCGCCCGCCCTGGCCGACCCGCCAAGGCTGGCAATTGGTGCCCGATCTGGCGGCGGCGGCGGCAGCGCTACCCCCGGACGCTCGGGTCCTGCTGACAACCGGCGGTAAGGAGGTCGCCCCCTTCGCCCACCGCCCAGACTGCCACTTCGTCTTGCGCGTGATAGAGCCGGTGGCGGACCTACCCCCACATATCCGGACCCATCTGACCCGGCCGCCTTTCACCCTGGCGGGCGAGATTGCGTTGCTGCGCGATCAGCGGATCACGCATCTGCTCACCAAGAACGCCGGGGGCAGTGGCATCGCAAAACTGGACGCGGCCGAACACCTGGGCCTGCCCGTGATCGTCGTGGATCGCCCGACCGCCCCGCCGGGCCCCTTGGCCCCAGACCCGCAGACGGCGATTGACTGGCTGGCGACGCTGAAGATTGGCGCAAACTGAACGCCGTTGGTCGCCGCTCACGCTTGACAGTCTGACCCATCTCGGCGGACCCTCTGCTTTGCATGGTCCCGATACGGCCCCCCACAAGGGGCCCGGGCCAAAAAGGGAATGCGGTGCGCACCGACCCAGCCAGGGGGTGCTATGCCGCAGCCGCCCCCGCGACTGTAAGCGGTGCGTCGATCCCGGATGCCACTGGCCCCCTTGGTGGGGCTGGGAAGGCGGGAGAGACAGGGGATACCCCCAGCGCCGCGAGCCAGGAGACCTGCCATGCACCAGTGCAACCGGACCCGTCGGGTGGACGGGAGAGGAGAGAAAAATGACCAGACATTCCGGCGCCGTGCGCGGCGCGGCGTAATGCCTTGTGGGGTACGTAGCCGCTACACCCTACGGACAGCCGATGGAATTCGGACCTGATCTGCAAGAGGGGCTGTCTCAGCTGTTCAGATGGCGCCGCGATGTGCGCCACTTCCGCACCGAGCCAGTCCCCGATGATCTGATCGCCCGGCTGTTGGCCGAGGCGGATCTGGCGCCGTCCGTCGGCTTGTCACAGCCCTGGCGCTGGGTGCACGTCACATCGGCGCCCGCGCGTCAGGCGGTCAGGGCCAATTTTGAGGCTGCAAATGCCGACGCACTGGATGCTCAGGCGCCCGAGCGCCAGGCGCTCTATGCTCAACTGAAACTGGCGGGGCTGGACACGGCCCCGCACCACATCGCCGTTTTTTGCGACGAGGGGACAGAACAGGGCGCAGGCCTTGGCCAGAACACCATGCCGGAAATGCGTCGCTATTCGGTCGTTTGCGCGGTCTTCCAGCTGTGGCTGGCCGCGCGGGCGGCGGGTGTCGGTGTCGGATGGGTGTCGATCCTGGACCCCACCCGAATGACTACCGATCTGGACGTGCCACCGGACTGGCACTTCGTTGCATATCTCTGCCTGGGTTACCCGGCCGAGATCACAGAGACCCCCGAACTGCAACGCCAAGGCTGGGAAGAGCGTACCGCCATCCCGCCTTTGACCCGCTGAGGAACACCCATGTCCCAGAAGATGTCCACACAGAAGATCCCCGCAACCGTGATCACCGGCTTTCTTGGTGCCGGCAAGACCACGTTGATCCGCAACTTGCTGGCCCAGGCAGACGGACGGCGCATCGCCCTGATCGTCAACGAATTCGGCGATGTGGGTGTCGACGGTGAAGTTCTGTCGGGCTGTGGCGATGCCACGTGCCGCGAAGAGGACATCGTCGAGCTGGCCAATGGCTGCATCTGTTGCACCGTGGCCGATGACTTCGTGCCCACCATGGAGAAGCTGATCGACCGGGCCGACCCGCCCGATCACATCGTGATCGAGACTTCGGGCCTGGCCCTGCCACAACCATTGGTTCGGGCGTTCAATTGGCCCGAGATCCGGACGCGGGTCACCGTCGACGGCGTGGTCACTGTGGTCGACGGCCCTGCCACAGCGGCAGGTCAGTTTGCCCACGACGTGGCCGCAGTGGACGCCCAGCGCGCGGCCGATGACAGCCTGGACCACGAAACACCGCTGTCCGAGCTGTTCGAGGATCAGCTGGCCTGTGCCGACATGGTGGTCGTCTCGAAGACCGACACGATGGAGGGCGGGACCGTTCAAGGTTTGGTCGACAAGCTGTCGGGAGAGGCGCGCCAGGGCGTGCAGTTCGTGCGCTCCTCCGGACAGGGGCTCGCCCCGTCGGTGCTACTGGGTCTGGGGATCGGCGCCGAGGATGACTTGGACGCCCGGCACGAGCTGCACCACCATCACCACCACCATGATGAGGATGAACATCATGGGCATGAGCACGACCATGACCACGACCACGATCATCACCACGACCATGCGCACGCGCATGGCCATGAAGAGTTCGAGAGCTTTTCGCTGACAATGGGCGAAGTCGCGGACGCCAAAGCCTTTGCCGAGCACTTGGGCGCCGTGATCCACGCCCACGGCATCCTGCGGCTAAAGGGGTTTGTTGCTGTGGCCGGCAAGCCCATGCGGTTGGTCGTGCAGGCCGTCGGCCCGCGGATCGACACCTATTTCGACCGCCCGTTCGGCAGCGATCCGCGGCAGACGCGGCTGGTGGTGATCGGCATGGCGGGTCTGGATCAGGCAGCGATCTCGGCCGAGCTGGCGGCGTGAGCCTGACGCTACGCCGTGACGACGCGCTGTCGGCAGATGCGCTGGCAATGATCGCGGGGAGCGAAGCGGAGCTGTCCTCGCTTTACGCGCCCGAACATCGCTATGCGTTCTCGCCCGATCAGTTGTTGAATGCGGATGTCCGTTTTTTGGTCGCTTATCAGGACGGCGAGCCGGTCGGCTGCGGCGGCATGGCCCCCTGCCGGGATCATGGCGAGTTAAAGCGCGTCTTTGTCCTGGCTGAACAGCGGGGCAAGGGTATCGCCGGCAGCATTGTCGGCGCCCTGGAAGAGCTGGCCCGGGAGGAGGGTTTTGCCTGCATGCGGCTGGAGACTGGATTGGCCAGTCCCGATGCACTGGCGCTCTATGCTAAGCTTGGCTACCGCGAGATCGGCCCTTTTGGCGCCTATGTGGACAACGGCTCGTCCGTGTTCATGGAAAAGGCGCTGTAGAGAGCGGTCGGTTAGCGGGGGAGCAAGGAAGGGGGCCGCCATGGAGTTCAAATTCACCGAAAACGCGCCGCACGAGGAAGGGTTTAGCCCGATCTTCCAAGAGAAGATCGTGCCCATCCTGAAACACCACGAAGGGCTGCGCAAAGAGTATGCCAAGCAGGCAATGATCGGGATGGGCGGCAGCGGCACGGTCGGGGTCGGCGGCGCCGGTGCCGGGGTCGGCTACGAATCTGAGTTTGGCCTTTTGGGCGGCGGCGTCGGGCTTTTCGGCATCTTCGCTGTGCGCGCCTACTACCAGAACAAGTGGAAGGGCGGCCTGGGCAGCGAGATCTTGCCCATCCTGTGCGACTTCCTTGGCGAGGTCCGCTATGGCAGCCAGATGATCGATCTGAATGCCTTCACGCGCCTGGGTGTCATTCCCAGCTATAACGAAAGCAGTCTGGACGACCCAGTCAACGGCACCCATGACGGGCTGAGCTGGGCAATGACCGAGGCGATCCTGAAGACCCGCAGCCGCGACAGCAAGGGACGCACGCGGACAAGCACGGTTTTTCGGGGATTATTGTTCAGTGTCGAGATTGTCGGTCCTGCGCCGCGGATCTTCTTCGGCAAGGATCGTGGGGGCGTGGGCAACTGGTTTTCCGAGACCTTCTCTTCCAGCCGAAAAGGCCTGGAAAAGCTGGAGGTGGATCATCCGGAGTTCGAGCGGGTCTATGAGGTCTATGCCTCGGACCCAGACGCGGCCCGGCGCTATCTCAACGGCAATCTGATCTCGGGCTTGTTGGAAGTGGCGAAAAGCGAGACGTCGAAGAAATACATTGCCTGCGCGATGGAGGGCGATCGGCTGTACCTGGCGCTGCCAAGGAGCGGGGATTTCCTGGGGCTCGGCTCGCTGTTTCGCCCGGTCACGACCATCGAGAGTGATCTGCACGAGGCCCTTGCGGACCTGACGCTGCCCGGGCGCCTGATCGATAAGCTGCGCCATGGATAGAGCCCTGTCCGCCGCGCGCTCCCAGTCGAGGTTTGGGTCTGGCGTCGCCATCGCGCACACCCACCCACCCGCGCGCGGCGGACAGAGGGCCACCTGATGCACCTGTTGCTGGCGCAGCCGGGCGCTGCCGAGACGGACGAGGCGGTCGACCTGCGGCAAGACCCTGCTGAGATTGTGGTGATCAGCGCGGCGGATACAGAGTTGTCAGCCCTGGCGGCGGCGCACGCGGGCGCCGGAGAGGAGGGGCCCAGCCTGCGATTGGCCTCGTTGATGCATCTTACACATCCGCTGGCTGTCGATCTGTACCTGGATCAGACCGCCTTGGGCGCACGTCTGGTGATTGCCCGGGTCTTAGGCGGCGAGGGCTACTGGCCCTATGGGCTGGAACAGTTCGCCGCCCGCCTGGGCGAGGCCGGCGTGGCCTTTGCGGCGCTGCCCGGCGATGACAAGCCGGACCCGGCGTTGCTGCGTGCCTCCAGCGTCGACGACAAGGACTGGCATGCGTTGTGGGCTTATCTGGTCGAAGGCGGGCCCGAGAACGCGGCGAACTTCCTGGGCTATGCCGCTCACATGCTGGACCGGTCGCGCCCCGCGCCGCCCCCGGCCCGGCCATTGCTGAGGGCCGGTATCTACTGGCCGGGTGCCGCAACCGCCGATCTGGTCACCGCTCGTCAGCATTGGAAGACAGACGCCCCGATCGTGCCCATCGTCTTTTACCGGGCGCTGGTTCAGGGGGCGGGGCTGGATCCCGTCAACTCGCTGGTGCAGGCCTGCCTGGATCAGGGGCTGGCACCGCTGCCGGTTTTTGTCGCGTCGCTGAAAGACCCGGTGTCGATCGCCACGCTGGAGACACTGTTCGCCGAAGCAGCCCCTGCCGTCGTGATCAACGCCACCTCGTTCGCGGTTTCCTCCCCGCAGGACGGTCACAAGGGCACCGTTCTGGACCGGCCCGGGGTGCCGGTCCTGCAGGCGATCTTCTCCGGCGGGAGCGAAGAGGCCTGGTCCACAGGCCTGCACGGGCTGGGTGCCCGCGACATCGCTATGAACGTGGCCTTGCCCGAGGTGGATGGCCGTGTCCTGGCCCGCGCCGTCAGCTTCAAGTCAGAGGCGTTCTTTGACGATGCCACTCAGTGCCGGATCGCGGCCTACCGCGCCGAGATCTCGCGGGTGAACTTCACTGCGAAATTGGCGGCTGCTTGGGCTAGACTGGGCCGCACCCCGCCAGCCGATAAACGGGTAGCCATTGTGCTGGCAAACTACCCCAACCGCGACGGGCGGCTGGCCAATGGTGTGGGCCTGGACACACCGGCGGCCACCGTGAACATGCTGCAGGCATTAGCAGCCGCCGGCTACGGGATCTCTGACGCGCCCGCCGACAGCGCCGACCTGATGGCCCAAATCCAGGCAGGGCCCACCAACTGGCTGACCGATCGATCCGCGAGACAGGGCGGCGCGCGCCTAGGAATGGCGGAATACCGGGCCTTCTACAACGCGCTCCCCCAGGATGTGCGCACGCAGGTCGAAGCCCGCTGGGGCCAACCCAAGGATGATCCCTTTTGCGGGCAGGACGGCTTTGCCCTTTCCATCCTGACATTCGGCAATGTGGTGGTGGGCGTCCAGCCCGCCCGGGGTTACAACATCGATCCGACAGAAACCTACCACGCGCCTGACCTGGTGCCGCCGCATAACTACCTGGCGTTCTATGCCTGGCTCCGGACAGCCTTCCGCGCGGATGCCATCGTGCATTTCGGCAAGCACGGCAATTTGGAATGGTTGCCCGGCAAGGCGGTCGCCCTGTCCGAGAGCTGCTTTCCAGAAGCGGTGCTGGGCCCGACCCCGCACCTCTATCCGTTCATCGTCAACGATCCCGGTGAGGGGACGCAAGCCAAACGCCGGACCAGCGCGGTGATTCTGGATCACCTGACCCCGCCCCTGACGCGGGCCGAGACCTATGGCCCGCTGAAGGATCTGGAGGCCCTGGTCGACGAATTCTACGAGGCCTCGGGCCTGGATCCGCGCCGCCGGGATCACCTGCGCCGCCAGATCCGGGACCTGGTAGCAGAACAGAAGCTGGACGTGGACGCGGGCATTACGCCCGAGATGGACGAGGATGCCCAGTTCCAACAGCTGGACACATATCTTTGCGAACTGAAAGAAGCGCAGATCCGCGACGGCCTGCACATCTTCGGCGCCTCGCCCGCTGGCGATCTGGAGCGGGATCTGGCCATTGCCCTTGTCCGTGTGCCCAGGGGCGACGGCAGGGGCGGCAACGCCTCGCTGATCCGGGCGCTGGCACTGGATCTGGGCTTAGATCTAGAGGTCTTCGATCCGCTCGATTGTGCAATGGGCGCTGCCGCACCGGACTGTCCAGCACTTGCAGAGCTGGGGGTGGGGCCGCGCTCGGGTGGGTGGGTTGCGCCGCATACGACCCCTAGCACTGGCCTAGACGGGGAGAGCGCGGCCCCACCTTACCGGACAAACGGCGACGCGGTGGAGCGGCTGGAGGCATTGGCCCAGGCGCTGCTCGACGGGGCACCAACCCCCGGCCCGGCCAGTGCGGCCGTCATGGACACGGTGCAGACCCAGATCCTGCCCACCCTTCGCGAATGTGGCCCTGCCGAACAGACAGCGCTGCTCGACGGGCTTGCCGGACGGTTCATCGCGCCCGGCCCCTCCGGTGCGCCGACCAGGGGCCGCCCGGACGTGTTGCCCACAGGACGCAACTTCTATTCCGTCGACAGCCGCGCCGTGCCGACACCAGCGGCATGGGCGCTGGGCTGGGCCTCGGCCGACCGGCTGATCGAGCATCACCTCCAGACCCACGGCGACTGGCCCAAAACCATGCTGCTGACTGCCTGGGGCACGTCCAACATGCGCACAGGCGGCGATGACATCGCCCAGGGCCTGGCGCTGATGGGCGTCCGTCCGCAATGGGACGGGGCCAGCCGGCGGGTCACAGGGTTCGAGATTATCCCAGCCGACGCGCTGGGCCGCCCCCGCGTCGACGTCACCTTGCGCGTCTCGGGCTTCTTCCGTGATGCCTTCCCGGCGCAAATGGCGCTGTTCGACGCGGCCGCGCGCGCGGTCATGGCGCTGGATGAAGCCGATGACCAGAACCCCGCTGCGGCGCGTTTCCGGGCGGAGGGCGGCGCGGATCAGGCCGCATGGCGGGTCTTCGGCTCCAAGCCCGGGGCCTATGGGGCCGGCCTTCAGGCGATGATTGACGAACGCCTGTGGGAGCGTCGCGGCGACCTGGCCGAGGCCTACTTGACCTGGGGCGGTTACGCCTACGGCAAAGGAGCCGATGGGGCGTCCGCCCGGGATGCGCTGGCGACACGCCTCGCCGCGACCGAGGCCGTGGTCCAAAACCAGGACAACCGCGAGCACGACCTGTTGGACAGCGACGACTACTACCAGTTCGAAGGCGGCGCGGCCGCGGCGATTGAGCATCTGCGCGGCTCGGCGCCCACGATCTATCACAACGATCATTCCCGGCCCGAGCGGCCCGTCATCCGCACGCTGGATGACGAGATCGGGCGGGTCGTCCGCTCGCGCGTGGTCAACCCGAAGTGGCTCGCGGGCGTCAAGCGCCACGGCTACAAGGGGGCGTTCGAGATTGCGGCCACGGTCGATTACCTCTTCGCCTTTGCCGCCACCACAAACGCGGTCAGAAGCCACCACTTCGATCTGGTGCACGCGGCCGTCATCCAAGACGACAACGTCCGCGACTTCATTGCCGAAGCCAACCCATCGGCGCTGCGCGAAATCGCCGAACGGTTGGGCGAGGCGATCGACCGGGGGCTGTGGCAACCGCGCTCAAACTCGGCCCGCGCCGAGCTTAGCGATTTGGCATGACTCCGTTTGCTGCCTCACCTGACTACCCGCATTGGGGACAGGTGGCGGGGCTCATTCATGCGGCGTTCGCCTATATGGCGCCGCTGCTGGGCCATCCAGCGCGGGCGGCCTCGGTCACGCCGGAGCAACTTTCAGCAGCAGCAGACAGTGGCACGGCCTTCTTGATCGAGGATGGGGACAAGCCCATCGCCTGTCTCTTCGCCCGTGCCTCGCGTGATTTTCCAGGGGCGCGCTATCTGGGATGGCTGGCCGTGGCGGACAGTCATCGCAGCCGCGGCCTCGCCCGCCTGCTGATTGCCAGCGCTGAGGACGAGGCCCGCATATTGGGTCATCCTGCCCTTACGCTGGACACAGGCCGCGTCTTGAGCGATCTCCACGGCTTCTTCCAACAGGCCGGGTTCGATCCCGTCCCCGGCAAGGGCGACATCATCTCCTTTCGCAAGGCACTGGATTGAGGCAGGTTGGCTGCCTGGCGAAAGAGTGGCGGGTTTTGGTGGAGATTGTGGAGATTGCAGCGGTCCACATCACGTCCGAGCCGCTGGCGACGTCCCTACTGGCGATTCGAGACAGCCACGCGACCGAGACCGGCCACCCCTGACAGTCCGAGCAGATCCGGCTTGAAGCGCGTGACGGCGAAGCGCCAAGCAATCGGGCTGCCGGGCTATCTTTGTCGACACGATGGGATTTTAGGCGCCCAGCTTCTACGAGGCGCCGGGCTACCGCCAGATCGAGCTCTTACCCGGACTCGCCCCGGTCGAGGATCGCATACTATTCTGCAAGGACCTGAGCCCCTAACGGCGCCACCAAACGCCGCAAACCGTCAACTTGCAGGCGGCACCAGGGCGGTAATCTCCAGCTGAAAGTCGCTGAACCAGCTGGCGCAGTAGGCATGGTCATCGGGTTCGTCATGTTCCGCAAATGGCGCCCCCGCGGCGATTTCGATGACGAAACCGTTGTTCACGCGGGCATCTGACACCCAGTTTGCCACGGTGCGCGTAACATCGACCCCGCCGCTGCTGACGACCCGCTCGGGCCGCGTCGGCGCCGACGGCAGGCCATTGTCACGGCCAGAGACCCGGCTAAACGGTCCTGGGGCGGCACGGAGCGCTTCGCCGACGACATAGTTGCAAGGCTCGGACGGCACCCCCCGGTCGATCGCATCCACCCGTCTCTGGCTGAACCGCAAGACGGCCCGTTGCACCACCGCCCCGGCGGGCAGTGCCCGCGTGGTGTTGAAGTATGGGCTCGCCTGATAGGCCGCATGGGACCAGTTGTTACAGGCAAACGGATCCTGACCGCGGGCGATCTGGCTTTCATAGCCGACCAGCAGCGAGCTTTCGGGGTCGCCAGAGCCCAGCCAATCCTGCAGGATTTGCAGCTGTGCGCCCGACCGGTTCAGAAGCCCCGGATAGCAGACACCGGTGGTGTAGCCCTCTCGAACTTCGACGATGCCCTGCAGCTCTGGCGTCAGGGTAAAGCTCCGCTCCTCAAAGTCAGCCAGATTGTCCAGCGCCTGCTCGACCACGCATCCGGCCAAAAGCCCCGATACCCCAACCACCAACGATAAGTGTCTGAAAATGTTCAACATGCCAAATCCCCCAGCGGAAAGTCATTGTATCATCATGGCCCTGGCTGGCACAAACGGGGAAGTGGTGAAGCCGAGGGATTGAGAGGACGGGCGTAAATGGGGCAACCCGGCAGGATTGGGCGGCGGACGTTTCTGGCCGCCGGTGCCGCGGCGATGGCCTGCCCCGGTATCGCCCGCGCGGATGATGCGCCCATGATGCTGCCGGAATGGCATCCCCACGAAGCCTGCGTGATGACCTGGTGTGATTTGGGGGCAATCTACGGGCGCAAGATGCTGCGCGGTATTCGCGAAGAACAGGCGCGAATCGCGCGGGCAGTCGCCAAGTTCGAGCCTGTGATCATGCTGGCCAGTCGCCACGAAATGCCGCGGGCGCGGCGCATGTGCGGCCCAAAAATTGAGGTGCGCGAACTGGCAGTCGATGACCTCTGGGCGCGCGATACCCTGCCGATCATCCAGCCCTTTGGCCGCAAGGACGCGTTGGACCGCGATGTGATCGAAGCCACGGGATGGAATTTCAACGTCTGGGGTGAGAAATTCCCCGGCTTCTACGATGCCGACCGCACCCTGGCCGAACGCTTCGCCGCCGAGGAAGGGCTCGACTTCATCCGGGCGCCCATCATCTCGGAAGGAGGCGCCATGGAGACGGATGGCGTTGGCACCCTGATCACGACCGAAACCTGCCTGTTGAACCCCAATCGCAATCCCGGCATGTCGAAGGCTGACGTCACCGCGGCCCTGCAGAAGTACGCCCCCTGCCGCGAGGTGATCTGGCTGTGGGGCTCCGAGGCGGACACAGTCACCGACGGTCACGTCGATGGTCTGGCCCGGATCATCCGCCCGGGCCTGGCCGTGGTCGAGGTAACCGACGACAAGGAAGACCCAGAATACCACGACCTGCAGGAGAACGCCGTCCGCCTGGAGACCGCCCGCGACGCCCGCGGCGAAAAGATCGAGGTCGTGCGCCTGAACCGCCCCCGGTGGGAGGAGATGCCGGACCGCGGCCGCGACTTCTCGGCCTCCTACGTCAACAGCTATTTCCCGAACGGCGGCATCGTGATGCCCCGCTTCGGCGACAAGGCGCGCGACACCGTCGCCCGCAAACTGTTCGAGGAATTGGAACCCGACCGCCGGGTCGTGCAGTTGGCCGCCGACTGGATCGGCGAGGCCGGCGGCGGCATCCATTGTGCCACGATGCAGATCGCCAAATGGCCCTGACCGAGCGGCTGCTGCAGATCCTTCAGGATGACCCTGTCATGGCCCGGGCGATCGCGGACGCCCGGGCCTTTCCCCTGCCCGATCAGTGGATCGTTTCGGGCGCGATCTACAACACTGTCTGGAACGCGTTGACCGGTCGCCCCTCCGGCTATGGCATCAAGGACATCGATCTTTTCTATTATGATTCAGACACTTCCTGGGAAGCTGAAGACCGCGTGATCCACGCAGGCGCCGCGCATTTCAGCCCGTCCCCACCGGTCGAAATCCGCAATCAGGCGCGGGTGCATCTGTGGTACCAGGCCCATTTCGGGCGCCCCATTGCGCCCCTACGCGATTGCCGCGACAGCATCCGGAACTTTGCCTCTCAGACCCATGCTGTGGGGCTCAACCCCACCACGATGGAGGTCTACGCCCCCTATGGCCTGCAGGCGATCTTCCAGCTTCGCGTGATCCCAAATCCCGTGGCCGACAACCGCGCCACCCACGAAAACAAGGCCGCCCGCGCCAAGGCCATGTGGCCCGAGGTGGTCATCGAACCCTGGCCGGAGCACGCATGACAGAAGACCTGGAGATCGAACTCGTGGGAAAGGAGGCGAACTTCGTCCCCGTCCACAAACTGCTGGTCGCGGCCTTTGCATTCATGGAGGGGCGGATCGACCCGCCCTCCTCGCTGGGCCGCTTGCGCCCTATCGACCTGAAGAAAATGGCCGACGATGGCGGCTGTTTGCTGGCCCGCAAAGGGGGCAAACTGGTGGGCTGCCTCTTCCTGTCGGACCAGCCGGATTGCCTGATGATTGCCAAGCTTGCAGTCGCGCCAAAGCGCCAGGGCCAGGGCATCGGGCGCGCGCTGGTGGAAGGCGCGCTGCGCGTGGCCCTCTCGCTCAGCAAACCGGTTGTCCGCCTGCAGACCCGGATCGAGCTTTTGGAAAACCACCAGGCCTTCGCCCGTCTAGGCTTCGTCGAGACCGGGCGCACCAGCCACGATGGCTACGACCGACCGACCTCGATCACCATGGAACACCCGCTATGAGCCGGGTCCTGTTCCTCTGTGGCGAAGGCCGCACCCTGTCACCCACCGCGGCGCAACTCTTCGCAGAAAAAGGCCTGTCCACCGATTTCGCCGGCGTCAGCCCCGGCATCGACGACGCGCTGACACAGGATCAGTTGGACTGGGCCGACCTGATCGTCGTGATGGAGCGCCGCCACCACACGCGCCTCAACGAACGCTTCGGCCGCCTCTTGGCCGGTAAAAAGATCCTGACGCTCGATATTCGCGACCGCTTCACCTTCATGGAACCGGCCCTGATCGCGGAACTGCTGGAAAAGGCAGGGCCGCGCTTGACGCATCGTGATAGATAAAATTTGTGAAGAATCTGTTCACATGATGGATCAAGACCCGGCCACAACCGGCGAGGCCCCCGCGCAAGGAACCTGGACATGACAGAAAACTCAGACCTGGCAAAAGACGCAGACTTGGCAAAGCACTCCCAGAAGATGGCCAAGAAGAAGGCCGCGCGCGACAAAATCATGGCCACAAAGACCGAGGAGAAGGGCCTGATCATCGTCCACACCGGCAAGGGCAAGGGCAAGTCCAGCGCCGCCTTCGGCATGATCTTTCGCCACATCGCGCACGGCATGCCCTGCGCCGTGGTGCAGTTCATCAAGGGCGGCATGTCCACGGGCGAGCGGGACCTGATCATCGCCAACCACGGCGATATCTGTGCGTTCCACACCATGGGCGAAGGCTTCACCTGGGAGACCCAGGACAAGGCCCGCGATATCGAGATGGCGGCCGCCGCCTGGGAAAAATCGAAGGAGCTGATCCGCGCCCGTAAGTCCATGGTTTTGCTGGATGAAATCAACATCGCGCTGCGCTACGATTACATTCCCATCGACGAGGTCGTGGCCTTCTTGCGGGACGAGAAACCCCACATGACGCATGTCGTCCTAACCGGGCGCAACGCCAAGGACGAGCTGATCGAGATCGCCGATCTGGTCACCGAGATGGAGCTGGTCAAACACCCCTTCCGCTCGGGCATCAAGGCGCAGCAGGGCGTCGAATTCTAAGGGCGCGAGATGCGCCTTTTCCTGCTCCTGTTGGCCCTTTTGTGCACCGCTCTTTGGGTGGTGGCCTACGTCTATCTCAGCCTGCTGGCTTGCGCTTTTGTGATCAACCCGTCGAACAGCTGCGGGGTCTACATGCCCTGGGTCCATCGCGGCGAAGATCTGGCTATCTTGGTGATCGTCCCCGGGGCAATCGTAGCGCTGGTCTGGGCGCTTTTCTTCTATGTGCGGCACCGCGATATCAAGCGGGCACGGGAGAAATAGTGCTCCTACAGGGCAAGCGCACGGTCAGCTGGCGCTGTCAAAATCCGTGTATGATTTGCGTATGACATACGTATGATTTCCGTATGCAAAGTGTGCGGTACCCCAGTCGACTCTGGCAAGAAACGGTTAGGGATTGGCCCAGGTATACTGGCACACGACCCAAAAGACGGAGGCCCCATCTGACATGTCCGCCCTACTGATCGTCCGGGCCCAGGTTGCCCCGGAAGACTGCACCGCCTTCGACCAATGGTACCAGGACGAGCACTTGCCGGACGCCCACCGCGTCTTCGGCGCACTGTCGGCCCAGCGCGGCTGGGTCGAAGAAACGCCGGGCCTGCACGTCGCACTCTACACCTTCCCCGATCTCGCGGCGGCACAGGCGACCGTCTCCGGTCCGGGCATTCAGGATCTGATCGCCGAGTTCGACCGGGTCTGGCAAGGCCGGGTCAGCCGCACGCGCGAGGTGATGGAGATCGCGCAGAGCATTTGACCCCATCCCTCCAAACCGCCCGGACCCTTTCGGTCAGCGCCCGCCGATGGGGCCCGCGGGGGTGGGCGGGCGGGGCGCGCGGCGCCTCCGCGACAGCCGAACCGGCCTTACGAAACCCCGTCGGGT
>JBCCML010000062.1:0-26422 GCA_039026375.1 Pseudomonadota bacterium
CACGGTTGGGTTTGAGGGGCCAAAATCACTTGCGGGGCGCGTTGTCACCTGGGCACTTGATCAGCTGCACGCGGCCGCTGCTCAGGATTTTTGCAGCCGTTTCGCGATCCAAGACGTCCGGTGCACGGCCGCCAGCGCGGCGGCCAAGATCACCAATCCGCATAGGAGGATCTTCGAGTACAGCCCCATCGTCCCCTCGATCAGCAAGGCGTGCACCACGGTGCCGCTGACAACGATCATGACAAGGCTCAAGTGCCATTTCCGCCAGATATTGGGCCTAAGCCGCAGTTTCTTCCGGAATAAGGCCAAAATCGCCGCCGCGAACACGGCCCACATTGCAATAACACCCCAGGCTGAAAACGGTGTCGGCGAGCGGAACAGCAATGCATCGACCACGTCCGGCGGGCTGGTGATCCACAACCCGCCGACATGGACAACCACACAGGCAACCAGTCCGATGCCGATCGCGCGATGCAGGCCGCGACTGCGATGCGTCGCCAGACCCGGCAGATAGCCGATCGCCAGCAGGGGTTGAAGGAGCAACAGCTCCAGGGCGAGCACCCCGGCCAACCCCGCGATGATGTAGACCGGCTCTCGCCAGGCCAACAGCGGCGACATCGTCGAAATGACGACAGGCACGACCATCGCCGCCACCAGCGCAGCCCAGATCAGAACAGCGCGCAGCATCCGGGGTGTCGTCAGGCCGGCTCTAAAACAAAGTCCGCGCGAAGGGTCGTGTCGCTTGAACGCGGCATCACAGGGCGCAAAAACACCGTTTTAAAGCCGTTTGGGTCGAATTCGGCATCGTATGCCAGGTGTCCGTGCGGCTGACCAAAGGCTGGAACGATCTGCGGCATGTCCATCTGAAAGGCGCCGCTGGCATCGGTCAGCGTCGCGCCGTGGCTCTCCCAATCGCGTTCGTGCCCTTCGGTGGTGTGGGCCCAGATCTGAATGCGGATGCCCTTCAGCGGTTGCCCGTCACCGGCACGCCGCACGGTGCCCGTCATCAGAAAGCCACCGCCGCCGATCCGGTTGGTGATCTCTGCCCCAGGCCGGTAATTGTTTGCGCCCCCGCGCATCGTCGGTGTGGCCGCCAACCCGGCCGCGCGGGCGGGGCTGTGAAAGCCAATGGCGCCTGTCGTAATGAGTGCGCCAGCACCCATCGACAGCATATGTCGTCGGGTTTGCAGGGTGCGTGTCATCCAGCTTCTCCTATCAAATCCAGTGGGTTAACAACCACACGACGCGTATTTTTCGTCCGATTAGGATCCTGACCAAACCAAGCCGGGCGATCCTTGTTACGCCCTATACGTCGGGTCGATCGGCGATAAAGCAAGCCCCCCCGATCAGAGTGCTTCTTTGTTCAATGGGAACGTTCGGGAGCATCCGCTGACCGCGTCCCAGGCGCTTGCCATACCGAAACCGACAACCGATGCGGGCTGGGATTTCAACCGACATCCGCCCCTGACAGCAATCTGCGCGGCAGCCGCAATCCCAAAGGCTTCCAGACAGCTACGGTTTCGATCGCAGGGACAATTGCGCTGAAGACACGTCGGCAGGCCCTTCTGCCCCGCGCAGCAGATCTGCTGCGATGCGGCCCCATTCGTCCGATCCCTTTGCGCCCTTGCCACACGCACCAACGGCGACCGCGATCGTTCGATCATGCACAAAGTCGATGATCGGCAAGCCGCTGACGGTCTTGGTGATCGCACATGAATCGGTATGCCAATGCTGGCAATCCTGCAGCGCCGGTATCAGTGACGTGAAGAATCTTTTGTACGCTACCCGGTCGCTCTCGGAACCAGGGCCCTTGAACCAGGTCTGCAGATCGGCAAGCGCTGCGAAGCGTGGATCCGCGTCGGTGCCAATGCCGATCTTCACGTACTTATGGCCGTCAGGATATCGGATCGGCGGCAGAATGTAGGAGCCGTTTTCGGACGCGACCATCGTTGGCATGCTTTCCAGGGCTTGCTCGAGCTCGCCCTCGACCCGCGCCAACAGGACTGTGCGGCCATACACGGTCAGGCCCAGTTCCACCGGGCTGAGGCCGCAGGGCTGAGTGAACGCGCCGGTTGCGATCAGGGCGTTTTCCCCGGTGACAGTGGACCCATCGGCCAGCTCAACCTCGACACCACCATTGGCGCCGCGGACCGCCGTGACATGCTGGCGAACAAGGGTTGCCCCGGCCTTCTCCGCCAGGATCGATTGGGCGCGAACAAGGCGGCGCGGACTTACATGGCCCGCCGTGGCGGTTTCCAGAACGCCATCGACGTCGTCGCGTACCGAAAGAAACGGAAAGTGCTGGCGGATCTGGTCGACATCGAGGCGTGAGATCTTCGCCCCATTTGCAATACCGGTTGCGGCGCCTCGATCGGTGTAGTCGTTCCCAGGCGCACCCAGACCCAAAAAGCCGGAGGGCGTGAAAAACTGGACGCCGCTGCGTTCCTCGATATCGCGATATCTGGCAATCGCGCGTTTGGCGGTAATCGACCATTCCTGCATCGGATCAAAGATGCGGGTCAGGCGCCCTTCGTCATAGTGGCTGGCAAAGACGCCCGTGTGAGCTGCGCGATCCGTCGGCTCGTCCGGGCCAATACAGACAACCCCGTCGGTGCTCTTGGCCAGATGACGGGCGGCAGCACTGCCAATCAGGCCCCGGCCGATCACGATGTGTCTGTGCATTGTCATAGCATTGGTTCCGAACTGGTGTTTCGCGCCCTTCGGGGCCGTTGATATTGGGCAATCCGGCCGCTTCTGGCATGCGTTCCGCTCACGATAGCCTGTCCTTAAGCCCGTACCAAAGCCCGACGAACGGCAAAAACCAAGGCTTGCCGGAATGGAATGGCACGGTCGGCCAATCCAAGCCGGCAAGGGGGTTCGTGTCCATGCGTCCCATCGCAAGATCGGCAAGCACCTGACCGATCAGCGTCGACATCTGCGCCCCATGGCCAGAATAGCCCGTGCCAAAGATCATGCCGTCCGCCTCACCGGCCCGGGGAAAACGATCGGGCGTGATGCCGACCAGACCGCCCCAGCAATAGTCGATATCGATACCTGTCAATTGCGGGAACATGGCCTCCAGCCCAGCCTGCAGAATTCGGCCGGACTTGGCGTCTGACGCGGGGTCGGATCGCGCCGAAAACCTGGCCCGCCCGCCAAAGATCAGCCGCCGATCGGCGGACAGACGGAAGTAGTGGCCGATGTTCATCGTCGTCACGCAGGTCCGGTTGCCCGGCATGGTCGACAACAATTCGTCCTCGCTTAGCGGGCGCGTCGCAATCAGGTACGACCCAACCGGCACAAGACGGCGGGCGATGTAGCCGAACGCGTCGCCCATGGCGGCCGAATAGGCCCCTGTCGCCGCGATCACCCGGTCCGCCGTCAGCGCGCCGCGTGGCGTCTGCAGCCGCCATCCCGACCCCTCGCGTTGGCGCGCGGTCACCGGCGCCTCCTCCCAGATGGCGGCACCGTGACGGGCCGCTGCGGTGGCAAGGCCATGGACGTAGGCACCCATATGCATCATGGCCGACTTCTCGTAGAGCACCGCCCCGTGGAAGCCATCAGACCCAATTTCGTCACCCAGATCCGAGGTCTCCAACCATCGTGTCTGGGGGTCTACCTCGGCGTTGATCACGTCGAAATCCGCCTTCAGCCCGGCGACGTGGCTGGCTTTGGATGCCAACTTTAACTTACCACCGCGGCGAAAATCGCAGGCGATCCCTTCCTCCGCGATCACCGCCTCGATCATGTCGATCGAGCGGTCGTAAGCCTGGTACAGGGCCTTGGCGCGCTCCGCGCCCAGATGCTGCTTGGCGGCGTTAAAGCCATGCGCCAGCCCATTGTTCAGGTGCCCGCCATTGCGCCCGGACCCGCCAAAGCCGACATGCTCGGCCTCCAGCACGGCCACTTTCACACCGTTCTTCGCCAGAGCCCTCGCCGCATTCAGCCCGGTGAAGCCCGCCCCCACCACAGCGACGTCAAAGTGTCCCTCGACTGGGCCGGCTTGCCTTTCGTGCGTGGCCTCGGAGGATGCATGCCAGTAGGACTGGAACTCCATCTACAGGCCCAGAACCGCCGGAAGGCCCGAGATATCCGCGATCTCCGTGTACCCGTAATAGGGGTTGGCGGGCTCATGACCGCGGTTGACCCAGACCTTGTTCTTGATCCGCATGTCATGGGCGGTCATCAGATCGTACCGGAAGGATGAGGACAGGTGCAGGATGTCCTCCGGCCCGCAGCCCAGCTTGTCCAGCATCACCTCGAACGGCTTCATCTGCGGTTTGTAGGCCTGCGCGTCTTCCGAGGTCACGATCAAATGGACGGGTGCGCCCAACTTCGCGACGTTATGAATGATCTGGGCGTTGTCGGAATTGGTCAGCGCGACCAGGGGGAACTCCTTGGCAACGGCGGCCAGTCCGGCAGGCACATCAGCGTGCGGGCCCCAAGTCGGTACGCGGGCATAGATCTCTTCGGCGACGGCGGGGTCGAACGCGATGCCAATCTCGCGGCAGGCACGCTCAAGGGCGTTGTGCACCAGGGCTGAATAGGGCTTCCACGCCCCATAAACCTCGTCCATCCGAAAGGCACTGAACGCGCGATTGAAGGCGATCATTGCATCGGCCGACAGCTTATCGGCGTAGTGATCGCGCGCAGCCCCCGGCATATCGAAATGGATCATCGTGCCGTGGGTGTCGAAGGTCACGAGTTTCGGTCGAAAGGTCACGGACGGCTCCATGCATCTGCCAATGCTGCCCCTCCACTGAAGCCCGCCTTGACAGTGCCCGTCAATGACAGGAAACAGGCCGTGTTATAAGTCCAGCCTATGGGCAGACCATGCGCGCCAGACAGTTGGAAGTCTTCACCGCCGTTATGCGGGCCGGCTCGGTCACCGGGGCGGCGCGCATGCTGAACATCTCGCAGCCCGCGCTCAGCCAGATCCTGCGGCATCTGGAGGACGAGTTGGGTTTTCTGCTGTTTGCCCGCGAAAAAGGCCGCTTGCAGGCAACACCCGAGGCACTGGAGTTGTTCCCCCAGGCAGATCGGCTGTCCGGCGAGCTTGAGGGCCTCCGGCGGAAGGCTGCGGATCTAAAGCTCGGCCGCACGGGCCTAGTGCGGGTTGGCGCCTCGACCCCGCCCGCCATGTCCATTCTACCGCGGGTCTTCCTGGACTTTCGCGCGCGGCATCCCGGTGTTGCCTTGCGCAGCGTCGTGGCGCCTTTGCAGTCGCTGTTGGTGATGCTGCGGGAAGGGGACACGGCGATGGCCATCGCGTTGAGCGACCGGGCAGACACAGATATCGAGGTAGAGGTGCTGGGCCGTACCCAGTTCTGTTGCCTGCTGCCAGAGGGCCACGAACTGGGTGCCATGAAAAGCATCGGGTTCGGCGACCTAGCAGGCGAATATCTCATGTCATACCGCGGCGGAACGCAGCCATATGACGAATTGGACCAGGCGGCGCGGTCGGCAGGCCAGGTCTTCGCCCCCACGATGGAGATAGACAATTCCATTTCGGTGGTTGGCTTTGTGCAGGCCGGACTTGGTGTCGCCTTGGTCGATGCCTTGCTGCCCTGGGAACAATTCCCAGGGATTTTGGTCCGGCCCCTGGCGGATGGACCCAGCCTTCCCCTGTCGTTGTTCAGCCTGCGGGGACGGAACTTTAGCCAGGCGGAGCTTCAGATGCGCGCCCAGATCAAAATTCACTGTTCAGCGCTTGAGCCCACCACATAAGCCTAGCCTATGGGATCGCCCAGCATCCGTCTTGGACCGCACCTGGCGGGTCTGCTGCATTGAACCACAGCAGCGCAGGAGGCCAGCATGGATGATTGGCGGATCGGCGTCGATGTCGGCGGCACGTTCATGGACTTCTACGCGGTGGAGGTCGCCACTGGCCGTACCGCCTCGCTGAAGGTGCTGACCACGCCGGACAACCCCGGTGCAGAATTGCGCCACGGCTTGGACTTGCTGGCCCAGCGGGCGGGCGTACCGGCCACCGCCATCAACCGTTTCGTCCATGGGACAACCGTTGGGATCAACACGGTCATTCAACGCACGGGCGCAAAGCTGGCGCTTCTGACAAATGCGGGCTTCGAGGACGTGATCGAACTGGCACGCCTGCGCATGCCCGACATGTACTCGCTGTTCTGCCATCGGGCCGAGCCCCTGATCCCACGCGATATGGTCTTTGGCCTGCCGCTTCGCATGCGTGCGGACGGTCGCCGCACGGAGGAGGCAGCCCTGGAAGGCGCCGTCGCCCAGGCCATCGACAGCGCAATTGCCGGCGGGGCAGAGGGGGTCGTGATCGCCCTGCTGCATGCCTGGCGTGATGCCTCCCAAGAGGCATTGGTCAAGGCCATGGTGGCCGCGCACGCGCCACAGCTTTTCTGTTTCACCTCGGCCGAGGTTTGGCCGGTGATCCGCGAGTACGAGCGCACCTCGACCGCGATCCTCAACGCTTATGTCCACCCGAAGGTCGCCGGATATCTGACGGCGTTGGAGGGCCGGCTGCAGGATCAGGGCGTGCCCACCCACGCGCTGCTAACGCGCTCGAACGGTGGGCTGATGACAGCGCAAGCCGGGCGCCGCGATTGTGTCTCGATGCTGCTGTCCGGCACGGCCTCCGGCGTCACCGGGGCGTCCTGGCTGGCCCGACAGGCTGGTGAGAGCAAGGTGCTGACGTTGGACATCGGGGGCACCTCCGCCGACTTTGCCTTGATTCTGGACGGCGAGGTTCAGTTCGGGACCGAGCAGTTGGTTGGGGAGTTCCCGCTCCACATTCCCTCGGTCGCCGTCAGCTCGATCGGGATCGGCGGTGGGTCCATCGCGGCGGCTGATGCGCAGGGCGTGCTAAGGGTCGGGCCCGAAAGCGCGGGATCGAACCCGGGGCCTGCCTGCTATGGGCGCGGCGGGACAAAGCCGACGGTCACCGATGCCATGGTCGTCTGCGGTTGGCTGGGCCATTCGGGCATGGCTTATGGCCAATTGACCATGGATCGCACGAAGGCAGTCGACGCGATCACGCCCTTGGCGGACGACATGAACCGAACCGTCGAGGAAACCGCCCAAGCCATCATCGATATCGCCGTCTCAGAGCTGTTCGTCGAGGTCGAGAAACTCGCCTCCCGCGCCGGGTTGGATCTGAGAGACTTCGCGCTGATGCCCTTTGGCGGCGGGGGCCCGATGTTGGGCGCGTTCCTGGCGCGCGAGCTTGGCATGGCCAGGGTCATTGCACCGCGGCGGCCCGGGGTTGTGTCCGCGCTGGGCGGGCTGGTCTCGGACATGCGGGGCGATTTCATCCGGACCGAGATGCGCATGCTGGATGGCGCGTATCTGGCGGACCTGCGCGAAGGATTTGCGACCCTGGAGGCTGAGGGGAGGGCCTGGCTGGCAGCGCAGGGCTATACTGGCGAGACTGACATGCGCCTGTCCGCCGAGATGCGCTATGCAGGGCAAAGCTTCGAGATCGAGGTGCCGCTGACGCGCGATTGGTTACACAGCACAGACGCGATCGCGGAAGCGTTTCACCGGACCCATCTGGCCATCTACGATTTCGAGGATCGGGCCGGAAAGGTCGAAGTGGTCAATCTGCGTCTCTCCGCGCTGGGAGTTGGCTCGCCCCCTCAGCGCAGCGACCCACCGTCCGGCGATGCGGCGCCGCCGAGGTCGATCCGCGTCTACACGGGCGATTGGCGGGAGGTATCGCTTTTCGAACGTGACGGCCTCGCGCCTGGGGCCGCCCTCGCAGGCCCCGCGGTTGTAGCCCAGGAGGACACCACCCTGGTCATCCCCGACGGCACCAGTGCAACCGTCGACGAGCACCTGAACATCGTCCTGACGATCGGAGCGACGGCATGAGCGACCCGATGATGCTGAAGGTGTTCGCCAATCACGCCCGCGCCGCGGCCGAGAACATGGCGCACACCCTTCACCGCACCGCGCACAGCGCTTTCGTGAAGGAAACACAAGATTTCACCACCATGCTGATGGATCCGGCTGGGGATACCTTTGCGGTGCCCATGGAACTGGGCGCAACGTGGTATCCGGGTCTGTCTGCCGGTCGTGCCATCGGGATGATCGACGATTACCGCCCCGGTGATGTGGGTTTCACGAACGATCCCTGGTCCGGATATCTCGCCACACACACGCCGGATACGCATCTTTGGAAGCCGGTGTTTGCGGGGGAAGAGATCGTGGCCTTCGCCGCCGGACATATCCACAACACGGATATGGGCGGCGCGGTGCCTGCCTCGCTGTCGCGTTCGCTGACCGAGACCCATCAGGAGGGCATTCGCTTCCCACCGATGAAGCTGGTCCGCCAGGGTGCCTTCGACGACCAGATCCTCAGGATCATGGAGACAAATGTCCGCAAATCCTCGCTGAACATCGGTGATATCAAGGCGCTGGCTGGCGCGTTGAACACGGGCGAGCGCAAGGTCCTGGCCATGGTCGACCGGTTCGGCTTGCAGGGTTTTCGCGATGGCGTGCAGGCGTTGATGGATCAGGCCGAAGCCCAGGCCCGCGCGATCCTGCGGGATATGCCCGACGGCACCTGGACCTTTGCCGATTATGCAGACGAAGACAGCGATCAGGCGAACCCCTGCCGGCTGAACCTGACGCTGACCATCCGGGGCGACGAGGCGGTGCTGGATTTCACGGGGTCCGACCCTCAACTCGGTTCGTCGTTGAATGTGCCAACCGGCGGCAATCCCCGTCACACGATCCTGCTGGTTGGGGTCTACTATGTGCTGTTCACTCTGAACCCTCAGCTGATGTTGAACACCGGGCTGACCCGTCCGTTCACCTGCATTGCGCCAGAGGGCACGGTGCTGAACCCGTTCCCGCCCGCCGCCGTTGGGATGCGGTCGCTGACCTGTGCGAGGCTGCGGTCCGTGATCTTCGGGGCATTTGCCCAGGCGATCCCAGACCGGATGCCGGCGGCCCCGGCCGGGAACAACTGCATCGTCAACGTTATGACGCGGGATGACCGGACCAGCCGCACCGTGATCGCCGCCGTCAACCCCGTGGTCGGCGGCGGTGGCGGCATGCCCCACCGAGACGGGACCAACGGGTCCGGCGCCGATGCGGCCTACCTGAAGAACACACCCATTGAGATCACGGAGACGGAGGTGCTGGTGGAGTTTGTCCGCTACGGCCTCGCCCCCGATAGCGGTGGCCCGGGACGCTGGCGCGGCGGGTTAGCAACGCGCATGGCCTTCCGCGTCTTCGCCCCGGATAGCCGCGTGACCGCCCGCAACCGCGACCGCAGCCGGTTTCGTCCCTGGGGCGTTCTGGGCGGCGGCGCCGCGGGGCTGGCGGACATGGTGGTCAATCCGGGCACCGATCATGAACGGCGGGCCGGCAGCAGCGACACCGTGGTCCTGCAGCCCGGCGACGTGCTGGAGGTGCGCTCGGCCGGCGGCGGCGGGCGCGGCAATCCACTGGACCGCGAGCCCTGGCGCGTTGCCCAGGACGTCGCCAGGGGCTTCGTCTCCGCCGAAGCGGCGCACCGCGATTATGGGGTCGTGATTGCGCAGGGCGACGTCGACGTCGCCGCGACCGCCGCGCTTCGCTCAGCCGCGGCCACGCCGGAACACGGCTTTCATTTCGGTCAGGAGCGCGCGGCGTGGGAGGCGCTTTGGACCCCGGACGCCTATGCCCGCCTGACCGAGATCTTAGCCGCCCTGCCGGTACACTGGCGGTTCTTTGCGAAGACCGAAGTGATGCGCAGGATGGAACAGGCCGGGGCCGAAGGTGTGGACCGGGCCCTGGCGCTTACCCGCGCGCGGTTCCCGGAGTTGCCACAGCCGTCAGACGAACCCGTCTAGCTGCGCACGCAGGTGCGTTAGCTCCAGCAGCCGCCCTCGCTCGCACCTACGGCTTCCAAAGGGCGGTTCCAGGATGAAACTGGGACCACGCGAACCAGAATGCTTCGTGGCTGCCCAGATCGCGCCCATCGGCCCCAATGGCCCGTATGCCGCCCGCATCCAGCGCCAGGCGCACGCCTTCAAGCTCGATGCCGGCCCCGGACTTCAAAGCGGCAAAGGCAGCACTTCGTTGAAACGCCACCGGCTTGCCCGAAGCCGACAGAACGCCAACGATGTCTTCGTGCACGGGAAGGCGGGGATCGACGTCGCCAACCGGGAAGATCGGGCCGTCGGCGTCACGCCCATTGCGGAAATCAAAATCGCGGCCCAGCGCCAGACTTTCCACCAGGACCGTCGTCTGCGGATGCTGGCGCTTCCAGGTACCCCAGTCTGTCGTGACCACACTGGCCTGCGAAAGCTGCACGCCCTTTTCTGCCAACGGTCCCGTCACCTCCTTGCCCAGGAAGGTGTCAAACACTGAAAAGGTGACGACGTCGTACATCACCTTGTTGGACCGGATCAAAAGGCCCGAGGTGCGCAGCACCGGACGCGCGACCCCCGCGGGCAGCACATCCGTGAAATAGGCCTGTGCCGCGCCACAGAGGGTGCAGTAGGGGATGCCCAGATCACGCCCGCCCAGCGTGTCGTTGACCATCTCGCGCACTTCCATGATCCGGCGGGGATAGGCCCGGTATTCGCCGTTCACTTCGATGCCAAAAACGATGTCCTCGTCTCGCAACCAGGTGGCGTCCTCCGCTGTGCTGACCTCGGGGTTGTCGGCCGCCGGGATACAGTTGCAGGGGAAATTGGTCGTTGCGAAGGGCCGATCATCGATCAGCACGCCCCCCCAAGACACCAACCGCCAGTCGATGTCGCCCTCGACAAACAGATCCTGCCATTCCGGCCCAAAGCTAAGGTAGATGGCGCGTTTATGCTCCAGATAGTTGGGATAGGCGGGGATATCCCAGGCAATCAGATGGTTTGTCAGCTCGATCCAGCGGTTCGGCGTTTGATACGCGATCCCCAGCAGGGTGGCCCCCGCATTGGTCAGTGCCTCGTGACGCTGGCGGTCCCAGGCGAAGCGCACGGCATCGCTGATCAGCCAGGCCAGCCGGGGGTCGCCCGAGGCGGCCAGCGTATCTAGCGCCGCATCTTGTTCCGCGTCCCAAGTTCCGCGGCGCAAGCCGTCGATCAGGGCCGTGCGGATAGCGGCCTGGACCGTGTCAGAGAGCGGTTCCACCGGTGAAGCCGGCGGCTCGCCAAACTGCGCGATGGCATGCGGGGTGGGTGTTGACGGCGCTGCTGATGCCGCCCACGGCCCCAGCAGTGCCGCAACGAAAGTCAGGATCACGATCCGCTGCGAAAACCAAATCTGCCGTGTCATCTTGCTGGTCCCACTGTCTTTGCCTGGGTCTGCCATCAGCCCCATCCGCCTACCACATGTCTGCCAATCTAAAGTGACGACCACACCGCCGCCTGGCCAATCACGGCTGATGAGAATTGGGTGAGGCAGCGGCTCCAGCAAAGCCCATCATGCACGGTCATGGTGGATGCAGGAACTAAGCTGTTGCAACCCCGATGGTCTGGTTCGATCATGTCGGACAACAATAACCGCTTGATCCCCCGCAGGATCATAAAGCAGGGCAGGAGCACCAGGTGCCAACGATCTCAAAGGTGATACCGAACCTTTTCCGCGTGCCGCTTGATGAAGTTCTCAGCGATGCCAAGCATGGCGACCACACGCATTTCGAACTTGTGACGGTGACCATCCAGCTGTCAGACGGCACCGAAGGGACCGGATACACCTATACGGGCGGATGGGGCGGAAACGCGATCCATGCGATGATCACGCATGATTTGACCGCCTATCTGATCGCTAAAGACGCCACCGACGTCGAGGCGCTGCACGATGGCATGCAATGGCATGTCCATTACGTCGGGCGCGGGGGCATTGCCTCGTTCGCAATGTCTGCCGTGGACATCGCGCTTTGGGATTTAAGGTGCAAGGCTGCGGGACAGCCGCTGTGGCAAGTTTTGGGCGGCGCCCAGGATCGCTGCCGCGCATATGCGGGCGGGATCGACCTGAACTTTCCGCTGCCGAAGCTGCTGTCATCCATTCAGGGATACATCGATCGGGGCTTCAATGCCGTGAAGATCAAGGTAGGCCAGCCACAGCTTGAAGACGACGTTGCCCGGGTAAAGGCGGTGCGCCAGCTGATTGGCCCCGAAACGGCATTCATGGTCGATGCGAATTACGCCATGGGCGTTGAACAAGCGATCGCGGCGGCAGATGCCTTCAAGCCCTATGATCTTGTTTGGTTCGAGGAACCGATCATCCCGGACGATTACGCAGGTTACGCCCAAATCGCCGATGCCACGGGGATGCCATTGGCGATGGGGGAGAACCTGCACACGATGCACGAGTTCGAGTTCGCGTTCGCGACCTCCAAACTGTCGTACATTCAACCCGACGCCTCGAACTGCGGCGGCATCACCGGGTGGCTGCGCGTCGCCGCAATGGCGCGGGAACATGGCATCCCTGTGTGCAGCCACGGCATGCAAGAGCTTCAGGTCAGTCTTGTCGCCGCTCAGCCGAATGCCGGTTGGCTAGAGGTGCACAGTTTTCCAATCGATCGCTACACAACGCGCCCGCTGGTGGTCGAGGATCATCTGGCCGTTGCACCAGATGCTCCAGGAATTGGCGTCACCTTTGACTGGGATCGCCTGCGCGCCGCGTGCGCGTAATCTCCGGTTAACCATGGCTGCGAAAATTCCCGGTGTGAAAGTAGCCGGCCTGATACCGCGGGCAGACGGCGCCTATGGCGTGCGCCTGCAAGGATTCCGCCCAAGTCGACCTGCGGCCGACACGTTTGGCATACGCTTGTCATACGTAAGTCATACGCAAATCATACACGCGTTTTGACAGCGCCAGTGGACGTCGCCAGCTGACGTCTCATGGGGCGCGTGCGGTTGGGAGTCTGCGGGATCGGTGCGGCGTCCCTAATCAGAGTCGCGGCTGACCTCGGCAGGTTGAGACCCTGATCCTTCCCCCTTGTCCTCGGGCTCGATCGGGTCAACCGGCTTCACCATCAGCCAGATCAGCAGGCCGATGAAAGCGAAAACCTGAACGTTCAGAACCGTGTCCGTCCAATCACCCATCGCGTCGCGCTCCCTCTGCCTGAAGTGCCCTCAACAGGCAGACAACCAGGACCAGCACCACGAAAACGAAAGGCAGGGCCCCTAGCGCGATGATCGATTTTACGGCGTCTATGCTGTCCGAAAGGATCATGACGAGCCCCAATGCCCCTAAAATGAGGCCCCAGGCCAGTTTGATCCGCGCGCTGGGGTTCAGGTCACCCTGGGTCGAGAACATGCCCAGGACAAAGGCCGCACTCACCACGCTGGTCACCAGGAAGAGGAAGGCGGCGACCACCACCGCGCCAATGGTGAGCCATGGAGCGGGAAACTGCTCCAGGACATAGAAGGTCACCTGGCTGACATTGTCGCGCACAACCTCGAGGATCGGCAATTCGGTCCGTAACGCACTGTAGAAACCGACGCCGCCAAAGACGCCGAACCAAACGATCGAAAAGGCCGTCGGGGCCAGGATGACACCAGCAATGAACTCCCGAATGGTACGACCGCGGGAGATCCTGGCGATGAATACCCCGACAAAAGGCGCCCACGCCAGCCACCAGACCATGTAGGTCAAGGTCCAGGACTGGAACCAGCCGGCGACGCGTTCGTCGAGGAATGTGAACGTCTTGAAACCGTGCACAACGACACGGCCACCATAATCGCCGATCCCTTGCACGATTGCGTTCATCAGAAATGCCGTCGGCCCGCTCAACAGGATGAAGATCAGAAGCCCTGCTGCAACCGCCATCGCGATGTTGGATAGCAGGGCCATGCCCTTCCCCAGATCGACCAGCAATGGTGGTAGGAATGCGCAGCAAACCGCCGCAAAAATCGAATAGCGCACGATCGCGCCGGCTTCCAGATCCACCAAGGCCCGGACCCCTTCCTCGATCTGGAAGACCCCCATGGCGACAGAACCGCCAAGCCCGATGGCGATCGCCACGATCGCCAAAAGATCGCAGAGCCAGCCCGCGCCCCGGATGAAACGGGTCTTGCCGAAGACCTTAAGGATTGGTGAGCTGACCAAAGTTGGACAGCCCAGGCGGAAACTGAAGAATGCAATGACCAGACCGGTCAGCGCATAGATTGCCCAGGCGTGCAGCCCCCAGTGGAAGTAAGTCACGAATAAAGCAGCTGAGGCCGCGTCGACCGCAGCCTCGCTTTCGTCGATGAGGATGAAGTGGGTCAGGGGCTCGGCCGTGCCCCAGTAGAGCAGGCCAACCCCCATGCCCGCTGCAAAAAGCATCGTCATCCACGAAATGGTTGAGAACTCTGGCTTGTCGCCGTCGCGGCCCAAAACGATGTTGCCGTATCGGGAAATCGCTAGGATGAAGCTGATGATCAACAGCGTGCTGACGGTCAGCATGATGAACCAGGCCCGGCTTTCGAATTGCTGTGAAACAATCTCAGCAGCCGTTGAGGCAAGACCCTCGGTGTCGATCACGCCCCACGCCGCTATGCTGGCGGTGATCAGCAGGGCAACGATGAGCAGCGGGCTTAGGTTCATACTATTTGGTGCCGTTCGATGTTGCGAATGACGGTTTTGGCACCATGACGGCTAATCGCTTCCCGGGCAAACGATCCGAGTTGGGCCGGGTATCCCTAAAGGCGTTTGTGTCTATAATACCAGCCACGGCTCATCAGCGCGGTGTACCCTGTGACACAGCCCAAAACGCTGCGGCGCGTGAACGCTATGAATGCGTTTGAAGAACCAATCTGATCGCAGGCTTCTGAACGCCCGTATGACGTTCCCGATCACCAAAGACGGAGGTTTGTTTTGATCATCACCAAGGCGGAAGTCATCCAGTTGTCGGTGCCGTTCTCTGATCCCGGCAGCGGTGAAGGACTGTTCCAGGGCGCATGGAAGGCGCTAGATTTCGTGCTGCTCAGGCTTGAGACACAGGATGGTCTCGTCGGTTGGGGCGAGGCGTTCTCGTACTTCTGCGCTGATGCTGTCGCGGCGATGGTCCGTCAATGCGTTGTCCCGTTGCTCGAAGGCCAAGACGTATCGGACATGCACGCGACCTTGGCCCAAATGCGCCAAAAGCTGCACATCGTCGGCCGATACGGGATCACCATGTTTGCGATCTCCGCGGCGGATATCGCGCTTCACGACCTCGCCGCGAAAGCGCGCGGCATCAGCGTGGCAGAGCTTCTCGGCGGACCCCGCCGCAAGGACGTGCTAGCCTATGCGTCACTGATCCGCTACGGTGAGCCTGGACTTGTGCGCGATATGGCCGGACGTGCGGCAAGCGAAGGCTATGGGATGATCAAACTGCACGAGATCGAGGAGGCCCCCATCAGGGCCGGCCGTGACGGGGCCGGCGCCCTGGCACTGACCAATGACGTCAACTGCAACTGGTCAGTGGACCAGACACGCCAGTTGGCGCCGATGTTGCGGGAGATTGACCTACTATGGCTTGAAGAGCCCATCTTCCCACCCGAGGATTATACGACTCTCGCGGCCCTTCGTGCCGAAACGGGCCTGGCCATCGCAACCGGCGAAAACACCTGTACGGAATACCAGTTTGCCGAGGTGATCCGGGCAGGCGCGGCCGATTACGTCCAACCAAGCGTCACCAAAATCGGTGGGCTGGCTGAAACCATGGCTACGCGTGCCCGTGCCATGTCAGCGGGCGTGCAGGTGGCACATCATGCGCCCTACTTCGGGCCAGGCTACCTAGCGACCTTGCAGGTATTGGCCACGGCCCAAGCTGATGAATGGTTCGAGTATCTCTACATCGATCGGGAAGCCGACCTTTATCGAGAGATGCCTTTGCCAGCGCACGGCCGTGTGTCGATCCCCCAAGGTCCTGGCCTGGGTGCAGACCCTGATCCGAACATGCTGGATCGGTTCGCGGTCTAGGTCTCGAGACTGCGCTGAGTTCCAGTTCGGTGCCGATAGGCATCCGACCAGTCAGACGTGTGAACGCAATGTCAGCTGGCAGACAATAATCCCGTCGAAGACCTCCGCTGGGGAATGCCAGGAAATGCCAAGAGAGCGCAAGAACGCTCAAAAATCAGGGCTTTCAACGGTGTAGTTGGCGCGCCGGGGAGGATTCGAACCCCCGACCCCCAGATTCGTAGTCTGGTGCTCTATCCAGCTGAGCTACCGGCGCGCGGTGCCACATGTCGCGGCAGAGCGGTCACTTATCCCCCGGCTTCGTTTAATGCAAGCGGGAATGGATCAGGCGGCGACCATGCGCCGTGCCACGGGTAAAATGATGCGAAAGATCGTGCCACGCGTCGTACTCTCGACCAAATGAAGTTCACCCCGGTTCGTCCGCACAAGTTCATGTGCAATCGCCAGCCCCAACCCCGTGCCGCCCCGCCGGGCACCCCCTTGAAATGGTTTGAAAAGGTGCTCCAACGCCTTGGATGGCATACCAGGGCCGGTGTCCGAGAGGATCAACTCGACCACCCCCGAAGCCTGCTGACTTTCCAGCCGCAACGTGCCCGGCCTACCCGAGGTCTCGATCGCCTCTACGGCATTGCGCATCAGATTGTTGAGCACTCGGAACAGCTGCTCGGGATCCGCCTCGACAAATGCATCGGCACCCACATCCAGCTCGCAGTGCACGGCGCCACCTTCGGCCCCCAGTCCCAGCGCTTCGGCCACCTCCTCCGCCAATGCGGCCAGATCGACCGTGCGCAGCTCCGGCGGTGCCTCCTCTGCTTTGCCAAAGGTCAGCGTGGACTGGCAAAGCCGGATTGCCCTGTCCAATGAGCCCAGCAGCTTGGGCGCCGTGCGCGCCACGATGGGATCGCGGCTTCCCTCCAACCTGTCAGCCATCAGCTGTGTCGTCGCCAGAATGTTGCGCAGATCGTGGCTTATCTTGGCCACGGCCTCGCCAAGCGCTGCCAATCGCGCCTTGGCGACCAAAGCCCCCTGTACTTCGCGCTGCATATCGGCAACGGCCCGCTCAGCCTCGGCGATCTCGCCGACGCGGCTTTTGGGTTCAATTATACGGGCGATATCCTCGGGATTGTCCGCGAAGTCCTGCAGGTTCTCGATCACGACGCTCACCGGGCGCACGACGGCCCGGCGCATCACAAAAAAGACCATTGCCGCAGCACTGATCGCAATGGTCAGGCTAAGGATCAGGATGGTGACGCCATAGGAACGCACCGCGGCTGCCAAATCACCACTTTGCAGCGTGATCTCTAGCTCCTTGCCCATGTCGACAGGCGCAAAAGCGATAATCCGAATAACGCCCTCATCGCCCGCGTATAGTCGCCACAGCGCATCACGCATCAGAACCGGGATCGATGGATCCCGAAGATCGTAGGTACTGACCACCGGGCCAAGATCCGGGCTCATCAGCACCATTTCCCGAATACCTTCGCTGCGCACGACGACGTTGAGCACCTCGGCGTTATCGATCAGCAGCCGCTCCAGATCTGGGCTGACCATGCGATCCGGCGCGGCAAGCACAGTCAGCGCCGCAATCTCGGCGCGCCGGATGCGTTCCTCGAGATAGTCTTGACGGAACCGTGCGACCGAGGGGACGAAAATCGCCACCTCTGCGATCATCACGACGACCGCCGTAACAACCAGCAAACGACCCGACAGGCTTCGCAACAGGCGCATTCGTCAATCCGCATAGCCAGTTAAGGCACATCCAGGATGGCGCGCTGCGTCGCCACGTCCCTGCCCGGCCCCCGTTCCAACGAAACCAACATGGGAGGCTAGGCTGGAGCGTGAAGTGGTTGGCCGCAGCCATCTCCATCGCGCCCTTGCTGACACCGCATTAAATCGGATCACCCAAGTCGTGCAAGCAGCCTAACCATAGACTTAACCCGGTCGGACTGAAACAGCCGTGGGGTATAGTAAGCACCCGCCGTGCGTTTCGAGACTTCCCCAAGCGTGGGATAGGCCGCGACATGGCCCGCCATATCGCCGATTTTCATGCCCTTCGAAACGGCCAAAGCCCAGGGTTGGATCAGCTCACCAGCACTGGCGCCGACGATCGAGCAGCCCAGGATCTTCCCTTTGCGCCCGATAACTGCCTTGGCAAAGCCATCGGTTTTCAACTCGGCCCGAGCACGATCGTTCTCGGCATACTCAAAGCGCGCAATCTCGACAGTATCGCCGTGCGCTTTTCGCGCTTCCGCTTCGGTCAAACCCACATGGGCCACTTCCGGGTCGGTGTAGGTCACCCAGGGGATGTGGTCCTCGCGGTTCTTTACCGGCAGGCGGAACAGCGCAGAACGGATCACCAGACCGGCATGGTAGCCCGCCACATGTGTGAACTGCAGACCCCCTGCTACATCCCCAATGGCGTAGACTTTGCGGTTCGAGATCGAGCGTAAGCCCTTGTCCACCTTGATGCCGCGGCGATCATATTCGACGCCTGCTTTCTCAAGGTCGAGGCCGTCGACATTTGCCTTGCGACCAGCCGCCACCAGGAGATGTGTCCCACTGACGGTCTCACCATCTTCCAACGTCAGGGTAACAGACCCGTCCCCACCAGCGGCGGAGGCGACCTTCGCTCCCTCGCGAATGTCTATTCCCTCTGCGCGCAGCTTTTTGAGTGCGACCTCTGCTACCTCGGGGTCGTCCTTGCCCAAGGCCTTGAACGCCTCCAGCACCACAACCTCCGAACCAAGGCGCCGGTGCGCCTGCGCCATTTCCATACCGATAGGGCCGCCGCCAATGATAAGCAGTCGATCGGGGCGGGTACTCAGCTCCCAAAGGCTTTCGTTCGTCAGGTAGGGCACCGCGTCAAGGCCTGGGATCGGCGGCACCATCGGGCCAGAGCCAGTCGCAATGATGATGCGCCGGGCCTTGATTGTCTGGCCATCAGCTTCGACCGTCGTCGGACCGACGAACTTGGCGAAGTCGCGCAGTACCGTGCAGCCCAGCCCTTCGAACCGCTCCTGGCTGTCGTGGGGTTCAATGCCGGCAATCACCTCATGCACGTGCTGTTTAGCCCGGGCATAGTCGATATCGGGCTCGTTGGCGGTGACACCGAACGGAGCAGAGGTACGGTGCGCATGGGCCGCCTTTGCCGCGGCCAGCAGCGCTTTTGACGGAACACAGCCATAATTCAGGCAGTCTCCGCCCATCTTGTGGCCTTCTATGAGAACGACGCTGGCCCCCATTTGGACTGCACCAGCGGCGACGGAAAGGCCGCCTGAGCCTGCTCCAATGACGCAGAGGTCCGGTGACAGCGGAGCGCTCATTGATCACCCCGCTTCAGGACGCCCAACTTCCGCAGCAGCAGAGGCAAAGAGGCGAGGACAGCCAAACCCAGCAACGGGCCCAGGACGTGCGGCTCAAAGATCACACCCAAGTTGGGCGCTTCTCCGCGTTCCAGCTGCTCGCCCAAGCCCGAACCGATCGAGATGTAGACCACGGTGCCAGGAATGATGCCCAGCAAGGTCGTCCAGATATAGGTGACGGTGCGCACGCCGAAGAAAGCGGGGGCTAGATTGGCCACGAAAAACGGTACAACCGGCACGAGCCTCATGATCAACAAGTAGCTTACCGCGCCATCGGCAAAGCCGTTCTCCATCCTGGACAACCAACCCGAGGCACGTGCGCGCAGCATTTCGCCCAGTGCGGTGCGTGCGGCCAGGAAGATGAGCAACGCGCCGATTGTGGCCGACGTGACCACAAGAACTGAACCAAGCACTGTGCCGAACAGGAACCCGCCGATCAGTGTCAGCCAGACAGCGCCCGGCACCGAAAAGGCGACCGCAGCAATGTAGACGGCCATGAAGACGGCAATCGTGGCAATGAAGTAGCTGTCCCGCCAGGCAATCAGCGTCTGATAGTGTTCTGCGATTGCGGCAAAGCTCAGGTACTGACGGCCGAAGATCAGGGCAGCGATGACGCCCGCCACGATCAATGCCAGGGGCAGCATTTTTACCCAACTGCGCCCGCTGCTGGTTTTTTCGGTGGTCACGTCGGCTGTTCCACTATGCTGCATGATTGCGCTCCGCGATGGTGAGTCCCCAGTCGCGCTGGTATATTGAGCGCTTCTGCGCGCGGTGCTACCCGCCTCACGGGTGCTTGATCGCGCGTCAACGGACTGAAACATCCCACTTGGCGTTGACTCGACCCGCGCGCCGGGGTATCCGCCCGATCTTCGATCGAACATCTGGGCAGCGCACGGGCGCGCCACTACGACTAAGGGTCTGACAGACCTGGGAGAATTGCGATGAAGCGCACGTTTCAACCGTCGAACCGCGTCCGCAAGGCACGCCACGGCTTCCGCTCGCGCATGGCGACCCGCCATGGCCGCAAGATCCTGAACCGTCGCCGGGTGAAGGGTCGTAAGCGGCTGAGCGCCTGATCTCCTGGCGTAAGGCCCTGGAGACGCTGAAGAAACGCAAAGATTTTCTGGCTTGTGCCAAGGCACGTCGCTGGGCGACGCCCGGTTTTGTGTTGCAGGGGCGGCCTCGCGCAGACGAGGCACCTGCGCGCGTAGGATTTACCTGCTCAAAAAAAGTTGGCAACGCGGTCACGCGGAACCGTGCCAAGCGCCGTTTGCGTGCTGCAGCGCATGACGTACTGGCACATCACGGACGCAGCGGCTGGGATTACGTTCTGATAGGCCGCGCGGAAAGCACCATTGCCCGTCCATTCTCATTATTGGCGGACGATCTTCGCACTGCTCTCAACCGACTGCACGCCCCCAAGAGGTCTCAGAAATGAGGACGCTCCGCACCTTCCTGGTCTGGATGCTTTGCCTACCTATCCGGGCCTACAGGCTGATCGGAAGTCCATGGGTCGGGCGAAACTGTCGGTACCTGCCAACGTGTTCAGAATATGCGTTGGAAGCATTGCAGCGCCACGGTCCTGTGCGTGGCCTTTACCTTGCCGTGCGCCGCATAAGCCGGTGCCATCCTGCGGGGGGCGACGGTTATGACCCTGTCCCTCCAGTGAAAAGACCGCGCGGAAAGACGTGCTGCGGCCCTGAATAGTCTGGGCACAAGCAGTATAACGCGCACACGCGCGCTTGAGAGCATGTGCCGGACGCGCTATCCCAATGCGATGTTGGACGTCGCCGATGATCAGGTCTTAAGTCGCCTCTACGCAAACGCCCCGAGCGGGCTGGAGTTCCAAAAACTACGCAAACGCCTGGTCCGCGATACACGCGAGGCAATTGAGGCATATGGCATGGCGCGTCGCGATCAGCGTTGGCTGGTTTGCCTTTCTGGCGGAAAGGACAGCTATACGCTGCTGGCGATGCTGATCGAACTGCGTTGGCGCGGCCTGTTGCCAGTGGATCTGTTGGCCTGCAACCTGGACCAGGGCCAGCCAGGTTTCCCCTCGGGCGTGCTACCTGGCTATTTGGCCAATCTGGGCATCCCACATCGGATTGAATACCGCGATACCTTTTCGATCGTCACCGACAAGGTGCCGTCGACTAAAACCTACTGCGCGCTTTGCAGCCGTTTGCGGCGCGGGCATCTTTACCGGATCGCGCGAGAGGAGGGCTGTCAAAGCATCGTGTTGGGTCACCATCGCGATGATATCCTGGAGACATTTCTTCTGAACCTCTTCCATGGCGGGCGGCTGGCCGCGATGCCACCAAAGCTGGTGAATGATGAAGGCGACCTGGAGGTATTGCGTCCCCTTGCCCACGTCGCCGAGGCCGATTGTGACGCATTTGCGCGGAAGATGGGCTTTCCGATCATCCCGTGCGACCTCTGCGGTAGTCAGGAAGGTTTGCAACGTGCTCAGGTCAAGGCAATGGTCGACGAATGGGAACGGCGCAGTCCTGGGCGCAGACAAGTGATGTTCAAGGCACTGACCAATGTCAGGCCCAGCCATCTGGCCGACCCAAAGTTGTTTGACTTTGCGGGGCTGATGGCTGCCGCAGCCGGGGGCGATGGGCATAGGCAATAAAGCGGCAGCGTTGGCAGTTTTGAGCGCCATGGCGTTAGCTACCGCCAACAATAGCTCGGCACAGTACTTGGCCGCAGGAACGCCCGGTCCCACGCCTAGTAAATCTCAAGCGGAGCCCTCTTGGCAAGCTCAACGCCAACCGCAAAGACAGCGGAAACCAATTTCTCCCCACTCGGTCAGACCCTAGGGCTGCCACAGCAGCGTGCAAGCGCATTGCACGCGTTATACGATTGCCAAACGGCGGACGACGCACACTACGGCATCTATCCGGCTCCGACGGGTCAACTGACAGTGACGGCCTCCAGACCGATGCGAACGCGCCAGGCAACTATCAATTCAATGGCGACGCGATCCGAATGAGCGCCCCTTCCATCGGCCTCGACGAAGTCTCGGACCAGGCATACTCCGACACGGGACCACTCTTGGCCTTTCAGACACCCAACGTTTATTGCGGTCTTATCGGCCATGATAAAAGCCCCGGCGTCGAAGGTTACGCGCGCTGTCCGAAGATTGGCTACGTCCCGGGAGTCGGGTGGCAGGAAAACGCGTTCGAATTTTATGCCAATCGCGGTGTCAAATGGCGCCAATGGGACGAGTTGGTGGCGGCTGCCGACACGCTTTATTCAGAAAACTACGGCGCCTATTTGATCGAGGGCAACCAGCTTTGGATGGTGTTTCCCTTCCGCGACGAGCAGCAATTCCTGTCAGGCACGATAAATGCCGACCAGACTTTCATTGTTAATGAACTGGAGCCCGACAAAGGCGCTTGCGGTCCCTCCTGACGGAAGTCGGTCACGCGTAGTGGAGTGTGGATGCTAACCGGTATCGAAACCCGACGAATCCCCTTGACCTGTGCGGCCCCACCCGATTGAACGCAAGCCGAGAGTAAGTGGGCCGGGAGCAAACAATGCAGCCACAAGGCAGCGGCGAAGAGACAAAGAACCTGATCCTGGCGGCGGTCTTGTCGATGATCGTCGTCGTGGGCTGGTTTGCGTTGTTCCCCCCAGCAACTCCGCCAGAAACATCCGCGCAAACCACTGGCGCTGAAGGCCCAACACCTCAAGCAGGACCGGAAGCACCGGCAGATCCACTTTTGGTACGTACGCGGGATGACGCACTAGAGACGGACGCGCGCGTCCCGCTTGAGAACGAGTCAGTCTGGGGATCGATCCGACTGAAGGGCGGGCGCATCGATGACCTGCACTTGTCGCGCTATAAAGTCAGTCTGGATCCTGGTGCCGATACCATTGTGCTGTTGAACCCGCAGGGCGGGCCGGAACCTTACCACATCGATTATGGTTGGGAGCGGACAGCCGAGGCTTCGGCTGATCTCCTGCTACCAGGCCAAGACACGATGTGGGCGCTGGTGGACGGTACTGAACTGACACCTGCGACGCCCATAACGATGGAATGGGATAACGGTCAGGGCCTCGTGTTCCGCCGGACAGTGGCCATTGACGACCAGTACATGTTCACTGTCACTCAGTCTGTCACCAACAACGGGACCGAGCCGATCAGCCTGGCACCATTCGGCCGTGTCTCTCGCCTGGAAGGCCAGGCCTCGACACAGCTGTGGATCCTGCACGAAGGTGCCGTGGCTCAGACCGACGATGAGTTGCAAGAGATCGACTATGACGACCTGCTGGAGATTGCGCCCAGCCCAGAAACGGGCGCGCGATTCCAATATCTGCGCGTCGAACAAAACGGCTGGTTGGGCTTTACCGATAAGTATTGGATGACTACCCTGATCCCCGAGACCGGGGTTGGGTTTGATGGCTACTACCTCGTCAATACAAATACCGGGCGGCCCGAATTTCAGGCGATGATGCGCCAGAAAGTCATCACCATTGCCCCAGGCCAAACGCAGACTGCCACCAGCCACGCCTTTGCCGGGGCCAAGGAGTTTTCGACGCTCGAGGCCTACCAGGACGACATGGGCGTCTATCGCTTCATCGATGCCATCGACTGGGGTTGGTTCTATTGGCTAACGAAGCCCATCTTCCGCCTGCTGATTTTCGTACAAAGCTTCATCGGCAATATGGGTTGGTCGATCATCGTGTTGACGCTGATCGTGAAAACAGCGCTGTTCCCACTGGCGTACAAGTCCTACGTCTCGATGTCGAAGATGAAAAAGCTTCAGCCCGAGATGGAGAAGATCAAAGAGCGCGCCGGTGACGACCGCCAGAAACTCCAGCAAGAGATGATGGCGATGTACAAGAAGGAGAAGGTCAACCCGGCCTCCGGCTGTTTGCCGATCCTTTTGCAGATCCCGATCTTCTTCGCCCTTTACAAGGTGCTGTTCGTCTCGATTGAAATGTACCACGCGCCGTTTATGGGCTGGATCCAGGATCTATCTTACCGGGACCCCACTTCGTTCCTGAATCTGTTCGGGCTCGCCCCTTGGGGCACTCCGGGACCAGAGAACTTTTTCTACCTCTTCTCAATCGGTGTCTTCCCGATCCTGATGGGCGTTACGATGTGGTTGCAGCAAAAGCTGAACCCTGCCCCCACGGATCCGACCCAAGCAATGATCTTTGCCTGGATGCCCTGGGTCTTCATGTTCATGCTGGGGTCGTTTGCGTCCGGCTTGGTCATCTACTGGGTGGCGAACAATACGATCACGTTCATCCAACAGTATCTGATCATGCGAAGTCAGGGGGTGCAGGTCGATATTCTCGGCAATATCAAGTCTAGCTTCAAGAAACGAAAACCGGTGGAGAAATAGCTCTAACCAGCCCTGCGCGCTGATGAACTTTGCCGGGTGGAAACGTTTAAGCTGGATGGCGCAACGCATCCAAGTCTGACACATTGCGATCTACGGGCTTTTGTCAGGTACCGTTAGCAGTTGCAGGTGGTTGTACGCTTGGTGGCCCTAGACCCCAGCAAAGATCTGGGTCCGGATTGGCGCGCTTTGCAAAGTGAACCCGAAGTTATCGGAGAACATGAATTGACCCCGAGCCCCGCATGACCTGGACAATCGCCGAGATCTACCGTCACCCGGTGAAGTCCCTAGGCCAAGAGTCATTGGAACAGGCCGATCTTGCAGCCGGTAAGCCTATGCCATTCGACCGGGCCTGGGCGGTGGCGCATGGCGCGTCCGACTGGGATCCGTCGACGCCCGGCTGGCTCAACTGCCGACAGTTTGTGACCCAGCGCAACATCGCCGAAATGTCGCGCACCACGGTCCGATATGACGACGCCTCGGGAGTGTTGACGCTTAGCCATCCGACGCAGCCTGACCTGGCAGTCAAGCCGGCCGAGGAGGACGGCGCCGAAGCGCTGACCGCCTGGCTCGCCCCGCTGGCCGAGATACGCCAGAAAGGTCCCTATCGGCTGGCTTCTGCGCCGGGCGTGGCCTTCACGGACGGGGACGATTGTCACCTTTCGATGGCCGCTGTCGCCTCGCGCGAAGATCTGTCAAATCGCATCGGTCAGGCGCTGCAAGCGATCCGATTTCGGATGAACCTGTGGATTGACGGCATGACAGCGTGGCACGAATTGACCTTGGAAGGGCGCGAAGTGCAGATCGGCGCCACCCGGCTAAAGTTCCTGCATCCGTGCGAACGTTGCAACGCCACCAATGCCAACCCAGAGACCGGCACCTTCGACACGCAGATCCCAGGCATCCTGCAACGCGATTTCGGTCACATGGACTTCGGCATCAACGCACAGGTCGTCCAAGGCGGCACTGTGCGCCGGGGCGACAAGATCTCACTGGCCTGAACCAGTAGAGGCTTCGGTTAAACAAGTGTCCAAGTTCGAGTTCGCCGTCGATCCAGAGGTGCCACAGCCCGCACTGGAGGTTGGCCGAAAGCTCTTCGCAGGGCCGTGCGACTTCGTGAAAGGCGTCGTGGCTATGTCCGGACTGCCACCGGCAGATCGGCCCGAGATCTGCTTTGCGGGGCGCTCCAATGTCGGGAAGTCTTCACTGATCAACGCGCTGACGGGACGCAAGTCCTTGGCCCGCGCCTCGAACACACCCGGCCGGACGCAAGAAGTGAACTTCTTCGATCTGGGCGGTCAGGGATACCTGATCGACTTGCCGGGTTACGGCTTTGCCGAGGCCCCAAAGACAAAGGTCCAGGCTTGGCAGGATCTGATACGCGGTTACTTGGCCGGCCGGGCAACTTTGGCTCGGGCATTTCTGCTGGTTGATGGTCGCCACGGCATCAAGGCGGTCGATCATGAGTACATGGAGCTGCTGGACCGGGCAGCATTGGGCTTTCAGGTTGTTCTGACAAAGATCGACAAACCGAAGAAGAGTGGCCTTGAAAAGGTCATCTCGCAGGTGACTGACGGGCTACAACGTCATCCTGCGGCGTTCCCAGAGGTGATAACAACGTCATCTGAGACAGGCCACGGCATTGCAGAGCTCCGCGCCGTCGGAGCCGCATTGTTAAAGGAATAGGCTCTCACGAGCCTCGTCACTCTCGATGTTTCGAACCAATATCGGTCGCGCTGAAGCGCGTTTGCTCCCGGTCGTCCAGGCCCCGCCCCCACCCCCAGCACCGCCAAAGATCGCAAAGCGATCTTTGGCGGTGCTGGGGGTGGGGGCGGGGCCTGG
>JBCCML010000063.1:0-25127 GCA_039026375.1 Pseudomonadota bacterium
CACGGTCGTGGAGAAGTCGATCAGGATGTTGCCAGCGCTGCCCCCGGCGGCGACGCCGTTTTTGCCGAAGACCACATCCTGGACCGCGGGCGTCGCGGTGACGCAGACCAGCACCATGTCGCAGCTTTCCGCCAGGGCCGCGGGAGTGTCGACAGGCGTCAAACCATTGTCCGCCGCCGCGGAGAGCTTGACCGCGTCGATGTCATAGCCCTGCACAGCAAAGCCCACCTCGCGCAGCCGGGCCGTCATGGCCGCCCCCATCAGGCCGAGGCCCACGAAGCCAAGCGTTGGTAAGGTGTCAGACATCTGGTTTCTCCTAGTGGCGGGGGGCGGCACGCCTCTGCTGATCGGACGGATTTGTCTGCAATTTTAATCAATTGTTAGCAAAGTCTTCGTAGACACAGCCCCGCATGCACGGGTGGGACGGAAGCTCCCGGCACCCGGAGGTTAGCCAAGCGGTAGCCCCTAGCGGGGCGTCGCGGGTTCCAGGCTTTTGGGCCAGATCCGAAAAGGCAATTGTGGCGACGTCGTCACTTCTTTGTTTCGCCGGCAGAGGCCGGCGCCCAGCTTTCCCGCCGGCAAATGCCGGTACCTGGAAAGACCCGCCGGGGGACACCGGCCCTTCCGAGAGAGAGCAGATCAGACCCAGGCCCCAGCGGTCGTCAGGTCAATCGTCGAGTTCGATCACCGAGCCCGCGCCCAGCTTGCGCGTGCCCAATTCGGCGTGGAACCGCGCTAGGATGTCGAAGTCGACGCAATGCATGGGCAACAGCACCTCGACATTCTCCTGCCGAAACCAGTCGATTGTCTGGTCGACTGGCGGATCTTCGGCATGCAGCAGGTGAAAACCGCCGATCACCGCGCGCAGCCCCTGCCCGGTAACCGCTTTTGCTGCCTCGCAGATATTGCAGATCCCCGCATGGGAGCACCCGCTGACGACCACAGCACCCTTGGGCGTGCGAAACGCCAATGCCGTGTCGTCGGGCATCGGATCATCCAGATACATCCCCCGCTCGAATGGCACCACGCGCGGGATATGACCAAGAAAGAACGCACCCGGCACCATCTCGGCCGGGCCCTCGCTGGCATGCACCGTGAAATCGCGGGCCAGGACGGCCTGAATGTCGGCATAGTCGCGGGCGGCGTTGTCGCGATCTTCGGGGATCTCGGGCGGCGGCTGAATCACCCGCGGGTGCAGGTAGACGGGCTTTGGGCTGCGAAAGGCGTGACTGAGCACGCCCATGGTGTGGTCGCGATGGATGTGGCTGAAGGCGATAACATCGACGGTCTGCAGATCGATGCGCGCGTGATCTGCGTTGAACTGCCAGACATCGGACAGCCCCATATCGAACAGCACCCGGTGCGCGCCATACTCGATCCAGGCCGAAAACCCCCATTCCGCCTTCCAGGGCATGGCGGAGGCCTCGTTCTCGCAGAGCAGCGTGATTTTCATCGACAGGTTCTCAGGCAGCGCGGCAATGGTCCAGCAGATTGGCCAGGAAACGGTCGCACTTGTCCAGTTCCGACAGGGCGATGAATTCGTCCGCTTTGTGCGCCTGTTCGATGGATCCTGGGCCGCAGACCACCGTGGGGATACCCGCGATCTCGGTGAAAAGGCCGCCCTCGGTGGTATAGGCAACCTTGGCGTGGTCGTTGCGCCCCGCCAGCCGCTTGGCCAGCCCCGTGATGGGGGCGTCGGGCGCCGTATCTAGGCCCGCGATGTGGCTGTAGTCGTAAAAATCGATGCCGGTCTCGGGGTCGATTGCCTGCATGCGGGCCTGCAGGCGGTCAGCCTCGGCCCGGACGCCGGCGACCAGTTCGACCGGATCATCCCCGGGCACTGCGCGAAACTCAAAATCGAACTCGGCGTGGTGCGGCACGATGTTGAGCTGCGTGCCCCCGGTCATGCGGCCCACATGGGCGGTGGTGTGACCCACATCGTACAGCGCGTCCGAGGGCCCGTTCTCGGCCAGATCGCGGCCCAGATCGGACACATATGTGATCAATCGCGCCGCGTACTCGGCCGCGTTCACCGCCAGCGGCGCCAGCGAGGAATGACCCGTCCGCCCCCGCACCACGACCCGCTTCGAGATCTTGTGCTTGTGGCCCGTGACCACCTGCATGCTGGTCGGCTCGCCCACGAAACAACCCGCCGGCTGCACCGGCCAGTCGGCCATCTGGTGCAGCATGGGGCGGACGCCGGTGCAGCCCACCTCCTCGTCGTAGGAGAACGCCAGGTGCAGGGGCCGAGCCAGGTTCGCCGCCGCCATCTGAGGGACCGCGGCCAGCACACAGGCTAGATATCCCTTCATATCGCAGGCGCCACGACCGTAGAGGCGCCCATCCTCCAGCCGCGCCTGGAACGGGTCGGACGACCAGTCTTGGCCCATCACGGGCACCACATCGGTGTGACCCGACAGCACGTAACCCGGCGCATCCGACGGCCCCAAGGTGGCGATCAGCGACGCCTTCTCCCCAGTCTCATCGGGGATGCGGCGCGCGGCGACGCCGTGCTCGGCCAAAAATCCCTCCACCCAATCGATCAGCGGCAGGTTTGACCGGGCCGAGACTGTGTCAAAGCTGATCAACTGGGCAAGAATGTCGGCGCTTTTCATCGTGGCTCCCGCATGGTGGCTGAGATCGACCCTTTCCAATCACCATTAAGCTGTTAAGTTTTTGCAGTGCGGCGTCAACGCACACTTCGTGGGCACGTCTGGATCCGTGCCCGTCAAACGAGCGACAGGGAAAGAAAAATCATGCTTGATCGCAAAAAGCTAATGAGTGCTCTGGCGGCGACAACGCTGTTGGCCAGCCCCGTTTTGGCCGAGGACTTGACCATCGGTCTGTCGTCCGAGCCGACAGCGATGGACCCCCACTTCCACAATCTGGGGCCAAACAACGCCATGAGCCGGCACATCTTTGACCGGCTGATCAACCAGAACGAAAAGCAGCAGTTGAACCCGGGCCTGGCGGTCTCCTGGGGGCCAATCGACGACCTGACATGGGAGTTTAAGCTGCGGGAAGGCGTGACCTTCCACGACGGCTCGGCCTTCGATGCAGATGACATCGTCTGCTCGTTCGAGCGCGCGCCGAACGTACCGAATTCGCCGTCTTCCTTTGCGACCTATACCAAGGGCAAAGAGGTGGTGAAGGTCGACGCGTTTACCGTGCACATTAAAACGGCAACGCCCTATCCGCTGATGGCGAACGACGTCTCGACCATTCCCATCGTCTCCAGCGAGACGGGCTGTGATGCAACGACCGAGGCGTTCAACAACGGCCCCGCCACCGTCGGAACCGGCCCCTACAAGTTCGTCAGCTACACGCCTGGCGACTCGATTGTGCTTACGGCGAACGCCGATTACTGGGGCGGTGCGCCCGCCTGGGATAACGTCACCTTCAAGCCGATCAAGTCGGGCCCGGCGCGTGTCGCGGCCCTGTTGGCAGGCGACGTCGACATGATCGAAGGTGTGCCCACCACCGATATCGAGACGCTGAAGAACAACCCCGACGTGGCGCTGAGCCAAGGCGTGTCGAACCGCGTGATCTATCTGCACCTGGACCACGACCGCGCGGATAGCCCATTCGTCAAAGCCAATGGCGGCGGCGCGATCGAGAACCCGCTGATGGACCTTCGGGTGCGTAAGGCGATCTCGATGGCGATCTATCGCGACGCCATTGTCGACCGCGTCATGGAAGGCGTGGCGATCAAGGCCGGTCAGCTGCTGCCCGAGGGCTTCTTCGGCGTCTCGGACAAGCTGCAGCCCATGGACTACGACCCGGCAGCCGCCAAGGCCCTGTTGGCCGAAGCCGGTGTGCCGGATGGGTTCGAGCTGACCATCCACGGACCGAACGACCGCTACATCAACGATGCCAAGATCGCAGAGGCGATCGGCCAGATGCTGACCAGCATCGGCATCAAGACCCAGGTCGAGACGATGCCGCGCTCGGTCTACTTCAAGCGCGCGTCGCGCGGCGGTCCGAACGACACGCCCGAGTTCAGCTTCATCCTGGTGGGCTGGGGTGCCGGTTCGGGCGAGGCCTCCTCGCCATTGAAGTCGCTGATCGCCACGCACACGCCCGACAAGGGCTGGGGCGCATCGAACCGCGGCCGCTACTCAAACCCGAAAGTGGACGCGCTGATCACCGAGGCCCTGGCCACGGTGGACGATGCCAAGCGTGAGGCGTTGCTGGCGCAGGCGACCGAGATCGCCATCGAGGACGCGGCCATCATCCCGCTGCATTACCAGGTCAACACCTGGGCGACGCGCACCGGGCTGAGCTACGCGGCCCGTACGGACGAGTACACGCTGGCCTTTGGCGTTAAGAAAAACTGAGCCAAGGCGAGGCGGGCTGCGGCCCGCCTCGCTTCTAGCCAGGAGAGGACGCCATGACCGTCTTCATCATTCGAAGACTGATGCAGGCGGCGGTTGTCGTCTTCCTGATGTCGCTGATCGTCTTCTTCGGCGTCAACGTTATTGGCGACCCCGTCGACATGCTGGTCAACCCGGAAGCCGACCAGGCCGAGATCGAGCGCACCATCAAGGCGCTGGGCCTCGACCAACCGATTCACATCCAATATCTGCACTTCCTGGGCGGCATCTCAGAGGGTGACTTTGGCCGCAGCTTCATCCGGGGCGAACCCGCACTGAAACTGATCATCCAGCACATGCCCGCCACCATCGAATTAGCGCTGGTGTCGCTGGTTATCTCCATCGCGCTGGGCATCCCGCTGGGTCTGTTCGCCGGGATCTATCCGGATAATCCCATCAGCCGCGCGATTATGGCGGGCTCGATCCTGGGCTTCTCGTTGCCCACGTTCTGGGTCGGGTTGATGATGATCATGCTGTTCGCTGTCTGGTTGGGCTGGCTGCCGTCCACCGGACGGGGCGATACGGCGGTCTTTCTGGGGATTCGTTCGTCGCTTTGGACGCTGGACGGGCTCAGTCACCTGTTCATGCCGGCGCTGAACCTGGCGCTGACGAACATCAGTCTTGTCATCCGGCTGGTGCGCGCGGGCGTACGCGAGGCGATGCTGCAGGACTACATCAAGTTTGCCCGCGCCAAGGGTCTGTCAGCCAACCGCGTGATCGGCGTGCACCTGCTGAAGAACATCATGATCCCGGTCGTCACGGTCCTGGGGCTGGAGTTCGGCAACCTGCTGGCTTTTTCGGTCGTGACCGAGACGATCTTTGCCTGGCCGGGCATGGGTAAGCTGCTGATCGACTCGCTGCTGCAATTGGACCGCCCTGTCGTGGTCGCCTACCTGATGATCATCGTGCTGATCTTTGTCGTGATCAATCTGATCGTCGACATCGCCTATTCGCTGCTAGATCCCAGGGTACGCTTGAAGGACCAGGGCACGTGAGCGAGCAGACGCTGCAAGAAACCGCCGAAGAACCACAGGCGCCGATCCGGGTCGAAACCCCGTTCCGCCGCTTCTGTTCAGAGTTCTTCGAGTCAAAGATCGCCACCGTGGCACTGGTCACTCTGGTTGCCATCCTATCGCTGGCCCTGGCCGCACCCTGGATCACGCCGCAGAATCCCTATGACCTGGCTCAGGTCAGCGTGCTGGATAACCTGCTGGAGCCAGGCGAGAAGGCCTTTGCAGGCTACACGATGTTGTTGGGCTCGGACGGGTCCGGGCGCGATCTCTACTCGGCCATCCTTTATGGGCTCAGGATCTCCATCGCCGTGGGGCTGGCGTCCGGGGTGATCGCCCTGATGATCGGCACGGCCATCGGGCTTACAGCGGCCTATTCGGGCGGGCGGCTCGATACGCTCATCATGCGGGCGGTGGATCTGCAGCTTTCGTTCCCGGCGGTCCTGATTGCGCTGATGCTGGTGGCCGTGCTGGGGCGCGGCATCGACAAGATCATCATCGCGCTGGTGGTGGCGCAATGGGCCTATTATGCGCGAACGGTGCGCGCGACAGCTTTGGTCGAAAGCTCGAAGGAGTATATCGAGGCGGCGCGCTGTCTGGGCCTCAGCCACGCGCGCGTCGTCTTCCGCCATGTTCTTCCGAATTGCCTGGCGCCCTTGATCGTCATCGGAACGGTACAAACTGCATCAGCCATCGCGCTGGAGTCGACGCTATCCTTCCTGGGCGTGGGTCTGCGCCAGACCGAGCCGTCCTTGGGCGTGCTGATCTCGAACGGGCAGGAATACATCATCTCCGGGCGATACTGGATTTCGACCTTCCCCGGGGTCGCCCTGTTGATCACCATTGTCGCGATCAATCTGGTGGGTGACCAATTACGCGACGTCTTGAACCCGAGGTTAAAGAAATGAGGCGGGGTGGCAGGCAGCGGCCGACCTGGAGGTCGCATCATGATCTTTCGGCTGCGTATCTCCTGAAAGACACTTGCGCAAACGAAGCAGTCATGGACATCGCCAAAGCGACCTCCGGGGGGAGGTCGGTCGCTGCCCGGCCCCGCCGGGCGGGGTCGGCGGCACGTATCACGCCCGGAGTGCTAGAATGACCGTCCTCAGCGTCAAAAACCTGAAGACCCACTTCTTCACCCGCGCGGGCGTGGTGAAGGCCGTGGACGGCGTCGATTTCTCGCTGGAGCGCGGCAAGGTCATGGGCCTGGTGGGCGAGTCAGGCTCGGGCAAGTCCGTCACCGGGTTCTCGGTGATCGGGCTGGTCGATCCTCCGGGGCGCGTCGTCTCCGGCTCGGTAAAATTTCAGGGCGAAGAACTGGTTGGGGCTAGCGAGGAGCGTTTCAAAAGCCTGCGCGGCAATCGCATCGCGATGATCTTCCAGGACCCGATGATGACGCTGAACCCGGTTCTGCGCGTCGATACCCAGATGATCGAGGCGATCCTGGCGCACGAAAAGGTCTCGCGCCGCGAGGCCTGGACAAGGGCGCGCGACGGCCTGGGCGCGGTCGGCATCCCATCGCCTGAGGAGCGCCTGCGCGCCTATCCCCACCAGTTATCGGGCGGCATGCGCCAGCGCGTGGCCATCGCCATCGCCTTCCTGAACAATCCAGATCTGATCGTGGCAGACGAGCCGACCACGGCGCTGGACGTGACCATTCAGGCCCAGATCATCCACGTGGCCCAGCGCATGTGCGCCGACCGTGGCGCCGCGATGATCTGGATCACGCACGATCTGGCCGTGGTGGCGGGCCTCGCCGATCGGATCTCGGTGATGTATGCGGGCCGCGTCGTCGAACAGGGCGACACCGACGACGTGATCGACCGGCCGCGCCACCCCTATACGGTAGGGCTGCTGGGCTCGGTCCCCTCGGCCAACAAACGCGGCCAGCGGTTAAACCAGATCCCGGGCATGACGCCCAACATGCTGGCGTTGCCCGCGGGCTGTGCCTTCCAGGAACGCTGCCCCCGCGCCTCCGGCACGTGTGCGGCGCAACCTCAGATCGCGGGCCACGACCATTTGGTGCGTTGTTTCCACCCCCATGACGTGCCTTTGGGCCAAGACGCGGTCAGCGCATGACGGCCCCAATCCTGGAAGTCAAAGGCGTCTCGAAACGCTTCGTGAAACGGTTGGACCTGGCCGGAAAAATCGCGGCGCGCCTGGGCTCGGACCTGCGCGAGGAGGTCGTGCACGCGGTCGACACTGTGGACCTGACCATCGGCCAGGGCGAGGTGGTGGGCCTGGTCGGCGAATCCGGCTGCGGCAAGTCCACGCTTGGCCGTGTAATTGCAGGCATCCACTCCGCGACCGAGGGACAGGTCTTCTTCGAAGGCCGCGACGTGGCGAGCCTCAGCGGGGCAGATCGGCGGGCGGCAACCCTGGCCGTGCAAATGATCTTTCAGGATCCGTTCGCGTCGTTGAACCCCCGCATGCGGGTCGAACAGATCATCGGCGAGGCACCTTTGGTCCACGGCCTTTGCACCCGGTCAACGCAAAGCGCCTATGTCGACGACATCATGCGCAAGGTGGGCTTGGACCCGACACTGAAGAAGCGCTACCCGCACCAGTTTTCGGGGGGCCAGCGCCAGCGCATCGGCATCGCCCGGGCCCTGGCGGTGAAGCCGCGCTTCCTGGTCTGCGACGAGGCGATCGCGGCGCTCGACGTCTCGATCCAGGCGCAGGTGCTGAACCTCTTCATGGATCTGCGCGAAGAGTTTGACCTGACCTACCTGTTCATCAGCCATGACCTGAGTGTCGTCGAGCACATCGCCGACCGGGTGGTGATCATGTATCTGGGCCGCGTCGTCGAAAGCGCACCAACCGAGGAACTGTTCGCCCGGCCAAAGCATCCCTACACGCAGGCCCTGCTGTCGGAGGTGCCGCGCCTCGACCAGCGCAAACGGAACTTTACCCCGGTGGAGGGCGAGATCCCCTCGCCGCTGGATCCGCCCAAGGGCTGCCACTTCCACCCACGGTGCCGCTACGCGATGGAAGCGTGCTCGGTCGACAGGCCATTGCTGGCGGACCAGGGGGCCCGCCGCGTGGCCTGCCATTTACCTGAAGGGGCGCCGGCGGTCTGACCCGAGCACCTCATTACGACGGTCCGCCGTCCACGGCGATCAGGTGTCCAAGACAATCAGCGCATCCGCTGCCACGGCGCCGGTCGGTGTGGCCAGCAGCGGGTTGACGTCAAGTTCCACCAGACGCCCGGCCTCCTGCACCGCATAGGCTTGCACCGCCATTATCGCCTGGACCACAGCGTCCAGGTCAGCGGCCGGTTTGCCGCGATAGCCATTCAGCAGTCTGGCGATGCGCAGCCCGCCGATCGCCTCGCGCACGGCATCGACAGAGCTTGGGATCAGCAGGGTGACAGAATCGCCCAGCAGCTCCGTCAGGATGCCGCCTGCGCCGATGGTCAGCGTGTAGCCGTAGACCGGATCGCGGGTCACGCCGACGATCAACTCGGCGACGCTGTCGGCCACCATCTGTTCGACCCAAAGGTCCTCCGTCGGCATCTCTTCGGCTGCAGCCTTTATGGCGGACGCGCTGCTGAGGCCCAACCGGACGGCGCCAACCTCGGTCTTGTGGGCAATCCCCAAGCCCTTCAACGCAACCGGAAAGCCCAGCTCGACCCCGGCGGACGCCGCATCTTCGGCACCCCGTGCGCGGCGCCCTTGTGGGATGTTCAACCCCAACGCCGCCAACGCAGCCTTTGCCGCTGCTTCGTCCAGCGCTTCGGTCGATTCTGCGACCGGTCCACCCGCCAGCAACAGGGGATCCGGCGCCGCTACCTGCCAGTACGCATACTGATCGGCCATCGCCTCGATGGCGGCCAACCCATCGTCGATCCCGCAAAGCGGCGCGATACCATGCGCCAGCAGCGTCTCGATCCGATCCTCCGGCAGGTTTTCGGGCAGGCTGGCCAGCATCGCCGTGCGCGCGCCGGTCTCCCGGGTCGCCGCGATCAGCGCCTCGATCCCGCACTCCCAGGCGGTATCGTCGCAGCGGTCCGTTCGGGGAAAGTCATAGACCAGGATCGACAGATCGAAGCCCGCGCGCAGCATCGCTGCATAGGTGGCCGTCATGCGCGGGACATCTCCCCAGATGAACGTGTGGTAGTCCAGCGGATTGGCGACGGTCACCAGATCGGACAATGTATCCTTGACCTGATTGTGCTGGTCCGTCGTCAGCGGGCGGAACTGGATGCGCCGCCCCTCGGCCGCGTCCGCCATCAGGCTCGCCTCGCCGCCGGAGCAAGAGATCGAGCACAGATCGCGCCCCGCCAAGGCGCCATGAACGTGGGCCAGCATCAGGCTTTGCAGAAACTCGGATAGGCTGTTCAACACCGGCACACCGACACGGGCCAGGAAGGCACGGCTCGCTGCATCACCACCGGCCAGCGATGCCGTGTGGCTGAGGGCCGCCTTCTGTGCCGCCTCTGACCGGCCGATCTTCAGGGCCACAACCGGTTTGCCCACAGCGCGGGCCTTGGTCGCCATCGCCTCAAAGGCGCGGATGTCCGAAATCCCTTCGATGTGCAGCCCGATCGCCGTCACCCGGGGGTCATCGAGCAGCGCCGCGGCCATGTCAGCGAGCCCCACTTGCGCCTGGTTGCCAGCAGCCATGACATAGGCCAGGGGCAAGCCCCGGCGCTGCATGGTCAAATTGATCAGAACGTTCGAGGACTGCCCCAGAATGGCGACGCCGCGCTCAACTCTGCGCCCACCATGCTGGTCCGGCCAAAGCAGTGCGCCGTCGAGATAGTTGATCAAGCCATAGCAGTTTGGCCCCAGGATCGGCATGTCGCCCGCAGCGCGCAACAGGTCCGCCTGCAACGCACGCCCGCCCTCGGGGTCATCAGCCGCCTCCGCAAAGCCACTGGCAAAACACACGGCACCCCCGGCGCCGCCTGCCGCCAACGCCTGGACCGCCTCAATGGTGGCCTGGCGATTGATTCCGATAAAGGTGGCATCAGGGGCGCATGGCAGATCCTCGATCGTGCGAAAGCACGGCACGCCGGCCAGCTCCTCCCGGGTCGGATGAACCGGCCAAACGGGGCCGTCAAAGCCCATAAATCGGCATTGTTCCACGACGGCCCGCGCCCAGCTGCCGCCAATCACCGCAATGGAACGCGGACGCAGCAGGCGCGACAGGTCCGTCACCTGGCACCGCCCTTCGTGCTCCGGCGCGCGGGTGGGTGGGCCTTTATGCCGGTGACGCCGCCCCGGTCCCGCAGGGGAGCGCGCTGGAGCACGATGCAACCAGAGAACCGATCCATCACATCAACCTTGGCAAGGCGGCGCGCCCCCATTGCGGCCCCAAGCACGGGCGCGACTCGACTCATCCAAAAAGCCAGACGACCAGGTGCGACAGCCGCGCACCATAGACCACCAACAACCCGAGACCCAGCAGCAGAACACCGCCGATGGCCGCAATGCCAATGAGCACATTGCCAGGCTCCTTCACGCCCCCAATGGCCGCAGCAGATCCCGGCTGATGATGTGGCGCTGGATCTCCGAGGTGCCGTCCCAAATGCGCTCGACCCGAGCATCGCGCCAGAACCGCGCCAGCGGCAGATCATCCATCAGGCCCATACCGCCATAGACCTGGATCGCCGCATCCGTGACCCGCGCCAACATCTCCGACGCATAGACCTTGGCCGAGGCGATCTCGCGATTGGCGGGCAGGCCCTGATCCAGCCGCCATGCGGAGGCAAGCGTCAGCCAATCGGCCGCGTCAATCTCGGTGATCATGTCGGCCAGCTGGAAGCTGACGCCCTGGAACTTGCCGATCTGCTGGCCGAACTGTTTGCGCTCCGCGGCATAGCTCAGCGCATAATCGAACGCCCGGCGGGCACGGCCGACCGACATGGTCGCCACGGTGATCCGCGTCGCGTAGAGCCACTCGTTCATCACGGCAAAGCCGCCGTCGACCTCCCCCAGCACCTGGGCATCCGGCAACCGGCAGTTCTCAAACCGAAGGATCATGTTCTTGTAACCACGGTGGCTGACCGAGTTGTATCCTTCGGCGATCTCGAAGCCGGGCGTGCCGCGATCGACCAGGAAACAGGTGATCCGCTTCTTGGGTCCCTTGGGCGTGTCGTCTTCCCCCGTGGCCACAAACACGATTACGAAATCCGCGTGCTCGGCGCCGGAGATGAAGTGCTTCGTGCCGTTCACCACCCAGTCGCCGCCGTCGCGCACGGCAGAGCATTTCATGCCCCGCACGTCCGATCCCGCATCGGGTTCGGTCATGGCCAGTGCATCCATGCGCTCCCCCCGCACGGCAGGCAGCAGGTAGCGCTCGATCTGTTCATCCCGGCAGGCCATCAGGATGTTCTGCGGGCGCCCGAAGAAATGGGTCAGCGCCATCGATCCCCGCCCCAATTCGCGCTCGACCAGGGCAAAATCCAGATGGCTCAGACCGGCCCCGCCCACACTTTCCGGGAAGTTGCAGGCGTAGAACCCCAGCTCCAACGTCTTTTGTTTGATCGCCTCGGCCAGATCCGGGTCCACCTCACCCGTGCGCTCGACCGCGTCCTCATGCGGGTAGATCTCGTGTTCGACGAAAGAGCGGACCGTCGAGACGATCATCTCCTGTTCGTCAGTCAGTCCGAACTGCATAGGCCCCTCCACTTTCGGCGCAGGTGGCCCGCCGGAGCATCCAGCGTCAATGTCCAGACCGACGCATTGGCGTCGTTTTCGCACCACGGTGCCGCCTGGCGACGCGGGGCCCTGCAAGGCCGAAGGCCGCGCGGGGGGCAAAAGAAATAGCGGGCACCGTCAGGGGCCCGCCACCGTTTAGCTCGACTGCCGCGCTCAGCGTGGCTCGGTCTTCAACGCTTTGTAGACGCAGAAGCACATGGCCAGCACGACCAGTGTGAACGGGATGCCCGTCGACACAGCCGCCCCCTGCAGGGCTGCGAGACCACCGCCCAACAACAGGGCGATTGCCACCAGACCTTCCAGCGTGCACCAGAAGACCCGCTGCACCACCGGCGCGTCCATCTTGCCGCCCGCTGTGATCGTGTCGATCACCAGCGACCCTGAATCGGACGAGGTAACGAAGAACACCACGATCAGCACCAGGGCAATCGGGGCCACGATCGAGTAAAGCGGCAACTCCTTCAGGAACCCGAACAGGGCACCTTCCGGCTTGTAGGCATCGATCACCGTCGCCTTTACGCCCTCGGCGCCACCGGCATTCAGCATGTCGATCGCTGCACCGCCGAAGGTCGACATCCACAGCGCACAGACCAGCGTCGGTGCGATCAGGGCGCACAGCACAAACTCACGCACTGTCCGGCCCTTTGAGATCCGGGCGATGAACATGCCCACAAAGGGGCTCCACGCGATCCACCAGGCCCAGTAGAACGTCGTCCAGCCGTGGAAGAAGCTGGTGTCTTCGCGCCCGAACGGGTTCGAGAGCGCCGGCAACAACATTACGTAGTCCGTCATGACGGAGATGTACCGCTCAAAGGCCGAAACCACGCCGGTCACCGCGATCACGAAGATGAACAGCGCGACTGCCATGAGCATGTTGATCTCGGACAATCGCTTCACGCCCTTGTCCATGCCCATCAACACCGAGCACAGCGCAATCGCCGTGATCCCGATGATCAGCAGGACCGTCACCGTGGGGGTCGGCTCAATACCGGCCACCTCGTTCAAGCCGGCTGCAACCTGTTGCGCGCCCAGTCCCAACGAGGTCGTCAGACCAAACAACGTGGCAAACACCGCCAGCGTGTCGATGAGGTGGCCAGGCCAGCCCCAAACACGCTCGCCCAGGAGCGGATAGAACGCTGAACGCAGCGTCATCGGCAGGCCTTTGTTATAGGCAAAGATCGCCAACGTCAGACCGACGATCGCATAGACCGACCAGCCTTCCAGACCCCAGTGGTGAATGGTGCCCACGATGCCGATATACTCGTTACCGGGTTCAGAGGCGCTCATCCCCAACGGAGCAGCCCCACCGCCTTCCGAGAAATTGTAGTAGACCGGCTCCAAGACGCCGAAGAACAGCAGGCCAATGCCGATACCAGCCGCGAACATCATCGCGATCCAGCCCGCATAGGAATAGTCGGGTTTGGCATCCTTGCCGCCAATCCTGACGGATCCGACCGGCAAAATGATCAGCACCAGACAGAACAAGGTGATGATGTTGACCGACCCCACCAGGAACCAGTCGAAGTTCGAGGTTAGCCAGGGCCGCAACCATCCGAAGAACGCTGCGGCGTCCTCCTGATTGGCCAATGACAGTAGAACAAAGGCGATGATGATCAGGCTCGAGATCAGAAAGACCGGGTTGTGAATATCCAGACCGAAAGGTCGGATATTGTTTTCGCCCAGGACGTGATCTGTCTCCATTTGATTGCCGCCAGCGGCGGTGTCTGCGTCGTCTGAAATTGCCATTGAATGGCCCCTCCGTGCGATTAATGCGCTCGACGGATCGTTTGGTGCCGCCGAATCAACAGATGGTGCGGCAATTGAAAGAATTTGTCGTGATTTATTTTCAGGATGCCTGGAAATCGCGGCAGGGTGACCTAAGCACGGTGCGGGTCATCGTCCGGCAGCAGCGATTTGATATAGTCGCGATCTTTCCAGACCGGCTTGGGCACCGGCACGCCGCGTTCCGGCAAGTACTCGGACGGGGTGCCTGCAGCCAGATCAGGGATGTAGCGCGGACAGTTGGGAAAGATCTCGTCCGCCTCTAGGTGGATCATCAGCTTGGCGCCCGGATAATCGGCCAGGCGCGCATGCTCCACCTGCAATTTCGCTCGCCCGTTCACCCGCAGCCGGTAGGAGCTGCCATCGAAGCGAATGAACAACAGCCCGGCCCTGCCAGACCCGCGCATATTACCCAGGCTCCGATACATCGAGTTGCCGTCGAAATCCGGCCATTCCAGGGTGGTGGGACCGGTCACGCGGACAAACCCCGCCGGGCCACCCTTGAAGGAGCAGTCGACGCTGTCGCCATGAGCCGTCGCCAGAAAGAAAAATGCAGAGCTTTCGATCATATCGACTTGTTCGGGCCCGAACACCGCTAACCGGCGGTATTTCTCCAGTGCATCGGCCACCCGTCGCCCGTCAAACTGGTCCTGCAACGCCCGATGATGGTCGTGGTACATGCTGTCTCGTTCGGTCATAGGACCATCCTGGTGATCGTAGGCCTCGCGTCAAGATGGGCCCTCCCGAAGGCCCAAACACCCATATGACAGCGCTAAACCAACCACAGGCGGCGGGCCCCGCCGCGCCCAAAGGGCGTGGCGGGGAGGATCTCATCGGGTGCGCGTCAGCGTGCCCGTCCGGTTGGAAAGCTACGCACCGGAATCCGGATTGAAGGTATGCCCGTCGACCGAGATCACCTGTCCCGACACCTTCGCCGCTGCATCGGAGGCTAGGAACACCGCCATCGCAGCGATGTCCTCGGCCCGCACCCAAGTGCGCATGGCTGTTCCTGCCGCATAACCTGCACGGATCGCCTCGACCTCCTGACCGGTCGCCGCCGCCTCGCGGGCAAGCACACCCTCCATACGCGGACCTTCCACGGCTCCAGGCGCGATAGCATTTGCCCGGATGCCAACGGGGCCAAGCTCCATGGCCAGTGTCTTCATCAAACCAATGACCGCCCACTTGGCCGCCGCATAGGGCGCGCGGTTCGGATATCCGTGCAATCCTGCGGTTGATGTGGTGACGAGGATCGCGCCACTGCCCGCCGCCTTCATCATCGGCGCTGCATACTTGGCTGCCAAAAAGGTCCCATCCAAGTTCACCGCAAGGCAGGCGCGCCAATCGCCCAAGTCAACGCGCTCGACTGGTGCCGTTGGCCCGGCGACCCCCGCATTGGCACACAGGACATCCAGTCCGCCCCATCTGCTCTCAATTTCCCCGAATAGACCAGCAACTGCGTTCTCGTCAGTTACATCGGCATCCGACCGTCCCCAGTCGGCAGGGCACGCCGAAAGCGCCGCCTTGTCGACATCGCTAACCCAAACCCTGGCGCCCTCCGCCGCAAAGGCCTCCGCCATTGCCTGACCAATTCCGGAGGCACCAGCCGTTATCAATACACGTTTCCCGTCGACCATCACGTCCTCCAGGCGCCGCGTAAACGCTGGTGCAATCGGATATTGCGGCGCGCGCGGCGTGCGTCCACTACAGCGCTGGTTTCACCCACGCAGCACCCCGCGATATCTCCCCAAGCACCGGCGCCCGCAGCACGCCGCGGGTGCGGTCGTCCCACCTGCGCGGGGGCAGACGCGGCGCCCTGACCGATCATGCGCGCACGCCGACGGCACGGCCCGCACCATCTGGCGTCGGCAAGGCTGCGTGAAGCGCTGCGATCTCTTCCAGCTTGGCGGCGACATTCGGCGCGGGCGGACAGGACGCGCGTGTCTCCAGGCTGACATGCAGCAGCATGTACTCGCCCGTTGCCAGCAAGCGCCCGTCGCCGTGGCGCAGCGTATGGAAGAGGTGCATCTTCTTGCCCTGACCGGCCAGTACCTGGGTATCGACGGTCACTGGCTCCTGCGCTGAGACCTCGTCCAGAAAGCGGATGTGACCCTCCACGGTGAAGTAGCTGAGCCCACCTGCCACATAGTCCGAATCTGCCCCGATCACCTTCATCAGCCCGTCGGTCGCGTCAGAGAATACCTGACCATAGCGGCTTTCGTTCATGTGGTTATTGTAGTCCGTCCAGTCGGTGGGAACGGTCCGCGAGATGGTGCGTATCGGCTGGGACAGGTCCGGCTCTGCGCCAGCCCCACCGACGGTGCCGCCCTTTTCGTAGAGACCTTTCTCATAGGCCGCCAGCGTCCGACCCGCCCCCCAGTCGTTTGTCTTTAACGACTGCATGATCGAGATCAGGTTGTCGTCACGTATGGCCTCCAGTTCGCGCGGGCCCAGGTTCCCAGACTGGTTGTCACACTGGTCACCCACCATGTTCACGAACTCGTCCGTCAGCTCGGGCACATCCATCAGCTTGGTCCAGGGCCACTTCAGGCACGGCCCGAACATGGCCAGCATGCCGCGCATCCCGGCCTCGCCGCCCGCCAAATGGAAGGTTTGCATCGTCCCCATCTGCGCCCAGCGCAACCCGGGGCCATAGGCGATGGCGGCATCAAGTTCCTCGGCGGTGGCGACCTTGTCGTGGAGCAGCCAAAGCGCCTCGCGCCACAGCGCTTCCTGCAGACGATCCGAGAGAAAGCCCTCGATCTCCACCCGGCAATGCAGCGGATGCATCCCGATGGACGCATAGAACTCTTTGGCCCAGTCGATATGGGCGGGGTCCGTTTGCTGGCCCGCCACCAGCTCGACCAGCGGCAGCAGATAGACCGGGTTGAACGGGTGCGCGACGATCAGGCGGTCCGCATGCGCCATCTGCGCCTGCAGATCGGTCGGCATGATCCCGGAGGTTGACGAGGCAATCACACCCGTCGTGTTCACCGTCTCGATCTCGGCGTAGACCTTTTGCTTGACGTCCAGACGCTCGGGCACCGCCTCGACGATCAGGTCGGCACCCGCTGCAGCTTCCGCCACGGTCGCCGCCAAAGACCACGCGGCTTTGCCAACCCGGGGCGCCATGGTGAGCTTGGCATAGGCCCGATCGGCCCCCGCCAGCACCTCGCCCAGCTTGCGCTCGGCCTGGGGGTCAGGGTCGAAAACCCGGCATTCGATACCGTTCTCGATCAGACGGGCGAGCCATCCGCCCCCGATCACGCCACCGCCGATGATTGCCGCTTTCATGCGCCCCTCCCTCTGTCGGTGGGGGACCATGGCGCCGACAGCAAGCGGCGTCATCGCCGCGACCGACAGAGACCGCCGAAAAACGACATCGCCCTAGCCGATGATCAATAGCGCCAGGATCAGGATCGCGATGACCGCCGCATAGGCGCCGCCCAGCGGCAACAGTGCCTTTGGAAAGCGCACCCACAGCCAGTCGCGCTGCCAGCCCCGCACCCGCAAGCCGGCAAAGACGATGCTGACGATCAGCAGCGGCCCGGCGAAATAGCCGATCAGCACGCAGGCGATGCCGGCCATCCCCTCGGTGTTGTCCAGGCAGATCTGCATGGTGCAATAGATAATTGCGGCGGCGGCTATCGACAGCAGCACCGCCCAAAGCGCCGAGCGCGCGAGCACGGGCAGCAGGGCCGCGAAGAATCCGGCGACGGCGAGGATGGGCCAGACCTCCTCCATCCCGCGGGGCTCAGCGGGGCGCTTGGGGGGTCAGGTAGATCTGCGCCGTGTCGTAGCCATTCGCCGTCAGCACATCGAGCGCGGCGGCCAGCTTGTCGGCGGGCAATGACGGCGTGCGGGCCAGCACCCAGCCGACGCTGCCCGAGGGCGTGCCGATCACGGCCACCTGGTAGTCGGTCGCCAAGATCCAGTAATCGCCCTTGGCAAACGGCAACCAGGGGACGAACGTCACCTCCAGCCGGTCGCCGTCCTCGTTGTTGACGGTGGCCACGCCCTCGGCAACCTCGACGGGGCCGTCCAACGCACCTTGTCGGCAGGTGTTGAGGACGCGGATCGTACCGTCGGAGTTTTGAGCGTACTCGGCGGTAACGCCGACGCAGCCTTCCTCAAAGCTGTTGGGAAAACGCGCGATCTCGTACCAGAGGCCTAGGTACCGACCCAGGTCGATCTTGCCCTGGGTGGTCATCGCCACACCCGTGTCGCGGTAGACGGCCTGACTGGCGCACCCCACCAGGATCAGGCCGAGCATCACCAGCAACAGCACCGGCCACCAGATCAGCTTGCCCGCGCCCAGCAGCAGCGGACGCTCGGACGACTGGCCGCGCGCCTGGCGCGCCGCGCGCTCCTTCTCAAAGGCCTTCATCTCGGAATAGCGCATGTTCAAGAATTGTCATTGATTTCACGGGTCACGTATAGAGAAACAAAAGGGTCAGCGCAGCAAAGATAGCTGCACAGATCCCAAACGGCGGCAGGATCAAAGTCAGTGCAACAATCCCGACAGCAACGGCTGCAGGGACTGGTTGCATCAGGCGTCTGTCATTAGTTCGCCTTGCCTTCACGCCGACTACACCGGCAATCATCCCCAAACAGAGCGGGTAAAGCAGAGTTATCGCCGCGATCATCAAACCGATTCCAGTGTAGTCTGGTGAGACTGCAAAAGCGGCAAAGAACGCCGCAAATGCTGGAACGAAGGCCGTCAAAGAAAGCACGCGCCAGCCACGCCAACTGCGTGCAAACGACGGTAGAATACTCACCGCAGAATGAATTAGGAGTACCGCGCCTAGTGCCATGTTTAAGGCGTTATCACACCGGTGCGCGTTTTTCGATATTCAGCTTCTGGCGGACCTCGCCACGCCGGTGTCGCGGTAGACGGCCTGACTGGCGCAACCCACCAGAATCAGGCCGAGCATCACCAGCAAAAGCACCGGCCACCAGATCAGCTTGCCCGCGCCCAGCAGCAGCGGACGCTCGGACGACTGGCCGCGCGCCTGGCGCGCCGCGCGCTCTTTCTCAAAGGCCTTCATCTCAGAATAGCGCATCTATCGGTTCCGCTCTAAAACGACACTATACCTATCATGAACGCAACCGGTAGGACCATGAGAACTCCTGCAACCATGGTCGGCACGGCAGACGTCGCGTATCCCCAGCCACGGTAGGTGCCGACGATGCGAAAGAGACCGGCTCCCATCCCGACCGCCAGCGCATACAAACTGGGAAAAACAAACAAAATGACGACCCATCCGGCATCGTCGTCACCGCTCCCGACGAGTGCAGCGACCGCCAACAACGTCGGGAGAGCAGACAACGACGACATAAACAGCCAGCTTTTCCAGTCGCGCACCAAAGTGGGCAGGATTGCTGCTACGACGTAGCCAATGACTATCACCCAGATCATGCATCTGGGGATTATCAGACCGGCGCCCGCTTCTCCATCTGCAGCTTCTGGCGGACCTCGTCGGGGCCGATGACGCGGGCGCCCAGGTTCTCGATGATGGTCACCGCCCGCTCGACCAATTGGTGGTTCTTGGCCAGTACGCCTCGGTCCAGGTAGAGGTTGTCCTCCAGTCCCACGCGCACGTTGCCGCCGGCCAGCACCGCCGCCGCGACATAGGGCATCTCGTTCCGGCCCAGCGAAAAGGCGCTGAAGGTCCAGCCCGCCGGCACGTTGTTGACCATCGCCATGAAGGTGTTCAGGTCATCGGGCGCGCCCCAGGGCACGCCCATGCACAGCTGGACCAGCACGGGCTCGGGGATGTGGCCTTGGGCGACCAGGTGCTTGGCCAACCAAAGGTGGCCGGTATCGAAGGCCTCGATCTCGATCCGGACGCCGCTGTCGGTCATGCGCTTGGCCATGTCCTCCAGCATGCCGGGGGTGTTGGCCATGATGTAGTCGGCCTCGGCAAAGTTCATGGTGCCGCAATCCAGGGTGCAGATCTCGGGCCGGCATTCCAGCACGTGCTGGACCCGAGTCTCTGCCGGGATCATGTCGGTCGAATTGGCCAGCGGCATCGGGGCGTCCGGCGGGCCCGTGATGATGTCGCCGCCCATGCCGGCGGTCAGGTTCAGGACCGCGTCGACGTCCGCCTCGCGGATGCGGTCCGTCACCTCGCGGTAGAGGACCGGGTCGCGGGCGGGCGCGCCGGTGTCGGGGTCGCGGACATGGCAGTGGACCACGGCGGCCCCGGCCTTCGCGGCGGCGATGGCGCTGTCGGCGATCTCCTTGGGCGAGCGCGGCACGTGCGGAGATTTATCCTGCGTGCCGCCCGACCCGGTCACGGCACAGGTGATGAAGACCTCGCGGTTCATTTCCAGCGGCATTGGCACCCTCCCCTGTTTGGTGCGCCACCATCCAGCGCAGCGAAGACCGGTGCAAGGCCAGATCCGCCCAGGGCTGGCCCGTCCGCGACATCGGGCTTGTTTGGCCTAGCGCGACAGGCGGGCCGCGTGATGGGCCAGGCGCGTCAGGATCCGGTCCAGGTCGTCCTGATCACCTGAGTCCAGGACCTGGAACAACTCGGCCTCTCGCGCGGCCAGGATCGCCTCGACCCGGGTCTGCATGGCGCGGCCCTTGTCTGTGATACCGAGGCGCGACTGGCGCCCGTCCTCGGGGTCGGGCGTCCGGGTGATAAAGCCCTCGGCCTGCATGCGGTGCACGGCCCGGCTGATCGAATTGCGCGGCCGCCGGGTCATCCGGGCGATGTCCTGGGCGGTCAGCGCATCCTCGTGCGCCAAGCACAGCAACAGCAGGTATTCGGCCCGGATCAGGCCTGTGTCGCGTTTGACGTCGTCATAGCCCGGCCCCACCAGCGCGCTGGTCACATAGGACAGGCGATAGGCGTGGCGCAGGCCCAGCCCGTCCAGAAAGGCCGCTACATCCACCGGATTGCGGGGCTTGTTGGTCTTTGACATCGGCGTCCTTCTGTCCGCCTTTTAGGGGGGACGCAAGCGGCTTGCCGGGGGGCGACGAATCTGCGAAGTTGTTCCAAATGGAACAATAAATACGCCGTATCGCAAGCAACCCAGCCAGCAGGTCCGCATGACCGACACGCGCAAGCCGCTGACGATCCCCGATCTGGCCGCCAAGAAGGCCGCCGGTGAGCGCCTTGTCATGGTTGCTGTGGGCGAGGCGCTGACCGCGGCCTGGGCCGAGCGGGCCGGGGTCGACATCGTGGGCGTCGGCGACAGCCTGGGCATGACGCTGCACGGGCACGAGAACACGCTGGCCATGAGCGTCGATCAGATGATCGACCACACCCGCGCCGTGCGCCGGGGCGCGCCGAACACGTTCTGCCTGGTCTCGATGCCCTATGGCTCCTACGCGACGCCGGAGATCGCCGTGACCAACGCCGTGCGCATGATGAAGGAGTCCGGCGCGGCGGCGGTCAAGCTGCAGGGCGGGCGCGAGATGGCGCACATCATCAAGGCGGTGGCCGATGCGGGCGTGCCCGTGATGAGCCATGTGGGCCTGCTGCCCCATCGCGTGCACATGGCCGGCGGCTTTAAGATGCAGGGCCGCACCGCCGAGGATGCGCTTAAGATCATCGACAACGCCAAAGCGATTGAGGAGGCCGGCGCCATCGGGCTGGAGATCGAGGCCGTGCCCGAAGAAGTGGGCCGCGCGGTGGACGAGGCCGTCTCGATCTTCACGTTCTCGATCGGGGCGGGCTCGGCGGGCACCTGCCAATTGCTAAATGGTTACGACCTGATCGGCAGCTTTGACAGCTTCAAGCCCAAATTCGCCAAGCGCTATGGCAACGTGGCCGAGGTCGCGACCCAGGCCATGGCGGACTACGCGGCGGACGTACGCGCGGGCACATTCCCGGACGCGGATCACGCATACAAAATGAACGAAGACGAAGCCAGAAAACTGGCGGCATTGCTCACCAAGGGAGGACAACATGGCTGACGGTGCATTCGGCGACCTGAAATCCGTCTATGAACGGGACGGGTTCTACTTTCCCCTGCGCGCGCTCTCGACCGAGGAAGCGCGGGGCTATCGTGCCGCCCTAGAGGCACACGAGAAAGATATTGGCGGGCCGCTGCAGGCGGCGATGCGCCACCAGACCCACCTGCTGTTCACCTGGTGCGATCAGTTGATCCGCCACCCCAAGGTGCTGGACGCGGTCGAGGAGGTCATCGGCCCCAATATCCTATGCTGGGTGACGAACTTCTTCATCAAAGAGCCGAACACCCCGGATTTCGTCTCCTGGCACCAGGACGCAACCTATTGGGGGTTGGAGCCCGCCGATCAGATCCTGACCGCCTGGGTAGCGTTGTCGGATGCGCCGGTGGCCTCTGGCTCGATGAAGTTCCTGGCAGGCAGTCATCGGGATGGCCAGATCGCGCACACCGACACCTTCCATGAGAACAACCTGTTGACCCGCGGACAAGAGATCGCTGTCGACGTCGACGAGGCGGACGCCACCGATGTGCCGCTGAAGGCGGGCGAGTTCAGTCTGCACCACGTGCTGTTGGCGCATGGCTCGCACCCCAACACCACCGATGACCGGCGGATCGGGCTGGCAATCCGCTACATCCCAACCAGCGTGCGTCAGACCAAGCTGCGCGACGCGGCGGTTCTGGTGCGGGGCGTCGACTCGTACGGGCACTTCGACCTGCTGGACGGGCCAAAGGCGGATCTGGACGAGGGGGCGATGGCGGCACACGCCGACAGCAGCGACCGCCTGCGCCGCGCCGTTTATTCGGAAACGGACAAAACCGAGTTCCGGCCCTGACGGTCTGATCGCGGGTGGGTAGCGCCGCCCGCTGACGCACCCACCTGCCGACCTCGACGGCCAGCAAACACCCGATAACGGAGTGCTGCCGAAAAAGCACAAGATCGCGATCGTACATGGAACGGACCATGTGCGACATAAATGCGCAAACGAGGTCGTTTTTGCGCAACAACCGCGACGGCAGGTCCCTAAACACTGCCGCCCAAAGGGAGGAAGCAATGACACCGGAAGAGGTGCTGAACCAACCTGCGCGCGTGCTGAGCCAAGCTCAGCGCGAGAAGTATTTTGCCGATGGCTTCGTGTCGGTGGAGGAGATCGTGCCGGCAGACACGCTGGCCGAACTGCAGCGCGTGACCGCCGAGTTCCAGGAGAATAGCCGCGCTGTTGACGCCTCGGACGACACGTTCGATATCGGCCCCGGGCACGGCGCCGACAGCCCCGTGCTGCGGCGGCTGAAATCACCCGATATCCAGCACCAGGCTTACTGGGCGTTTTCGACCGGGCTGATGGCCGATGTGGCCGCCGATCTGGTGGGGCCGAACGTGGTCTTTCACCACTCGAAGCTGAACTTCAAATGGTTCGACGCCTCGGACAGTGTGAAGTGGCACCAGGACATCCAGTTCTTCCCGCACACCAATTACAACGTCATCACCATCGGCTGCTATCTAGCCGACACGGACATGAACAACGGCCCACTGGCGGCGCTGAAGGGCAGCCATGACGAGCCGCTGTACGATCAGTACGACGCCGACGGTAATTGGACGGGCATGCTGTCCGACGACGACGCGGCCGGCGTCGATACCGGCCGGGTCGAATACATGACCGGCAAGGCGGGCTCGATCACCGTGCACAACGCCCGGACGCTGCACTATTCGCCCTCGTCGAAAAGCCCGGTGCCGCGGCCCCTGCTGCTGAACTGCTATACCGCTGCGGATGCCAAGCCCTACACACCGCACCCCTCGCCCACGAAGAACGCCTACAAGGTGATCCGCGGCGAGCCGGTGATGTGGGCCCATCACGACCCGCGGCCCTGCCAGATCCCGCCGGATTGGTCCGGTGGCTACACATCCATCTATGCGGCCCAGGCCGGAGAGGAAGAGGCACGTACATGAACATCAGCACCTCCATCACATCGGAGGGCGGCGCCGGACAGCCGCTGATCCTGAACCCGTCGAACCGGATCCGGCGCTCGCCGGTGTTCGACAAGGTCCAGGCGGCTGGCGCCAAGGCCTGGTCGATCTATAACGGCACGATGATCGGCCAATGGTTCGGCACGCTGGCCGACGACTGCGCGCACCTGAAGCGGGCGGTCCAGCTGTGGGATGTCGGCGGCGAACGTATCGTCGAGATCAAGGGCCCCGGCGCCCAGCGTCTGCTGCAGATGACGACGCCGCGCGATCTGTGGAAGGTGAACACCACCCGCTGCGCCTACATCCCGATGGTCGACAGCAAGGGCCGCCTGCTGAACGACCCTGTGCTGGTGCGCCTAGCGGATGACCGCTTCTGGATCGCCCTGGCCGACAGCGACATGTACCTGTTCCTGAAGGGGCTGGCCGCGGGCTCGGGCCTGGATGTCGAGATCAGCGATCCGGACGTCTGGATCCTCGCGCTGCAGGGGCCGCTGGCCGACGACGTGGCCGAGCGGGTCTGGGGCCCGTCGGTGCGCGACATCCCGTTCTTTGGCCACGCGCCGGTGCCGGTCGAGGGCCGTGACATGGTGCTGGCCCGCACGGGCTGGTCGCTGCAGGGCGGCTTCGAGCTCTACGTTGAAGGGTCCGAGAACCTGCCCCTGATCTGGGACCGCCTGTTCGCCGCGGGCCAGGACTTCGACATCCGTGTCGGCTGTCCAAACCTGATCGAGCGGATCGAGGGTGGCCTGCTCAGCTACGGCAACGACATGACTGAAAAGCACACGCCGATGGAGGCAGGCCTTGGCCGCCACTGCGTGCTGGACCGCGACGTTGGCTGCCTGGGGTATGAGGCCTTGGTGGCCCAGCGCGAGCCTGCCCGGCAGGTGCGCCCGGTCGACATCTCGGGCGGTCCCGTCCCATCGGTGGCCAAGCTGTGGGAAATCACCGACCAGGATGGGAATTTTGCGGGCCGCGTCTCCTCGGCCGTCTGGTCCCCGGATCAGCAGGGCAATGTGGCCATCGCGATGATCGAGCGGGCCTACTGGGATGCCGGCACCAAGCTGATTGTGCACGCCTCTGACGGACCGCGCGATCTGACGGTGCGCGCGCGCTACTGGATCGGCCGCCACAGCTGATCACACCAAAGGGGTGCGGGCCACCGCACCGCGCCCCACATCCCGACGAACAGATGACAGATTAACGGCCCAGAAACCGGTCCCGCCCCTGCATGCGGGCATGCGCCTCCTCGGTGCCGTCATGGAAGGACCCGAACCAGCGGTCCCACGGCATCTCCAGGTTGCCGTAATTACACTCGAAATAGCGGTGGTGCATCTGGTGGTGGAAGGTGCCCAACGCCAGCCACTGCTTATCCTTCACCAAAAACGCCTCATACCCCGTGTGCGAACTG
>JBCCML010000064.1:0-23789 GCA_039026375.1 Pseudomonadota bacterium
ATCCGCGCCGACGGCCACGCGCCGATCGGCGTGATGGGCGATCACCTGCACCGCCAGGACGAGTTCATGTTCTCGTACCGCTTCATGAACATGTCGATGGAGGGCAGCCGCATCGGCACCAACCGCGTCTCGCCCGCGCAAATTGCCACCACCGTGGCGAACCCGTTCTTCGGCACGCCGGGCCAGCCGCCGACACTGCGTGTGGTCCCCACCGAGATGACCATGCAGATGCACATGATCGGCGCCATGTGGGCACCCAGCGACACGCTGACCCTGATGGCCATGGGTGCCTACAAGTCGAACTCGATGGATCACCTCACCTTCCAGGGCGGCATGGGCACCAATGTGCTGGGCACCTTCACCACCGAAAGCCGCGGTTTCGGCGACGTGAAGGTGTCGGCGCTGGTCCGCCTATATGAAGATGACGTCCACAAGCTGCACTTGAACGCCGGCGTCTCGATCCCGACGGGCTCGATCACCGAAACGGACGACGTGCTGACGCCGATGGGCACGCGGCCGCGGTTGCGCCTGCCCTATACGATGCAGCTGGGATCGGGCACGTTCGACCTGCTGCCGGGGATCACCTATTCCGGCACATCAGGGGAGTTTGCCTGGGGCGCGCAGGCCATGGGCACCGCGCGACTGGCCCGCAATAACGAAGGGTATTCGCTGGGCGACGGGGTGGACGCCACCGCCTGGGCCAGCTGGTCGCCCGTGCCCTGGATCAGCTTTTCCGGCCGGGTCAAGGGCAGCTATCTGGGCAGCATCGACGGGCGGGACCGCAACATCGTGGCCCCGGTACAGACGGCGGATCCCGACAACTATGGCGGCACGCAGATCACTATGTTCGGCGGCATCAACCTGGCCGGGCAGTCAGGCTTTCTGCGCGGCCAGCGCCTGGCGCTGGAAGTGGGGGTGCCCGTCTATCGCGACCTGAACGGCCCACAGATGGAGACGGATTGGACCGTCACCGTCGGCTACCAGATCGCGTTCTAACGCAATAGCGGGGCGGTCTTACTGGGCCGCCCCGCCCGCTAGTCGGTCTGACGCTTCAGCCAGCTGTCCTTGGTCGTGGTCTCCTCTGACCGGCCATCCTGATAGGCCACGTCCAGGCTTTCCTCGGCCAGTTCGAACGGCACCATGTCCTCTGGGTCGATGCCGACCTCAAGGTTGTGCAGTTGCGCGTACTTCATGCCCGTCAGGCGCGCATCGGCCAGCTCGAAGCTGTGCCCCGTGACCGGCTCCTCCGGCGGAAACGGAGCCTCCGCCCATTCTGCGTTATCGAAGGTTTCTTCAAACGCCCACGTGAAGTCATCCATTGCACCATCTCCTGCCGGTTTGACTGTCTGGTCATCGGCATAGCGGGTGCGGCGCGCACTGGCTGTAGCGCCCGTTACAGGGTCTGGCAGATGGGTCGGTTGGGAGTTTCGCCTGATCCCACCGGCAGGCGCCGTCAGCAGGCGGGGTCCTTCGCACACGCTTCCATAGCCCGCCGCATCTCAGGCCCATAGATCCCGTCAATAGGACCCGCATATAGGCCTTTTGACTTCAGGAACTCTTGCCACTGCATGACTCTCGGCGCCCCATTCAGTTCCATTGCGCGTTCCCAATCCCGCATGGCCTGATCGAAGTTCCCAAGATACTCCTGGGAAAATCCGCGGTTATGGTAAGCATAGCCGAAGTTTGGATCGAGCCGCACCGCCGCGTCGTAATCTAGAATTGCTCGGCTGTATTGGCCTAGGTGTGCGTACGAGAGTCCTCGATTAGAGTAAGCGGTGGTATAGCTCGGGTCTAAGCGCAACGCCTCATCGTAATCCTGTATCGCGCGGCTGTGATGGCCAAGGTTTGCGTACGCAAAACCGCGGTTGTTGAAGGCCACGGCGTCATTGGGGTCAAGGCGCAATGCCTCATCGTAATCCTGGATCGCACGATTGTGCTGGCCAAGGTCCGCGTAAGCAGTACCGCGGTTGTTGAAGGCCACGGCGTCATTGGGGTCCAAGCGCAACGCCTCGTCATAATCCTGGATCGCGCGACTGTGTTGGCCAAGGTCCGCGTAAGCATTACCCCGGTTGTTGAAGGCCACGGCGTCACTGGGGTCCAGGAGCAACGACTCGTCGTAATCCTGGATCGCGCGACTATGTTGGCCAAGGTCTGCATAAGCGTTACCACGATTGTAGAAGGCAGTTGCCAAGTCGTCCCCAGACCACTGGCCGGACTGGATGACGGCAGTACACCCGGAAATAGTCGAAGCAACATCATCCAATTGCTCGCAATCGTCCACCATATCTGACCGCGCCGCACCCCATGGGGTCAAGACGGCGACGACAAGCGCAATGATCAAAAACTGCCGCACGAACTGCTCCCACCGCTTGCGGGGACGATAGGCACCTGACCGCCCAATCTTCCCAATCAGCAATCCAGATCTATCGCGCATGCCAGCAGGGCGGCGCGAACGGCATCGGTGTAGATACCGTCGATCGGGCCCTGATAGTGGCCGCCATAGTCCCGCGTCCATTCCTGCCACCAGCGGACACGGTCGGGGCCCTGCATCTCGATGGCGATCTCCCACTCGACGACCGCGCGCTCATGGTCGCCCATGTATTCGTAGGTGACGCCCCGGTTGTGGTGCGCGTTGCCGTGTTGGGGGTCCAGTTCCAGCGCCGTGGCCAGGTCCTGCAGCGCCAGCTCGTAATCGCCGGTCTCGTTATAGGCATAGCCGCGGTTGTTGTACGCCCAGGCAAGATCGCTGCCGGTCCAGTTGCCCGAGGCGATGACGGCCGAGCAGCCCTGCACCCGCAGCGCCAGGTCGTCCTCTTGCTCGCAGTCGTCGGCAATGTCGGCGATGGCCGGCGCGGCCCAGGTCAGCGCCAATGCCACGATCAACCCCATCCATCGCATGCCATCCTCCCCTGCTATTCCCTGCGCCAAAGCCTGCCCGAAGGCGCAGGAAGCTGCAAGCTAATGGCGTGCAAGGTGCTGGGACCGCAAGGCAGTCGGGAATTGGCGGTGAGGGCGCCACAGGCGGTCAGGGGTATACGGCCAGGAGCGGGCGGCTGGCCCGGCCCCCCGCTTGCCTAGCCCCCTGCGCAGGCGCGATGCTCGGCCGCGGCCAATTCTTCGAAGATCTGGACGAACGGACGCGCGGCGCTTGCGGCGATCCGTTCGGCCAGGGCATGCAACGCCTCCAACCGCGCATAGGTCAGCTCGACAATGGCGTCCGTCCCCAACAGCACGCAGCAATGGTCCGGGTAGTATTCGACAATCGGCCCCGCGCTTTGCGCGATGGGCAGCGTCTGGGCGGGCGGCATGTTCGAATTGGCATACCGATAGCGGCCAAGGGTATCCACGTCCGTTATCCTCGCGTTTTCCTTGTTCTGGACTGCTCACCCCGTCCCACGCGGAACCAGCGTCCTTCCGTCGCGCTGCCGTGATTATTCGCGGTAAGGCGGCGAATTTCGCCTGGTCAGACTTGCGCCCGGCCCGCCCAGGAATAGGCTCCCGGCCCAAGCCAACGGAGGAAAGCCATGTTCACGGCCAGCATGAAATTCGGCCATTCCGACGAGATCGAGGCGCTGCGCGAGATGGTGCACCGCTTCGCGCAGGAGCGGATCGCCCCGCAGGCCGCCCAGATCGACCGCGACGACCAGTTCCCCATGGCGCTGTGGCGCGAGATGGGGGAATTGGGCCTGTTGGGGGTCACGGTCGAGGAGGAGTATGGCGGCGCCGATCTTGGCTATCTGGCCCATTCGGTGGTGGTCGAGGAGATCGCACGGGCCTCGGCCTCGGTCTCGCTCAGCTATGGCGCGCACTCGAACCTTTGCGTCAATCAGATCCGCCTGAACGGCACGCCGGAACAGCGCACCCAGTACCTGCCGAAACTGGTCAGCGGCGAACATGTGGGCGCCTTGGCCATGTCTGAAGCGGGGGCGGGTTCGGACGTCGTCTCGATGAAGCTGCGGGCCGAGAGGCGCAACGACCACTACCGGCTGAACGGCTCGAAGTTCTGGATCACCAATGGGCCGGATGCGGACACGCTGGTGGTTTATGCCAAGACGGACCCGGATGCAGGCTCGCGCGGGATCACGGCCTTTCTGATCGAGAAGGGGATGAGCGGGTTCTCGACGGGCAAGAAACTGGACAAGGTGGGCATGCGGGGCAGCCACACGGGAGAGCTGATCTTCGAGGATTGCGAGGTGCCGTTCGAGAACGTGCTGGGCGAGGAAGGGCGCGGGGTCCGGGTGCTGATGTCGGGCCTGGACTACGAACGCGTGGTGCTCTCGGCCATTGGCACGGGCATCATGGCGGGCTGTATGGACGTGATCATGCCCTACCTGGTCGAGCGCAAACAGTTCGGCCAGTCCATCGGCAACTTCCAGCTGATGCAAGGCAAGATCGCCGACATGTACACGGCGATGAACTCGGCACGGGCCTATGTCTACGCCGTGGCGGATGCCTGTGACCGGGGCGAGGTGACGCGTCAGGACGCGGCGGCCTGTTGTTTGTACGCGTCCGAGAAGGCCATGGAACAATCCGTCCAGGCGGTTCAGGCCATGGGCGGTGCTGGGTACCTGAACGACAGCCCGGTTAGCCGGATGATGCGCGACGCCAAGCTGATGGAGATCGGCGCTGGGACGCAGGAGATACGGCGCATGCTGATCGGGCGCGAACTAATGAGCGCCATGGCGTGAAGGCCGACCCTGCCTGAATCTTGTGGGGTTCCTGGCACCCCGCACCTGTGAGAGCGGGGGCCAAGCCAACCAGTGTCAAGGGGCCATCCTGCCCCCGTTCGCTATTTGCCGGAGATCCAGGCGGACCCGGCATGCTGCCATTGATAAGACGATGTCGCACCGCTCTTCGATTGGTTGAGCGCATTGCGTTGCTTGCGCGCGGTGCCGAGGTCGGTGGTATTCGCCTGCGCCTGTTTCAGCTGCGACAGTTGCGTCAGGGAATGGATGCCGCTGTTGCCACCGCCGGTGGCGTTGTCCAATGCGTCGTCAGCCAGGGTCGTCGGGGTCTTCTGATCCGTCATCTTAGCCTCCGCTAGGTTATGTCGGCTTAGGATGACGAACGACACATCCGTTGGCTGTAACATTTGCTACAGGCCTGCTGGCGGCGTTATTCAGCGATGGCCCCGTGGGGCCAACGCCGTTTGCAGGCGCGCCCTCAGTGGAACAGGCGCGGGTGATCGCGTCGCGGCTTGGCAACGATCTGCATATCGTCGCACCAGATGATCTCGCCCGGCTGAGCGCGGCGCAGCACGCGTGTGGCGATGCCGGCTTCCTCCAGCAACCAGGCGCAGTAGCGGGCACGGCTGATGGCCTCGCCCGCCTGGGGACGAAACCAGCAGACACCGTGCACGTCCCCGCGGCGACCGCCTGGTCGTGTCAGGCGCCGTGGTGCGTCGAGGTGCGTGTTGAACCAGGTCAGCTCACGGCAGACCTCGTCATAAATCCACTGCTGGGCACCAGTTTCGCCGTACTTGATGTCGAACAGTCCGGAGAAGAATCCGGTCTCGACACCCGTCTCGGTATCCCGCTCGGGGATGACAAATCGCAGGTACATGGGTTTTCGCGCAAGCCGTCTGGCTGCGCACCTTCGCGTCGGAATGTCGGAAAGGGCTAAGTGCCCGGTCGGCCGTCAGGCGGCGCCGGGGGGTGTCCGTTTCGCGATGTGCCGTCTGATGAACATCAGGCCGCTCCGATTTGCGAGTACCGGGCGGATACGCCAAATCTGGTTCGGCGCTCAAGACCCGTCGGCGCAATGCCGCCGGGTCTGTTGCCGAATTGCGACGGGGCGTGATCCTGCGGGCTCAGTACCCGCGGAAGCCGCGCACGAACCAGACCGAGTAGCTGAAGGTGCGGCCCTGGTGGGTCTGGAACGTGCCGGTTTCGACCTCGCGCGCCTCGTCGAAGCGGTCGGCGATGGCGCGCGCGGCGGGCAGATGCATAACCGCCAGCAGCATCGGGCGCTCGTCGCCGGGCTGCAGGGTGGCGACCAATTCGTGGTGGTTGTTGGGTGTGAGGCCTGGGTTCCAGACGGCCACGTCCTGGAAGGTCAGCCCGCCCAGGAACATGCACTCGGACAAGCGGCGGCGGTCATAGGACAGCAAGACCTCGGCCCCCTCTTCGCCCAGGGCGGCCAGTGCCGCGCCGCAGAACGGTTCGGACAGGCGCATCTTCTTGAAGGGGTCGGGCCCGCGCGGCAGCTCGCCCGGCATGGTCGCATAGGCCCAGGATGCCGCGTAAAGCACCGCAGCGCCCAGTGCGCCGATGCCAGCCTGGGCCTTCAGTCCCCAGGTCCACCGCCGGGTCAGCAGCCAGTGCGCCGCCAGGATCGAGCCCGCCACATAGGCCGGTGCCGCCCAGTTCGCATGCGCCCGGCTGAGGAAAGCAACCGCCACCATGGCCAGGATCAGGGGCGCCGTCTGCCAGGCGAGCAGGCGCATGCGCCAGTCATCCCGCCAGCCGCGCCAGCCCCAAAGCGCCAGCACAATGGCCAAGAACCAAACCGGCCCGATCACGCCCAGTTGGGCGCCTACGAACTCGGCCATCTTGTCCGGATTGACGCGCGAGCCCGCGGGCGCCGCATCCTCGGCGACATGGGTCACCGTGGCGAAGTCGTTCGCCACCTGCCACAGCACGTTGGGCAGGAAGACCAGGGCCGCGACCAGGGCCGCAACCCCGGTGCCGGCCCAATCGCGCCCGCGTGCCGAGAACAGCGCATAGGCCAGCGCCCCGCCCGCAAAGGCCAGCGCTGTGTATTTGGCCAACATTGCTAAACCCAGGCCCAGGCCCAGCACCGCCCACCATGACAGCACGCCGGATTTCGGGTGCATCTCCGCCGCGCGGATCCAGGCGTATAGCGCGAGCGCCCAGCCCACCATCATCACCGGATCCGTGGTCATAATCATGGACGAGACGCTGACCCCCGGCGCCAGTGTGTAGCCCGCCGCGGCCCAGAACCCAGTGCGCCCATCGAAAAGGCGCGTGCCCGCCAGATAGATCAGCCCGGCCACGGCCGCATGGGCTGCGACCGCCCCGATCCTCAGCGCGAATGTCGTGTCCCCGCCCAGCCATGTCGTCAGATAGATGACCCAGCCCACCAATGGCGGCTTGGAGAAATGCCCCCAGGCCAGTTCCTGCCCATAGGCCCAGTACTGCCCCTCGTCGAAATGGACCGGCACCCAATCCAGCGTATTGATGCCCAGGCGCAGGACAGCGACACCCAGGATCACGGCAAGCGTCCAGAAGCCCCAGGCACCCGGGGGCGCCTTTGCCGATCGCCTGGAAGTCGATTTCGGCTTGCGTTTCGCGGCCCCGCGCTTCGTCGCGGCGGCCTTCGCACCCTTGGCGCGACCCGACGCCTTGGCCTTGCCTGACTTTGCCGTTGCCATTGCCTGCGCCGCTCTTGCCCGAATGCTGTTGCGCGCTTCCTTACCCGATCGTCAAAGCCCTAGGAAGGCCGCGCAGGCAGCGGTATGACAGGGCACCTTTTTGGGAGAGCTTTCATGCGGACCGAGACTGCCCCGGATCAGACGCCGACACGGTTGGCCGACTACCGTGCCCCTGACTGGCTGATCGACCGGGTCAGCCTGGTCTTCGACCTGGCCGCGAACGCGACACGGGTGCGCAGCACGATCGCCTTTCGCCGGAACGGCAGCGGTACCTCCTCTAGTCCTGCGGATCTGGAACTTTTCGGGCGCAAGCTGACCCTGGTCTCGGCCGAAGTGGACGGCCAGGATGTCATGGACCGGGTCGAGACGGACCGCGAGGGGCTGCGCCTGGCCGGTCCCCTGCCCGACAGCTTTACCTGGACCTGCGAGACCGAGATCGACCCCGAGGCGAACACCGAGCTAGAGGGGCTCTACATGTCCAAGGGCATGTACTGCACCCAGTGCGAGGCCGAGGGCTTCCGCAAGATCACCTACTATCCAGACCGGCCGGACGTGATGGCGGTCTTCGACGTCCGGATCGAGGCGGACATCGTCAGCCAGCCCATCCTGCTGTCAAACGGCAATCCGGTGGCCCAGGGGCGCCTGCCAGGCGGGCGCCACTTTGCCGAATGGCACGACCCGCACCCCAAGCCAAGCTATCTGTTCGCGCTGGTGGCGGGCGATCTGGTCAGCCATGACGACACGTTCACCACCGCCTCGGGCCGCAACGTCGATCTAAAGATCTATGTCCGCCCGGGCGACGAGGCGAAGTGCGCCTATGCCATGGACGCCCTGAAACGCTCGATGCGCTGGGACGAGGAGGCGTATGGGCTGGAATATGACCTCGACCTTTTCATGATCGTCGCGGTCGATGATTTCAACATGGGCGCCATGGAGAACAAGGGCCTGAACATCTTCAACTCGAAGTATGTGCTGGCCAGCCCAGAGACAGCGACTGATCTGGATTTCGAGCTGATCGAGTCGATCATCGCCCACGAGTATTTTCACAACTGGACGGGCAACCGGATCACCTGCCGCGATTGGTTCCAGCTGTGCCTGAAAGAGGGGCTGACCGTCTTTCGCGATCAGCAGTTCTCAGGCGACATGCGCTCGGCCGCGCAGCAGCGCATCGGCGACGTCCAGGCCCTGCGCGCCCGCCAGTTCCGCGAGGATGCGGGGCCGCTGGCCCACCCCGTCCGGCCCGAGGAATATGTCGAGATCAACAACTTCTACACGGCCACGGTCTACGAAAAGGGCGCCGAGGTCATCCGCATGCTGCACACGCTGATTGGGCCGGAAGCGTACCGCAAGGGCACCGATCTCTATTTTCAGCGCCATGACGGACAGGCCTGCACGATCGAGGATTGGATCCAGGTGTTCGAGGATGCGACGGGCCGCGACCTCAGCCAGTTTGCCCTGTGGTACCGCCAGGCCGGCACGCCGAAGGTCCACGTCTCGGGCGATTGGGAGGAGACGGGCGGCGTCTACACCCTGACCCTGACGCAGGAACTGCCGGACACGCCCGGCCAAACCGACAAGGCCCCGCAGGTGCTGCCGCTGGCCGTGGGCTTCCTGGGCCCAGATGGCACCGAAATTCTGCCAACGACCGTGCTAGAGATGACCGAGGCGAAACAGACGTTCCGCTTCCCCTCCCTGCCCGCTGAACCGGTCGTGTCGTTCAATCGTGGCTTCTCGGCCCCCGTGATCGTCGAGCGTGACCAGACCGATGCCGAGCGGGCGTTCCTGCTGGCGCACGATACCGATCCGTTCGCCAGGTGGGAGGCCGGGCGGCGCTATGCGATCGATCTGGCCTGCCGCGTGATCGACGGCGCCACATTGGATGACCAATGGACCGATGCGTCGGCCAAGCTGTTGGCGGACCCGGATCTGGACCCGGCCTTCAAGGCCATGGCGCTTGGCGCGCCCGGCGCTGACGAAATGGCCGCCGAGGTCCATCGCCGTGGCGGCTTGGTGGACCCGGATGCCGTCCACGCGGCGCAGCGCGCCATGCACGCCGCACTGGGCACAGCATTGAAGGGGCCGCTGACCCAGACCTACCACGCCATGCAGGTGCCGGGCCCCTACACGCCTGACGCTGCCGATGCCGCCAAGCGCGCCCTGGCCAATCGCTGCCTCGCCCTGCAGGCCGAAACCTCCGCCGATGGCCTGGCCCTGGCCGAGGCGCAGTTCGCCCAAGCCGACAACATGACCCAAAGCATGGCGGCCCTGCGCGCGCTGGTCCACAACGACGCCCCCGGCGCAGCGGATGTGCTGACCGCCTTCCATGACCGCTGGCGCCAGGACCCGCTGGTGATCGACAAGTGGCTGTCCCTGCAGGCCAGCGCGCCGGGCGATAAGGCCCTGGACCGGGTGCGCGCCCTGACGGATCACCCCAGCTTTGACTGGACCAACCCGAACAAGTTCCGCTCGCTGGTGGGTGTCTTCGCCATGGCCAATCCCACGGCGTTCCACGCGGCGGATGGCTCGGGCTATGCGTTCTTCACCGACTGGCTGATCAAGCTGGACGGGCACAACCCGCAGACCACCGCGCGGCTGGCAGGTGCCTTCGAAAGCTGGCGGCGCTATACTCAGGATCGCCAAGACCTGATCGGCGCCCAACTGGGACGCATCGCCGCGGTCGAGAAACTGTCCAAGAACACGCGCGAAATTGTCGAGCGCATTCAAGGCGCCTGAGTACGGGGCCGCTTCTGGGTGGTGCGTTGGAGACGCAGGCTACCGATCTGGCTTGATTTACCGGCCAGAAGGGGCCAGCTACCGCGCATGCGACTGCTTTTGTTGACCCTCTCCCTCTTGCTGGCCGCTCTCCCCGTCCGGGCGGACGACCGCATCCTGCAATTTCTGGAAGACCGCTACACCCATGCATTGATGCACCAGGTGGGACCGCCGTCCGAAGGCGAGCCGGTGGCGCTGGGCCGGGCGGACTGTACCGACATCCGCAGCCTGAACCGCAGCCAAACCAATAAGGCCCGCCAGTTGGGGCGGATCTTCGAGCTGTCAGGCGTCCATATCGACGTGATCGCGGCCAGCCGGTGGTGCGAGGCGCTGGCCACCGCGGCCCTGCTGGAGCTGCGCCCCGTGACGCAGGAGCCCTTGTTGAACCTGCTGGGCGAGGATGGCGCCGATCAGGTGGACGCCACCTTGGCTCTGATCGACGGCTATCGCCCCAGCGAGACGGCGCTGCTGGTGACGCATGCGGCGAATATCGAGGCGCTGACCGGGCGCCAGACCCAGCCGGGCGACGTCATCGTCTTCCGCCTTCGCCCCGGCCAGGATATCGAAATTCGGGGCGCGTTCCGGCTGGAATGAGCCCCGCGCGCCGGCTTAGTTGATGCCGGCCACGCCCAGCGGCACCGAAAAACGCCGACACCAAATGTAGACTTCGTTAAAGTCGCTCGGGTCAATGCCCGCGGGCACTTTGTAGACCTGGGCGCCGCTATCGCTGCGCAGCGGCTCGAAATCAGTGCCGGCGGCAAACGTGCCCGCGCTGCCAAAGCCGACGCGCGGGTCTGGTGCACCGTCAAAGCTGAACGAGTCCTTCAGATGGATTTCCCAGCCATCGGCGGTCTCGACCACCTCGACCTCGCCGGTGGTGATGTGGTTGCTCAGGCCCTTGAAGCTGCCCGTCCCGGCGCCCGCCTGGGCCAGCCCCGCCGTCACCATCATCGCCGCGGCCAGCGCCGCACCTGCCAGAAGCTTCATGGCGTATCCCCTTTTTGGATCGTTGCTCTTGGGTTGGTATCGGTCGGCCCAAGATAAGAGGTCACGGCCCGCGCCCCAGCCCCCGTCACGCTCAGGTGAAGGGGCGTGACCCTGAACATCTTGCGGCGGCAACCTTTTTCTACACAAGAGGTGGCGACCGGCCTATAGTGATGGCGATACACCCGCGTCGGAGGTCAAGATGCGCTGCCCCTTTTGTGGAAGCTCGGACACCCAGGTGAAGGATTCGCGTCCTGCCGAGGATAACGTGGCGATCCGGCGGCGGCGCTATTGCGCGGCCTGCGGCGGGCGTTTCACAACGTATGAACGGGTGCAGTTGCGCGATTTGGTCGTGATCAAAAAGAACGGCCGGCGCGAGGATTTTGACCGGGACAAGCTGGCCCGATCGATCCGCATCGCCATGCAGAAGCGCCCAGTCGAACCTGAGCGCATCGAGCAGATGATCTCGGGCATCGTGCGGCGGCTTGAATCCACCGGCGACACGGATGTCGACAGCACCGCCATCGGCGAGATCGTCATGGACACGCTGGCCCGGATCGACACTGTCGCCTATGTGCGCTTTGCCAGCGTCTACCGCGACTTCCAGGCGGCCGACGACTTCGACAAATTCGTCAGCGAACTGCGCCCCACCAACACGGACGCCGAAAAGGCCTGAGCCCATGGACGATGCGCGCTGGATGCGGGCCGCCCTGACGCTCGCCCGGCGCGCGTTGGGCCGGACCTGGCCGAACCCGGCGGTTGGCTGCGTGCTGGTCCGGGACGATCGGGTTATCGGGCGTGGGACCACGGCCGACGGCGGACGCCCCCATGCCGAAGCGGTGGCCTTGGCCAGCTGTGCAGACCCCAAGGGCGCGACCGCTTATGTGACGCTGGAGCCCTGCGCCCACCACGGCCGCACACCGCCCTGCGCCGACGCGCTGGTGGCAGCAGGGATCGCTCGGGTGGTCTGCCCGTTGGGCGACCCGGACCCACGGGTCGCGGGCCGCGGGTTCGAGGCGCTGAAAGCGGCGGGCATCCAAGTGGATGTGGGCTGCTTGGCAGAGCAGGCGCGCGCGGTAAACGCCGGGTTCCTCAGCCGAATCGAGCGCGGGCGCCCCGAAGTCACGCTGAAGCTTGCCACCACGCTGGACGCGCGCATCGCGACCCGGACTGGCGAAAGCCGCTGGATCACCGGCCCCGCGGCACGGCGCCGCGTGCACCTGATGCGGGCAACCTCGGACGCCGTGATGATCGGCGCGGGCACGGCGCGCACGGACGATCCGATGCTGGATGTGCGCGATATTGGCCTGGGCGATCGGGCACCGGTGCGCGTGGTCATCGACGGTGCACTGTCGCTGCCGCTGACGGGGCGCCTGTTGCGCACAGCAAAGGACCAACCCCTATGGCTAATGCACCGGCACGAGGTCCACCGCGCCCGTGCCGCAGCGCTAGAGGAGGCCGGCGTGACCCTGATCCCCACGCCCTCGGAATACGGGGCGCTGGACATGACCGCCGCGCTGCAGGAACTGGGCAACCGGGGCCTGACCCGTGTACTGGTCGAGGGCGGCGGGCGGCTGGCGGCCTCTCTGCTGCAAGCGGGGCTGGTCGATCGGCTGGTGATTTTCTCGGCGGGCAAGGCATTCGGCAATGACGGGGTACCCGCAGTGCAAGGTTTTGGCCTTGCCGCCTTGGCCGATGCGCCAGGCTTCGTGCTGGAACGCGTCGCGCAGGTGGGCGATGACGTCATGGCGGAATGGTCAGCGGCCTGAACCACGCTGCCAAACCTGCCTCAGCGTCGCCACAGCCAGCTATAGCCGGCGAAGGCCCCCTGTAGCCGCGACAAAAACGTTGCGCGCGGGCTTGGGGTGCCGGCGGCCAGCCGCTCGACCACTAGTTCCGGCGGGCAGGCCAGGCCGCTGACCGGATCGCGATAGGCCGGATAGGCAATCAGCGCGGCCCAGACCAAATCGTCGAGGCTTGGCTGGGCCGTACGCCGGTCGCAAGGCTGATCGCGGTCATCCGTAAGACCCCAACCCGAATAGAAAGGCGTGCCGAAGCAGGTGACGCGGAGCCCGCGCAACAGTGCCTCGAACCCCATCAGCGAGGTCAGCGTCGCGACGCGGTGCGCCTGGCGCAGCAGTGCGTCGGCAGAGGCGCCCGCGGCAACGTCGTCTGCCAGGGCCATCGTCGCGCGTTCGGGCACGGCGCCCACGCGCAGCCCCGCTTCGACATCTGGGTGCGGCTTGTAGACCAGCCAGGCGTCCGGGAATGCCGCGCGGGCGGCTTCCAACAAGCCCAGATTGGTGCGGATGCTACCGCAGCCCCGCAGGATGGAGGCGTCATCCTCGACCTGGCCGGGGACCAGCAGCACCTTGCGCCCCGACGGCGCCGGCAAGGGCGCGTCGGCCCCGACATTGTACTTGGTGACCCCGGCCTCGACGATGGCCTGGCGCAGCGCCGCTGCCCGCGGACGGTCCGCCGCCCCAGCCGCGGCATCCGCGATCAGCCCCTCCAGATCCGACGGCGCGCCCGCGTCGAAGTAGATGCCCTGCCGGTCGAACACCAATGACGCTGCGCGCGTCAGTTCGGCCCCCAGCCCGACCGAGCGGAGGAACCCATCCTCGACAAAACCCGCCGCCACGCCCTGCCCGGCCAGGTCATCGCGCACCTTGGCCTCGGCGCGCGCGGCCCAAAGCCAGACCGCGCGACTTTCCGCGCGGGCGATGCGGGCGGCCTCCGCCGATTGTTCGCGGAAACGCGGCGCGCGGGCCAGGGGCGGCCGAAACCCAAGCACCGCGCGGCGCTTCCAGCGGCGGACACCGACGAAGACCTCGCCCTGGACATCAGCTACCGCCGGCGTCGCCGCCTGCACCTGATGCGTAAGGGCCTCGGCCGTGGTCTCGAAATCACAAAGGCGGTCCCGCCATGGGTCGTAGTAGACGGGATAGCGCAGGTGACAGCCGTGAAAGAGCTCGGCCACCGTCAAGGTGCGCGTGCGTCGGGGTGGGGGGCGTTCGTCCTCGGTTAGGCCCCAGCCCGCGTAGAAGCCCACGCCGAAGCAGCGCACCGGCACCCCGGCCAAGATCGCTTCGTAGCCGATCTGGCTGGACACGGTGTAGACCACGCGGGCCCCCTGAATCAGGTCCCAGGGATTGACGGCATCACCGACGAAATCGCCCGGCGTCGCGTGATCAGCGCTGAAATGCCCGCGTTTCTTGCCGGCGATGACGTCCGGGTGCGCCTTGATCAGGATCCGCTCACCCGGGTGCTCGGCGCGGGCGGCATCCAACATTCGGGTAAAATCGGCGGGCCCTGCCCCAGCGCCCGCGATCGAGGCGTCGCCGGCGGTCTGATCCACCACCAGCACGTGGCCGGAGCCAAAGTTGCATGGCGCGACGGGGGGCGTGACCTTCGACAGCCGGAGACGGCGCAGCAGATCGATACCCGCCGTTGCCCGTGCCAGGGCGTCGCCGTCGGGCGTGTCGTCCTGAAGGATGCGCTCCAGCCGGGAGGGACGGCTGGCATCGGCGTAGAAGCCGAGATCGTCGATCACCAGCGACAGCGGCGGGGCACCGGTGACCCCCGGTGCCATCGACCGCAGGAAGCCATCCTCGACCGTGATCAGCGGTGCGCCAGTGCGCGCCGCCAGCCAGCGCCCGCGGGCCGAGACGGGCTTGGCGCCCCAGATCCCGACGGCATCGCCCGTGCGGGGCCAACCGGCGCGGATGCGCCAGCCGGCCAAATCCAGGATGCGCCGGATGCGCGCCTGCGTCAGGAACCCCAGTGACTGGACGCAAAGCGTCCGGTCATGGCCCATCATCGCCGGATCAGAAGCCCCCGAGCGAGCGGGTCGCACCGGCGGTATTCACCAGCGGCGTGACCGCGGACAGGATCTTCAGCCAGCGCACGAACGGCGCATTGGTCACGTATACCGTGTCGCCGTCACGCATCATGAAGTCACGCGCCAGGAACATGCCAGCGGGCTGGGTCAGATCGATAACATAGGCGACGCGCTGCGGCTCGGTGATCTCGCGGCCCGGGAACAGGCGCTGCGAGATCTCGACCGGTTCGCCGCGGAAAAGGAACACGCCCGTGGCGTCCGCCGTGAACTCGCTGAGGCCACCAACCGTGCCAAGCGCGGTGATCACCGACAGGTCGCGGGTCGGGAATTGGATGGTCTGAGGGCCAGCAACGGCGCCAAGCGCCGTGAAGATCCGCCGATCGCGCTCAGCAATGATTGCATCGCCGGTGCGCAGGTGCACGTCTTGCGTCGGGTCGTCGTAGAGGTCCTGCAGCCAGATATCGCCCTGGATGCGGCCGCGCCGAAGCTTCAGGCGGACCACTTCCGCGTCGATCGAGACGCCCCCGGCACGGGCCATCATCGGCAGAAGGTGCGTGGTAGCGGGCTCAATCGGGTAAAGGCCCGGCGCATTGACGACGCCCTGGACCGAGACCAGACGCCCCTGGGCATCGACCCGGAAGATGTCGACTTGGGGGTTCAGCGTCTTTTCCGCCAGGGCGGTTTGGACAGCGTTGCGCAACTGGCTGATGGTGCGGCCGGCGGCGGGAATCAGGCCGATATAGGGCACGAAGATACGCCCGCCCTCGTCGATCTGGCTGTTGGGCAGCGGCGTTGCGCCAATCCCCTGCGGGTTCAGCAGCCCTTCGTCGATATTCTCCCACACAGTGATCGATAGGACGTCGCCGCGCGATAACGTGTAGGGCGCTTCGGCCCGCGCTTCGAGAAAGCTGACGGAAAAGCCGCGCTGTTCATCGATGCGGGTGATCCGCGCCACATCCGGTGTCAACGGCACGACATGGAAGCCGTACCCCTCGGGGCCCTCGGCGCCTGTGATCTCGGAATAGTACGGCCCACTGCGGGGCAGCCCACAGGCGGACAATGCGGCCAGCAGACACGTCAACAGTGTCAGCCGCGCAAACGCAGACAGGAACGGCATCCCCTCAGGCTCCTTCTCGCCCCCCCGATCCCACCTGGTTCCACCAGGCGCGGGCGTTTCAGATTGGTACGACCTTAACCCAGCTTTTGCAGCGATCCTAGAGGGTTGGACGAAAAAATTAACGCAACTTGGAGTAGTGCCCCGGCCAGAGCACCAGGACGAGGGCATGCGGCCAGGATCAACTGGCAAATATCAGGGTCGGACGGTGCACCGCGGGCACATGGGGCAGATCCGACGTCTGCTCCAGCACGCGGTCATAACGATCAATGTCCGACAGCATGGCGCGCGGCAGCGTCAGCAGCACTTCTTCAATGCCGGCGGCGGCATAATACGAGCCTCGGAACTGGCTGGTCTGCATCATGAAAGAGCGGAACAGCCAGTACGAACGCAGATCCGGCCGCCTGGGATGGCGCATGAAGTCGACCAGGTTCTGCTCGGACACCAGGCTGGGTTTGCGGTAGATGGCGCGCCCTAACGCTGCCACGGGCAGACCGCGCCACAGCGCCTGCTGCGCCGCGGTTGAATTGACCGTGATCGCCGAGCGTGCACGGTCCAGCAAGCTGGCCAGTTTTTTGCCGCCATCGACGAAAATCACCCGCTTTCCGACACCCAGATCCTGCGCCATCTCGCGGATCACACTGCCCAAACGTTCGCGGCCATCCTCGAACGGGTGTGCCTTGACGACCAGATACTCGTCCGGCTCCGCCCCTTCGGCGAAAGCATCGATCACATCCTCGACGAACTTCGAAGTGCTGTCATAATCGGAATGATCCTGCATGGACGCATCGAACGACAATTGCAGCAGGGCCAGATGGAACACCTTGTTCGAGCGCAAGAGCAGCCATTGCTGGATCGACCGGTAAAGCCAAATCGAGGGCAACCGCGCATAGCGCAGCGTGTACCAGGCCGCCTCGCGCCACAGCGGCAGGCGCCTGTGTCTGGGAAAGCGGTTGAAACTGCGCGTCGGCAGCAGGCAGCGTGCGTGGTAGATGAACGAATGCCATAGGTGCTGGCGGGCATCGCCCCAAGTGGCGGGAACCTCGGCCTCGGGCTTGGCACCCTGTCCCAGTGCCTGGGCCATGCGCGGCAGGCTGATGTCCATCAGACGCGAATTGCCGTTGTTGCCGTGGCGTTCATAGCTGACCCAGCGGGGGCGGACATACCCCTCCTCCAGGCAGTGGGTGGTGATGCCGCGGGCGCGGGCCATCTGGATCGCTTGGGCGTGGATGGGCCGTGTGTCACCATAGAGCACGAAGTCGGTGACGCCGTGCGCATCGACCTGTTGCTCCAGCCATTCGGGGAAAGCCGCCAGGGGGGCGTTGAACCGCAGCAACGGCCCGGCGCGGCCCCATTCGGCCGCGTCGCCGGCGTTAAACGCCGCGCGCAGCACCGTGACGCCCTGATAACTCAGCGCGTCGGCAAGCCGGCGAAAGAATAGTCCATGCGGTCCCTGCAGAAACAGGAAGACGCGGTTGCTCGCCTCTGACATCTCTACCCCACGTTCGTGGTCGTTTTTTGCGCGGTTCTCCGCGCACAGGCGCGATCTCCCACGATAGCGTTAACGAGATGCTTACACGGCCAGCCCTTGCGACTGGCGACACCCCCCTATATCGCAAAACGACACTAGCAGTTGAGGGCTCTATGTTCACGGGAATTGTGCGCGAAGTTGGTCAGGTGCGCGATCGGCGCGAGGCCGGGGATACGACGTTCCGCATTGGTTGTGCCCGCGCGCCCGAAACGATCGAGATCGGTGCCTCGATTTGCTGCAATGGCGTCTGTCTGACGGCCACCGCCACCGGGCAGGACGACACAGGCCCTTGGTTCGAGGTGGACGCCTCTGCCGAGACGCTGTCGAAAACCACGCTGGGCGCTTGGCAACCGGGCACCAAGGTCAATCTGGAGCCGTCGCTGCGGTTGGGCGACGAGATGGGCGGGCACATCGTCTCGGGCCATGTGGATGGCCTTGGCGAGATTGTGGGCGTCGAGCCCGAGGGCGCGTCCCACCGGGTGCGGATCCGCACCTCTAAGTCGCTGGGTCGGTTCATCGCGCAAAAGGGCTCGATCGCGCTGGACGGCATTTCACTGACCGTGAATGAGGTCGACGACCAGGGCGAGATGACGACCTTTGGCGTGAACATCATCCCGCACACCTGGACGGTCACGTCATTGGCCGATGCCTCGGTGGGTAGCGAAGTGAACCTAGAGATCGATCTGTTGGCGCGTTACGTGCAGCGCCTGGCCGACGCCGGATAAGCTATACGTCCCTTACGTTTTGCTTGGTGCCAGTTGATGAATAATTCAAATGACCGTCGGTGACATGTGGGCAAGCATACTGAATTCAATTAGAAAATATGGCGCAATGATTAAAAAATGGCGCAAAAGGCAACCGACCCTCAGTTGTCTGGTTTGGGTTACTGTGGAACCTTTGTGTTTGCATTTCTCCTTATAATCCTCGTCATTATTTTACCGAACGAATTAATTTACCGGTTATTTGCTTTTTTTATAAGTTATTTTTTTGCAATGCGCTTCTTTCTTTTGTTTAAACTAGATTATTTTATAAGATAGTTTTGAGTTACGTAGAGAAAATTGGAAAGCAAGATAGAAACCGAAAGAGGAGTAGACGAGCTTTCTTTTGCAGTCCCTCTTGATGAAAAATTTTGTCTCCCTGGCGCGACAACCATATTTGGCGCAACAACATCTCTGAACTTAACCGGAGAGGGGATCTTGTGTACCGGTAATGTGCCAGTCGTCTCCCCGGTCGGCTGCGCCATCGGCTGAGGCGTGAAAACACTTCCGCTCTGCGACGTCCCACACCGCATCGCCAGCTTGCCTGTCCCGTGCGTTCTGTCATCATAGTACGGTAACACCGGAGGATGTGATGCGGGTATCGGGTGTATTTGCGGGACTATCCGCGGCGGTGGCAATGTCGGTGACGGTCGCTTTGGCGCCCCCGGCCGCGGCAGACGTCTACGATGATTGCAATCAAGCCAAAAATACGCGGCTGGCCATCAACGCCTGTTCCGAGATCATCAATCGCGGCCGCTCGACGGTCGAAGAGCTGGTGGCCGCGCACTCGAACCGGGGGGCGACCTTCGCCGATCTGGGCAGTTACGAGCGCGCCCTGGCCGATTACGCGCGCGCGCTGGAGCTGAACCCGCGCCATGCCAACACGATGTTCAATCGCGCCAACACCTATTGCGCGCTGGGCCGGCCGGACTCGGCCCTGCCCGGCTACCTGCAGGCGATTGACGCGGGCACGCACGCGGCAGAAGCGCTGCAACGACATTTGATCAGTCTGGGCGACTATCAGGGCGAGGTCGACGGCAAGGTCACGCCCGCCTTTAAGACGGCGATTGAAACCTGGGTACGACGCGATTGCCGCACGTGAACAACGGCACTTGAACAAAGGACAAGCTGCAACCGGATGAGGGCAATGAAACGCGGTAGGACAGGCTGCGGTCGGCGGAAGGACCCGACATCCACGTTCGACGGGACACACAAGCGAGACATGAATGGGAGGATGAAATGAAACTTTTGGCGATTTTTGCGGCCGCAGGACTGTTGGCAAGCGCCCTTGGCGCACAGGCGGGCCCGGCCGAGGACTGCACCCAGGGCGAGGACCCTCAGCTGTCGATCCAGGGCTGCACCACGCTGATCAATGCGGGCCAGCTGAACTCGGAAGGGATGGCGATTGCACATAACAACCGCGGCAATGCCTACCAGCGGCTAAACGATCCGCAGCAAGCCCTGCAGGAATATGACCGGGCGATCAATCTGAACCCCAATTATTCGACGGCCTACAACAACCGCGCGGTGTCCAACTGCATGGTGGGCAACATCAACGGCGCAATCGCTGATTTCACGCGGGCTGCGTCCTCCGATGCCCGGTTGGCCAAGCAGTTGCAGGGCTTCATGCAGCGCCGCGGCCACTACAAGGGCGCATTGGATGGCGCGTTCGGCCCTGCATCGAAGGCCGCGCTGAGCGCCATGATCAACGCGGATTGTCGCGGCTGATCAGGATGGGCCTGTGCGGCGCCACCGTCCCGCAGGCCACATCGCCCAAGCCGGCAAACAGCCGACCGCCAGGAGCAGTACCTCGATGATCCGAACCCTAATCGCCGCGACCGTCGTGGCACTGGCCGTCCACCCTGCCGCCGCTGACATGCGCGACGACTGCGTCCAATCTGACGATGTACCCCGCTCGATTGACGGATGTTCGAAGGTCATCGCTTCGGGCAACTGGACGGGCGACGACCTGGCCATGGCCCACTACAACCGCGCCAACGGTTACCGGCGCACCGGCCGCCCGCAGGAGGCCCTGGCCGATTACGACAAGGCGCTGAGCATCAACCCCGGCATGTTGAACGCGCATATCAACCGTGGCCTGGTCCGTTGCAGCCTGGGCAATCAGGCCGGTTTCCTGATCGACATGCGGGTTGCCATGAAGGCCAGCGGCGAGGAAGTCGCCCGCTTTCAAACCCTGATGCAGCGCGACGGCTTCTATACCAGTGCGGTCGACGGTCGCTATGGACCGGCCACAGAACAGGCCCTGCAACGCTTTGCCGAGACGCTCTGCAGCGGCTGACCACCAGCGCCACACCACAGATCGACCCGGGTCATCGTCGCACCCTCTGGCGTTCCGCCGCGTGCCACGCTATGTGCGCGGCCATGAGCAAGACCGAATACACCGATGCGATCTCTAGCGTCGCCGAGATCATAGATGAGGCGCGCAACGGGCGCATGTTCATCCTGGTCGACCACGAAGATCGGGAGAACGAGGGCGATCTGGTCATCCCGGCCCAGATGGCAACGCCCGAGGCGGTGAACTTCATGGCGATGCACGGGCGCGGGCTGATCTGCCTGGCCATGGAAGGCGACGCCCTGGACCGGATGGGTCTGCCGATGATGGCCTCGTCGAATCAATCGCGCCACGAGACGGCGTTTACCGTCTCGATCGAGGCGCGCGAAGGCGTGACCACCGGCATCTCGGCCCATGACCGGGCGCGCACCATCGCGGTGGCGATCGACCAGAACGCCACGCCGGCCGATATCGCGACCCCCGGGCACGTCTTTCCGCTGCGCGCCCGCGACGGCGGCGTGCTGATCCGCGCCGGCCATACCGAGGCGGCGGTCGATGTGGCGCGCCTGGCCGGCATGAATCCCTCGGGCGTGATCTGCGAGATCATGAACGAGGATGGCACCATGTCCCGCCTGCCGGACTTGGTGGCGTTTGCGCAGAAGCACGGGCTGAAGATCGGCACGATCAGCGATCTGATCGCTTACCGCCGCCGCCACGACAACCTGATCCGCCAGGTCGAGGAAACAGTGGTGCAATCGGCTTTCGGTGGCGATTGGAAACTGCGCGTCTTTCGGGACGAACCAGCCAAGGCCGAACACTACGCGCTGACCAAAGGCAATGTGTCCGACGGCGCACCGGTGCTGACCCGGATGCACGTGCTGGACCCGCTGGAAGATGTGATCGCGCTGAACGAGGACCGCTGGCAACAGGTCCCGAACGCCATGGCCGCCATCGCGGCGGAGGGACGGGGCGCCGTGGTCATCCTGCGCGATGTCTCGCCCACGGCCGTGACCGACAAGCTGAAACCGGCGGGCGTGTCGCCAAAACAAATCCGCCAGTACGGTGTCGGGGCCGAGATCCTGACCGCGCTGGGCATCCAGCAGCTGATCATGTTGACCAATTCGCCGACGCCAAAGCTTGTGGGCCTGGACGGGTACGAGATCGAAATCGTCGAGACCCGCGCCATCACCCAGCGGACCGCCTGACGGATGCCTGCTGCCAAGGCACCCAACTGGCCGGGGGCGCGCGCGCCCTTTTCTGACGAATTGACCGCCTAAGAATTTGACTGGCAAAGGAACGCACATGGCATCGACTGATGACAGCCTGGCCCCGCCGACCTTCGACGGCCCGGCGCCGCGCGTCCTGCTGGTGGCGGCACCGTTCTACCGGGCCATCGCGGACGACCTGATCGCCGGTGCCCGTGCCGTGATCGCCGACGCGGGTGCAACCGACGAACTGCTCGAGGTGCCGGGCGCGTTGGAGATCCCCACCGCGATCCGCCTTGCCCAACGCCACTATGACGGCTTTGTCGCGCTCGGCTGCGTCGTTCGGGGCGAGACCACGCACTACGAGACCGTGTGCAACGACAGCTCGCGCGGGCTGACGCTGCTGGGTCTCGAGGGGCTCTGCATCGGCAACGGCATCCTCACCTGCGAGAACATGGATCAGGCCCGCGTTCGCGCCGCCCCCGGTGAGATGGATAAGGGCGGCGGGGCCGCCGCCGCAGCACTGCACCTGATCGCGCTGGCCCGCCGCTTCCAGGGCCAGCCATCGGATCCCGGCGTCCCCTTACCAGACGACCGCATTCTGCTGGCCGGCGCCGCGCCGACCCGCACCGCCTGATGGCCACGGGGGCCACAAAAAACGACGGCCGCCTGGCCCGCTCGGCGGCGCGGCTGGCCGCTGTGCAGGCGCTCTACCAGATCGAGATGACGGGCGGCGACTGGCGCGCCGTGGTCGCCGAGTTCGACGAGCATCGCCTCGGCGCCGAGATCGAGGGCGCCCAGTACCGCGAAGCGGACGCACGACACTTCAAAAAGACGATCGCCGCGGTGATCGACAATCAAAAGGCCATCGACCAGATGACCGACCATGCGCTGGTTGAGCGTTGGCCGCTGGGCCGGATCGACCCGACGCTGCGCGCACTGTTCCGGGCCGCGGGCGCCGAATTAGTGGGCTTTGAGAACGTGCCGCCCAAAGTGATCATCGGCGAGTATGTGGACGTGGCCCGCGCCTTCTTTCCCGATGGCAAAGAGCCCGGCTTCGTCAACGCGGTATTGGATCACATGGCCCGCGAGGCCCGGCCGGGCGCGCTGGACTAAGCGGTCTCGGGGTGATCCAATCCCCAGCCGAAAGGACAACAATTTCGTCGCCGTTCTAGAGAATTACAGAATCGAAATCGGAAACTAGAGTCACATGTTGGAAGGTGTCAGTATAGAGGGATGCTCGTTTGCGATAATCCCACCGAGACATTCTTAATCACCTAAAACACGTAAACACCGCGCGTTTCTCTACCAACACGGCGACACGCCTCTCGCATCGCCGGCAAACGACATTGACGATCACATCAGTCTAATGATAAAAAATCACGAATACCTCTTATCCGGAGACGCTCGGTTTGGATTAGCAGAATAGAAAAACTCTTTGCTCATGAGATAAATTTTATGCGGTCTATGGCCTTGAATATTTTGTCGAAGATAAAAAAGTTTTCGGCTTGGTGTAAAGACTTTTGTTTTCGGCGCCCTGGCTTGAGTATGGCCTTAAGTATTTTGCTAAATGCAGTAACTTTTTTCTGCATGGTCTTTCTGAGAGAACTGGGTGCAAGTCTTTTTTACGGAGGCGCTGATGTATTCCATATCGCTTTTATGGCGATTGTTGGAGTGCCACTTACTATTTTCTGCTCTTTTTCATTGATCGGAATGCTTCGAGCGATATTGATGATTGATTAATGCAATACCACGTTTTTTGTCAGCGCCATTGGGGACGGGCGCAGCCGGGGGGGGGGGGGGGGGGGGCGGGGCGGGCCCCCCCCGCCCCCCCCCCCCCCCCCCCCCCCACCGCCCCGCGCCGGGCGATCGGACACAGAGAGAGAAGAAAAACAAAC
>JBCCML010000065.1:0-23646 GCA_039026375.1 Pseudomonadota bacterium
GCTGATCATTTTCTTTAACCTGTTGGGTCTGATCGTGCTGGTCGGCGGCATGACCTACCTGTCGGACAAACGGAACCACCTATTGGAGGTCTATGTCGACTCGATGCGCAAGCAGGGACAGGTGATCGCGGCAAGTATCGCTGAGACGGCCAGATCCAGTCAGAGTGACCGCCCCACCCTGATACCAATTGATGTCGAGAACGCCTTGGCGCACCTGGCGCCGCCGACTGGCGGCCGGATCCGCATCTACGACCTGTCGGGAAACCTGTTGGCCGACAGCTTCCGCCTGGCAAACCGTACCTCGCCCATCGAGGCGCGCGATCTGGCGCCGTTAGGCGCTGACGATGAAGCAACCGTCGCTGATGTTTGGGACTGGATCTTTGGGGCGATGGGAAGCCTGAGCGGGACCACACCGCCTTTGTATCAGGAAGTGGACGGCGCGGGCGTCACCCAGGACGAGGAAGTCTACCGCGCTTTGGCTGGGCAGATTGCCAGCTCCGCCCGGATGAACAGCCAGGGCGAACTGATTGTATCGGTCGCCATTCCCATCCAGCGGCTGCATGCGATCCAGGGCGCACTGAGGTTCTCAAACACCGGCGGCGAGGTTGAGCAGTTCCTTCGGGAAGAACGGCGCGTAGTGATCGAGGTGTTCTTGCTGGCAGCTTTCATCTCGGTGCTGCTGTCAATCCTGCTGGCCAACTTGATCGCTTCGCCCATTCGTCGATTGGCTGAGGCCGCGCGCAGCAGTGGCGCCTCAGGCACCCGCGCATTGAGCCCGGAAAAGCAGCCAATTCCGGATATGACATCCCGAACAGATGAGATCGGCGATCTGTCGGACGCGCTGATCCGCATGACTGGCGCGCTATACGCTCGAATCGGCGCTATCGAGAGCTTTGCGGCCGACGTCTCCCACGAAATCAAGAACCCGCTGACCAGTCTACGCTCGGCCGTTGAGACGATGCCTTACGCCAAAACGGACGAGCAGAAGCAAAAGCTGATGGACGTAGTGCGCCACGACGTGCAGCGGATGGATCGTTTGTTGACGGATATCTCGAACGCGTCACGTCTGGACGCTGAGTTGGTACGCGAACGCATGGAGGCTTTGGATCTTAGACCGATGATCCACAACTTGTCCGAGGTGACCTCGCAACAGGCGGAAGCACTGGAGGTCAGCATTCAGGTCAGCATGCCAGAGACGCCGCTGATGACCCATGGGTTGGAGGGACGCCTTGCGCAGGTCATCACCAACCTGCTGACGAATGCGCTTTCCTTCTCGCCGCGTGGCGGCAAGATCGAGATTTCCGGCGGCACGCACGACGACAAGACCGTCTGGCTGCAGGTCGAAGATGATGGCCCGGGGATACCACCAGAGAATCTGGCCTCGATCTTCGAACGCTTCTATTCTGAACGGCCAGAGACCGAGGCATTTGGCGGGCACTCCGGCTTGGGTTTGTCGATATCGCGCCAAATCGTCGAAGCGCACGGCGGACGTATTTGGGCAGAAAACCGCCCTGATCAATCCGGCGCACGTTTTACCGTCGAACTGCCCGCTTGACGACGTGAGCGACCGACAAGACCAGCAGATCCACGGCAGTGCCATCTCCCTTGGGGGTCGGGGCTGTCTGATCGTTGGCGAACCCGGCAGCGGGAAAAGTGCGCTAGCGATCGGGATGCTAGCCCTAGGTGCAGAATTGATCGCCGATGATCAGGTGCTCCTGACCCGAACGGGCAGCACGGTGACGCTGTCGGCGCCCGACGATCTGCCGCCCCTGATCGAAGCACGGGGCGTTGGTCTGCTTCGTGTCGAGCTCGGTCCCGCAGCACCCCTTGCTCTGATCGTGGACCTGGATCACACACCTGATCATCGATTGCCACGCGCCCGGCAGCGTGACTTGCTCGGACTGTCACATCGCGTAAGCTTTGCGCGGGGTGTGAACAATCTGCCAGCGATTCTACGTCTTGCGTTGCTGGGCGGACTTGTCGACCCCGAGAACGCTGATTTGACGTGACGCTGGTCGCTAAGACGAACGATTTTGACATGGAAGCCAAGCCCGAAGACCTTGCACCCTCTCGGACACCGGCACCCCTGGTTCTGGTGGTCACGGGCATGTCTGGCGCCGGGCGAACAACGGCGATCAGCGCGCTAGAAGATTTGGGCTACGAGGCCCTGAACAACTTCCCGCTGTCGCTGTTCGAAGCCCTGATCGAACCGGTCACAGGCACATCGGCACCCATCGCCATCGGTGTAGAAAGCCGCACGCGCGGCTTTTCGGTACGGGCGTTGACAGAGACCGTCGACCGGCTTCGCCAACGTTGGCGGGCCGGGGCGGCGCTGATCTTTTTGGACTGTGATGAAGACGTGCTGTTGTCACGGTTCAGCCAGACCCGCCGGCGCCATCCGCTCGCTCCCGCAGAAGACGTCGCGACGGGCATAGCTAGGGAACGCGATGTCCTGGCAGCGGTACGGGACCAGGCAGATGCCGTCCTAGATACATCAAACATGACACCACATGCCCTTAAGGCCGAGCTTGCTGCCCGCTTTGCCTTGGACCGATCGACGGGCCTTTCGGTTACGGTGCAGTCGTTTTCCTACAAGCGTGGCACACCACACGGCGCCGACATGGTGCTGGACTGCCGCTTCCTGCGAAACCCGTACTGGGAGGAGTCGATCCGCACGCTTGACGGGCGCGATCCGCGTATCCAAACCTACGTCGCAGGTGACCCGCTGTACGGGCCGTTTTTCGAGAAGCTCACAGACATGGTGACGACGCTACTGCCTGCCTATCGCGACGAGGGGAAGGCACATTTCACAATTGCGCTGGGATGCACGGGGGGGCGGCATCGCTCGGTCACATTGACCGAGCGTTTGGGCCACCATCTGGCAGATCAGGGATGGACCGTGTCGATCCGGCATTCTGAATTGGAACGTGGCGCACGAGGCCAACAGTGATCGGTCTGGTCCTGGTGGCGCACGCCGGTCTGGCCGAAGCGCTTTTGGCCAGTCTGGAACATGTCGTGGGGCCGCTGGATGGCGTGCGGGCGATCTCTGTCGGGCCATCTGACGATCTTAGGAGCAGACAGGCCGAGATCGATGGCGCCGTCGCTGCCGTGGAGATGGGCGGGGGCGTTGTTGTTTTGACCGACATGTTTGGTGGGACACCGTCAAACCTGGCACATGGGGCCATGACCCGTCCGGGGGTCGAGGTTATCTATGGCGCCAACCTGCCCCTATTGGTCAAGATCGCTAAGATGCGGGACCACCCGCTTGAAGAGGCCGTCGATGCAGCGATCGAGGCCGGGCGGAAATATGTGAATTCCGCCAATACCATTCTTGCGGGGCGCTCCCCAGCGCAATGAGCCCTGCATGACTGACGTCCGCCGCGAACTGACAATCTGCAACCAGAAGGGGCTGCATGCGCGTGCCTCAGCTCGTTTCGTCGAGACCGTAGAGGCACACAATGCCAAGGCCTGGGTGAGCCGAGAGGATCAGACCGTGCGCGGCGACTCGATCATGGGGCTATTGATGTTGGCCGCCGCCAAAGGGTGTACGATCGACGTGCTTTGCCAGGGGCCAGACGCAGATAAGCTGATGTCGGCCTTAGAAGCGCTGGTGGCCGACCGCTTTGGCGAGGGGTCCTGATCAGACCAGACGGGGTCGGAACAGACCGCTTAGGACATTGGCCGGGACAGGTGCCCCCCATCCACCGGCAACGTGACACCCGTGATGAACGAGCCCTGCGAGCCCAGCAACAGCTCCATTGGTCCCTCAAGCTCGTGCAATTCCCCGAACCGGCGCATCGGCACATGCTTTTTCAACTGCTCACCCTTTTCGGTCAGTAGAAAGCCTTCGGTCATTTCGGTCGGAAAGTAACCGGGTGCGATGGCATTCACTCGGATGTTGTAGCGGGCATATTCTTGGGCCAACGATCGGGTAAGGTGCACCACCGCTGCCTTGGAGGTGGCGTAGGCGGCAACGCCGCTGCCGGTCCCAAGGCCCAAGATTGACGCGGTCGAGACAATCGAGCCGCCGGTTTTCTGTGACACCATCAGCCGCGCGGCGGCATTTGCCACCCGGAAGACCGCGTTCACGTTGATATCCATGACGCGGGCCCATTCTTCATCCGGCATGGCAAGCGTGCGACCACCCCAGGATGTCCCAGCATTGTTAAACAGGCCGTCCAGCCCGCCCAAGTGCTCTGCCGCCTGGGCGACCCCGGCCTCGGCAGCTTCGGCATCGCCCACGTCCATTGCCATGGCGGTCATGCCCGTCCCTGCTTCAGCCGCCAGCGCCTCAAGCGCCTGAATACGTCGGGCAGCGACAACAACCTTTGCACCCCGCTGCACAAGGAACTTGGCTATGTGCGCACCGATCCCACTGGATGCACCAGTGACCAGTATCTTCATTCCGGCGACAGACATCGCTATTCCTTTCATTCTTGGCGCTGCTGCGCAGTCTGCCTGTACAGGATCTTGATTTGGATCTTAGAGAAAACGCCAAAAGAGTGCCTGATCAAAACATCCGCAACTAGAGTCTACTTCCGCTGCATCGTCTTCCCCAAATCGGATGTCTTCAGCGCGTAGCGAATTTAGATAGCGGCTCGCAAGTGGAGTTGCGGGGATCAAGAACCGAGCGCGCGCAGTCTAACACGGCGCCTGCGCGATGATCAGGTATCCTGTGATTGGAACACCTTCGTCATAACGCACGATAATGCTGAGGCACTCGAGTGATGCGAGTTGGTGCGCTGCGAGCAGCTCTTCTAAATACGAAAATGCGTGCGCATACCGGCGTTTTGGACCGACGATGTAGTCCTGTCCACGCATCTCGTCGGGTGGCAGCGCTTCGGTTGAGACGATTATCAAGCCTCCAGGCGCCAGCGCCGCCTGCACACCGGCCATGAAACGCTCCAACGCGCCCAGATAGGGCAGCACATCCGTGGCCGTGATGACGTTCCATGGGCCAAGAGCCTGCATTTCCGCATCTTCCAGGAACGCAACCGCCTCGCCCACATAGAGAGCGTCGTAGCAGTCGCGCTCAGCGGCCTCGTCCAGCATTTGTTCGGATAGATCGACGCCTGTTACATGCATCACTCGATCCAACATCGAGGCACCTGTCAGACCGGTTCCGCAGCCCAGATCCAGCAGTTTGTCGAACGGGCCAAGACCCAGGTCATCCAGGCGTTCACGCACCAGCATCGGCACTGAATAACCAAGCTGTTCGACCAGCATATCGTCAAAGGCGTGCGCATTCTGATCAAACAAGGTCGCCACGTATGCTTCCGGCGCAACAGCTGGGGACGGGGCCAGGCCCAAAGCAGCCAGTCGGATGGCCACACCGCCGTGGTCCTTTGGGTCCAGCTCTAGAACCTGGTGATACGCAGTTTGCGCAGCCACCAAATCCCCGGCGGCTTCGGCAGCCAATCCACGATTGTAGGATTCGGCTAAGGCGTCGTTGGCCGCAGCCTCGTCGCTCATGTCAGGCCGAGCATTTCGCGCCACCCAGCACACAGAACTTCGCGCAATGGGGATGGTTCAACGGCACCTCGCGATCCGCTTCAGCTAGGGTTTCGCCCAGCTCGAACTGAGGGTCGTAGGCGAGAAGGGTACATGCCAGCACTGCCGGCGCCTCGGCCCCGCGGCGCTTTACGACCATCCGGGTGCTGGCGCACATGACATCGTCCGGAGACTTATCCAGGATCCCCCAGCAAGCAGTAGTGATCTCGGGAACGTCGGCCATCTCGTCCATTTCGGGGAACAGCACCAGCTCGGCCGGATGTTGAGCGTCTATCTGAAAGCCTTCGGCCCGGAAAAGATCGGCAAACCCTTGTCGCGCCGTCGCTTCATCTTCACCCCACATCGTCCGACCAGCAGCAGACATTCTGGCGCCGTTGTCGCGCAGCCAGCGCATCCCTTCCATGGCGCGCTCGAAGGCATGATCACCACGCTCGGTGTCGTGATGTTCGGCTGTGTAGTGGTCCAGCGAGACGCGCAAAGTCAGCTTTTCGCCGTATGTCTTTGCCAATTGCGCTAACGGCTGTTGCACCGGCTTGCGCATCATCGGGCGCATCGCGTTGGTCAGGATCAGAACGTCAAATCCGCGCGAAAGGCACGCCTCAGCCATCGCGCACATGTCTGGGTTCATGAAGGGCTCGCCACCGGTAAAGCCAATCTCGCGGGTCTCGTACCCCCCATCGGCGACCTCATCCAGGTAGCGCGTTACTTCGTCGAGCGTCAGGTAAACCAGGGCATCGTTTGTCGGACTTGAAAAGATATAGCAGTTGGCGCATGCGATGTTGCAAAGGGTGCCGGTATTGAACCAAAGCGTTTCCAGCTGCTTGAGCCCGACAGTCGCGCGCTTCTCGCCTTTCGCCGTCCATTCAGGGTTTTTGAACTTGCCGCTACGGGCGAAATCGCTGCCGTCTGCCATGTCCACCCTTCTGCAAGTGCCGCCACACTGCGAAGTCGAGCTAGGGCTGTCAACTGGCGCGGACAGTCTCAGGCGGCCTGCGTACGAAATTGTGAACACTTGCCCATCGTTCCACACAATTGCATTCAAGCTGGAACAGAGCACCGGGTCGCCTTATGTACCAGCCCACGTCGAGGGAGCCTTCCATGCCATCTGCACCGCCTGCATGTGCGATCTTGCTTTGCGCCCCACCCGACGCAAACACCCATCGAAAACGATCAGGCTGAGAGCGGCGGATGTTCGAGCTTCCCGCCTATCAGGTTGGGCTTCTGGCATTCGGGTCAGTCGCTTTCGGATTATATCTTCTGATTAAAGGCGGTGACTGGACCATAGACGCTGCCACATTCATTGCCGAACGCGCTGGGCTGTCGCCATTGTTCATAGGGGCAACGATCGTGTCGTTTGGCACCTCGGTGCCAGAGCTCTTTACGTCGGTGAATGCAAACCTCTCCGGCTATCCAGGTATCGCCCTGGGCAACGTGGTGGGCTCAAACATCGCGAACGTGCTGCTGGTGCTGGGTGTCACAGCAATGATCTTCCCGATTGCTGCCAAGCGTTCGTCGTTGGTCAAAGACTTGGGCATGATGCTCGTGGCCACAGCAATTCTGGCCATCGGGATGTTGGCCGGCGTTATCCCTGCTTGGGCAGGTGCCGCGATGTTTGCGCTGTTGGTGTCCTTCGTCGCCTATCAGTACGCGACCGATACTCTGGAGATTGACGAAGTAGCCGGTGAACATGCGATCTCGTCCGTCGGAGGCGCAATGGCGGTCTTGGGTGGCGGCCTTGTGGCCCTGGCGCTTGGGTCTGAGCTTTTGGTCCAGGGCGCCGTCGTCGCAGGTACGGCAATCGGCGTGCCGGAAGCGATCATTGGCCTGACTGTCGTGGCATTTGGCACGTCATTGCCCGAACTTGCCACCTGTGTCGCGGCCGCACGTCAACGGGCAACTGACCTGATCCTGGGCAACATCATCGGATCGAACACGTTCAATGTGCTGTCCATCATTGCGATCACGGCGATGATAAAGCCGCTCAATGTGGACCAGGCTTTGATGGGGTTTGACTTGTGGTTCATGGTGGGTGTGGCCGTTGCCTTTACCGTTTGGATGCTGGCTGTTGGTCGCCTGGCCTTCGCCACCGGTATCGCGATGGTGGCGCTATACATCGGGTTTGTTGTTTTACAGTACCGAGGATCAGTCCTGTTCTGAGAGCACGCGCCGCATTGCGCCCAGGCCACCCGTCATGGCACCTTGCAACTGGTCGGCAGGGGTAGGCCCGCCCTAGGGGAAAGAAATGTCTTTCTGGTCCGATGTGCTGGAGACGCTGCGCCAAAGCGCGCCGCTGACATTTTTTAGCGAAACAAGGGACCCCAGGAACACTGTTACCTTCACCATTGCTATGATCGGCTTGGGCGCAAAATTGGCCAAAGCCGACGGTCGTGTGACAGTGGATGAGGTGACAGCCTTTCGTCAGATCTTTCACTTCGAAGCAGATCAGGAGCGCAACGTCGCCCGGGTCTTCAACATGCTGCGCAGGGACGTTGCCGGATATCGCGAGTATGCACACCAGATCGTCCGCTTGTTTGGCGAGCGCGACCCGATCCTGGAGGACATCATCGACGCCCTGTTTCACATTTCAATGGCGGACGGGGTCTATCACCCGGATGAAGACACGTATCTGTGGGAGGTTGCTCAGGTCTTCGGCCTAACACCGGCGTGTTTCCGTAAGTTCAAGGCACGGTACGTGCCCGACTTCTGGGACGCACACGCGGTGCTGGGTGTCGACGAAACCATGTCGCCCGCAGAAATTCGCGATGTTTGGCGGGATCTGGTCCGTCAGAACCACCCGGACCGTCTTCGCGCCAACGGCCTGCCAGATGAAATGATGGAGCTGGCGAACCGGCGCATCGCCGACATCAACCGCGCCTATGACGAGATCTCGGGCAAGGTACCAGTCGCCTAAGCGCACGTTACGGGCGCCAACAGGGCCTTGGTTCGACTGCGATAACCTGGTCATGTCACGGATTTGCCCAGGCAAGCGTTGTTATAATGTAACCACTGAACTATCTCTCCCACTTAGGCACACCAAACACACCCCCGAAACCACCGGCAAGGGAGAGTTGATTCATGCAACCTAGCCGCCTTCCCGTCACCGTCCTGTCCGGATTTCTCGGCGCAGGCAAAACCACATTGTTGAACCGGGTATTGAACAACCGCGAAGGGCGCCGCGTCGCCGTGATCGTCAACGATATGTCCGAGGTGAACATCGACGCCGATCTGGTCCGCGCCGATACCGAACTGAGCCGCACCGATGAGACACTGGTTGAAATGTCTAACGGCTGCATCTGCTGCACGTTGCGCGATGATTTGTTGGACGAGGTGCGCCGCCTGTCTGAGGAAGGGCGGTTTGACTACCTGCTGATCGAATCCACCGGGATATCCGAACCGCTGCCTGTGGCGGCAACGTTCGAGTTCCGGGACGAGTATGGCGATAGCCTTGCGGACGTCGCCCGCCTGGACACGATGGTGACGGTCGTCGATGCCGTGAACCTGCTGAAGGATTATGCCAGCCAAGACTTCCTGAGCGACCGGGGGGAGACATTGGGCGAAGAGGACGAGCGTACGCTGGTCCACCTGCTGACCGAGCAGATCGAATTCGCCGATGTGGTGATCCTCAACAAAGTGGCGGATGCAGGTCCCGAACGCACCGACGCCGCGCGCAAGATCATCCGCAGCCTAAACGCAGATGCGCGCATCATCGAGACGAACCACTCTGACGTGCCTGCGGACAACATCCTGGATACCGGCCTCTTCGACTTTGAAAAGGCCCACGAGCATCCGATGTGGGCCAAGGAACTCTACGGCTTTGCCGATCACGTACCCGAAACTGAAGAGTACGGCGTGACCAGCTATGTCTATCGCGCCCGCCAGCCGTTCATCCCAGAAATAGTTCTGGCCGTGTTGAAGGGCGATCTGCCCGGCGTCATCCGTGCGAAGGGGCACTTCTGGATCGCCACGCGTCCCGACTGGGTGGCTGAGTTCTCGCTGGCCGGCTCGCTGTCGTCGATCGGTCCGCTGGGCAACTGGTGGGCGACCGTTCCAATCGAACGTTGGCCCGACAGCGAAACGGCTCAGGCCTACATGAAGGACAACTGGATCGAGCCATGGGGCGATCGCCGGCAGGAGATCGTGTTCATCGGTGCTGACATCGACTGGCCGGCCCTGAAGGCGCGATTGGACGCAGCGCTGTTACCAGCAGTTGTGGCAGGCAGCCTGGAAGATCTACCCGACCTTCCAGACCCGTTCCCAGTATGGCGCCGAGCAGAGGCCGCCGCATGAACGTGGCCAGGCCGATTGCAGCCGCTGCGGCCGTGGCGATCACCGAAACGCCGGACGCACTACCGGCGTTTCGCGAGGCCGGCTGCGCCGCCATGGTATGGTCCCGTTCTTTGCGGGCAGGTCTGCAGGAATGGCTTGAGCAGCTAGCGCCTGAGCAACTACCAACGGCGCGGGTGATCGTGCGGCCCGACCAGATCCGGCAGGCAACCGCCGAAATCTGTGAGGCCAGCGGCACGCCCAACGGCCAAGAACGGGCCATGCTGATCGACGATATCGACCAACTAGCCCAGCATTTCGCAAGTGTCATGCAGACCCCGTATCTGCAGCTGCGCCTCGACGTCATTACGAACAATGCTTGCCGCAAGTTCCACGTCGATGCGGTGACCGCCCGTCTTGTGTGCACGTACCGGGGAACCGGCACACAGTACGGCATTGCTACAGCGAACGGTCAGCCAACAGACATCGCCACCACCACAACGGGCTCGCCGATCCTGTTGCGTGGCACCCTCTGGCCTGAACATCCACGTTCGGGCCTGCTGCACCGCTCACCGCCGATCGAGGGGACAGGCGAAACACGGCTCTTGCTCGTTCTTGACCCGGTGACTGATCCGTCGGAGCACCCCAGCCAATGGCACCCACACTGACCGGCAAGTCCTGCTAGGGTGTGGGCGTACGGGCCAAGGATTTGGGCGGTTGCTCGCCAAGACGACCGTCTTCCACCCAGCTCGGCGCCCGAAATCGTTCATCACGAAATGCATCGCTATCTGAAGCTCGTTATCGACAACGGTGATACCCCTTGCAGCCGGTGAACCGATGACTCGGCTAAGCGTGATCGCATTGGCCTGGTCTTGTCAGATCACCTGGAAAAGGAAAATCCTCGGAACATTGACGCACACTCGTCCGGCACGTACATCGGCACCGCGCGGGTATGATGTAATGGTAGCCTGTCAGCTTCCCAAGCTGAACGCGCGGGTTCGATTCCCGCTACCCGCTCCAGCGATTGTGACCGGTCCCAGGTTGGATGGGTCAAGTTGAAGCCCATTTCCCAGGTATCGTGGATCTGATCTGCGTTCGATCGGCTCGATTACTGCCGAGAAAGCCTATATCAGCTTTGACGTTCCGCCTGGTGGAATAGGCCCTGGGCGTGCAGACAACCTCAGAAGGGAAACCGGATATGCGGTGCCCGAGTTTGATTGCCACCGCGCTGGTCGCGGCACTGTTGATGTTACCGACGGGCGCGCAGGCCCAGCGGGCTGCGGCCGTTTTGGTGGAACAGGTCGAGATACGGGCCATCGCCGACACAGCCCCCGTTTTGGGTCAGTTGGTGGGTTCGATCCAGGCTGACGTCGCCTCGCGGCGTGCGGGCGTGGCTGACGAGGTTCGGTTCGAAATCGGTGACCGGGTCAGCGCGGGTGCGCCACTGGTCAGCCTTGAAAGCCAATTGGCCGAAATCGAGCGTCGAACGGCGCTCGCCGATCTGGAAGTTGCCCGTGCCGGCATCCTGGCGACCGAGGCCAGCGTTGCCCTAGCTCAGCAGGCCCTGGCACGTGCCGAACGCCTGAAAGGATCGACGGCGTTCCAGCAGGCTGTTTTTGAGGACCGCATTCAGGAGCTGCAGCAGGCACGCGGGCGCCAGGCCGTGGCCAAAGCAGCGGTCGAGGCCGCTCAGGCGCGCATCGCCCGCGTCGACTACGACATCGAAAACGCCATTATCCGGGCGCCCTTTTCCGGCATCGTGGTCGAGCGCATGGCGCAGCCCGGTCAGTATGTCAGCCTTGGTCAACCGGTGGCGAAACTGCTGGATGTCGACGGACTGGAAGTCGAAGCAGATGTGCCGGTTGAGCTTATCCAAGGCCTGTCACCCGGCACCGAGGTGGACGTTCGCCTGAACGAAGGTGCTGTTGGCAGCGCGCGCGTGCGCGTCGTGTTGCCAGTTGAAACGGTCGCGACGCGCACGCGCCCTGTGCGGTTTACGATCAATATCAGCGATTTAGACCCGCTTTTGATCGCGGTCGGCGCCTCGATCACGCTTGAAATCCCCGTCAGCGCGCCACGCGATGCCGTAACCGTTCCAAAGGACGCCCTGGTCCAGGGGCGCGGCGGCGGCTGGATGGTCTTTGTCGTCGAAGAGGATAAGGCACAGCCCCGACCAGTGCAGCTGGGTCAGGCCGCGGGCGGGCGTATGGAGGTTCTGGGCGGTCTCAGCGCGGGTGAGGTCGTCGTCGTTCGCGGAAACGAGCGGCTGTTCCCGGGTCAGCCGGTGAACGCCACGATGACCGAGGGCTGAGCATGGATCTGATCCGCATCGCTATTGAACGGCCCATTGCGGTGATCGCCGCAGTTATGATGGCCGTCATGTTCGGCTGGCTGGCGCTGACGCAAATCCCGATCCAGTTGATCCCCGACGTCCGCAAACCAGTCATCGAAGTCGAAACCGACTGGTTCGGTGCCGCCCCAGCCGAGGTGGAGCGTGAAATCGTCAACGAACAGGAAGACGTCCTGAAGGGCCTTGCCGGGCTGGAAAGTATCATTTCTCGCGCCGAGACCGGTCAGGCCACGGTGACACTGGAATTCGCCGTCGGCACCGACATGGACCAGGCGTTGCTGCTGGTGTCCAACCGGCTGGACCGCGTCAGCAATTATCCCGACGAGGCGGACGCGCCAATCCTCAGCACCTCCGGGTCTGACGATAACCCGATCACCTGGATCATCCTCAAACGCGCGCCCGGAAACGACCGGGAAATGTCGACCTATGGCGATTTTGCCGACGAGATCATCAAATCGCGGCTGGAGCGGGTGGACGGCGTGGCCACGGTGAACGTCTACGGCGGGGTTGCGCGCGAGCTGCAGGTCCTGGTCGACCCGGAGCGCCTGTCCGCCTATCGACTGACCATCCCAGAGGTGGTGAACCGTCTGCGCAGCGAGAACGTTTCGCTGTCGGCCGGGGACCTCGATGAAGGCAAGCGCCGCTATGTGGTGCGAGCAGAGGGCGAACTGAACACCATCTCGGCGATCGAGAATGTGGTTTTGCGTAGCGACCCCGGCGGTGGCCGAGTCTTCGTCCGGGACGTGGCAAACGTCACCTTCGGCTATGGCGACCCCGTGGCCCGCATCCGCCACAAGGGTGAGCCAGCCATCGCCATCAACGCCGTGCGCAACACCGGCGCCAACGTCATTGAGACCATGGAAGGCATCCGCGTTGCCATCAAGGAGTTGGTGGACGGCCCGCTCGAGCGCGAAGGGCTGACCTTCGAACAGGTCTATGACGAAACGATCTACATCGACGGCGCCATCGAACTGGTGACCCAGAACATCTGGATCGGCGGGCTGCTGGCGGCGGGCGTCTTGTTGCTGTTCTTAAGATCGGGGCGCGCAACGCTTGTTGTCTCGATCGCGATTCCCGTCTCGATCGTTGCCAGCTTTGTTGCCATGGCTGCCATGGGGCGCACACTGAACGTGATCTCGTTGGCTGGGATCGCCTTCGCCGTCGGCATGGTGGTGGATGCTGCCATCGTGGTGCTAGAGAACATCTACAGGCTTCGACAACAGGGGAAATCCCCGCAGGAGGCCGCCTATGAAGGTGCGCGCCAGGTCTGGGGCGCCATTCTGGTGTCGGCGCTGACCACGGTCATGGTCTTCATCCCGATTCTGGTGATGGAGCTAGAGGCCGGCCAACTGTTCCGCGATATCGCTGTGGCGATCTCCGTCTCGGTGATCTTGTCACTTGTCGTGGCCGTCACCGTGGTGCCTGCCCTTTGCGCCAAGCTTTTGGGCGGCGGCCGCGCGCGCCTATCGATCATGCCGGTGCCTGTGGTCGACCACCTTGGCCGGGCCTTTGCCGGGCTGATCAATGCCTATGCGCGCGTCACCGTGGGTGTGCGAGGCCTGGGCATGATCGTCGTGTCCGGCATCACAGCGGCAGCAATTCTGGGCGCATGGGCGTTTCTGCCAAAGCTTGAATACCTGCCGGAGGGTAACCGGAACCTGGTGTTCGGATTCATTCTGCCGCCACCCGGCTACAATCTGAACACCACCGCCAGCATCGCCGAGCGCATCGAGGCCGTAGCCCAACCCCTCTGGGAGAAGGAGGAAACCGGCAATCCAGACGAGCCGCCGGCCATGAAGCACTTCTTCTTCGTGTCTTTCCGGGGCACCACGATCTTAGGTGGCGCAGCAAAGGACCCGACACGCGTCGCTGAGCTAATCCCCGTGCTGTCGCAGCCGATCTTTGTTGAACCGGGCACCTTCGGCTTCATCAACCAGCGATCCCTATTCGGCCGCGGGATCGGCGGCGGCCGAGCCATTGAACTGAACATCTCTGGGCCTGATCTGCAGGACATTCTGGACGTCGCGCAGCAGGCCGCAGGCACGATCGCCCAGATCTTGCCGAGGAGCGAGGGCAACCAGTTCCGGCCACAGCCAGGGCTGGAATTGGGCTCCCCTGAGCTCAGGGTAGAGCCGGACCGCGTTCGGCTCGCGGATGCCGGGATAGACGCTCGCACCCTGGCGCTGACGCTGGATGCCTTCAACGACGGGGTCCGCGTGGCTGAAATCACCGTCGGCTCCGAGCGCGTGGACCTGATGCTCAAGGGCATCGCCTCATTAGCGGAGACGGCGCGCACACAAGACGTGGGCGCCTTCCCAGTCGTGGCACCAAACGGGCGGATCGTCCCCGTCTCGGCCCTATCCAATGTCCAGCTGACGGCAGGGCCCGTGGAGATCCGCCACTTGGAACGTGAACGCACGATCACGCTGGAGATCCGCCCAAGCTCGGCCATCCCATTGGAAACCGCGCTGGAGATGATCGAAGCCGAGGTCATGGCCCCGATCCTGGAACAGGGCCTGCCACCCGGTGTTCAGATGTCCGTCACCGGCGCTGCCGGCGAGCTGGCCAAGACTTTCGACGCCCTGCAATGGAACCTGATCCTGGCCATGGTGATTGTCTTCCTGGTCATGGCGGTCCTGTTTGAAAGCTTCATCCTGCCGCTGGTCATCCTGATCTCGGTGCCCGTCGCTGGCGCTGGCGGCGTGGCGGGGCTCTACCTGCTGAACACCTTCCAGACGCAGCCCTTGGATATGCTGACGCTTCTGGGCTTTGTAATCCTGGTGGGCATTGTTGTGAACAACGCGATCCTGCTGGTACACCAGTCACTCTACCACATCCGAACGGACGGGATGGAGGTGAACGATGCGATCCTGGAGGCGACGCGCAACCGGATCCGGCCGATCTTCATGTCGACGCTGACTTCGGTGATTGGGATGCTACCGCTGGTCGTCTTCCCAGGATCGGGGTCCGAGCTTTATCGCGGCTTGGGATCGGTGGTCGTCGGCGGCCTGTCGATGTCGGCAGTGCTGACGCTGATGCTGGTGCCACCCTTGCTGCGGCTGGCCCTATCGATCTCGCCGCCAAAGCCGATCGGGAACGCCGTGCCAGCACCAGCCGAATAAGGGAAGGGCCGTTACCAGGGCCCCTCTTCCAGATCGCTCCAGCCCAGCTCCTGATCAAGCGACCGGCCCCAAAGGATCAGGGCCAGGATCGGCATGCCCAGCGAGAACAGAAAGACGACAATGGCCAGCGGGGCGAAAGCGCCGAAGATCAGCATGAGGGCAACGCTGCCCCCGGTGAACCGCGCCCAGAACCCCAGCAACGCCCGCAACTGCGCCTTGTACCGGTCAAACGGTTCGGTCTGGGGATAGGCATTTGTCATCGGCGCGCGTCCTTCTGTGGCGTCGACTTTTGATTATGCCGTCGGCGCAGGCGTATGTCCAAAGGTGGTGAGGTTTTTCAAGCCTTCGACACCGCCGAAGTTCGCTAAACGCCGCTGCTGATCGGTTATCGCCGCGGCGTTCACCGCCTCCGCATCGCAGATAGCCGCCAATCGAGCGCGACCTTCTGCCAGCGTCGCCGCCGCCGATGGGACCGCCGCCAGATCGGTCAGCTCATGCGGATCGCTTGCCAAGTCGAACAATTGCGGCGGCAGGCCGACATAGTGGACGTACTTCCAGTCGTCCCACCGCACCATAAAGGTGCCCGTGGACGAACCACCATCATGGTACTCGCTAAAGGCCGTCCGCCCGGGATTGTCCGGCCCCGTGGCCAGGGAAGCCAAGTCGTTACCAGGCAGCCCCGTGGCATCCGATAGCCACACTCCAGATAGACCCGCTGCCGCCAGCGCCGTCGGCGCCAGATCGATCAGACTTACGGGCGTCTTGCACCGCCCCACCGGCACACCGGGACCAGCCAACACCATAGGCACGCCGGCCGACGCCTCGTACATTACCTGCTTGGTCCATATCCCATGATCGCCCAGCATCTCGCCATGATCAGAGGTGAAGACAACCAGCGTATTCTCGGTCAGCCCCGCCTCGCTCAGCGCAGCCATGACCGCCGCAATCTGGTCATCGACAAACCGGCAGAGCGCCAGGTACGCAGCCCGCGCCTCTGCCACTCGTTCGGGCGTGAAGAACCGGTCATAATCGTAGAACTCCGCAAGCCAGCGCAGTTCGGGATGCGTCGGCCGCGCCTCGGGCGCATAGGCCAAAGGCGGCGCCAATTCCGCCGGGTCAAACAGATCAGCGTAGGCCTGCGGCGCCACCAGCGGGAAGTGCGGGCACGCCCACGATACAAAAGCCGCCCAGGGCTGGTCGTGGCGCGCGGGATCGGCCAAATAAGCGCAAATCGCCTCGGTCGTGGCCCGGTCATAGTCCATGTAGGGGCTGTCGCCATATCCAACGTCCTGGGCGAACTCCTCCGTCTGGTCGAAGGTGCCGGACCCGCGCAACAACGCCTGCGGCCAGCCGACGCCATCGACGATGTGCATCGGCAGCACCTGTTCCGCGAACCCGGTATCCGATTGAGCGTCGAGAAAGTGCAGCTTTCCGAACGAGGTCACCGGTTGGCCCGCTGCCCCCAGCGCATGCATCCAGGATCGGGGCTGGCCGGCATAGGCGGTCGCACTGTCCCAGATCTGGGTGGTGTGGACGTGGTGGCCCGTGGCGATGGCCGCCCGCGCGGGAATGCAGATTGGGGAGGGCGTGTAGGCACGCTCGAACACCGTACCGCCGGCCGCCAACTTGTCCAGCGCCGGCATGGTTCGGGCGTCCCCCCCAAAGCAGCCCGGCGCATCCCGCCGCATCTCGTCAGCAATCAGGATCAGAACGTTCTGGGGGCGACCATCGGCGGTTCTCATGGCACGATCTGGGCCGTCTCGACCACCGCGTGGAACAGCACATCCGTGCCTTTGGCCGCCCATTCGGGCGTGATCTCTTCCGCTTCATTGTGGCTGAGGCCATCGACGCAGGGGCACATGATCATCGCTGTAGGTGCGATTTGGTTGATCCAACAAGCGTCGTGACCCGCCCCGCTGATGATATCCATGTGCGAATAGCCCAGCCGTTCAGCCGCACCCCGCACAGCCGAAACACAACCTTCGTCGAAGGCGGGGGGATCGAACGAGCCGACGATCTGCGTCTCCACGCTGCAGCCGAGGGCCGCGCAGATCTCCGGCGCCTGCTGGTGTACTTCGGCGACCATGGCCTCCAGCGTTTCCAAAACATGGCTGCGAAAGTCTGCGGTGAATACCGTGCGGCCGGGGATGATGTTGCGGCTGCTGGGATAGACCTCGATATGGCCGATCGCGCCCAATGCGTTCGGTTGATTTTTCATGGCGATCCCGTGCACCAGTTCGGTGATCTGGGCGAGCGCGCGCCCCGCGTTCTGGCGCACCGCCATGGGGGTCGTGCCCGTGTGGCTTTCCTTACCGGTCACCGTGAACTCGATCCAACGAAGGCCCTGACCATGGGTGACCACGCCGATATCTTTGCCCGCAGCCTCCAGGATCGGGCCCTGCTCGATGTGCAACTCGAAAAAGGCGTGCATCTTGCGGGCGCCCACCACTTCATCGCCCTTCCAGCCGATACGCTCCAGCTCGTCGCCAAAGCGTTTGCCGTCGGCGTCTACCAAGTCATAGGCCCAGTCTTGCGTGTGAATGCCCGCATAAACGCCCGAGGACAGCATCGGCGGCGCATAGCGGGCGCCTTCCTCGTTGGTCCAGTTCGTCACCACGATCGGATGGCGGGTGCGGATGCCCAGATCATTCATCGTGCGCAGCACTTCCAGGCCGCCCAAGACCCCCAGGATGCCGTCGTACTTGCCGCCCGTTGGCTGGGTATCCAGGTGGCTGCCCACATAAACGGGCAGCGCGTCCGGATCGGTACCGGCGCGCGTCGCGAACATGTTGCCCATCTGATCCAGGCCCATCTCGCAACCCGCCGCCACGCACCACTTCTGGAACAGCGCCCGGCCCTCGGCGTCTTCATCGGTCAGTGTTTGGCGATTGTTGCCGCCCGCGATGCCGGGACCGATCTTGGCCATCTCCATCAAACTGTCCCACAGCCGAGCGCCGTCGATCTTCAGGTTTGCGCCGGGTGTCGTCATGGGAACCTCATCAGGTGTCAGGGGATGCGTCGACGCTAGCGACGCGGCGCAGACGGTCAACGCAAAAGTCTGCAGGAGGTTGGAGGACTTTGGGCTTGCTCAGTTCCTCAACAGCATCAGCAAAGCGGTGATCGTTGCCGCAACGCCTAGCAGAACAGGCAGGGCGACCCAGCCATGGCCCAGAAGGCCTTCCCACAAGATCACGAAGGTCGGGACAAGGTAGCCATAGGCCATGACCTTGGCCGAGGGTAGGCGCAGCGTAGCGTACTGCAACAAGAAGAAGGTCGTCGCGGTCGTGGCGATCGCCAGATAGCCGACGGCGGCCCAAGCGATGGGCGGCAGATCGGCCCAGCCCGTGGTGACCACGTCCTGCCACCCCCAGGCCAGTGTAACCAGCATCCCGCCGACGATACCGCCGAAAGAGTAGACAATCAGCGGCTCACCCCGGTTCAGCATCCGACTGAGCGGTGTGTAGATGGCGTGGAGGGCGCATCCCACGATGAAGATCTGCTCACCCGGGCCCAACTGCAGCCCCAGCGCAGCGTCAATGTCGGCGCGAAAGACGACCCAGATCGCACCCAGCCCGGCCAGCAACAACGCGCTACCAGTGTGAACGGTCGTGATCTGGCGCAGCAGCAACCAACCAAAGCCCGCCGACATGATGGGTGTCAGCGTAAAGATCGCCGCGGTCGAGACGGGATCTGTCCGGCTTAGCGCCTCGAACATCATGATGAAGTAGAGCGCCAGCAGCCCACCCACGGCCAAGTAGCGCCAGGCGGCACGGAAATGCTCGGCCCGCAGCAGGGGTGCAGCCAGCGCACCCATGATCACAGCCGCCAGCGCAAAGCGCGCAGCCGTCAACGCCGCGGGCGCGATGTGCGGCGCCGCCATATCACCCAGCGTGAATGAAACAGAGATTAGCGCTGCAAAGAACAGCATCGCAGCATGCGCCAGCAGTTTCTGGCGGCGCAGATCAGATCCAACTTCAGGGGCAGTTTCGGACAAGAGCATCCTTTTCGCTGTCGCCGCAGGTGTGCACGGCCCCAGCGGCGTTGTCGAGGCACCGGGTCCTTTCGGATTTTGAAAATCTTTCTGCTTATTATCTTGACTGTCAAAATGACATTTACTAACTTGATTCTAACGAAAGCGACGGTGCCATGACGCGGAGCGGAGAGATGAAACAGCTTCTGGAAGCACGCAGCAGATATGCCCAGATCCTCAGCGCGCTGTCGGGTGCGCACCAAGCAGACACCAAGCTGCGCACCGAGATTGAGGCAACGATCGCCGCCCTAGACGAGAAGATCGCGGCGCAGGCGCGTTGAGACTTCGCAACCGAATACCGGCGCGCCCAGTTGGCGAACCGGAACCAGATCCTCCGGCAATTGCCCCACCCCAACCGGAGGAAAATGCGACCGGGTCGGGTGTTGTTCCCCTACCCGCCTGGCCCGGTCGTTTATTCGTACGTAGAGTATCACCGCGGTGTGCGCGTAAGCCGGTCATGATGGATCCGCGGTGTCCGGACCGGCAAGTGTCGAAAAGCCTAAGGCCCCGGCGCACCTCCCCCCACGGGTGTGTCGGGGTTCGGCGTTGAGGGCCAAACAGGACCAGGCCCGTCAGATCGGTTTCTGTGCCTTATGATTTCGAAGCCACTCAGCCACTTTGTCACGACCGCCGGGCGCGAAACCAAAGCCGCGCGCTGCGGGTAAGGCCTGAAGGATCTGAGCTTCTACCTGCACAGGCAGGCCCCATCCCACGGCCACCAAAAACGACCAGAAGGCATCGTTTGCACTGCCGGCAACGGTCAGCAAGGACGCCTCAGGATCGTCTAGCAACGCGTCTAAGGTGGATTTATCCCCGGGCGATAGCGCCTCGTACGCCGATCCAAGCGCGGCACTGCGTTTGGGTGAGATTTGTGCAACCGCGGAGGAGGGCGCCTCGGGTGCCGGCGCTGGCGCTGGCGTGCAGGCAAACAGGCCAAGGCACGCCAGAAAACCCATGGACAGAACCGCGCCTCTTGAAACCATCGCACATGCCGCCCCTGTTCGGGTGGCAGGATGCACCTTAGCCGGCCTTCTGCAGGATCAGCTCGGTCGGTGCGATGCGGCGAGATTTGATGTTCGCCACCATGTTCTTGACCTTCAGACCCCGCGTTTCGCCCATCATCAAATGGATGCCCAGAGCCGGCGGGCCATCAGCTTCCAACCGGGCCCGCTGATCGGCGAAGAACTGCAGGGCAATCTCGCTGCGGTCACGGGCAGCGACTTCGCGGAACCCGGCCGCTTGGGCCGCGTCGCGATAACAATCGAGATCTGCCAGGAATGAATTCTCGGGAACCTCGGCCCAGGGTACCGGAAAGTCGATGGGCTGATCGCCCGTCTTCATCACGTCATAAACAGCAAAAGTGCCACCAGGCCGCAGAACCCGCGCCGCTTCAGCCAACAAACGCACCTTATCGGGGATGTTCATGCCGACATGCAGAAGAAGGGCGGCATCGAAGGTGCCGTCACCAAACGGCATCTCCACGGCTGAGCCCTGCTGAAACTCGGTCCGACCGGCCATGCCCACCATGATGCTCAGCGCGGTGGCGGTCTCGACAAACTCAGGCGTCAGATCCAACCCGGTCACATGCGCGCCGGTGGTTGCCGCCACGTGCCGCGACGTCCCACCCAAGCCGCTGCCGATGTCCAAAACCGCGTCGCCAAAAGTTATATCCAATTGCGCAATCAGATCGCGCGTCGCGGCGACACCCCCAATGTGAAATTCGTCTACGGGTTTCAGATCGTCAGGCGTTGCTGCCGTCGGCTCGACGCCGACGGAACGCAGAGCGCTCGCAATACGGTCTAGCAGCCCGCCGGTCGTGTAGTGACCGGCGACGGCATCTTCTAGGCTCATAGCCGCGCCCCTTCCCCTATCCAAAACGATGTCTTTGGGCAGGCCTGGGAATGAACTCGATTCGCAGGCCGAACCGCCCGACCATCGCGGAACGCTATGAGCTACAGCATTTCTGATTCCTCGCGCCGCTTCAAATCGAATTTTTTCAAAGCAGTCTTTGGCCGATTTTGCCGGTCAAAGGCGTAGGGCAGATCCCCTACGCGTCGTCGGCCGCGTCCGGTTCGGCAGCGGACGGATGCGGATGATACCGCGACCCACCGTTTCTGTGCTTTATCGCGCTCATCGCTGCTGCCGTCACCAACACGCCTGCACCGAACGCCGCAGCGCCCACCATCGCCGTGCAGGCCATCTTCTTTTTCATCACCAGCGCACCAAGGGCGAGCGGCGCCGTCATCGCAGTCAGGATCATCACGGGCTCCTATCAAGCGGTCAGAAGAACGTTGTTTGTCAATTTAACACAGCTTTACAGCTGACCATGCCCAGAGGTTGGGCCAATGGACGCATCAGAGATCAAAGGATCTGGCTGAGAAATTCCTTGGTCCGCGGATCGGATGCCTCTGTGAAGAACGTCGCTGGCGGCCCGTGTTCCACGATCACCCCACGGTCAGTGAAATAGATGTGGTCGGCGACCTCTCGGGCAAAGCCCATCTCGTGCGTGACCAGGATGCAGGTCATTCCCTCCGCCGCGAGATCTTTGATGGTGACCAGCACCTCCTTGACCGTCTCGGGGTCCAGCGCTGCCGTGACCTCGTCGAATAGCATCACGTCCGGGCGCATCGCCAAGCTACGGGCGATCGCGACGCGCTGCTGCTGGCCGCCTGACAGCTCGCCGGGATAGCTCGCTTCTTTGCCCTCCAGCCGGACCTTTTTCATCAGCGCGCGCGCGCGGGCTTCCACCTGAGCCGTGGGCTCGCCCAAAACCTTGACCGGCGCCATCATCACATTCTCCAGCGCCGTCTTGTGCGGGAACAGATTATACTGCTGGAAGACCATCCCAACCTTCTTGCGCAGCTCCAGCTTGTCCAGCTGGGGGTCGTGGACCTCCTGGCCCTCGACCGTGATCGAGCCTGCCTGGATGTCATTTAGCGCATTGATGCACCGGATCAGCGTGGATTTGCCCGAGCCGCTGGGTCCAATGATGCAAATCACCTCGCCCTTCATCACGTCGAAACTGACGCCCTTCAGGACCTGAAGATCGCCAAAGGATTTGTGCACGTCCTTCAACGACACGATAGGCTGATCCACGCTCCAGGCGGCGGGTCTGTCGATGGTGGCGGTCTCGGCCATGGCTTACCCTTTTGCCTTCACGTTCTTTTCCAGCAGCGCTGCCGCGATATCGCGCCCCACCGCGCGCAGCAGGATGGCGACCGTCGGCACCCAAGGTGCCAGCACCACCAGAAGCTCCTCGCGTTGTTGCCAAGTCAAGCGCCCGAACGCCTGATAGTCCAGATCGAAGCCGCCAATGCCGATCAGACCACCGATACCCCCCAGAGATGGAAACAAAGCACGGATCAGCAGATAGGTCAGGATCGCCGATGCCATGGCCAGGGCGCCCAGGAAGTACTGCGCATGCGGATGATCCTGCCTTAGCGCCCGGATCAGCACAGCGATCAACACCATCAGCGCGGTCATCGTGGCGGCATGCCAGATGAAGAAGCCCAGCACGCCAAAGCCGTGGCTGACCACCGCGAGCGCCGCGGCGATGACCAATCCCATGCCCAACAGCACGCTCATCACGATCAGAAAGCGCGCGCCGTCAAGGGGCAATACGTCCATCGCATCCAGCAGGCGCAGGGTCAGGGGGCGCGCCTTCGGCACCAGTGTCAGATCCACGCGATGGCCGTCAGGCATGACGACGACGCTGGTGCGCTTGACGGTGTACGTCGTCTGGCGGCCGTTCTTTTCCCAGATGATCTCGCTCTGGTCGGCCGTGATTTCGGGCAGGTCGGTGGTCTCGAAGATCGGCGGAGCTTTGGATTTGTCGCTGAGACCTCGAACCTTAATCATGCCACCGGCCGCAAGTCGGTCACGCGCGCCGCTCGGCGGCGATGGCACGCTCCAGCGCGCGGCGTGCGGCCTCGATCCCACCAAGGTTCGCGGCCAGTCGCAGTGGCGCAAATCGCGTGGTCGCAAGCACGGCAACCCCCTCCAGCGCCAAAGCCGCGCCCCGGACCCCACCAACCACGCGGTCTTCGCGGCGCCGGCCCAAATCATCGCTCAGCAGTACGGCATCGGTGACCAACGAGGCGACCGCCAACGGCACCCTGACCGGTGGGGGCGCCACGACCATCAGCGCCCGCGTGAGATTGCGGCCCCGCTCCAGCGTTTTGCGGTTGCGCCCCACCCAGCCTGGCGTGACGTCGTGAACCGGGGGCACCTCGACCGTCTCCTCCAGCACTTCCCCTTCCAGGGCCTTGCGATCTTCCATGTCCGCCTCGTTCACAGTTTCACCGCGTACTTGCGTTCCAAAGATATGGTCCAACGGGCGATCGGATAACAGTAGGCAAAGAACAGGATCA
>JBCCML010000066.1:0-23483 GCA_039026375.1 Pseudomonadota bacterium
ACTTGGACGCATCGGGAGACCGGAAGACATCGCCAAAGCTGTCAGGTTCCTGGCAAGCGACGATGCGGAGTTCGTAACCGGGCAAATTCTCGAAGTCTCCGGAGGCTACCGTCTCTAGCGGTCACACCGGACGGTTACGATGCAGGTTAAGTCGTCTCACGTCTCCAGTTCTGGCCATTAAGAATGTATTAGGATTACATATGTAATCATGATGGCATCTGAAATCTAGAAAGGACAGATCAGATGCCTGAACGGCTATTTGCACTGGGAAAGGCGGCAGAAGCTGCAGGCATCGACCCAGGTTTCCTTTCGCAGCGGATTAACCGCGGTGATCCGGTATTGGATGAAGAAAGGGATATTGCTGCAACCGGGCGCGGATCTGCCCGTATGTTCAGCCTGGATACCATTCTTCAGATTGCAATCGCTGAGCGCCTTCGCCGCTTGGGGGTACCATTTAAGGACGGCTTGAAGGCAGCGTGCACATACGTCCTTGTCGGCGGGAATTCCGTGAAGGGGGAGCGGGAGCCGGGGCAACCATTCACGTCGGGAAGGACCCTTTTGGTGCACAGTCCGGCGGGCACCGGCGTCGTAAACACACATCGGAAGCCCGGCGACAGCACCCTGTTCGGTATCCTCTGCGATGCCCTGAATGCTCCTTCGAACGATTTCACGGATGGCGATTATGCGGTGGCGATAGTCGATATCGGCGGCATTCACCGGCATGTATCAGTTAGTTTGGGCATTTCTGCCTAACTTCCGTCAAAACTGCAGCGATTTACCCAGAAGAGACCAAAAATGCTGATCACTTTGGGTAAATCCCGTTCGTTTTGCCGGTTGGAACGATCGGACAGTGAATGCAAGCTTTCCCATGTTTCGGCCAGATCGGTCACATTATCACTGTTGGAGAAGCTCAAATGAACACTCTCAATTTTCGTCAGAAAGATGTCGAGCGCACCATTCGTGCGGTTGTTGGTGCTGGCCAATCGGTCCGCTTAGTCGATTTATCCCGTGGTGGATTGATCCGCATTCACGTCAACGGAACTGCAGAGCATCAAGACCCGCACGAAACCAACGACTGGGATGAACAATGAAGCACAAGCGTCAGTACCCAGGAGCCAGCCCGTATCGCGACCGGCACGGAGTGCGGCGGTGGCGGTTTCGGGCTAAGGGGTTTTCCGCGGAACTTGGCGTCGATTACGGATCGGAGGACTTTGAAAGGCGCTATCAGGCCGCGCTCGACCGCCAGAAGACCAAAGGGCAGGTTGGAAGCAATCGTTCCGAACCCGGAACACTCAAAGCTCTCGTGGCTTCTTGGAAGCGCACACCTCAGTATCTCGGCTGGGAAGACATAACCCGGATCACGTACGGCCGCCCTGCTGAAGAGATGTGCAAGAAGCACGGACACAAGCGGGTCGCGCATCTGCAGACCCGCCATGTCGAAGCCTTGATGGCCGACAAAGCCGAGAAGCCAACGGCCGCGAACCGGCGACGTAAGGTCCTCGGGATGCTCCTTGACCATGCGATCTCACTCGGCTGGCGAACCGACAATCCAGCGCGGAATGCAAAGCCATACAAAATCAAGAGCACGGGATACCATACCTGGACTGAGGACGAGATTGGGCGCTTCTACGCGCGTCACGAGCCCGGAACGACCGAGCATACCGCTATGACCCTGATGCTCTACACCGGTGCTGCGCGGATCGACGCTGTGCGCCTCGGGTGGGGAAACGTTTCCAGCGGCCGGATCAGCTATCGGCGTCAGAAGACCGCGAAGCAGTCCCAGGTAAGAGTCGACATTCCAATCCATCCCGAACTTGCGCGCGTGCTCGATGCGCTTCCTCGTGATTCATTTACGTTCCTACAGACCGCAGGGGGCAAGTCGCGGTCGCCCAATGGTTTGGGCAACTTGATCCGCGAAGCGTGCGACGCAGCGGGCTTAGGGGAATGTAGCGCACATGGGCTGAGGAAAGCATGTGCCCGGAGACTAGCCGAGGCTGGTGCTACGCCGCACATGATTGCGGCAGTAACCGGACATGCGACCTTGGGAGAAGTCGAAAGGTATACCCGTGCGGCGGATCGCGCGGGCTTGGCCGATCAAGGCTTCGAATTGATGGCCGACCGCATGAATCAAGAACATAAATTGACGAACCATCCTGCAAGGTTCGCCAAGAAGGGCGAAAAGTGATGGGAAATCAATCCGGTAGGAGTTCGATGGTAGGCCCGGAGGGACTCGAACCCCCAACCAAACCGTTATGAGCGGTCTGCTCTAACCAATTGAGCTACAGGCCCCCGTGTCGGAGTTACGTTAGGGATCGGAGTGGGTCAATCCAGGTATAATTCCATGTTGACTTGTCGACGGTATCCTGCACTGGTTCGCAGCCATGATGAGCAGTGTTCGTTTGATTGTTGCTTCACTTACTTTATCAGGTTGCGGGAACATCCCTGCGGATAACGAAGGGACTATTCAGTACGCAGGCGCAGCACAGGTCGAAATCTCCGAGACCGATACACAGGGACGATCCGTTGTTTCTCGCAGAGGCTGGATTCTTGGAGGCTGGTTGGACAGAAGCGCTTCGGGGCTGATCTCGCGGGCAGGACTTGGCTATCGTGAGCTGGACGTGTCTGAAGCACCGATGTCGTGTGGCGTGGTGATATTTGTCGAGACGGAACAGCAGTTACGGCAGGCGATCGATTTGACCGAACAACTATTTGAAGGGGGACCCGGACCATGCGTAGCGCAACGCTGATACTAGCCTTTATGATGCTAACAGGCTGTGCAAACATTCCACATAACAACGTATTGCTGTTCGGCACGGACACGAAGTTTGCCCTGGACATTTCATCGGCGGCCACGCAGGGGGGCGCCCCACAGATCACGATTGGCTATCGCCGGGCAGAGGCCGTCTGGATGCCACTGGTCGCCAACCGGCAGACCTGTGACGCACAGGGCAACTGCCAGACAACCACCGCGCTCAGCGGAGAGGGCACCGGTGGCGTTGAAGTCATGACAGGCGAGGACTTTGAGACCGGCGATGGCAAAGACGCCTACTCGGTCTTCGCCAGTTTCGGCGCGAAGTTCTCGGGCGAGGCGAGTGTGGGGGAGGTCAGCGGCAGCGGCGGTCTGGCGCAGTTCTTTGCAACCGGCATCGCCGCACAGAGGCTGGCTGCGAACCCAGGCGTGGAAGCAGCACTCAAGATCAACAATCCGGGCGCAGCCGGCGCTGAGGCCGACGCGAAACAGGCGGAAGTAGACAAAACACTGGCAGAGGTCCGCCTGGCGGAGCTTGAAAAAGAACTGGGCGAACAGCAATTCCAGTCCGCGACAGAGGCAGGACGCCAGGCTCAGCAGACGGCTATGGCTGAAGCGACTGTCATTCTGTCCCGGTGCGGCGGTCCGGACGGCGGCGTCGCCACCTGGCAGTCTCGCGTGGCACAGGCGGCCACGAAGGGGCTGAGCACCGGGGGAAAGCTGGTACTGGAGCGATCGGGTTCTAATGCAGAAGTCCGCCAGTTTCTAGAAGCTAACGACGCCTACAGAAAGCCATTCATAGATAACCTTTCCACAATCTGCGCTTGAGGAGTTTAATATGCCAAAGCAAGCATTCATTGAGATCTGCGAGGATGCAGCCGCTGAAGCGCGGGCGATTGCACGCCACCCGGGAGCGACACAGTCGTTTGTCATGAAGAAGGTCACCACGGCGACGCTGCGTCAGTCTAGAGGAACAGACAGCAGCGAGATCAAGGAGATCGCCTCGCCGGGGGATGATATCCGGGTTCTGGTCTTCAAGTTCGGGAATTGAAACGCACCGGGAGATTGACGCTTCCAACCAGATGGTTTGGCATGTAGCACCGCGCCAGAAAGGGCCGTGCACATGAGCGACACACCCAACCGTTTGACCTATGCCCAAGCGGGCGTTGATATCGATGCGGGCGACGCCCTCGTCGAGCGCATCAAGCCGGCCGCTGCCAGCACCAACCGTCCCGGTGTCATGGATGGCTTAGGCGGGTTCGGGGCGCTGTTCGATCTGAAGGCGGCCGGTTACACGGATCCCGTGCTGGTTGCCGCCACAGACGGGGTGGGCACCAAGCTGCGAATCGCCATCGACACCGGGCGCGTGGACACGGTTGGGATCGACCTCGTCGCCATGTGCGTCAACGATCTGGTCTGCCAGGGCGCCGAGCCTTTGTTCTTCCTGGACTACCTGGCGACCGGAAAGTTGGAGATCGCACAAGCAGAGCAGGTGATCGCGGGCATCGCAGAAGGCTGCCGCCAGGCAGGTGCAGCACTGATCGGCGGCGAAACCGCCGAAATGCCTGGCATCTACGGTGCGGGCGACTTCGATCTTGCGGGCTTTGCGGTCGGCGCCATGGAGCGCGGTTGCGCCTTGCCCCGGGATGTTTCCGCGGGCGATGTGCTGGTCGGACTGGCATCGTCGGGCGTACACTCCAACGGCTACTCACTGGTCAGGAAGATCATCGAGATCGCCGGCTTGGACTGGACCTCTGCCGCCCCATTTGCCGACGGCGACTTGGGACATGCGCTGTTGGCACCCACTCGGATCTATGTGCGCCAGGTGCTGCCCTCAGTTCACGCCGGTCAGATCAAGGCCATGGCACACATCACCGGCGGTGGGCTCACCGGCAATCTGCCACGTGTCCTGCCAGAGGGGTTGGGCGCGGCTGTTGATCTGGATGCCTGGGCTCTACCGCCCGTGTTCAAATGGCTGATTGGGCAATCCGGGCTGGAGACTGCCGAGGCGCTGCGCACCTTCAACTGCGGTGTCGGCATGGTTCTGGTGACCGCAGCAGAGGATGCCGCCGCCCTTACCGATGCCCTTCAGCAAGCCGGAGAAACGGCGATCCTACTGGGCACCGTCATCGACGGCGACGGCGTCACCTTCAGCGGCACCCTCTTGTGAGCCAACCGCGCGTCGCCATCCTGCTTTCGGGCGGCGGCTCAAACATGGAGGCGTTGGTTACGGCCATGGCCGACGGCAGGGTCGCAGGCACGCCGGCATTGGTGCTGTCCAGCGAGCCCGATGCCGGTGGATTGGACCGCGCGTCCCGGCTGGGCGTTGCGACCGCCGCCGTTGATTGGCGTGACAATCGCGGCGATCGCGCAGCCCATGACGCGGCTGTGGCGGCACAACTGGCCGATGCCGGTACCGATATCATCGCCCTGGCGGGCTACATGCGCATCATGTCGGCTGATTTCGTGGCCAGCTGGCAGGGTCGGATGATCAATATCCACCCGTCCATTCTGCCGCTGTTCAAGGGGTTGAACACGCATGCGCGGGCGCTGGAGGCCGGGATGGCCGTGCATGGCTGTACTGTGCACGAGGTGATCCCGGATCTGGATTCCGGCCCCATCCTGGGTCAGGCGGTGGTGCCGATCCTGGCTGGCGATACCAGCGATGCGCTGGCGGCCCGCGTCCTGCGCCAGGAACACCGGCTTTACCCGCGGGTGTTGGACTTGTTCCTGCGCGATGCCAAGCGCCTGCGCGCAGCCCCGCTGGCAATTCTGGCTGACGAAGCGGCCTGAGATCACAAGGCCACAGGCACCTCGGTGCCTCTGGCTCAGGCCATCAACGCTTTCAAATCGGCCTCCGGCCGCGCACCAAGGTGGCTGATTACCTCACCTGCCGCGATGGCCCCCATGCGCGCCGCTTGGGCATCGTCTACGCCCTGAGCAAGGCCTGACAGAAAGCCCGCTGCGAACAGATCACCGGCACCGGTTGTATCGAGAACGTCGACCTTCTGGGCCGGCACCCAGGTGCGGTCCCGGCCGCGCACGATCACCGAACCTTGTTCCGACAAGGTGATCGCGGCCACCTCGACATCCTCGGCGATCACGTCCAGCGCGTATTCAAGATCTGACGCCTTGCACAGCGACAGCAACTCGGCCTTGTTGGCAAACAACAGGTCGATCTCGTTCTTGATCAGTCGGCGAAAGTCATCGCGGTGACGGTCGACGCAAAAGGGGTCGGACAGCGTGATGGATGTTTTGCCACCGGCCTTTTTGGTGGCCCAGATGGCCCGTGAATAGGCGGCCTTTGCCTCTGGCGTATCAAAGAGATATCCCTCTAAATACAGCCACTTAGCCCGGCCCAGCATGTCCACGTTGATGTCGTCGGCAACCAGGCCGATCGATGCCCCCAGAAACGTCGACATGGACCGTTCGCCATCCGGCGATACCGCGACTAGGCAGCGCGAGGTCTCCGGCCCGTCGGCTGCCTGCGGCCCCTGATACTCGACGCCGATTGCACGGATATCGTGCGAAAAGATCTGGCCCAACTGGTCCTGTTTGACCCGGCCGATGAAGCCCGCTGAGCAGCCAAGGGCCGCCATTCCCGCGGCGGTGTTAGCGGCCGAGCCGCCGGAGATTTCCTCGGCCGGTGGCATCGCATCGTAGAGCGACAGCGCACGCTCCTGGTCGATCAGCGTCATCACGCCCTTTTCAACCCCGTTTGCGGCCAGGAACGGGTCGTCGACCCGGGCCACGACGTCCACAATGGCATTGCCGATGGCTACGGCATCAAGGCGGTCGGTCACGTTCTATTCTCCTCGGCTGGGCAGAGATCCTGGATGATGCATGTGGGGCACTCCGGTGACCGTGCCTTACAGACGTAACGGCCATGCAGGATCAACCAGTGGTGTGCATGGCGCTGAAACTGGGCGGGGACGTTGTCTTCGATGGCTCTTTCGACGGCGTTAACGTCTTTGCCCGGGGCGATCCCGGTGCGGTTGCCGATGCGAAAGATGTGCGTATCGACGGCCTGGGCGGGGTGGCCCCACCACATGTTCAGGACGACGTTCGCGGTCTTGCGCCCCACGCCCGGCAGGCTGGCCAATGCCGCGCGCGATGCAGGGACGGTTCCGCCGTATTCCTCGACCAGGATGCGGCTCAGCTTCATCACGTTCTTGGCCTTGTTGCGGTAAAGGCCGATGGTGCGAATGTGCTCGATCAGGCGTTCTTCGCCCAATTCCAGCATCTGAGCGGGGGTTTTGACGATCTTGAACAGCGCCTCGGTCGCCTTGTTCACGCCCTTGTCGGTCGCCTGAGCCGACAGGGCGACGGCCACCAACAGGGTGTAGGCATTAGTGTGGTTCAGCTCGCCCTTCGGCTCGGCTTCCTGCGCCTGAAAGCGCGTGAAAATCTCGACCATCTTGGCGTAGGGCAGCTGCTTAACCATGCCTGCGCCTAGCACCGGGGGCGGGACCGGGCAAGCCGCGCGGACCAGATTGGCCAATGCGCCGCGCACGGTTCTGTCAAAGGCGCCGCTGCCCCCTTGGCGGGGGCCACCGCACCCCGTACTTTGCACCGCAGAGCAGCGATTCCAGGAGAGCGAGATGGCCGAGACCGAAAGCGTGCGCGTGTTGATCATTGGCTCGGGCCCGGCGGGCTATACCGCCGCCGTCTATGCCGCGCGGGCGCTGCTGGACCCGGTTCTGATCCAGGGCATCCAGCCGGGCGGCCAGCTGACGATCACGACCGAAGTTGAGAACTGGCCCAGCGTGATCGAGACGCAAGGCCCTGAATTAATGGTGCAATTCGAGGAGCACGCCCGCGCCGTGGGCACCCGGATCGAAAGCGATCACGTCTCGTCCCTGGACCTCTCGCACCGCCCGTTCCGCGCGGAATGCGACAGCGGCAAGATCTGGCTGGCCGACACCGTGATCCTGGCAACTGGCGCCCAGGCCAAATGGCTGGGCCTGCCATCCGAAGAGAAGTTCCAGGGCTTCGGCGTCTCGGCCTGTGCAACCTGCGACGGCTTTTTCTACCGCGGCAAAGAGGTGCTGGTGGTGGGCGGCGGCAACACAGCCGTGGAAGAGGCGCTTTACCTCTCGAACCTGGCCTCGAAGGTCACGCTGATCCACCGCCGCGACAGCCTGCGGGCCGAAGCGATTTTGCAGAAGCGCCTGTTCGATAAGGAAAATATCGACGTGATCTGGGATCACAACGTCGATGAAATCCTGGGCACGGACACAGATGGCGTGACCGGCGCCCGTCTCGCCCATGCACAGACGGGCGAGACGCGCGAGGTCCAAGCCGCCGGGGTTTTCGTGGCCATCGGGCACTCACCCGCCTCCTCGCTGGTGGCCGATCAGCTGGAGACGCACATGGGCGGCTATGTGGTGACGGCGCCCGATTCCACCGCCACCTCGGTGCCCGGCATCTACGCGGCCGGCGATGTGACCGACCACATCTACCGCCAGGCGGTGACCTCGGCCGGCATGGGCTGCATGGCCGCGCTGGAGGTCGAGCGCTTCCTGGCCGAACACGGCAGCGCCACGGCCCAGGCGGCGGAATAGGCCCGCGAAATGGGGCGGCATCCCCGCCGCCCATAAACCGCCCATAAAACGCGCTGAAAAACCGTGTGATCCCGGCCAGACTCGGGGCCGGATAACATCCATTAACAGATCCACTAATTGGATTTCGGTGATTTTATCCGGAATAAAGTCACCTCATGTCATCTAATTCCAAGTGACTTCTGCCGCGCCAGACGGCACGCTCAGCTCATGTTGGATACGACGCGACAGACCCTGTTCCAGCCTTATTGGTGGGACGACGCACGGCCCAGCGCCGGCACCCAGGACGCGCCTGCGTCCCAGACGGATGTGGCCATTGTCGGCTCGGGCTATGCCGGCCTGAGCTGCGCCATCGAACTGGCCCGCGCAGGCACCGACGTCACCGTTCTGGACTCTCAACTGATCGGCGAGGGCGCCAGCTCCCGCGCGGCAGGCTTCCTGTCCGGGCGCACCGGTGTCTCGAAGCAGATCGACCTGGAGGCGACAGTCGGCCACGAGCGTGCCCGCGCCATCCTGGCCGAGGCCGACGCCGCCTACGAAGACTTGCTGGACCGCGTGCAAACCGAAGGCATTGACTGCGACCTGCAGGTCTGCGGGCGCTACGTGGCGGCAACCACGCGCAAGGCCTACGCCAAGCTCTCGGTAAAGATGGCCGAGTATGCGGCCGATGCGCCGCCCGGCTCGCTCCGGATGGTGCCGCCGGAAGATCAGGACAGCTTCGTGCGCACCCCCATCTACAAGGGCGGCATGGAGATGAAGATCGCCGCCACCCTGCACCCGTCCAAATACCACGCAGGCCTGCGCCGCCTGGCCGAAGCGGCGGGCGTGCGGCTGGTCTCGAACTGCGCGGTCCAGGGCGTGATCCCGGAGGGCACAGGCTTTCGCCTGGCCACCTCTAAGGGCGACGTCCAGGCAGGCCAGGTTGCCCTGGGCACCGGCGGCTATACGGGCGCCGCCACCCCCTGGCACCAGCGCCGGATCATCCCGATCTCCTCGACCATTGTGGCGACCGAGCCGTTAGACCCCGACTTGGTGCGCCACCTGCTGCCCGGCGGCTGCCCGGTGATCGACACGCGCCGCGTGCTGGAGTTTGCCCGGCCCTCGCCTGACTTTTCGCGCATCCTGTTTGGCGGGCGCGCGAGCTTCCTGCCCGTCAGCGAGGCGCGCAAACTGGCAATCCTCAAGCGCAAGATTGGCGTGATGTTCCCCGAACTGGCCGAGGTGGGGCTCAGCCATGTTTGGGGCGGCTGGATGGCCTTCACCTTCGATTTTCTGCCGAAGCTCGGCACCCACGAAGGGGTGCACTACGCCATGGCCTGCAATGGCGGCTCGGGCGTGGTGATGATGAGCTGGCTTGGCCGGCGGATGGGCCGCAAAATCCTGGGCGGCGACAACCGTGCCAGTGCCTATGAGGGGCTGACCTTCAAGACCCAACCCTTCTACGGTGGCAAGCCCTGGTTTCTGCCGTTCGTGGGCAATTGGTATCGGCTGCGCGACTGGCTGGACACCCAGCGGGATCGCCTGACACCCTGAGGTTGCGCCCCCCCGGCGGGGCCGAGCCGGGGTGGGCGGGCGGGCGGCTGGCCCCGCCGGCCTGGATGACCACAGTAATGACCGCCTACCAGCGGAAGTAATTGTAGGGATAGCGCCCGGACCAGGGGCTGCCAAACAGGCCAACGCCGACACCCACCCGCGCGCCGCCGCCTGATCCGACCCCGATCCCAAACGACGGCGAGATCGTCACGGGGCGTTCCTTGCGGCCCTGGGCGTATCCTTGCAAGAAGTCAGCCTCGCTCTCGGCGGGGCAGACGCCCGCATAGCGCCGGCCTTCAAAGCCCACCTGATAACCGTTTTCGGCCGTGCAGAATGTGGCCAAGCCCGCGAGCCGCCCCGTCTGGTAGGCGGTCATGTTCACCGGATGGCCAAGATCGGCGCAATCGGCAAACTCTCCGGCGCGGTCATCGGTGGCGACGCCCAGGCGCCCATCATTCTCGCCAAAGCGCTGCCAATCGGCCTGGGCGCACGCGCGGGCGCGTTCCTCCGGCGGCACGCTTTGACACGCCCCTAAGATCACCGCCAGCACGACCAGCAAGACGCCTTGCACCTGACGACCCATATCGGACCCTTTCAACACCGCTCAGACTTACCACCTCCCCCAGTATAACCGCACGCGCGCCCGCCTCCAACGGATGGCGGAGGCTGGGTCCGCTACAGGCGCTGACCCGTGACATCGCGGCCCAAACCAGCCATCATGGTGGCGGGAACTTGGGTATGGGCTTGCGTTGGGTGGAGGTTGAGCAGGTGCGTGTTTGTCCAAAGGGCCGAAAGCTGCCACTGCGGATGCCATGGCCCTGACCGCGCTGGAGCGTTACGCCAAGCTGGAGGCCGAGGCGCAGTTCTTTGACGGCGCCAATGGCGCGCCCCTGCCCGTCATTGTCAGCTTCGGCGCCCGCTCGCTGATGATCGCTGATTTCGATGAACGATCCATCGCGCATTGGCCGCTGGCCAGCCTGGTGGCGCAGTCCAGCCTGTCGCGGTTGCCGGTCTCGCTGGCGCCGGACCGCGCCAGCACCGAGCGCATCGAACTGAAGGACCCCGACATGATCGCCGCCATCGGCGAGGTCTGTCAGGAACTGTGGCAGAGCGCGCCTAGCGCGCCGGGCGCCCAGAGCGCACCGCCCCAACGGCGCCGACGCTGGCTGTGGGTCGTGCTGGCGGTGGTGCTGGGTACCGCAATCGCCGCGACACAGCTGGATCTCCGCGCCTTGGTGCGCGATCTGGTGCCGCCTGCGGATGCGGCCGATCTGGGGGTTCGGCAGACGGCCTTGCTGGCCGCGGCCTGGGGTGGCGCCCAACCGGCACAGCGCTGCGCGGGGGCCGATGGCGTGCAGGCGTTGGACCTGTTAGTGGCCCGGATCGCCCCGGCCGAGACCGGACGCAGTGCCGGGCTGACCGTTCTGGTGCTGGATCATCTGCGGGCCGATGCCCTGTCGCTGCCTGGGGGACGCGTGATCCTTACCTCCGGCCTGTTGGCGGCCGGCAGCTCGCCCGAGGACATCGCTGGCGTGCTGGCGGTCGAGGCAACGCACATTTCGCAGGGCCACCCCCTGGACGAGGTGATCGCCGCCCTGCCGGTCACCGACTGGATCGCCCTAACCAGCGGCGCTGGCCTGGACGCCGACGGCCAGCAAAGCGTCCTGCAGGCCTATCTCAACCCGAGCGCCGATCCCGACCGCCCTGCCCCCAATGCCGCCGAGGCCTTTGCAAACCTGGACCAGGCGGGTCTGCCCACCGCGCCCCTGCGCGCCATGATGCTGCGCCTAAAAGCGGCAGGCGCCCCCTACGCGGCCAGACGCGCTGGCATCGTGGCAGTGTCCAGCGAAGCCGAGGGCGCCGCGGGAACCGAGACCGCCCCATTCCAGGCCGCGTTGGGCGACCGCGACTGGCTGGCTTTAGGTGACATCTGCGAAACACGGGTGCCGATCAGCAACTAGGGGCGTACGACTGCATCGCCCGGTGCGGCATAGCTACCCGCGCTTGCGCCCGTACAGCTCCAGACGATGGTGGACCAAGTCATAGCCCAGTTCGCGGGCAATCTCACGCTGCAGCGCCTCGATCTTCTCGGACTCGAACTCGATGACCTTGCCAGTGTCCAAGTCGATCAGGTGGTCATGGTGCTGGCTGTCGGCATGTTCGAACCGGCTGGGCCCGCCCTCGAAGGCGTGGCGGTGGATCTCGCCCTTCTCCTCCAAAAGCTTCAGCGTGCGGTAGACCGTCGTGAGCGACACCGAGCTGTCGCGCGCCGAGGCCCGTTGATAGACCGCCATGGCATCCGGGTGGTCCGCCGCTTCGGACAAAACCTCCAGTATCACTGCCCGCTGGCGCGTGATGCGCACCCCTGCCTCGCGCAGCACGTGTTCGTAATTGCGGTTTTGCGTGGCCTCGGTCATGGCGCCTATATCGTCCAGATGACAAGGATTTGCAACTGGCGCCCGGACATCGCTCTTCTACCAGACATCGCTCTTTTAAATGCAAATGATTTGCAATTGCATTGACGAGTCGGTTAGCGTGTCCTAACTGGGTCTCAACAACGGCGCGGACGAAAGGTCTGACATGCGTGTTCTGCTGCTTCTGACGGCGCTCTGCCTTCTGCCCTTCCAGGCATCCGCCGATGACAAGTTCAAGGTGGCCACCACCTTCACGGTCATTGCCGACATGGCGCAGAACGTGGCGGGCGACGCGGCCGAGGTGGTCTCGATCACGCGCCCAGGCGCCGAGATCCACAACTACGCTCCCACACCGCGCGACATCATCCGCGCACAGGACGCTGACCTGATCCTGTGGAACGGCCTGAACCTGGAGCTGTGGTTCGAAAAGTTCTTCGACCGGCTGGAGGGCGTGCCCTCGGCCATCGTCTCCGAAGGCGTCACGCCCATGTCGATCGAGCAGGGCCCCTATACCGGCAAGCCGAACCCGCATGCCTGGATGTCGTTCTCGGACGCGCTGATCTATGTCGAGAACATCCGCAAGGCGCTGGTCACCCATGACCCGGCCAATGCCGAAATCTACAACGCCAACGCCGCCGCCTACGCCGCCCAGATCGAAGCCGCTCGCGCCCCAATCCAGGCGCTGATTGACGCCGTCCCGGCCGATCGCCGCTGGCTGGTATCGTCCGAGGGGGCGTTCTCCTACCTCGCCCGAGACTTGGGGCTGGAGGAGCTCTATCTCTGGCCGATCAACGCCGATGCCCAGGGCACGCCCCAGCAGGTGCGCGCGGTGATCGACGCGGTCCGCGCCAACAACATCCCGGCGATCTTCTCGGAATCGACCGTCTCGGACAAACCGGCCCGCCAGGTCGCACGCGACACCGGCATCCACTATGGCGGCATCCTCTACGTCGACTCGCTCTCTGAGGACGGTGGCGCAGTGCCCACCTATCTGGACCTGCTGCGCGTCACCGCCGAGACCATAGCCAAGGGGCTGACCGTGGGCATCAGCGGATGAGAGCGCCCGTGGCCGGGATCGCAGCCCAGGGGCTGACGGTCACCTATGCCAACGGGCATACCGCGTTGACGGATGCCAGTTTCGAGATCCCCAAGGCCACGATCGCCGCGCTAGTGGGGATCAACGGCTCCGGCAAATCCACGCTGTTCAAGGCGCTGATGGGCTTTGCCCCCGTCAGCGCCGGTTCCGTCAAGATCCTGGGCGATCCGGCAGGCCGCGCGCTGTCGCGCAATATCGTGGCCTATGTGCCCCAGAACGAAGACGTCGACTGGTCTTTCCCGGTGCTCGTCGAAGACGTAGTGATGATGGGCCGCTATGGCCATATGGGCTGGCTCAGGATGGCCCGCGCCCAGGACCGCAAGGCGGTGGACCAGGCGCTGGACCGGGTGGGCATGGCGCATCTCAGGCACCGCCAGATCGGCGAGCTGTCGGGTGGGCAGAAAAAGCGCGTCTTCCTGGCGCGCGCGCTGGCCCAGGATGCGCGCGTGATCCTGCTGGACGAGCCCTTCACCGGCGTCGACGTGCAAACCGAAGAGCGTATCATCGAACTGATGCGCGCGCTGCGCGACGAGGGCCGGGTGATGCTGGTCTCGACCCACAATCTGGGCAGTGTGCCCGAGTTCTGCGACCGCGTGGTGCTGATCAACCGCACGATCCTGGCCTGCGGGCCGACGGCGGAGGTCTTCACCCAGGCCAACCTGCAAAAGGCCTTCGGGGGTGTGCTGCGCCAGTTCGTGCTGGGCGGCCAGGACCTGCACGACGACGAGGACACCCGCCAGCTGACGGTGATCACCGACGACGAACGTCCCTTCGTGGTCTACGAGGAGGCCGACGGCGCGGCGGCAGACAAGACCGAAGAAGCTCGCCAACAAACTGCCCAAGATGCTTCCCTGGATGCGCGCTAACCGGACCGGCCAATCCCCGCCCCAGGCGCCTGCCGGCCCCCAGCGCGGAGGGTTGCTCCCGCGCGCGCGGGTGGGTGGGCAACGTGCAGGGGTCACGCACCCGCGGTGGCGCAGGGGAGCGCGCGCGGGACAGCACCCATGACCGCGCTCGAACCCTTCACCTACGGCTACATGCTGAACGCCATGTGGGTCAGCGCCCTGGTGGGGGCGGTCTGCGCATTTCTGTCCGCGTTTCTCATGCTCAAGGGCTGGTCGCTGATCGGCGACGCGCTCAGCCACTCCGTCGTGCCGGGCGTGGCCGGCGCCTACATGCTGGGTCTGCCCTATGCCGTGGGCGCCTTTCTGTCGGGCGGACTGGCCGCCATGGCCATCCTGTTTATAGGGGCCCGCACCCGGCTGAAACAGGATGCCGTGATCGGTCTGATCTTCACCGGTTTCTTCGGCATCGGCCTCTTCATGGTCTCGCTCGATCCCACCTCGGTCGACGTCAAAACCATCATCTTTGGCAACATCCTGGCCATCACGCCCGAGGATACGCTGCAGATTGTCCTGATCGGCGGCATCTCGATGGGGGTCCTCACCGCCAAGTGGCGCGATCTGATGGTGGTCTTCTTCGATGAAAGCCACGCGCGCTCGATCGGGCTGAACCCCACCTTCTGGAAGGTCGTGTTCTTCACACTGCTCAGCGCCTGCACGGTGGCCGCCCTGATGACCGTCGGCGCCTTCCTGGTGATCGCCATGGTGGTCACCCCCGGCGCCACCGCCTACCTGCTGACCGACCGCTTCCCCCGGCTGATCCTGCTGTCGGTCGTGATCGGCGCGGGCACGGCCTTTCTGGGCGCCTATGCCTCCTACTTCTTGGACGGGGCCACCGGCGGCGTGATCGTCTGCCTGCAGACAGCCCTCTTCCTTGCGAGCTTTGTCTTCGCCCCGAAACACGGCTTCCTGGCCGCCCGCCGCCGTGCCAGCCAGGCAAAGCCAAACGCCCCGCCTGACAACACCCCACCGGATAACGCCCAATTGGGCAGCGCCCCATGAGCTGGCTGACCGATCCCTTCGCGTTCGAGTTCATGCGGCAGGCTTTCCTGATCACCGGCCTGATCGCCGCCCCCGCCGGCGCGCTGTCCTGCCTGCTGGTGCTCAAGGGCTGGGCCCTGATGGGTGACGCGATCAGCCACGCCGTCCTGCCGGGCGTCGTACTGGCCTACATCCTGGGCGCGCCCCTGATCCTGGGCGCCTTTCTCGCGGGGCTTTTCTGTGCGGGTGCCACGGGCTTTCTGACCGAGAACAGCCGCGTCAAACCCGACACGGTGATGGGTGTCGTCTTCTCCGGCATGTTCGGCGCCGGGATCGTCATGTACACCGCCGTCAACCCCGGCGTGCACCTGGAGCACCTTCTGTTCGGTGACATGCTGGGCGTCAGCTGGGCCGACATCGCCGAGACGGCGGCCATCACCGCCCTCGTCCTGACCGTCCTGCTCGTGCGCCGCCGGGACCTGCTGCTTTACGCCTTCGACGCGCAGCACGCGCGCGCCATCGGCCTGCCGGTCACCTGGCTGCACTATGGCCTGTTGGCGATCATCTCGCTGGTCGTCGTCGGCGCGCTCAAGGCCGTGGGCCTGATCCTGGCCATCGCGCTGCTGATCGGGCCGGGCGCCATCGCGCACCTGCTGACCGATCGGTTCGACCGGATGCTGGCGATCTCGATGGCCGTCTCGGTCCTGGCCAGCGTCACGGGGATCATGCTGTCCTTTCACGTCGATGCCGCCCCCGCGCCGTCGATCGTGGTGATGCTGACCGGCTTTTTCATGGCCGCGTTTCTGTTTGCGCCAAAGCACGGGATCCTGCGCCGCCGGGCGACCTGACGGGAACCTGACAGACCACACCGGCCCTAAATGCTCCCCCCGGTCGCCTCCAGCCCCGCGAATGCCGCGGACCTGCCTCCTGCGCGCGTCCCAAACGCGTATCCTTGGCACCACCAGCGCCAAGGACAGGGAGCGACCCGGCCATGCGGACCGACCCATGACGACCCGCGGCAGATGCCTCTGCGGTGACACGCGCTTTAGCTTCGACGGGCCTGTGACCTGGGCCTGCTATTGCCATTGCGACGATTGCCGGCGGAACTGCGCGGCCCCCGTGGTCGCCTGGCTGGGCGTGCCGCTCACCAGGTTCCGATGGCTGGGGCAACCGCCGAAAACGCTGGAAAGCTCGCCCGGCGTCTTTCGCCATTTCTGCGCCACCTGTGGCGCGCCCATGGGGTTCGAAGCCGCCCATTACCCGGGTGGCATGCACCTCTACGCCGCCTCGCTGGAGGATCCGACCGATTTCCAACCGACCTTCCACGTCAATTGGGAAAGCAAGCTGCCCTGGCTCCAGATGAACGACGACCTGCCCAAGTATAACGGCACGCTTTTGCACGCCCCCAGCGAGATTTACGACTACACCGCATCCGATGGCTGATAGGCGGCGTTAATGGCGCCGTTCCGGGCTTACGTGACGCCGGGTCGCGATTGACCGGCTGCCAATCCGCACGATATCAGCACGAAGTGTGCGTATGCGAACCGGGGATCCCTAGCTATGAGCGACATTGAGCGTGAAGCGATGGAAGTCGACGTTGTCATCGTCGGCGCCGGACCGGCGGGCCTGTCGGCCGCGATCCGTCTGAAACAACTGGACGAAGACTTGAACGTCGTGGTGCTGGAGAAGGGCTCCGAGGTCGGCGCCCACATCCTGTCCGGCGCCGTTCTGGATGTCTCGGGCCTGGACCGCTTGCTGCCGGAGTGGCGCGAGATGGGCGCCCCCATCGAGGTCGAGGTCACCGAAGACCGCTTTCTGATGCTGGGCGAGGCGGGCCAGATGTCCCTGCCCGTCTGGGCGATGCCGCCGCTGATGTCGAACCACGGCACCTATATCGTGTCCATGGGCAATGTCTGCCGCTGGCTGGCCGAACAGGCCGAAGGCATGGGCGTCGAGATCTACCCCGGCATGTCATGCTCGGAACTGGTCTATGGCGAGGATGGCGAGGTGATCGGCGTGGTCGCGGGCGAGTTCGGCAAGAACCCCGACGGCACCCCCGGCGACGCCTACGAGCCCGGCATGATCATGGCCGGCAGATACGTCATGTTGGCCGAGGGCGTGCGCGGCAGCCTCTCGAAACAGGCCATCGCCAAGTACGACCTGGACAAGGGCAAACAGCCTCAGAAGTACGGCATCGGCATGAAGGAGCTCTGGGAGGTCAAGCCCGAGAACCACAAGCCCGGCCAGGTCACCCACACCATGGGCTGGCCGTTGGGCTTCAAGACGGGCGGCGGGTCGTTCATGTACCACCTGGACAACAACCAGGTCTATGTGGGCTTCGTCGTCCACCTGAACTACGAGAACCCGCACCTCTTCCCCTACATGGAGTTTCAGCGCTTCAAGCACCACGAGGAGATCGCCAAGGTGCTGGAGGGCGGCAAGCGCGTCGCCTATGGCGCGCGGGCGATTACCGAGGGCGGCTGGCAGTCAATGCCAAAGCTTACCTTCCCCGGCGGCATGCTGCTGGGCTGTGCCGCGGGGATGGTCAACGTCCCCCGCATCAAGGGCAACCACAATGCCATGATGTCAGGCATCCACGCGGCCGAAGCGGCGCATGCAGCACTTGCGGCTGAACGGGGTGGGGACGAGCTGGTGGAATACGAAACGGCCGTGCGGGCCGGCCCCATCGCCAAGGACCTGAAGCCCGTGCAGAACGTCAAGCCGATGTGGTCCAAGTTCGGCCTGGCCGGTGGTCTGGCCCTGGGCGCGCTGGACATGTGGGTCGCCAACGTGACCGGCTGGAACCCGTTCGGCTCGATGGGCCACGGCAAATCGGACGCCGAGGCAACCGGTAAGGCCGCGGATCACAAACCGATCGACTATCCAAAGCCCGACGGCGTGCTCAGCTTCGACCGCCTGACCAATGTGGCCTATTCCTTCACCAACCACGAGGAATCGCAGCCCGCGCACCTGCAGCTGACCGACAGCGCGATCCCGATCGACATCAACCTGCCCGACTATGCCGAGCCCGCGCAGCGCTATTGCCCGGCCGGCGTCTATGAGGTCGTGCGCGAGGATGACGGGTCCAATCCGCGCTTCCAGATCAATTTCCAGAACTGCGTCCACTGCAAGACCTGTGACATCAAGGATCCAAGCCAGAACATCGTCTGGTGCACCCCGCAGGGCGGCGACGGGCCAAATTACCCGAATATGTGATCGGTGATGTAGGCGCAGGTCGTCTCGCTGAGCCGGCCAACCGGGCGGTATCCTCACCATTGAACTGATTTGCGCCACTGGCGCCCCCTCCCCCGGATACGGGGGAGGGTCGGGGAGGGGGCCGCGGCAAAGGCATCGCCCCGGCCTTCAGGCCGGCCCGCCCATTTGGCTCAACCAACCCAACCGAACTCACTGACCCTTGGCCAACCGCGCCTGCATTTGGGTCGTCAGCCCACTTAGCATCGCCTCGATCTTCGGCAACAGGGCCGCGGCGACCCGCGTCTTGGCCTCTACCGCGAACCGGTCGCGCGGGCCGTCATCCCAAAAATCGCGCTCTGTGCCCGCCAGGTCCACCGAGGCGGAGGCAACCCCATAGGGATAGCCGTTGCGCACATCCATCAGAAACGCGCGTGCGACCCCTTCTCGCTCGATGACCTCCGCAGACAAGGGGGCAGCACCCAAGACGCGCAGCGGTCCCATGCCCTCCACCGATTTTCCGCGCGAACCAATCTCATAGATCAGCACCACGTCCAGATGCTGGCGCGCAGCGCCGACGCGGATCTTCGTCAACAGGTTCTCGGCATCCCGGCGCAGCGCCCGTCGATCCGTGGGCAGGATCGTCTGCATCGCATAGCTGGCCACAAAGGGGTCCAGCGCGGTCAGCGAGCCCAGCGCCTGGTGGCGCATGCCCATCTCTTGCCAGAGCTTTTGTTCTGCTATGGGGATGGTGCTGAGCTGGCCATTATCGATGCGGGCCAGTCCGATCCGCGCTGGCAATTGCAGGATCGGCTCAATCGCGGCGGCGTGGCGCACCAATTCGTCGGTGGAAAACGTCTGCACCCCGGTCTCGACCACCTTTCCATCCACGATACGCCGGGTCACAGCCGGCTGCGGGACACCCGCCGTCGGCTGCGACTGGGCCAGGTAGGCGGCACCTGACGTCGTCTGCACGCCGGGCGTGCAGGCCGCCATCACAGATGTCAGCAGGACGGCTGGGATCACAGCAACGACCGCGTTGCCTCGTTTAGGTTGGGAAATCATCATTGCACTCCTTCATTAAAATGGGTAAAATACCCATTTACTGAAACAACGGCTGACACGATTCGCCGGTTGACGGCAAGAGAAAAATGGGCTGAATGCACATTTATGACGCCGTTTCACCAAGCGCTGAGCCGCATCCTTGTCCCGCTGGCACGGCTTGCCATCGCAAGGGGCATGCGGTTTCCCGACTTTGCCGAAAGGGCAAAGCGGGCCTATCTTGCGGCGGCAGAGCGGCACTTTCACCTTGGCGAGAAACGGCTGACGGACAGCCGATTGCATGTTCTGACCGGGCTGCAGCGCCGCGACATCAAGGCCCTGCGTACGCAACAGGATCTTCAACCGCCACCCAATGCGGGGCCGGTGGCCCGGGCCCTTGGCCGGTGGCGCGCGACGGACCTTCCTGAACGGCTGGCACTGCGCGGTCCGCCACCGTCCTTCGAGGCGCTGGTGGCCCAGATCAGCCGTGACATTCACCCCCGTACCATCCAGGACGAGTTACTGCGCCTGGGCATGGCCGAATTGGACGGTGATGAACTGCGCCTCACCGCCGAGGGTTTCGTGCCGACCGCCGACGACACCTCCCTGCTGGGCTATCTGGGCGCCAATCTGGTTGATCACGCGCAGGCAGCGATCGACAATGTGCTGTCCGCGCCGGAGCGCGGACCCCATTTCGAGCGGGCAGCGCACTATGATCACCTGACCGATGCGTCAAGGGCCGAACTAGACGCACTTTCCCGCGATCTGTTGGGCAGCGCTCTGGTACAGATCAATGCCCGCGCTGCCGACCTGCAGCGCCGCGACAGCGGCGATCCCGCTGCCAAGGGGCGCTTTCGCGCGGGCGCCTACCTTTTCACCCGGCAAGGCGCCGAGGAGGACGCAGAATGAAACGGTCCCTGATAGCTGTTGTCACCGGCATGTTGCTGTTGGCGGGTTGCTACGCCGAAGAGCGACCGCCCCGCCCCCAGCAATGCCCCGAGCCCCCGACTGCGACGGTGCCGCCGCTGCCCGATGGTGGGCTCGGCGGCACGGGCAACAGCCCAGAACAGGATTGCTTGCCGAAGGCCAACGCTACTCGGGCACTCGACCCCGCATTGACCCTCCCTGCCGGCGTGCACCCAGAGAAATCTGCGTAATTTTACAGAACCCCGTGACACGGCGACGTGCGCGCTATGTTCCGCGCTTATGGCACCCGTTTTTGAAGAACATCCTCAACGACTTGCGTTGACCAACGAGCTGCACGCCCGGCCCTATCTGCCGATGCGCGCGCCCGGGCGGGTCTTTATGATGGCCTTCAAGGAGCCGGACGGTGCCCCGGAGCGCGACCCCGAGCGGGACCGCGCGCACCTTCTGGCGCTGCTCGACCGGTTTGCCGTGGCCCATCCGCCGCCCGAGGCCAGCCACCACACGGTCAATATGGGCCGCTTCATCCTGACCTGGGAGCGCCATACCGAGTTTGTCTCCTACGTCCTCTACGAAGAAGGCCAGGCGCCCGAACTGTTCCGCGCAGGCCTGGCCGAACACCTGCCGCAGGACTGGATCGACAGCGCGCCGGGCAAAGTGATCTCGGCCGTGCAAGTCGAGATCGTCCCCGTTGCCGACCGCGACGCCGCCATCGAAATGCTGAACGGCCCATTGGCCACCGCGTTCTCGGGCGAAAGCCTGGCCGCCGCCTGGGTGGTTAACCGCTGCGTCATGGCGGTGGGCGATTTCCGCGTGCACGAGGGCGGCTATGGCCGCATCGCCCTGGTCCAGTGCGGCGAGGTCGGGCCCCGCCGGATCGGCCGCGTCTGCCGCCGCCTGCTGGAGATCGACGTCTACCTGGCGCTGTCGATGCTGTCCTTCCCGGTCGCCCGGCACACAGCAAAGCGGCTGAACGAGATCGAGCGCGGCCTGAGCGCCATGACCAACGACGTGGCCGGCGAGAACAGCGACCGGGCCGATGACGAGATTCTGTCCGAACTGACCGCTTTGTCCGCCGAGATCGAGGCACTAGCGGCCGATACCGCCTTTCGCTTTGGGGCGGGCGGCGCCTACGAAGCCATCGTCAAGGAGCGCATCGCCCTGATCGGCGAAGAACGGGTCGAGGGCCGCCAGCGCTTTCGCGAGTTCATGCTGCGCCGGTACGAGCCTGCTATGCGCACGGTGCACGCCGCCGAGCGGCGCCTGGGCGAGCTGTCGACGCGCACTTCGCGCGTGGCGCAGCTGTTGCGCACCCGGGTGAACGTGGCGCTGGAGGCGCAGAACCAGAAGCTGCTGGAGTCGATGGACCGCCGCGCCGACATGCAACTGCGCCTGCAGCGCACGGTCGAGGGGCTGTCGGTCGTGGCGATCTCGTACTACGCGGTCAGCCTGGCCGGATATCTGCTGGCGCCCTTGTCCGACACGCTGCAGGTGTCGGGCGGCGTGCTGACGGCGGTGGTGACGCTGCCGATCGTGCTGGGCGTCTGGTGGTTTGTGCGCCGTATCCGCCAGGAATTGGACAAGGGCTAGCTGTCGCGGGCCTGAGGCGACGGCGACCTTTGGCTATAGCCGGAAGATCGTGTCCAGGATCAGCCCCGCCAGCAGGATCAGCCCTGCCCCTCGGTTCGCCCTAAAAAGCGTCAGACACTGATCGGTGTCGTCGATATCCAGCGCCAGGATCTGCCAAACCAGGTGCCCCCCGAACAGCACCACACCCAGCAGGGCCAGCCACCCGCCGCCGGCGGTCAGCGCGGCCAACAGCGCCATGACGACCGCCGCAGAACTGAAGACCCACAGCATCTTCTTCGTCTCATCCCCGAAGAGCCGGGCGGTGGATTTCACGCCGATCAGCTCGTCATCCTCGCGGTCCTGGTGGGCGTAAATCGTGTCGTAGTGCAGCGTCCAGGCGATCCCCGCCAGGTAGAGGTAGACCGCCGGCAGATCGATCCCGCCGGTCTTGGCCACCCACAACAGCAGCGCCCCCCAGTTGAAGGCCAGGCCCAAAAAGACCTGCGGCCACCAGGTGAAGCGCTTGGCAAACGGGTAGACGCACACGATCGCCAGCGAGGCCACGCCCCACCAGATCGCGGGGAAACCCATGCTGATCAGGATCAGGAAGGCCACCAGCGCCTGGGCGCACATCCAGACCAGGGCGCCCATGGCCGAGACCTGGCCCGAGGGCAGCGGCCGCGACCGCGTCCGCGCCACCTGCGCGTCGATGTCCCGGTCGGTCCAATCGTTCCAGGTGCAGCCCGCGCCCCGCATCAGGAAGGCACCGATGGCGCAGCCAGCCATCAGCCACAGGTCCCACCAGGACCAACCCACCTTCACCGCTGCCAGCGCAATTGCCCACCAGCACGGGATCAGCAGCAGCCAGGTGCCGATGGGCCGGTCGGCGCGGCTCAGCCGCAGCCAGGGCCGCGACCAGGGTGGGCAAAACCTGTCCACCCAGTTCAGCTTGGTCGCATCACGCACCCTTCCATCGGGCGCCAGGGGGCTGTTATGGAACCGGTCAACCATGAGGGCTCTATGGCACAGACGCGTGCGAAAATCAGGCTATTCGTCGACGCACCCTTAGGCGTCAAGACGAGGGTGGGGATGGACGTCACGCTGACCCGGGATCAGGCGCATTACCTTTTCGGGGTGATGCGCATGGGGGTGGGCGATGCGCTGTTGATCTTCAACGGGCTTGACGGCGAATGGCAGGCCGAGGTGGCCGAGGCGGGCAAACGCGCGGGCCGTCTGGTGTGCCAGGCGCAGACCCGACCGCAGACCCAGCCGCCGGACCTATGGCTGTGTTTTGCGCCCATCAAGAAGGCGCGCACGGATTTCATTGCCGAGAAAGCCTGCGAGATGGGCTGCGCGCGGCTGTTACCCGTCTTCACGCAGCACACCAATGCCGAACGGGTGAACGTCGACCGACTGCGCGCCCATGCCATCGAAGCGGCAGAGCAATGCGGCATGGTCTCGGTCCCCGAGGTGGCGGCGCCCGTTTCCCTGACCAAACTGTTGGAGGGATGGGACGCCAAC
>JBCCML010000067.1:0-22979 GCA_039026375.1 Pseudomonadota bacterium
AGAGTGAGCCGCGAGGCGCGCCACCGGTCCGAGCGCCGCGGCGAACCAGCGTGATGCCCTTCTGGTACGCCCAGAGATCCATGTCGCGAGAGATGAATTCGCTGCCATTGTCGACCCTGATTGTCTTCGGATACCCGATTTGGCTGCACACCTGGTCCAGGGTCGCGACCACGTTCTCACCCCGATAGCTGAACCTCGCTTCCAGCACCGGGACGTAGCGAGAGTACGTATCCACGACGGTCAGCACACGCAGTTTCCGACCTGTCGCCAGTTGGTCGTATAAGAAGTCCATGGCCCAGATATCATTGGGTCTAAGCCTCGGTTCGATCATTACGGAGCTTTGCTTCTACCCGCCGCTTGGGCGTTCGGGGTCGCCCTCGAACCGATGGCGTGCTGACCCCTCACTGTTCATCAGCTGCGTACCTAACTCGCTGTAGATACGCCGCGTTTTCTTCTGATTGATCATCCATCCCTCACGCCGCAGCAGAACGTGGACGTGACGGTAACCAAACCGTACGCGCGTCTCGCATATTTCCTTGATCCGCTGTTCCAAAGCGGGCTGGCCAGATCGGCGAGATTTGTAACGGTAGGTTCTGGGATCAAACCGTATTAGGCCGCAGGCCCTCCGGATCGATACCTTCCAGTCCGCGCGGATCTCGTCGACCAGCTTCCGTTTCCGGCCAGCCCTAAGAGCTTTCGCTTGATGACGTCCTGCAGCATCTCCTTGTCGAGTGCCAGATCAGCGACGGTCTTCATCAGCTTCGCGTTCGCAGTCTCGAGCTCGCGCAGCCGTTTCATCTCCGAAGGCAACAGGCCTGCGCTCGCCATTGTCCTTGGACCAATGACGTACTTAATGGCTCGCTCTTTCGCCAGTTGAAGTATGTTGCCTGGCTGATCCCAGCTTCTCTGCAGAGCTTTGCGACCGGCACACCTTCTTCTCCGCGCTTCACCACATACGCCTTCTGAGCCTCACTGAACTTAGATGCTCTCATGGTCTTCCACTCCTTTTCCAGCCAGGGAAATCATGCGGAAAACTCTAAGCCTCAGCGAGGGCATTTTCAGGGATCAGAGCAGCTTCAGGTGGCCGAAGCCACCTCGGGGGCCTCGAATCGTTTTTACAACTAGTTTCGATCTACTTTTTGCAACCGATGGCAATTCACCAGGTCGCGAAGTTCAAATCCTGCTCCCGCAACCAAACAACACTCCCCGAAGCCGTCAGTTCTGGCAGCCGGTAGTCCAAATATGTGAACGACTTGGTAGGCGCTGAATCCGCCTCTCTGACACGTGTTTTACCTGACTGTCGCTTGTCTCAACTCTTTACTCGACGCATTTGCGGATCATAAAGCGGCTCGAGCGTGACTATGGCAGGAAAACGTTCCCCCGAAACCTCAAGTTCGTAGCTGCCCCCGCGGACATCTTCTGAGGTAACAGCATTAGCGCTGCGCACGTACCCCAGTCCGATGGAGCACCCAAGGCTATGGCCGAAACCTGCGGATGATAGCCAGCCACACCGCTGGCCATTCCGAAAGATCGTTTCCCGGCCCGATAGAATGACGTCAGGCGCCGTCCTAAAGGTCGCAAGGAGCTTTTTGACGCCGCTCTTGCGCTGGGCGGCAACGGCCTCCTTCCCCTTGAACGCAATGTTGGACTTCATCTTGATCGCCCAGCCAAGGCCCGCTTCATCCGGCGTGTGATCGGGTCCGATATCCGCGCCCCAGGCCCGATATCCTTTCTCTAGGCGCAGCGTCTCAATCGCCCGGTAGCCTGCGTTTCGCAGTCCTAACTTTGCGCCTGCTCGGTGCAGGGCGTCATAGACGGTTTGCGCGTACTCAACGGGCAGGTGCAACTCCCACCCCAATTCACCGACATAGGTGATGCGTAGGGCCAGCACCGGGCAGCCAGCGATACCGATGCGGCGGGCTTGAGCGAAAGGATGCGCATCGTTGGACACATCATCCGTCGTTACGGCTGTTAGGATATCGCGGGCGTTTGGACCGAACAAAGACAGCACTGCGTTGCTAGACGTGACATCAACCAATTGCGCATTCATCCCCTTGGGGATGTTCTTTTGGATCCAGTGAAAGTCATGGGTGGCGAAGCCTGTGCCGGTCACAATGTAGTATTCTTCGTGATGCGTCCGGACGCAGGTCAAATCGCACTCGATCCCGCCGCGGTCGTTCAGCATCTGCGTATAGATGATCGCGCCCACCGGGCGATCGACCCTGTTCGCAGCAATCCAGCTCAGCGCCGCCTCTGCATCGGGGCCCCTAAGAAGGAATTTGGCAAAAGAGGTCTGGTCGAAGATCGCGGCCGCCTCACGCGCCGCCTTGTGTTCACGCGCCACGGCAATGTGCCAATTGGGGCGCTCGAATGTGTAGATGTCGTGAGCGGGCTCGCCCGGTTCAGCATACCAATTCGCACGCTCCCAGCCCAGCTTCTCACCGAAGACGGCGCCCGCCTGGGCCAGCCGATCATAGAGCGGCGAGCGACGGCACGGCCGTCCGCTTTCGTGCTCCTCGGACGGCCAGGACATGGTGTAATGCTTGCCGTAGGCTTCCAAGGTGCGTGTGCGCACCCAACTGGCATCCTGATACGGTCTACCGAATCGCCGAATGTCCACGGACCACAGATCGTAGGGTGGCTCTCCCCGGGCCACCCATTCGGCCAACGCCATACCGGCGCCGCCGCCGGCGGCGATGCCGAAGGCGTTGAACCCGGCGCCGACAAAGACGTTGTCCATCTCTGGCGCCTCACCCAGGATGAAGTTGCCGTCGGGGGTGAAGCTTTCGGGGCCGTTGATCAGCTGTTTGGCGCCGACCTCTGCCAGTTTTGGCACACGTGGCAGCGCCAACTCGACCAGTTGCTCGAAATGGTCGAAGTTGGAGTCGAGAAGCTGGAACTCGAACTTCTCCGGCATTCCGTTGACGGCCCATGGGATGCCATTCGGCTCGTAGCCGCCCCAGGAAAGGCCGCCTACCTCCTCTTTGTAGTACGTCAGCCGATCAGGGTCCCGCAGAGTCGGGAGATCCGACGGGACGCCAAATGCCTCGGTGATCATGTATTGGTGCTCCACCGAGACAAGCGGCACGGTAACGCCAATTGTGGCCGCAAGCTCGCGAGTCCATTGCCCGGCACACAGCACCAGCTTTTCACAGGTCACATCGCCCGACGCCGTGCGCACCCCAACCAAACGCCCCTGATCGGTAAGGATCTCAACCACCGGGCAGTTTTCAACCAGTTTCGCCCCCTTCGACCGCGCACCCTTGGCCAAGGCTTGCGTGATGTCCGAAGGGCTCGCCTGCCCGTCGGTCGGCAGAAACGCAGCACCGACCACGTCGCTGATATCCATCAGGGGCCAAAGATCCTGTGCCTCCTGTGGGGTCAACAGTTGCATATCCAGACCGAAGCTGTGCGCGGTTGTCGCCTGACGTTTGACCTCGGTCCACCGCTCGGTATTGCAGGCTAGACGCAGCCCGCCATTCATCTTCCAACCGGTGGCTAGCCCGGTCTCTTCCTCGAGCCGACGATAGAGATCGATGGAGTAGCCCAGCAGCTGCGTGACATTTGCGCTCGAGCGTAGCTGACCGACCAGCCCGGCGGCATGCCACGTCGAGCCCGATGTCAGCGCCGCCTTTTCCAACAGCAACACCTCTTGGCCAATATCCGCCAAATGGTAGGCGGTTGAGCACCCTATGATCCCACCGCCGATGATCACGATCTTGGAGGAAGACGGCACGTTCATCTTGGCCTCAGGCATTTCGGAAGTCGGCGAGCGCGGCTTCAAGACGGCTCATGTTCTCGGCGGTGTACGCTGCGTAGTCGAACTCCAGGTAAGAATGGATTTCTGACGTCATGGACCAAAGCGTCTCGCGCATCAGCGACACGCACTTCATTGCCTGGTAGGGCCGCCATCGCGCGTCCGCGGGGGCGTCAAAATACTGTTCCAGCATCGCGCGCTCCTGCGCGTCTGACAGGTCGTTGTTTCCGGCCAGACCAGCCAAGTCGAACAACGGCGTGTTGAAGCCGCCATACTCCCAGTCGATCAACCACAGACGCTTGCCATCGTCCAAGATGTTGGCGGCCAGCAGGTCATTGTGCCCGATTACCATGTCAATCTGACCAGTTGCTGCTTCCAGCGCTTCCTGCGCCGACATCAGGGCCGGCAGTTTGCTGCGATGGCTTGACCCATCCAGCGCCAGTCGCGCAGCGTAATTTCGGTTCACCTGAAATGGCCAGAATGCCAGGACGGGCTGCGTCAGATGTGCGCCAAGTTGCCGGTGCGCTTTGCCGACCAAGTCGATGATCTTCGGCAGATTTGCAGGATCACGAACATCGGCTTCGGACAAAGTGCTTGCCTCGATAAACGCCAATACAAGCACCCCAGATTCGTGATGCACCACTGCCGGAGAGATCCCGGCCAACTCGGCAGCCTTGCTGAGCGCCAGTTCGTTCCATCGCAAGACGCCGTGTTCAGGAATGTCATCGCCCAACCGCACGACGTAACGTTGGTCACCGTCACGGACCGTCAGATTGACGTTCGTAATGCCGCCATCAAGCCGTGAAATATCGGTCGGATTGTCAAAGCAGGGCAGGGTGGCCGCGCGATCAATTGCGTCTGATGCGATCACGTATCCAGCCTTCTCATCCACTTCATTCCGCGCTGATCATGGCGACAGGTGCGCCAAGTTCCCAGCTTTAACATGCTAGGTCGAATGCGTTTTTCTGACATCAGTGAGCAAGAGCCATCAAGATGGTGTGGATCAGCAACGCAGATAGGCCATGGGCTGGGCTAATCGGCCAACAGTTCGGCGATATGCTCGTCCAGTGCGCTTTCGAACGCGGGATCATTTCCAGGACTCGCAGCGCAATGACCATAAGCGGACGTGATCGGGCGAAATTTGGCGCCTGGGATGTGCTGAGCTTCGATCTCGTTATCCTCCGGCGGGAAATATAGATCCTGCGCGCAGGGCATGAGGATCGTGCGCGCCTGGATCGAGCGCAGCGCGCCCACAAAGTCGCCGTCGAACGCAGGGCTTGCACTGATGTCGCCCTGCTGCCACGTATTGAGCTTGCACAATAGATCGTTGGCATCCCAGTTTTCAGCGTGGTCTGCAGCCCAATCGTCCAGCAAGTCCGCGACGGATTGAAATCCAAGGTTTTTGTAAAGGCCGTCCCTGTAGAACGCCTGTGAAAAGGCCCAGCCCGCATAGACGCGTCCGAAAGCCTTCAGCCCTTGGATCGGTTGCCGATCATAACTGCCGCCGTTCCAGACCGGGTCTGCGCACAAAGCGGCCTTGACCCCTTCCAAAAAAACGTAGTTGTGCGGCGACGTCTTGGCCGATGCACAATATGGCAAGATCGCCGCGACGATCTCGGGGTATTGCACCGCCCAGTGATAGGCTTGGCACCCTGCCATTGACCAGCCCAGCACCAGGGCGATCTGGGCGACACCTAACTCTTGGGTCAGTAGCCGGTGCTGTGCGTTGATGTTGTCCTGGAAGGAGATCTGGGGAAACGCGGCCGCCGGTTGTGCTTGTGAGTTACTGGGCGAGCTGGAGATCCCGCCGCCGATCAGGTTGATCGAAACGATGTAGTGACGGGATGGGTCCAACGCGCGTCCGGACCCGAAGAAACCTTCGTTTCGCGTATGCGAGCCTGTGTAGAAGGTCGGCATCACCACCACGTTATCGCGCGCCGGCGACAGTGTTCCGTATGTCTGGAAGGCAAGTTGCGCGTCGCGCAAAATGCCACCGTTGGTCAATTCAAGGTCGCCCAGGTGATAGGTTTTGTGGTCCGCCATTGGATCAATACAGCCGCAGGTATTCCTGCACCTCCCAGTCCGTGACTGCCTGGTGATATCGCTCCCACTCGTCGTTCTTATACGCTAGGTAGGATTTGTGCATCGTTGCCCCCATCACGCGTTCCGCAAGCTTGTCTGACTTTAAGGCTTGGATCGCGTGCCAAAGCGTGCGCGGCAATCGGCGGATGCGCAATTCGGCCAGTTCTTCTTCGGTCCTGTCGTAGAGATTGAAGTCTGTTGGTTCGCCCGGATCCATCTTGTTTTTGATCCCCTTTACAGCGCAGCTGAGGTGCATTGCCATCGCCAGGTAGACATTCATGGTCATGTCACAGGCGCGGTTTTCGATGCAAAATCGGCTTTGTGGCAGACGAAACTGGGCGGAGCGGTTGTTGTAGCCATATGTGATGTTTGTGGGCGCCCAGGTCACGGTGCCGCCTTCGAATCCACCGACCCGCGGCACCAGGCCATTATAGGAGTTCACAATCGGGCACGTGATCGCCGTCATCGCTTCGGCATGTGCCATCAGTCCGCCCACGGCCCAGCGGCTTTCAACGGACCAGTCCCCATCTGGGGTCTGGAACAAGTTCTCGCCGGGGCGGCTCTCATGCTGCATCGAGATGTTGATATGTGCGCCGGACCGCCAATCGCCGATTGTAGGCTTTGGCATGAACGTCACGAACATGCCGTGGCGCTTGGCGATCTCCTTCAGAGTGAGACGCAGGAAGACCAAGCGGTCAGACATCTCAAGCATGTTTGTGTAGTGGAAATCGAGTTCGAACTGTGAATAGGCCCCCTCGGCGACCACGTCGTGCAGGTTCCAGCCAACCCTCTCGACGATGTCGATCATCTCCTTCAGGAAAGGCATGGAGTCCAATGAGTATTCCACGTCGTAACCGAAGGCTTGGCGGCGGGGAGTTATCGCTGCGGTGAGATCATCGTCGAAGGCCTTCACAGGAAGACCATTCGCATCGTACTTCATAACGATAAACTCCGGCTCGACACCGGCGTAGCCAGAATAGCCGTCGTTGGCAGCCTCTTGCATTGCACGCTTCAAGGCCTGGCGCGGACACACGTTGTACGGCGTATCTTCCCAGTAAAGATCTGAGAAGATGACAGCCATCGATGTGTCCCAAGGGCAGACATAGACCGCGTCCAAATCCGGTACGACCACCTGATCACTGTCAGCGGGGCTGAGCTCGGGCACGTAAGAGATCGAATGCACGGCGAATTGCGGCCCCTTGCCCAGGCAGAGCACCTCGAAATCGCTCATGTGCACTGGCTTTGTCTTCGGAATGCCATGCAGGTCGATCCATGCTGCGAGGACGTATTTGACGCCCGCGCTTTCCAGATGCTGCTTCACCTCCTGTATCCGTGGCCGATTACGCTCGACGGCGTCCGCGAAGTTCTCAAAGTAGATTTTGCTCACGAAAGGATACCCTCTCAATCATCTTAGTACTTAAGCCGCGTGGTCATGCGCTAGACGCGTCAGCGTCAGATGACAATGACGACTTGGAACGCGTTGTTGGCTGGTGAGGATCGCGGACACCTGTCGACAGATAGCGTTAGGCATCCTTTTCCGAGATATTGGCTAAGATTGCTATTGCATGATCGATTTCAGATCGATCTGGCAATGATTTTGGCTCGTGGTCAGCAGGTCCTTGAGACCCGTGGTTCCTTTCGGGTGCCAGCGACCAATTGGCCCGTGCCCAAGCCGGTGTCCATGCCGATGCCTGTTCGTCAAACTGACCATGTTTGCAAAAGCCTGAAACCTCGCTGATAAGGCGCCGGTCTTTGGAGCGGTGGAATGATTAAGCGCCTGACATCTAACCTGCCGGCCGGAATGTCGCTGATCGCTGGCCTGTTCGTCGCGATCTGCTTGCTGCCCATGATCGCGGTGGTGGTTACCGCCATTGGCGGGCTGGACACTGTCGCGAAGCTGGCCGAGACAGTGCTGCCCCGATACGCTGGCACAACTGTTCTACTTTGTGTGATCGTTGGCATTGGGACAGCCATCATCGGCACAGGCGCAGCACTGCTTGTGACGTGTACTGAGTTTCCAGGTCGGCGGTTGCTGGAGATCGCCCTGGCGCTGCCGCTGACCTATCCGGCGTACGTCTTGGCCTATGCCTATACCGATCTTTTGGATCATCCGGGTTTTGTGCAGCACACTTTACGAGAGCTAACCGGTTGGGGGCCAAGGGATTATTGGTTTCCCGAAATCCGTTCCGTTGGTGGGGCAGCGGCCATGCTGACGTTTGTCCTCTACCCTTACGTCTATCTGCTGGCGCGGTCGGCATTCCTGCAACAATCCTCGACAGCTTACATCGCCGCCAGGACGTTGGGGCGCGGGCCTTGGGTAGCCTTTCGGACGGTCTCCATCCCGATGGCGCGACCTGCCATTGCAGGTGGGGTATTGCTGGCGCTTATGGAAACCTTGGCTGACTACGGTACCGTTGCCTACTTTGGCGTCCAGAACCTGGCCACCGGGATCTACATCAGTTGGTTCAGCCTATTTGACCGGACGGCTGCGGCGCAACTTGCGCTGTGCCTGCTGGTTTTTGCCCTGGTCCTGGCCGCCTTGGAGGCGTCTCAACGCGGCGGCCGGCGCCATCATGGGGCTGGGCGGCGGTTCGAGGAAACAGCGCGTGTCCCGTTACGTGGTAACGCGGCATTGGGCGCAATGCTGTTTTGTAGTCTGCCGGTGTTCTTTGGCTTCGTGCTGCCGACAATCATCTTGATCAGCCTTGCCTGGAACTCTGGGCAGATCCTCTTCACGCCGCGCTATCTGGGCTTTCTACAGCACTCGGTCATGCTTGCGTCAATCGCAGCTGCACTGACTGTTGTTGCGGCGATCGCCATGACTTTCAACGCGCGCATGGGGCCCAGCCGCCAGACCAAGGCGGCGGTCAGCTTGGCAGGAATGGGCTACGCTGTCCCGGGTGGCGTCATTGCCGTGGGGTTATTGTTCCCGTTTGCAACGCTCGACAACGCCCTGGATAGCTTCATCGAATCGCAATTCGGCATCGATACGGGACTTCTGATAACCGGGTCTATCTGGCTGATGATCATCACCTACATGGTGCGGTTCATGGCGGTGGCGCTGAATACGTTTGATGCAGGGTTGGCGACGGTGCATCCGAATGTGGACGCCGTGGCGCGCACGTTGGGGCAATCACCTGGCTCGATGCTGCGCCGAATTCACCTGCCCATCCTGCAACCAACTGTGTTGACCGCGTTGTTGATCGTTTTTGTGGATGTGATGAAGGAACTACCTGCCACGCTGATCCTGCGACCGTTCAACTTTGATACGCTCGCCGTTCAGGCGCATCGATTGGCCTCGGATGAACGTTTGAGCGAGGCTGCCGTCCCAAGCTTGGTGATCGGTGCAATCGGATTGCTGCCTGTTGTGCTTCTTTGCCAGTCGCTGAGCCGGGGGCAGGCGCGTCGAGCGCGTTTCGGGCGATCAGCTTAGCCCAGACGTCAGGTGATAAGGCCCTAACGAAAACGGGCGCCCCGCAGGGCGCCCGTCCAATCAGCTGACCGCATCAAACGGCGCCGGGGATCACTCCCAACCGGCTGCGTTCAACACTTCAACGGCCGAGTCGACGTTTGCTGCGATATCTGACAGCTCGATCGTGTCCGGACGGAAAATGCCCAACGAGGCGACCGACGGCGACAAGGCGACGCCTGCCACGGCAGGGTACTCGTCGTTACCAGCCGAGAAGTACTGTTGCGCTTCATCCGACGCCAGATACTCCAGGAACTTGATCGCGTTGTCCCGGTTCGGAGCATTTGCGGCAACACCGCCGCCCGAGATGTTCATGTGCGCACCGATCGAGTTCTGGTTGGGGAACACCCAGCCAATATTGGCCAACTGCTCGGGCGTGATTGACTTGTCGCCCTTACGCACGATCCGCGCGTAGTAGTAGGTGTTCGACATCGCGATCTTGCACTCGCCTGAGGCGATGCCACGCAGTTGGTCGGTGTCGCCGCCCTGCGGCGAGCGGGCAAAGTTACCTACAACGGCGGTTGCCCAGCCCTTGATGGCATCCTTACCCAAGTGCGCGACCAGCGCCGCGGTGATGTTCTGGGTGTAGACGTTCGACGACGAACGGATGCAAACCATGCCCTTGTACTCGGGGCTGGCCAGATCCTGATACGTCCGCGGCGGATTGGCCACGGCGGTTTTGTCGTAGAACAGGATCCGGGCGCGCTGCGAGAAAGCGAACCACTGGTTGTCCGCATCCTGCAGGTAGGCTGGGATGTGCGTTTCCAGGACGTCGCTCTCGATCGATTGCAACAGACCCATGCTCTTTGCGCGGGCCAGGCGGACCGTGTCGACAGACATAAAGATGTCGGCCGGCGAGTTTGCGCCCTCGGCTTCCATGCGCGCGATCAGCTCGTCTGCCTTCCCCTCGATCCGGTTGATCTTGATCCCGGTCATCTCGGTAAAGTTCGAATACAGACGCTCGTCCGTGTCGTAGTGGCGCGAAGAGTAAAGGTTCAGCTCATTCGCTTGGGCCGCGGTGGCGGCGGCAGCGAAGATGGTGGTGCCGAGGATGGCAGCAAGCGTGCGTTTCACGTGGTTCTCCCTGGTTGCAATTTAATCCGACCTAATCACTCAGGTTTGACAAGGAGGCAATTCGTTGTCGCGGGCTGAAAGTCAACAGGTTAACGACTTTTTTTTACTCAAATATGCAACCCTCAGAGGACCCGCAGGGTACAATTGCAATTCTAGGCGTTCCTTGGCGCTACATGTCGCTAAGGGGCGCGGCGTGTTTCGCCCACTGGCCGACCGGGCCAGTGAACAGTTTCCGTCTGAATAAGTCGAACCCATCAGCACCCAACCCGCCCCCGGTTCGATCAACGGGCCACGTTTGCTAAAGCCGAGCTTCCCGTTCCATCGACTCAACTCAAGCTTTTCTGATTGATCCCGGCCGCGTCTATGGCGCAGAAAGGCTCTCTTAGGTTCGACAATTGCAAAACGGCGCGGATAACACCAACTCAATCAGCTTTCGGACGAGATGGGGAATGGTGCCCAGGGACGGCATCGCATCATTTTCTCATACCTGCGCATTGCTGACCTAGATATCCTCTATAGAACAGAAATTTGCCTGAGGGACTCGTCGCCAGTCAACATGGCTTCTCACCGTTCTCCATGATAACGGGTGGTCTGAAAAGGGGGCCACAAAAGGTAGGCCAGGTGGTGAGCCGTTGATCTTCAATACACTTAACCTGATGAAAGCGAAGAGCCTCGACGTCGGCAAGTACGCCGATGAGCAGGGCCTCTGGCTGGTGAAGCGCGACAAGATCGCCGGCAAGTGGATCCTCCGTCTCACGATCAACGGAAAGCGCCGGGAGATGGGTCTCGGCCCTTGGCCAGACGTGACGATTGCTGAAGCGCGAGAGTGAGCGCAGACCGCTCGGCGGCGCTTGCGCGACGGGGTTGACCCGCTCGAAGAGCGAGCGGCCGGGAAGATCCGCAGCAAGCGGCTCACTTTCTCGGAGGCGATTGCGGATTGTCTCGACGCGCGGCAAGCGCAGCTTAAGCGTGACGCGGCCGCGGGCCGCTGGCTATCACCGCTCTCGGTGCACGTGATCCCGAAGATCGGTGACAAGGCAATCGAGGATGTCGATCAGCATGTGCTGAAGCGCCTGCTCGAGCCGATATGGCACGAGAAATCAGATACTGCGCGAAAGGCGATTAACCGGCTGAACCTGACGCTCAAGCATGCCGCCGCACTCGGCCTGGACGTCGATCTGCAGGCGAAAATGAAAGCGCGCGAGCTGCTCGGCGAGCAGCGCCACGAAGCCGCGCATGTGCCCTCGATCCCCTACCCAGAAGCATCTGCATTCTACGCCATGCTCGCGAGCAAGCCGCAGATGTGCTGCCTCGCGCTGCGTTTCCTCATGCTGACTGTTGCGCGCACGAGCGAAATCTGCTTCGCGCGTCGCGAGGACGTCGTTGACGATGTGCTGATCGTGCCCGCTGAGCGGACGAAGACTGGGCAGGAGCACCGTGTGCCGCTTGCTCCGGAGGCCTTGGAAGTCATCGATGCCGCCGCTCATCGCCAGCGTCGGACCTACTTTTCCCGGCACCGCGCGGTAAGGCGATGTCCGACGCTGCGATGGCGCGATTTATGGAGCGAGCGCGATACGTGGCGCGACCCCACGGCTTTCGAGCAACCTTCAGAACATGGGTCGAGGAGCAGACCGACGCTCCCTATGAAGTCAAAGAAGCCTGCCTCGGCCACAGGGTCGACACAGGCAGCGTGCGAGCTTACCAGCGGTCAGGTCGCCTTGAGCGACGGCGGGAACGGCTCTTGACCTGGTCGGAGTAGCTGACGGGTGCAGATTGAGGGTCGCGGCATGTGGCGGAGAGCAGTCATTCGCTGCAGGTTACGCCAATGTCGGCTTCTAGCATCTGGGAAATGTCAGACTGGTCCGCTCAGATGACCGCTGGACGGCGGAAGCCGCTCATTGAGGCAGAGGAGGCGTGAGAGCTAGCACGAAACAGGCCTCGAAGGAGCCTTTGCGCGCAGTGGAGATGGAATTTGCTGAATACTCCAGTTGGGCGGTTGGCAGTCTATGCTACTCGAAAACCGCCGCAGGGTCCAAGTACCGAGCATCCAGCGGATCGATAAGGCCACGACGAATGTAATTCAAACCTGAGACCGTCAGACGGACAAGACCGTTCGGATCTGTCGACAACTGCCGCCCGTTTTGGACGTGGCGATGCGGAACTTCGAACATGCCGGAGACCGGGGCCATATAGTCAGCATCAAAGAGTACCACGCGGTTCCAGTAGCCAAGCGCCACGACCGATCCTGACGAGGGCGGGGCGATCCACGTGTTCTCGTCGATGTAGAAGTGTCTCGGTAACTCGGGCGCGAGCAGTGGCGTGAACTCTAGTTCCCCCGGGTGCGCGCCAACGTGCACTCCATCCCGTCCGACGAGTATCAGGCGACCGTCCGGCAACCAGCTTACGGCGCGCGCACCGCGCGGTAGTGGTCGCCGGTAGATCTCACTCTGCTCAGCGTCGAGAATGATCAAGGCGCCCGTCTCAAGTACGGCAAGATGCCCCTCGGTGTTGAAGGCCGCAGAGCGTATCCTTTCCTGGAGGTCGCCCCCGTGAGCCGTCATGTCCGCTGAAAAGAACCACAAGCTTCCGGTGCGCCCCCGCCCCGTCCCCCAGCGGGTCATCTGGCTCCCATAAATCGCCATCACGCGGCGCACCGGATCATAGGCGTGGTGTGTGGTCCTCGGCCCGCCTATACGCGGGCACGCAAAGACCGTCCCAGGAATGAACAGGCATCTTCCACCGCCAATCCCGAACATTACCGTTCGATCGCGCGGAAAAAACTGAATCGATTGAACGCCGTTCGGCCCCGGACCGTCATCGGGCGGCACTCTCATACCAAGCGCTTCAAAGTGGCGTTGCGTTATCCCCATCGAGCCCAGCATCGAAATCATTGCTGACCCCGAGTAGTCCACCTCGGCCGGTCCATCCCAAAGACTGGGCTCCGCTGCAGGTCCGGGGAAGGCTACCTCGTCAATAGAGCGAATAGTGGTGTCGAAATCCTCCCAGACGGGCACATACCCGAAGCTCCGTTCTTCGGTCCGAAGGCTATCTGAACATGCATTGAACAGATCTTCGGTGTTGATGTCGTATGCGCCCCCTGGGCCGTCCAGCGGGATCATATCGTTGACGAAGTTCTTGTACTCTCCTCGGGTGATGGGCCCAGGCTCTCGAGGCACGAAAGTCACCACCAAGACCTCCGAGTTGGAAGTCCATCTCCAGTTCATCAGCGAATAGATCGTGAAGCGGTCATTGCCCCGATGAACGCCGCAAGGCCTTGCGCCTGGTACGGCCGGCACCTCACCAAGCAAAGTCCCGTCGTGCGAAATCCAGCGTACCTGAGAGCTGTCGCTGATCAACAGCACAGACCCCTCCATGGGAGTCCAACCGGTTGCGCTAAAATCGAGCGCCAGCGGGATCGGTGGGGCGTTCTGCTGACTTAGGTATAACGTATCGTTCAGCAGGAAGGGGAGCCCTGTCGTATCACGCCTGCCCGCCTCTTCGGGAGACATCAGGCTGGCGAGAACCATCTTTGTCGATGGGCTATCCGGATCGATTTCCTGCATAAGCCGGGCAGCTTCCGCAAAATCGCCAGCCCGCAGGCTCTGCGTGATCAGCCGTCGGCTCACCTCGATGCGCTGGCGTTCCGCTTCAGCGGCGCTCGTCTCTGCGAGGTCACGTTGCGCCTCGGCTTCGGCCGCGTTGGCTTCTGCTTCGATGGCGTTGGCTTGCGCAATATCCCGCTGGGTATCTGCCTCGACGCTCTGCAAGTAGGCGAGCACTGCGAGAGCACTACCAACCGCGGCCGCCGCACAGGCGCCGAGCACGACGTTTCGCTGGCGCCGACCCCCGGCTGCGCGACTGTCCGAAATCAGAGTTGCCTGGTGCTGGGTCACCGCGGGTGCTTCAGCCGGTCGATTGTCGCGCCAGCGTTCTGCATCAATGATGTCTTGTCCTCGCAGCAGAAATCGTGGCGAGCGGTTCGACCGAACCCACCGCGCGGCGAGGGTCGTCAGGCGGGTATGCTCGCGAATCCACTCGATGTCGGTGTTCAGCGCAGAAACCAACGTATCGACGGCATTCTCAAACGGATCTCGTGGCGTGCAGAAAATGTAGTTGAGCCGTGACAACAGTGGTGGAATGTCCGCACCATCGACATCCTCGATGATAATCGGTGCGATGCGCTTGTTGAGGGAAGTCGCCAGTTCCACTTCCCAGGCACAGACTTCCGACACGGCCGAAGCAGGGGACAGTAGAAACACGATCGTGTCCGCCTCGATGATCAACTGCTCAAGCCGATCGCGCCATTGTTCCGTCGGCAGGATGTCATCGGTGTCCTTGAAGACGCCGAAGCGCCGGCTGCGCAGGGCCTCGGCAAAACCCTGCGCCCGCTCGCGGTCCTTGCGAGAATACGACAGGAACACCTTTGGCTGCTCAGTCTCTTGGGATTCCAGTTCGTCACTCATGCGTTCTGATCCATGCGCAAACGCTAACGATTGCATCACCTGTGTTCGTTGACGTTGCAACTCCGAATGCACCGTCAACTGCAGGTTAAAGCGGCAGCTGGCACTGTGCGTTGCGTTGTTTGCAGCGGATTCGGCGATGCACTCCAGTTTCCCAAGTCTCAAACATAGACACTAGTTTGAGGATGTGAGCAGGATTGGGCGACGGCACGGAAGCACCGCGCAGGCGCTGATCCAAAGGGCCGTCGAAAAATGTACCAGTTCGCGGCGCCCCCGCCATCGAGGCATCCATGATCATCTGTGGAGATGAGGCCCAGTAAGATACTTACTTCGTTGATGGGGGCAACGGGACATAAGGGGCAGCCTTGTTGGGCTGGCGCTGGAACAAGACCAACTCCGTCCGTCAGTGACCGTCAAGTGAACGCGCTTTGGCGGCGTGAGGCTTCTGCCGGTCACGCTGCCTCAACAGCGCAGTGCCAGGACAGCACCTCGCCTAGACGTTTGATCTTGTCATCTGCGATCCGGCCGAGGCATCAGTCAGTCAGGTCTGCGGATCGACGCCGTCGAGATTGGCGGTCTCTGAGGAAGTGCCGTTCTGAGCGCTGCGAAACTTCTCTGATTTCGTTTCGGCTTCTGACATGCGCTCATGAACAAGTCTGAGCTGCCGTCGACGGAATACCAATCGCCCCGACAAAGCGGTCGAAGCAGTGTCTTCAATGTCTTCATGGGGCAATGCTGAAAACGGCCGTTCGGATAAGGTCACCTTTCTGGCTGCTCAGGGCCGTCCGCTGATCCCTCAGGTTCGGGCGTAGGCGTAATCCTCAACGGGCAGCCGGGATGCGCCACAAACCGACATAGCAAATGGCAGTGAAGTCGACACGCACAGGAGTCGTTCAGCCCGTTCCGAGACCAAACCTATGACAGGTTGATCACCTGGGCCTCACTTCTTTGCCGGTTCAGACGTTGCATGTTCCCAGTCATGATCAAGGTAGCCCCCACGCTCGCCATGCATTGAACGAAAGTATCGATAGAGTCTGGGTCCAGCACGCCGTCAGGGCAATCCAGAAGAACAAGTCGGGCTTGGCACAGGCTTGCGCGGGCAAGCAGCACACGCCATCGTTCGCCCTCTGAGATATTCCTCCCCAATTCGCTCACGCGACCATCGAGGCCGCCTACGCGTTGAAGCAGCATCTTCAGTCCAAAGGCCGTCGCCATCTCCATGATCTGCGCGTCGGAAGGGCGTTTCACCGCGCCAAGCGTGAGGCAGCGGCGCAGGCTTCCGGCCAGAATTGGCGTTTGGGCGTCAATCAGGCAAACTCCGAACTCCGGCGAGGCGGACGTGGCGGGATGATCGCCCATCAGCACGCGGCCATATGCGGGCTCCTCCATGCCAGCAGCAAGCCGCAGCAGTGTCGTCTTGCCCGCTCCGTTCGCGCCGTGCACCTGCAGCAGTCCGCCAATAGGCACATGGAAGGAGAGACTTCGCAACGGGCCGTGCGAGACGTCTTCGAAAGTAAGGCTTGGCTGTGATGGCAAGGCTTTGCGTGCGGGCAGGATTGGTCGCCGGAAGACCCGAAGACACTTGGAACGTGCAACGACGAAGGCGTTGTACCGGTCCCAGATCATGGCGAGGTCGCGGAGCGGGGCCACGAGGATGGCGGCCGCCGCCAAGCCTCCTGCCGCGAGTGATGCGGGCAGGTCTAGGTGCAGCGCGATTCCGAGAACTAGAGCTCCTGCGATGGCCGCAATCGTATCCGGAATCGCGCGCATTACCGCGCCAGCCCGCCGTCTGGCGGTTGCAGCCTCGGTCAGCGCGTCCGTGCGGGTCTGCAAGCGCGCAATCTCGTGGCCCAGACGCCCGATCAGGCGCAGGTCCGGAGCTTGCGGCGCCCGCTCACTCATATCGGCCGACAGGCGTGCCCGCTGACGACGCAGGGCGCGGTGCAGGGGTCTGAGCGTCCGTGCCGCGAGCGTCATCGCCGCCAGCCCAACACAGACGCAAGCCGCCAGCGCGGCACCAATCAAGTGGTTCAGCAGAAAGCCCGCGCCGCAGGCGGCAGGCAGCACGAACGCTGCTGCGATCAGCTTTGGCATCGCATCGCCAACCCAGCTCCGTATCGAAGAGAGATCACCAACAAAGCGAAGCGATAGCCCGCCGCGACGCTGGTTCTGCACCTCAAGGCGCGGCATCCGGGAGAGTTGAGTGAAAAGCTGTTCGCGCAACTCGCCAGTAAACGATTGCCCAAGCCGTTCTGCGACCGTGGCCTGCGCGATCCGACCGCCTGCGATGACGACCCCGCTGGCAGCCAGGATGGCAAGGGCCGCCCAGGGCAAGGACCCGGCCGGCGCGAGAAAGGTTGCGAACACATCGCGGGTGGCGACCGCAGCAACCGCTGCGGCCCCCGCTTGCAGGAGCGCGGTCAGTACCACGAGCGTGAGAAACCGGCCGCGCCCCTGCCCGTTGATCGAGGGAAATGCGCTCACATCACCCGCGCATTGGCGCTGTTGGCAATCACGCGTGCCCGGCTGAACAGGACCGTTGCAAACGCCGGGTCGCGGAGTTTTTCGCGGGACGCAATGTCATAGCCCGTTACGGCCTCGGCTTCCGTGGTTGCCATGGGCGACTGTGTGATCAACCCCGTCAAGGCAAGCGGACGGATGCCGATTTTCGCCAGCGTCGCGACCCCACCCGTGGCGGCGAGCGCATCAGGGACCGCCAGCAAAAAGCCCGCGAACTGAGCCCGATAGGCCGGATCGGCGATCAGGGCTGCCGTCTCCTTCTGCAGGAGGCCATCTGCCAACTCGACGACAGCAATGTCGCAGCCGTCGGCAGCCGCACCCGCCAGCAGGGCATCGGTGGCTTTCGAGATCCGGGGGATAGGCTCGAGATAGGTCGAGACCATCCCGGCATCCACGAAGTCGGCCACATGATGCGCGCCTGCATCCAAATACGCGTTGTAGTCGCCGAAGGCCCCGGTGCCTGTGGCCTTGATGGCCGCGACCCGGTGGCCTGCGCGCACCAGACCGTGCACGAGGCTTGCCACCGCCGTGGTTTTGCCCGAGTTCATGGAGGCGCCAACCGCACCGATTACCGGGATCGCCGGGCGCGGACGCGCGGGGATAGCATACTGTGCGAGGTTGAGTGGCGTGCCATCCGCTCCGGTAAGCAACCCGATAGGTCTGATCCGGGTGGGTGCGGCCATTTTGCCGTTGCGGTTGCGCATGCGGCCCAGAACGCCGCCGCCGGCGAGCAAATCGGACCCCGAGACCGTGAGTTCGGCCAACCCCTCGAACTGGTCGGGCGCATAGCGCGCACCACACACGACGATCACCAGTTCGCCGGAGTATAGTTGAGAGGGACGGCCCGAGGCCAGTTGCAGCCGCTTGTGCGATCCGATCCGCTCGACCCGGCCAAGCACAAGGTCGCCTGCCCTCGCGGCCTTCAAGTCGCAACAGAGGCCGATGGCTGCATCACGGGCGACGCGTCGCGTCGTGAATGCCCACTTCGCACAGGTCAAGGTCGTCGGGTTCAAGGCGGTTTCGTGCGAAGCGGTCAAGGGAACGAATGCGTTCATCTGTGGTTTCTCCTTCATCTTGTTAGCGGGATTTGCGGGTTGAGGAACAGATGCCGCCGAGCTTCGGGATGGGCGAGGCAGGCGCGGAAATCGTGCCCGCAGCCATCAAGTTCGATCAGCTTGATATTGGGCCGGATGCCGCTGAGCCGCGCGGCATCCTCGATGGCTGACACCCAGCGTGCGGCCCGCTCGCGGCGGGTCCGGCCTTGCTGCGCATCAATCTCGGGACCCGACCGAGTGTTCTCGTCCACCACGTCATCCTCGGTCCCGATCAAGACGCGGATTGGCAGGGAGAGGAACGTGGCGAGGTCCCCGAGAGATCGCGGCTGCCAACTGGTATGGCGGCTTTTTGGTGCTCTCAGACCATAGGGAAACGGCTTGGAATCGAGGAATGTGTACCAACCAGCTGCGATCAAGCTCAGCCGTGCCACGCGATGCGGATAGAGCATGGCGAACCGATGGGCGAATTGCGCGCCACCGGAATATCCACAAAGCTCAACCCGGTCTGTGCGGCTCACCCCAGCCATGGCGAGGTCATCCAAGGCTGACAGAAGTGCGAGGTCAGCCCGTCTCTTCCGGACCACTTGCTGATAGTCTGGCCAGTTATCCCGGTCAAAGAGCGGAGCGATGACAGTTTGGCCGGACGCCGCAACCTGCGGCGCCAGCAGACTTGCCTGCTGCTTGGCCCCGCGGTGCAATCCGTGGATGGCTACAAGGGGTGGCCTTTCCGGGTTGTGCGGGCCCGGCACCGACGTCCAGCAGCACAAGTTCTCCGTACCCAGCCGCGCGATCCGTGAAACCTGGCACCCAGAGGCCGGGGCGTGATTGCCACTGTGGTCCAACATATCATCGTCCCCTTTCATGATCAGGCAGTCCGCAGCCAGGCGCCGCCTATGAGGCTGGCCAGGGCGGTGTCCAGATAGGTGATGGAGCCTCTGACGGACGCGTGTGTGGTTGTGTGGAATACCCACCCAACGGCGCGGGCGCGTCCGCAAGCCAGGGAGCCCCCTTCGCGCGGCCGTGCAATGATGATGGGTTTCATGTTCTCCTCCCGGACGTTGGCACCGTTTGAAGGCGCTGTTCGAAGAAGAACGATCAGGACTGGGGTCTATTCCCCAATCTCGCCGAGATTTTCGTCGTCAGACGCAGTCTTTTCCAGGGGACTGGATCAGGCCAAAGCCATAGATATCATCGCGGCCCGGCGCGCCCAGATCTCGGGCGGTGCCACTCAGCAGCTTTCGGGCCGCGTCCGGATCACCGCCGGTTCGCGCGCGGGCACGCAGCATCGCGGCCACAGCGAAAGGCACGGCGAAGCTGGTACCAGTGAAAGTCCCTGTGCCGCCATTGGCTGAGGCCGATGGGATGCCGACACCCGGCGCCGCGACTTCCACATAAGACCCACGAGTGCCGCTTCGGTAGGCGCGCAGACGCGCATCTACAGCGGCGACTGCCATTACTTCCGGGTATGCCGCCGGATAGGCAGGCTTGCCGCGCGCGCCACCATTTCCTGCCGCAGCCAGAAGGTTGGCGCGGCGAGAGGCGCGCTGAACGGCAAAGTGCAGGGCCGCGTTCCGGTGCCCCGCAAGGCTGAGCGCGATGACCCGTGCGCGCGCCTCGAGAGCCCAGTCCAGTGCCTCGACCAACGCGAAGACATCGGCCCTTTGGCGATCTCGGGACAGGTGCATGACTTCGGCCGCCAACAAGCGGGCTTCGGGAGCTAGCGGCGCGCTACCGGGCACAACCTCGCCAACCAGCATGGCGGCGATTGCGGTTCCGTGGTCCATAGGGGCAGCCGTTGCCCTAGGGCGCAGGAACGACTTTGCCTCGATGCGCGCGCGTCGAAGGGAGGGATGATCGCGGCGCACGCCCGTGTCGATCAGGGCGATCGGCGCACCGCGACGGCAGGATCTGCCGCTGGCTCCATCAATCGCGACCAGCGTCGCCCCCCAGCAGGCATCGCCACAGCCAGACCCCGCGCCTTCGTAGAGATCGTTCAGGTCGACCAACGACCCAGGGCTGAGGGCTCGAACGGTCTGCGCTGCCTCCGCAAGAGCCGCACCTGGCGGGGTGGAAAGCCGCAGGAAACTGGCTTGCAGCCCTGCGAGCGCAGTGTCTTCCAGCACCGCGAAACCCGCCGCCTGCAACGCAGCCAAATCTGGTAGCGTTTGGCCGGATGGCGTGAGAACCAGGATTTCGCTGGGGACAACCGGCCTGTCGGCACCAAAGATCAGGTCAATAAGCTCCGATACAGGATCGTCGCCTACGTCTGTATCTCCGCGCCCTCGCCCAGACGAGGATCCTTGCCCGCTTGCGGATGTGCCATCGTCACCGTCGTCACCGTCGTCACCGTCGTCGCCGTCATCCCCATCGTCCCCATCATCTCCGTCACTGTCTCCGCCGTCGCTGTCTCCTCCATCACCGCCGTCGCCATCCCCTCCATCTCCTTCGTCAGCAACAGCGACCGCACCAAGACGCCTGGGATCCGTGGGATCAGACGCGAGGGCCAACAAGGCTGCGGCCAGCAACAGCAGGAAAAGGCGCTTCATCGGCATTCCTCATGCATTGTGAGGCAAGAACGCGCCCGGGCAGAAAATATTCCAGTATCGCGGGAATAAAAGGCGCATAGCATCGTTCTCCGTCAAAGCTGCCGTTGTGAGAGCCTGATGAGCGAGAGCGTTCGACAAGACCTGATCGCTGTTCTGCCGAAGCTCCGGCGGTTTGCCTGCGCCCTAGCCGGGAACCTCAGCGAAGGAGATGATATCGTGCAGACAGCCTGTGAGAAGGCCCTTGCCCGGTCCGATCAATTCCAGCCCGGCACGCGGTTCGAAAGCTGGATGTACAGGATCGTCCAGACAACGTTCCTGGATGCGCGCAGACGGCACGAGCGCCGCTTCGCTCGCTCCGATGACAATGCGCTCGCCGCGCTGTCTGACGCAGGGACCGGCGCCGCGCGCCCGCAGGATCGTTTGCTGCTGGCCCGTGTTCGCGAGGCCATGGCAGCCTTGCCGGAGGATCAACGCGCCGTGCTCGCTCTCGTCGCCATCGAGGGACTTGGGTATCGCGAGGCCGCCGACGTTCTCGACGTCCCCGTTGGCACTGTCATGAGCCGGCTTGCCCGCGCGCGTGCAAAACTCAAGCCTCTTCAGGAAGGAGCGTTCTCATGAGCGACAAGTGGACAGAGGAGGAGATCGCAGCCTTCGTTGATGGCTCGCTGGATGACTCCGCGGTTGAGCGGATCGCGGCAATCATTGAGCACGATCCGGAAGCCCTTGCACTGGTCGAGGAAATCGAGAAGGGAAACGACATCTTGCGTGCTGCTTTTGCGGATGTGGCAACGGCCCCCATGCCACCGTCGCTTACGAAAACCTTGACCGGGCGGGATGAGACTGTCGTCCCGTCCCGCAAAAGGATTGCCCAGCCAGGCACGTGGATCCCAACTGCTGCGGCTGCCAGCATAGCGGTCGTGATTGGGCTGGGGATTGGCACGCAGTTCGGTGGCACCAGTTCGAGCCCCGGGATTTCGCTTGGTGATGCCCCTCGCGACAGCGGGTTGCATCTTGCGCTTGAGACCTTGCCAAGCGGCATGGCCCATGAAGACCGGATCATGCCGATGCTCACCTTTACAGATGCGTCCGGCAGGTATTGCCGCGAGTTCGAAGTTGCTGGCGACTTGCCAGATGAGTTGGAGTTCGGGATCGCATGCCGAAGCGAGAGTCAGGCGTGGCACGTGGAGATCATTGTCAGCGCTCCCATGGACGCGGACGACGGCGGGGGTTTTGCCCCGGCGTCCGGGCCGGGTGCAGACGCGCTTGCAGCAATGATCGAAGCCTTGGGCGGCGGCGAGCCACTCGCCCCAGGCGCCGAAGCAAATGCGATCGAGAATGGCTGGCAACCTTGAATGTCTGTTCTCGCGCAAAACTATAGGTAGCCGGTCTGTTCATGCATTGTCGGATCTGGGTAAGATTTCGGCTGTTGAATGGCAGCAAACGGGATGCTGCTCTGCAGCAGGAGGCTCAACTAGAAATGACCGCTTTGGGCCGCTCGCGCGGGACAGCATCCCACTGGCAAATGGGCTTTGTGCGATGCCGAAAATGTAGGTGGCGAGCCCATTCTTCACTGCGTTGCGACGCAGCAATTCATTGGCTGGTTAGCAGAACCGGACATTCAAGTGGAAGCTGCTACGCGAACATCTGAGCGAAAGGCGAGCTTCGGATTTATTTAGCTTGGGCGGTCTTCAGCCCAGCGCAAACGCCGTCGCTCACCCGAAGAAGAAGAACAGGCCGTTGGTCTGCAGGTCCGCTGTGTCGACGTCCAGGAAGGTGATGGTCGAGGTGAAGGTCCCGTCGCTCGCCGTGAACTGCACCTGGGCGTCTGCGATCGCCCCGTCGCCCCCGACATTGACGGTCGAGAACTGCAGGTCGCTCCTGTCGAAGACCCCGTCATTGGCCGCCCCGCTGGCCGTGTCGTCCAGGTTTGTCGGGTTGATGAACACGCGATCCAGCCCCACCTCGAAGTTCGCCACCGTGTCGTTGCCGGAGCGTTGCTCGAAGTTGAACTGGTCC
>JBCCML010000068.1:0-22646 GCA_039026375.1 Pseudomonadota bacterium
CCCCCCCCGCCCCCCCCCCCGCGCGGGCCCGGCGCGGCCGCCCCCGGGGGGGGGTGGGGGCGGGGCCTGGACGCGCGGGCGCGTGCGTGCGTCAGCACGCGCGGGTCAGTCTCGGAAGAAGCACTGTGGGTGACGCGTTCCAGCTTGATCCAATCAGGGCGCCAAATCACACTACTGCTCAGCTAGCCAGGAGAAAGCCAATGTTGGACACGGACGTAAAATCCCCGATGCCGGGGCTGGATCTGCCGCTTACCGACGACCCGCAGACCAGTTTCACGCTGCCCGCCAGCTGGTATGTCGATCCCGCGATCTTCGAGCGCGAGAAACATGCGATCTTCTACCGGACCTGGCAGTATGTCGGCCACAAAGGGTTCTTCAAGGAACCCGGCGATTACATGACGGTGCAGATCTGCGATCAGAACGTATTCGTCATGATGGGCGGCGACGGTGAGCGGCGCGCGTTTTAGCCAGGAACGCCCGGGCTTTGACCGCGCCGACTATAGCCTGCGCCAGGTGCGGCTGGAGATGTTCTGCGACTGCGTCTTTGTGAACCTGGACGACAACGCCGTGCCCATGGCCGAGATGGTGGGCGAGGTCGAGGCGGACATCCGCGCGCGAGCCCCTTTCATCGACCGGCTCCAACCGCTGGGCACCCAGACCGACCTGCTGGGCGAGACGGTGCAAAAAGCCGGCTGGAAGGTCGTGGTCGACAACTATGTGGAATGCTACCACTGCCACCACGCACACCCGGATTTCTCCTCGATCATCTGCATGAATGCCTATCAGGTCGATTGCGGCCCCTACTGGTCGCGGCAGCTGGGCGAGGATATCCGCCACGAGAACACGGCTTATCAGGTCAGCCCGGAAAGCGGCTTTCAAGCCTCGGCCTTCTGGTACATCTGGCCCAACACGACCTTTGGCATTATGCCGGGCTCCGAGGAACTGGCGGTCTTTTCGGTGCGCCCGATCGATCCCACGACGTCCAGCTTCGAAGGCCATATGCTGTCCGCATCGGGTGAGGCGAACAACCAGCGCAGCGAATACACCGCCAATATCCTGGCGCCCGAGGACATCGCGCTATGCGAAAGCGTGCAGCGGGGGCTGAAGTCCATGGGCTATAGCCAGGGGCCGATCATCACGGGCGACAAAGCCTCGGGCCAGGGTGAGCAGGCGCTTCACCACTTCCACCGGCTGGTCTACGAAGCGATGTCGACCGAGGCGCAGCTGCAGCCTTAGCCGCCGCATTCGCTCAGCCTGTCCCTGTCTCAGCCTGTCCCTGTGTCGCGCACCGCCTCCGCCCCCAACATCGCTGGGTCGAACTCGTAATGCGCGCCGCAGAACTGGCAGTCGGCCGTCAGCTTGCCATCCTCGGTCGTCATCTCGGCAATGTCTTCGGCCGAATACTGCGCCATCGCCGCAACTACCCGCTCGGCCGAGCACGTGCACCCAAACGCCACCGGTTGCGCCGGGAACACCGACGCGGCTTCCTCGTGGAAGAGCCTGGTCAACAATGTCTCCGGGCTGATGACGGGGCCGATCAGCTCGTGCGCCTCGACCGTTTCCGCCAGGAAGTTCACCCGCCGCCAATCCTCGGCGCCGTCGCCCATCTCGGCCACATCATCGGCTGACATCAACCCGTCCTCGCCCGACGGCGCGTCCGGGATGTAGCCGCCGTCCGACGGCATCTGCTGCAGCATCATGCCGCCTGCGCGCCAGCGCGCCTCGGACCCCGGCACCTGCGCTTCACCGGACAGCGAGATGATCCGGGTGGCCAATTGCTCGGACTGGGCAAAGTAGGTCTCGGCGCACGCCGATAGCGAGCCGCCCGCCAAGGGGGTGAGGCCCTGATAAGGTGTCATGCCCGGCCCCTGGTCGATGGTGACCCCGATCACGCCCTGACCCAGCAGATCGAACGGCTTGGCCGTCGCCGCGGCCACCGCATCCGCATCGAAACTGGCATACGCGCGCACCTCGGCCGTACCGCCCGCCACCTTGGGCGCGAACCAGTCGGTGGCGATCAGGCGCACCGGCCCATCGCCACGCACCTGCAGGGAAAACCGCCAGCGCAGTTTCACGGCCGCGCCGATCAGCGCGGTCAGCACCACCGCCTCGGCCACCAGGGCGGAGACCGGCGCCGGATAGCGGTGCTGCTCCAGGATCTGGCCCAAGGTCGCGTCTAGGCGCACCACGCGCCCGCGCATGTTGGAACGCGCCAAATGAAACGGCAAAACGTGATCGTCTGGCGTGGACATGACATCTCTCCGGGGCGGCACAGGCGCGTCACATAGTGCCTTGCTCCGCCGCAAGCAAATTCCTGTTCCCCTCTGCCGCGCAAGATGGCACACGGGCGGCATGCGACGCATCGGAGAACCCTGGCTGCCTGACCGTCCCTACCGCGACCGCCGGGGGGTCTATGCCATGATCCTGGGCCGCGACGGGCATCTGTTGCTGGTCGACGAACGGGGTGAGTTGCAACTGCCCGGCGGCGGCATCGATCCCGGCGAAAGCCCCTGGCAGGCGCTGCACCGCGAGGTGCGCGAGGAAACCGGCTGGCGCATCACCGACATCCGCCATTTCGACGCCTTCCAGCGCTTCACCTTCATGCCGGACTACGGGTTCTGGGCGCACAAGCGCCAGCTGATCTGCCTGGCGCGAGCCGTCCGGCCGCTGAGCGCCCCGACCGAGGACTGGCACCAGCCGCTTTGGATGGCGCCGGAAGACGCGGCGGTTAAGCTGGACGTCGAAGGCGACCGCGTGATGGTTGCCCGGGCGTTGCAGATGGGTCTGATCTAAGACGCATGGGCCGAAGGAGCAGGGGGCGAAGATGGGTGTAACGGAACAACTGCGCGCGCAGTGCGCCGAAGACTGGCAGGGGGCGACCAACCACGCGTTCACCGATGCTTTGGTGGCCGGCACGCTGGATCAGCCGCGCATGGCCGGCTACCTGCAGCAAGACTTCCTGTTTATCGAAGGCTTCGTACGGCTTTTGGCGTCTGCCATCGCCCATGGCCCCAGCCTGGCCGACGTGGTGCCGGCGGCGCAGTTCCTGGGCCTGATCTCGGGGCCCGAGAATACCTATTTCCTGCGCAGCTTCGAAGCGCTGGACGTGCCCAGCCAAGCGACCGAGACAGCGCCAGAGACCGGTGCCTTTCAGGCAATCATGGACGAGGCCCGCACCAGCGGCCGCTACGAATGCATGCTGGCCGTGCTGGTGGTGGCAGAGTGGACCTATCTGGACTGGGCCAGCCCGCATGCCGCGCGGGCCGACGATCTGCCCTTTTGGTTTGGCGAATGGATCACGCTGCATTCGGGGCCGGGCTTCGAAGGCGTGGTGCAATACCTGCGGGCGCAGTTGGATGCGGCCTGGCTCGGGTTAACTGCCGAACAGCAGGCGCGGGCGGTCGATCTGTTCACCCGGACGGTAGGGCTGGAGCGCGCCTTCTTCGACGCCGCTTGGCGAGGCTTCCCGGTGGCGCAGAAAAGCTGACCTTTGGGCAGGTCGGCAGGTATGCGGCGTCTTGCCGTTCGGCCAAACCGTCTCGCCGAGATCACGACACGGCCGTTCCAGCGGAACGATTATCGGGTTAGCGACAATTTAACGTAACTTTGTCACATTGGCCGTCTCTCAGCGCGTGTCGTGTCCCAAGGGGACGCCGACCCGACGCCTTTTCAGCAGGAGAATAGCCATGACGACGGACACCATCCAGGTGGTCCAGGCCGACATTCAATCGGCAACCGAACGCCTGGTGGACGAGTACGAGCGCAAGGCGCGATGGATCGCCGAATTAGAAGGGGAAATGCGCGAGGCCCACGCCCAGCGGCAAAAGCTGGGTGCCGCCTTAGAGGAGCTGATGGGCATGCTGGAGCCCGCCGAACGCGAGGATTTGGCGCGTCGTGTGAGCATTTCTGACCTGAGGATCAGCCGCGCCATGCCCGATCGGACCGGCCCGCGCCACGGCGGTAGACCGGCGCAAGATGGGCGCCGCCGCATCCTGCTGCAGATCCTGCTCGACTGGCCGGAAACCTCGATCTCGACCATGGCGCTGACGGCAGAGCTGCGGCGTCGGGGCTTGGATGTCCGCAGCCGCTATGCCCCTAACACTCTGTTTCATATGGCAAAACAGGGTGCCGTCACGCAACTGGGTGGCGGCGTCTATCGGATCAACCGCCTCAGCGAGGCACTGCGCGCCTCCGATTGAGCGATCCCGCAGTTGACCATCACCGGCCACTCAATCAATCACGCATCTGGCAGATTTGGGCCCCAAACCCCCTGGTCCCACTCGCCAAAGCGGGTATCGTTAACGCGATCCGTAACCGCAAAGCAATTTGAGAGAGCGCATTCATGAAAGCCCTGAAATGGCTCGTTTTGGCCGCAGCCACCTTTACCACCGCCGCTTGCACGCCGTCCGGCACCCGGATTGACGGGGGCAGCCTTGACGGCACCTACACCACAGGCGGGGTCCGTTGGGCCAGCGGCCCGATCATCTACATCTTGGTCAAGACCTTTGAAACACAGGGAAAAGTCGGGGTATGCGGCGCATGGTACGTGCGCAGCGACAACGCAGTTGTATCGAAATTCCACGACGACGTGATGGCAGCGGGCATGGTCTATGTCGACGATACGCTGATCTATCAGGGCCTGGGCTTCATGCAAGAACACAGGGGCGAGGAGGATCTGCGCGGCAAGGCGTCTAACTGTGTCAGAACGTCAGTCGACTGGCAGCCCAGCTTCGAGAATATCGAGCCGTCGATCGACTTCCCACGCATGCGGTTTAACGTCTAAGCGCGGTTTCAACGCCTGTGCAAATGGGCGTAAGCCCGCGGCGCATGGTTTTTGGCCGGCGCCTAAACAGCTGAGATAATTGCAAAGTTTCGGCGGCAGGCTTGTTAGTTTGCCCGTAGAATCCCATCACACGTGGGTGCCTGGAAAATCTGCGCATCGAATAGGTTGTTGATGACGCGGTTTCGTTGCGATTTGCGGAAATCGTAGAAGTCGCCGCCAAGCTGTTCTTCGATTTTCTTGAAGGCAACTTCTTTTGACAGCTGATACATGGCGCCCAGCACGAAATTCATCCCTTGGTCGTCCGGGACCTGAAGAATGACCGCCGGGATGATGGCGCGCCTGTCTTCTTCGGTAATCCGACCGGCAAACAACGCCTCCAGATGGTCTCGGCCCAGGCGCAGGCCGATTTTGTAGAACCGCTGTGACAGCTCTTTGGTTTTGTCGACGAACATCAGGCGCATCATGTGATGGCAGGTGAAGGCCTGCATCATGTCCTGTCCCTTTTGCGCATCAATCGCTGATTGCGATTGAGCATGCGCCGATATCGGAAGCGCAAGCGCAACCAACGCTGCCATCAGAAGACGATTGATCATGGTCCAAGCCCCCCAGATGCGTCCAAATGGGAATTCTGCGCGTTAATGCGCGGCTGTAAAGTGGGTCAAACAGCGGCCGTTGGCGCGGTTATCCCCGCCAACGGCGCTGTGACTATGCCAGGCACCAGCGCAGGATGCCCTTTTGCACGTGCAGGCGGTTTTCGGCCTCGTCAAAGACCACCGATTGGGGGCCGTCAAACACCTCGGAGGTGACCTCCTCCTCGCGGTGGGCGGGCAGACAGTGCATGAACAGCGCATCGGCGTTCGCCTGCGCCATCAGGGGCTGGGTGACCTGATAGGGCTTTAGCTGATTGTGACGCCGGTCGCGGGCCGAGACATCGTCGTGCATGCTGAGCCAAGTGTCCGCGATGACAAGATCAGCGCCATCTACGGCCTTGTCGGCATCACGTTCAACGGTGACGCGGTTGCTGGCAAGCGCCGCAGCCGGGGGATCCAGCGTCTCCGGCCCCGAGAAGACCAGGTCAAAGTCGAACGCCTCGGCCGCATGGACGAAGCTGGCGAAGACGTTGTTGCCGTCCCCGCACCAGACGACGCGGCGGCCCTTGATCGGGCCGCGATGCTCCTCGAACGTCATCACATCCGCCATGATCTGGCAGGGATGGCTGGCATTGGTCAGGCCGTTGATGACTGGCACGGTCGCCGCGTCCGCCATCTCGTCCAGCGTCGACTGCTGAAAGGTCCGGATCATAATCGCGTCGACATAGCGGCTGAGCACGCGGGCGGTATCACCCACCGTCTCGCCATGTCCCAGCTGCATCTCCGAGCCGGAGAGCACCATGGTCTGGCCGCCCATCTGACGCACGCCCACATCGAACGAAATCCGTGTCCGGGTGGACGGCTTCTCGAAGATCAGCGCGACCATCCGGTCCTTCAGCGGTTGCTCGGCATCCGGCCGGGCCTTTGGCCAGCCGGCCCGCGCGTCCTTCACCTGCCGGGAGTTGTCCAGGATTCCCCTGAGATCCTCAGGGGAAACCTGGTCCAGGTCCAGGAAATGCCGGGCCATCACGCAGCCTTTTTAGCCCGGCATGCGGCGTCGAGACAGCCGACAGCATGGTTCAACTCGTCGTCCGACACGTTCAGCGGCGGCAGTAGTCGCATGGTGTTTTCCGCCGCTGGCACGGTCAGCATGTGCTGATCGTAGGCCAGCCCCACCATGTCGCCGACCGGCGCCATCTGAGCGTTGAAGCGCACGCCGATCATCAGCCCAGCGCCGCGCACCTCTTCGATCAGGTCGTCGTGTTCATCGACCAATTCGGCCAGTCTTTGCCGCAGAAAGCTTGCTTTTCGCTTAACTTCGTCGAGAAATCCCGGCTCCGTCATCTGGTCCATCACCGCGGACCCCACGGCACAGCCCAGCGGGTTGCCCCCATAGGTCGAGCCATGGGTGCCCGGCACCATGCCGCGGGCGGCTTCCTCGGTTGCCAGGCAGGCCCCAAGCGGGAAGCCCCCGCCGATGCCCTTGGCCACGGTCATGATGTCCGGCGTGAAGCCCAGTTGCTCGTAGTAGAACAGGGTGCCGGTCCGCCCGACGCCGCACTGCACCTCATCGAAAACCAGCAGCAGGTCGTGCTCGTCCGCCAGCGCCTTGAGGCCGCGCAGAAACTCCATAGTGCCAGGGCGGATACCACCCTCGCCCTGTACTGGCTCCACCATCAGGGCCGCAGTCTCCGGGCCGATGGCGGCTTCAACAGCCTCCAGATCGCCAAAGGGCAGATGATCGAACCCCGGCAACAGCGGGCCAAAACCGTCCACCAGCTTGGGGTTCCCCGGCACGGCCGAGATCGCCCCGATGGTGCGGCCGTGGAACGCCCCTTCGAAGGTGACGATCCGATGGCGTTTTGCGCGTTCGGGGTCCGCATCGCTAGACCAATACTTGCGCACCATCTTCATGGCTAATTCGCAGGATTCAGCCCCCGAATTGCAGAAGAACACTGTGTCCGCGAACGTAGCATCCACCAGCTTTTGCGCCAGCGCCTGCTGGTTTGGAATGTCGTAGAGGTTCGAAACATGCCACAGACGTCGTGCCTGTCCCTCCAAAGCTTCCACAAGCTTCGGATGGGCATGGCCAAGGCAGTTGACGGCAATCCCCGCACCGAAATCGAGATACTTCTCGCCATCGATGGTGAATAGCCACGATCCTTCGCCCCGCTCGAACTCGAGCGGTGCCCGCGCATAAGTTGGCATCACGGGCGGCATCACGGTCTGGTCTCCTTTTTGTCTCGAACGTTGGTCAAAAACCGAAAAGCCCCGCGGCAGGCGCCCGGGGCTTTGGTGCTTATGCGGAAGCGGGCGTTGTCTGTCAATCTTGGCAGATCAGCGGCGGGGATCAGGCCTTCAGTTTGTAGCCGTTTGCCAGCCAGCGCCAGGCCCACAGGGTCAGCACGATCATCAGCGCCAGCGTCACGCCGAAGCCGATCCAGGGGTCGGTATCGCTGACGCCCAGCGCGCCGAACCGGAAGCCATCGATCAGGAAGAAGAAAGGGTTCACATGGCTGATCGTCCAGAAGATGCCTGGCAACTTCTCGACCGAATAGAACGTGCCCGACAGGAAGCTGAGCGGCGTGATGACAAAATTGGTGATCAGGGACATCTGGTCGAACTTCTCGGCGTAGATGCCGCCCAGCACGCCCAACAGCGCCAGGATCATCGACCCGGCAAAGACGAACCAGACCATCCACAGCCAGCTATGCGGCCAGATCCCCGCCCAGGGCAGAACCACCATGCCGACAGCCAGGGCGCATGTCGTCCCGCGGGCAACGCCCCCGATGACATAGCCCGCCAGCGTCTCTGCCGGGGACAGGGGCGGCATGAGGGTATCGACGATGTTGCCCTGGATTTTTGCGATCACCAGCGAGGACGAGGTATTCGCGAAGGCCTGCTGGATCACCACCATCATCAGGATGCCAGGGGCCAGAAACTGCGTGAACGGCACCCCCACCATGGCGTCCGCGCGGTCCCCGAAAGCGACTGTGAACACCGTCATAAACAGCACCGCAGTGGCGACCGGCGCCATAAGCGTCTGGGTCCAGACGCTCAGAAAGCGCATCACCTCGCGCTCGATCAGCGTCTGCAGGCCCAGCCAATTGACCCGGCCAAAGCGGCGTTGCCCCATATCCGGGGCCATAGACGTGTCTTTCATTAAGTGCCTGTTAAGTTCGATGGGACGATGCCTTGTATCGCCGGGTGGGTAGGCCTAAACTAACGGTCTGGTAGAAATGCTCAATGCTGTTGCCCGGAGCGGTCCGGCACAAGGGGTTTAATATGTCTTGGACGGACGAACGCGTCGAGAAGCTGCGCGAACTTTGGGGCGAAGGCAAAAGCGCCAGCCAAATCGCCAAGGAATTGGGCGGCGTCACCCGCAATGCGGTGATCGGCAAGGTGCATCGCCTGGGCCTGTCCAATCGCGCCACGGCTGGCAGCGACGACGCCAAGCCGGCCGAGGCTGCCAAGCCCAAACCCGCCCCCGCGGCGAAAGAGCCGGTGGCCGAGGCTAAGCCGGCAGCAGAAGCGCAGCCGCCCGCGCCGGTGACCCCGCAGCGCCGTATTCCGCCGCAGATCCGCGACGCCTCGCAGCCCCGCGCGCCCGGCGCGCCGACACCGGAGGAGGAGGCCGCCCGCGCAACGCTGGTCGAAATCCAGAAATTCGCCAAGCGGATTTCCCTGCTGGAGCTGACTGAGCGCACCTGTAAATGGCCGATCGGCGATCCCACGGACGACGATTTCGCGTTTTGCGGGCTTCCAGCGGTGCCGGGAAAGCCGTATTGCGAACATCATGTGGCGGTGGCTTTCCAACCGATGTCGTCGCGGCGCGACCGCGCCCGCGCCCGCACCTGACGCGCGCCGCCCCGCGGCGTTTCGCGCCCGCGGGGCAGTTCTGATCATCGCGCTGTTGCCAGCTCTGGGTACCGCTCAGGATTGGCCGGTCGATCCTGATCCGCTGCCGCCGGTGCCCGTGGACCGGCCCGCTTCACTGACCTTCGACGTGGCCAAACTCTGCGGCCTCATCCGCGATGCGGCGGCTCAGCACGACGTGCCGCTGGACTTCTTCACGCGCCTGATCTGGCAGGAAAGTCGGTTTGATATCAGCGCGCTAAGCCCCGTCGGCGCGCAGGGCATCGCCCAGTTCATGCCGGAGACCGCGCGCATTCGGGGCCTGCAGAACCCTTGGGACCCGCGCCAGGCGCTGCCCGCCTCGGCCGCGTTCTTGGCTGAGTTGAAAGCGCAATTCGGCAATTTCGGCCTGGCAGCCGCCGCCTACAACAGCGGCCCCAACCGCGTCGCTCGTTGGCTGACGCGCAGCAGCGGCCGCCTCCCCTACGAGACCGAAAACTACGTCCTGACGATCACCGCCCGCCCGGCCGCCTGGTTCCGCGAGGAAGGCCGCGAGGTCGAGAAACGCCCGATGGAGGAAGGCCGCAGCTTTGACGAGGCGTGCGCCCGCCTGCCCGTGGTGCCGACCCGATCCGTGGCAAGCGCCGCCCCCTGGGGCGTGCAGATCGCGGCGGGGATCACCTACCGCGCTGCCCAACGCAACTTCCGCCGGGCCCGTGCGCGGCTTTCGGCGGTTGTCGGCGGGCGCGGCGCCATCATCGTCCGCTCGCGCAAAGTGGGGGGCCGCCGGCTCTACTCGGCCCGCGTCGGTGCCCAATCCCGCGGCGAAGCCCGCCGTTTATGCAGCCAAATCAGACGGATAGGCGGCAACTGCCTGGTCAGGCGCAACTAGGCTCGCATTCCGGCGCCAGCTTCGCTAAGACCGCGCCGTTACCGAACACCGATGGGGTGACCCGTGCCCGACCTGCTACTGGAATTGTTCTCGGAGGAGATCCCCGCGCGCATGCAAAGCCGCGCGACGCAGGATCTTCAGCGCCTGATCACCGGGCATCTGGCCGAGGCAGGCCTGAGCCACGGTGCCGGTCGGGCCGTCGCGACGCCGAGGCGCCTGACGCTGGCCCTGGCAGACCTGCCCGAGATGACGCCCGAGCGGGTCGAGGAGCGTAAGGGCCCCCGCGTTGACGCGCCTGAAAAGGCGCTGGAGGGTTTTCTGCGGTCAACCGGGCTCCGTAAGGACGACCTTGTGGCCCGCGACGACAAGAAGGGCCAGGTCTGGTTCGCCACCATCACCACACCCGGCCGTCCCGCCGAGGAAATCGTCGCCGAGGCCGTTGAACAAGCCGTGCGCAACTTTCCCTGGCCAAAGTCGATGCGCTGGGGCACGGGCGCGCTGCGCTGGGTGCGCCCGTTGCACCAGATCCTGTGTATCCTGCACGACGTTACCGGCCACCGCGCCGTGCCGATCGACATCGATGGGATCACCTCTGGCGACAGGACGGAAGGGCATCGCTTTCTGGCGCCCGAACCGTTTCAAGTCAGCAATTTCGATGACTATCAGGCAGGCCTTAAGAAAGCGTTTGTCATGTTGGATCCGGCGGATCGGGCGGACAAAATCGCCCGGGACGCAACCGCGCTGGCCGATGGCGTTGGCGCACAACTGATTGAAGATAACGGTCTTTTGGCTGAGGTGGCCGGGCTGGTCGAATGGCCGGTGGTGCTGATGGGCCAGATCGACGACCAGTTCCGCGATCTGCCGCCGGAGGTGCTGCGCAAATCGATGCGTGAACATCAAAAGTTCTTCAGCGTTCGAAGTAATGATGGCCGTATTGAGCGTTTTATTACTGTTGCCAATACTGTGACCGACGATGACGGAGCGACGATCCTGCAGGGCAACGGCAAGGTGCTGACGGCTCGGCTGTCGGACGCCAAATTCTTCTGGGAAAATGACCTGCGCACGGTGCGTGACGGCGGCATGGCAGCCCTGGCCGAGCCGCTTAAACAGGTGACGTTCCACAACAAACTGGGCAGCCAGTGGGAGCGGATCGAGCGCATCGCCGCCCTGGCCCGTGATCTGGCCCCAGCAGTCGGCGCCGACCCGAACGCCGCGGTTCAAGCCGCGCGTGTAGCCAAGGCGGATCTGTCGTCCGAGATGGTCTATGAGTTCCCGGAATTGCAGGGTGTGATGGGCCGCTACTACGCCCAACATGCTGGTTTATCAGCTGAAATTTCGAATGCCTGCCAGGCGCACTACGCGCCGTTGGGGCCGTCGGACGACGTGCCGACCGAGCCCGTCAGCATCGCCGTTTCGCTGGCCGAGAAGCTGGACATCCTGATCGGGTTTTGGGCGATCGACGAGAAGCCCACGGGCAGCAAGGATCCCTTTGCGCTGCGCCGCGCGGCCTTGGGTGTAATCCGCACGGTACTGGAAAACGGTCTGCGCCTGCGCCTGGCAGACGCCGCCCAAAAGCACGAGCTGCAGGTGGTCGCGGATCTGCCGACCGAGATGGGCCAACTGGTCAAAAGTGCGGTCGAATCCCTGCCCGGCGGCAAGGACGCCATGGAAAGCGCCCGAAATTCGCCGTTCGGCGAGATGTTGGAGGAGTTGTTCCTGCAGGACAAGCTGAGCCAGTTCGACTCCAAAATCCCCGACCTGTTGGGCTTCTTCGCAGATCGTCTGAAGATTTACCTGAGAGATCAGGGTGTTAGGCATGATGTGATCCAGGCCTGCTTTGACCTGGGCGGCCAAGACGATCTGGTCCTGCTCGTCAACCGGGTCCACGCGCTGCAGACTTTCCTGGGAACAGAAGACGGCGCCAATCTGCTGGCCGGGCAGAAACGCGCAAATAACATCCTGACCATCGAAGAAAAGAAGGACGGCGTCGAGTATTCTGGCGCGCCCGATGTAAAGTTCGCCGAACAGGAGGAGGAGCGCGCGCTGTTCCAAGCGCTCTATTTAGCGGAACCCGCCATCGCCCAAGCCATTGAAAAGGAAGACTTCTCGTCTGCCATGGCGCAGATGGCAACCCTGCGCGCGCCGATCGACCTGTTCTTCGACAAAGTCACAGTAAACGCGGAAAATGGCATCGTTCGGCGCAACCGTCTGTGCCTGCTGAACCGCATCCGCGAGGTCATGAACCAGGTCGCGAGATGGGACGCGATCGAGGGGTAGCGCTGGGATTCCACCCGTACAGCAACTGTGCAGCACGCGTACAGCAAGTGTACAGCAACTGTATGTACACAAAGTCGACTTTACCCGCCGGCGGCGGCGCTTGTGCAAGTGCGAAGAAAGGCTGTATGACACCGGCATGACAACGCCGCTTGACATAGGCTGGATCGGCATGGACGGGGCCGCGCCCTCGGCCGCGCACGGTGAAAAGGCGGTGTTGTTGGGCCATGCTGCAGCTGCCGGATTGCAGGTGCCGCCGGCCTTTGTTCTGCCGCCAGACTGGGGGGGCGATGTGGCCCCTGCGCTGGCAAAGTTGGAGGCCGCGGTCGGCCGCCGCCTGGGCGATCCGGAGGCGCCTCTGCTCCTGGCGGTCCGCCCTTCGGCGCCTGTGATCGCGGGGGGTGTCGCCCCGGCCATCTTGAATGTCGGGCTGACAAAGGCGGTGATCCCGGCATTGGCCGCCGAACTTGGCGAACGGGCGGCCCACGATCTGCGCCGCCGGCTGATCCATTCCTATGGGACGGGCGCGCTGGCCATCGAGGGCGAGGACTTCGAGTATGCGCTGCACGATGTGCTGCGGGCCGCGGGCGTCGAGACGGAGACGGAGTTGGCCGCCGATCAGTTGGATGAGTTGGCGGATGCCAGCTTGGCCCTGATCGCGGATGCAGGCGAGGCGTTCCCCGATACGGCACGCGATCAGTTGGACGGCGCGTTGGCCGCGTTGCCGCGGGCCTGGTGCTCGCGCCGGGCACGCCTGCGGCGCCAGTCGATGGGCGGCGATGCCGACGCGCCCATGGCGCTGATCGTGCAGGTCATGGCGCTGGGCGTGGGGCCGGACCCGTCGGGCGCGGGCTTTGCCGATCTGCGCGATGAGGCGACGGGCGAGGTCGCGCTGACCGGGCGTTATCTGGCGCAGGCCCAGGGCGAGGATGCGCTGATGGGCATGCGCACGCCCATGGTCCTGACCGAGGCGGAGCGCACCAGCCGCCAGTTGCGCGTCCCCGCGCTGGAGGGCGTGGCGCCCGAGGTGATCCCGGCCTTGCGCGCCGCAGGCGCTGCCCTGGAGGCCCGGATCGGCGATGCCGTCAGCCTGGAGTTCACGGTCGAGGCCGGGCGGCTGTGCGTGCTGGAAGTGAAACGCGCCAAACGCTCCAGCCGGGCCGCGGTCCAGATCGCCGTGGAATTGGCCGAAGCCGGCATCATCGGGCGGGACGAGGCCCTGATGCGGGTCGATCCCGGCCATCTGGAGGAACAGCTGCACCCCGCCATTGACCCCGCCGCACGGCGCAGCGTGCTGGGCACGGGGCTGCCAGCCTCGCCCGGCGGGGCGGCGGGGGCGTTGGTCTTCAGCCCAGATGCGGCGGAGGCGGCGGCGGCGCGGGGGTCATCGGCGATCCTGGCCTTGGTCGAGACAAGCCCCGAGGATATCCGTGGCATGCACGCCGCGGCGGGCGTCTTGACCGTGCGCGGTGGCATGACCAGCCACGCGGCGGTGGTGGCCCGTGGCCTGGGCAAACCCTGCATCGTGGGCGCGCGCGATCTGGCGCTGGACCGCAACGAGGGCGTGTTGCGGACCGAGGATGGGCGCAGCTTTGCCGAAGGCGCGGTCGTCACGGTCGACGGCACGACGGGTCAGGTGCTGGACGGCAAGATGCCGATGATCCAGCCGGAAGCGACAGGGGCCTTTGCGACCCTGCTGGACTGGGCCGATCAGACGCGGCGGATGGGCGTGCGGGTCAACACCGATACCGGCCCCGACGCGCGCACGGCGGAAAGCTTCGGCGCCCAGGGGATCGGTTTGTGCCGGACCGAGCATATGTTCTTCCAACGCGGCCGGATCACGGCGATGCGCGAGATGATCCTGGCCGAAACCGAAGACGAACGCCGCGCGGCGCTGGCACGGTTGTTACCAATGCAAAAGAGCGACTTTGTCGAGCTGTTCCAAGCGATGCCAGGGCGTCCGGTCACCGTGCGTCTGCTGGACCCACCGCTGCACGAATTTCTACCTCATGGCGAGGGCGAACTGCGCGAGATGGCTGCCACCTTGGACGTGCCGGTGGGCAAGGTAGCGGCGCGTGCCGCGGAATTGGCCGAGTTTAACCCGATGCTGGGCAAGCGGGGTTGTCGCATCGGCATCGCCTACCCGGAGATCTACGAGATGCAGGCCCGTGCGATCTTCGAGGCTGCGGTAGAGGCCGGGCGGCTCACCGGCTCGCCGGTGCGGCCCGAGATCATGATCCCGCTGGTCTCGGCCGTGCGTGAGATCGAGGTATTGCGCGGCCACATCGACCGAATCGCGGCCATCGTTCGCGAGTTGGAGGGAGAGTTGGTCGACTACACCGTCGGCGTGATGATCGAGACGCCGCGCGCCTGCCTGCGCGCCGCCGATATGGCACACCGCTGCGGCTTCCTCAGCTTTGGGACGAACGACCTGACGCAGATGCTCTATGGACTCAGCCGCGACGATGCCGGGCGTTTCATGCCCGATTATGTGGCCAGCGAGGTCTTCGCGCACGACCCGTTCCATTCGCTGGATACCGAGGGTGTGGGTGAGATCATCACCATGGCGATCGAACGGGCACGCGGCACCGACCCCGGCATCTCGCTGGGGATCTGCGGCGAGCACGGCGGGGATCCGGCCTCGATCGACTTCTGCGAGCGGGCGGGGTTGGACTACGTCTCGTGCTCGACTTACCGGGTACCCGTGGCGCGCCTGGCCGCGGCTCAGGCGGCGATCCGGGCTCGTGCCGACGCCAGCAATGGCTGAGAACGCGGCGTCGGGGTCGGGTTCAGCATTGGGGCCTGTGTCCGGTCCCCTGGAAACTCTGAGGGCTGGTGGCAAGCGGGCACTAGCGAACGCACTAGCCCGGGTCGAGACGGCGCCACGCGATCCGGCGACCGCGGCCCTGCTGGACGCAGCATTTGCCGCCCCCCAGGGCATCGCACTGGGCCTGACCGGTCCGCCGGGTGTCGGCAAGTCCACCCTGATCGATGCGCTGATCCGCGCCTGGCGCGCGACCGGGCGCACGGTAGGGGTGATTGCGGTGGACCCAAGCTCGTCGCGTTCCGGGGGCGCGTTGTTGGGGGACCGCACCCGGCTGACGGTTGACCCCGCCGATACCGGCGTTTTCGTCCGATCGATGGCCGCGCGGGACCGCCTGGGCGGGGTGGCCGAAATCACCTATCCCGCCGTGGTTCTGATGCGCGCGCTCTACGATTTGGTGATCGTCGAGACGGTGGGCGTCGGCCAGTCGGAAACTGCGATTGCCGAGGTATCGGACCTGACGGCCGTCTGCGTGCAGCCAGGATCCGGCGATGCGCTGCAATTCATGAAGGCCGGGGTGATGGAAATCCCCGACATGGTCGTTGTGACAAAGGCTGATTTGGGGGCGCTGGCCACGCGCACCATAGCGGACCTGCGAGGGGCGCTATCCCTGACTGGCGAGCGCCCGATCCTGGGCGTCTCGGCCACCTCGGGTGAGGGCGTTGACGCCGTCGTGCACGAAATCTGCGTACAGACCGCCACATTCCTGCCGCATTCGAATCAAATTCGATACGACCAAGCGCGCCAATGGGCATTGGGGCAGATCTCGGTCCGATTTGGCCAATTCGGGCTACAGCTTGTCCACAGACATATTGTGGATAATAGGGACGTTTCCCCTTTTGGGACGCTTAGTCGGTGGAATAGCCACCTGGAAGCCACCATGACTGAGGCATTTCGGCCACTACCATAGTAAAACAATTATTAACGCGGCGAACGGGACTCGCCGCCTACCCGCTTAGGATGCGACGAGCGCCCCTCAAGAGGGCGGCCCGAGTATGGCCGCGTGGGACGGACTAAGCTCGCACCGCGAATGCGGTCGACAGAGCGTGATCAGAACGACAGTCCGACAGTGTGACGGAGAGTGGACGATGAGGGACGCACGTTCGCGCCTGCCCCTATTGGGCAGCGTTCCTAAGATACTGACAAATCTAACTTTGGTGTTTGGCATTGGCATTGGCCTTGGAGCGGCGACAGCCGTCCAGGCAGACACTGGTGGAACCGAACCGACGACATACCGTGTGGCGCTGACAGATGCGCTGGACGCCGAGCACACCGCATTTCCAGCATTTGCCGCGACGGATCAGTTTGTGCGCGCCGCAGGTCTGGACCGGCTGGACACCGACAACCCCTACAACGAGTTCATGCGCATCCGCGCCCGCGCCATGGTCGATGACCTGAGCGACGAGGACGTGCACGCCGTGAGCATTGCCAAAGGCATGCAGGCTGCGATGAACACGCAAGCCGCTATCACCTTGGGCGGTCCGATCACCGACGCGATGCTGGCGACAGTGGACGTCACAGATCGCTCCGAAGAGTGGTACTGCCTGACCGAAGCGCTCTACTTTGAGGCCCGCGGCGAAAGCCGGACCGGGCAGCTTGCCGTGGCGGAAGTCATCCTGAACCGCGTCGATAGCAAGAGCTATCCGGCATCGATCTGCGGCGTGGTCCAGCAGGGCATGCACCGCCGCAATGCGTGCCAATTCTCTTACAATTGCGATGGCCGAAAGAATACTATCGGCAACAAACCGGTGTTCGAGGAGCTGGGCAAGTTGGCCTGGATGATGATGGAAGGCAAACCGCGCAGCCTGACCAGCGATGCGCTGTTCTACCACGCAACATCGGTGAAGCCGCGCTGGGCCCGGCGCTTCGTGCGCACTGCCCGGATTGGCGCGCACATCTTCTATCGCCCGACGACGCAGCTCAGCCAGAACTGAGCGTGTGATAAAAACGGGGGACAAAGGGCCGGGCACACTGCCTGGCCCTTTTCTTTTGTGCTTGGGAAGAACAGATCGAAGACCGTCGGCTTTAGGCGTCGAAGACCACCAGCAGGTCCTTCGCATCGACAGCGCTGCCCGCCGGGGTGACGATGCGCGCGATCGCGCCGTCACGTTCGGCGTGAATGGCGGTCTCCATCTTCATCGCCTCCAGCGTCAGCAGCACCTGGCCTGCGTGCACCTCCTGCCCTTCGCTCACGGCGACGGACGCAACGGATCCGGGCATCGGCGCCGCCACATGGGCGGGGTTGGCGGGATCGGCCTTTTCCGCCCGGCCACCGGCGGCGGCAGCGGCGCGGTCGGGCACGCGGATCACCCGGGGCTGGCCGTTCAGTTCGAAGAACAGGCGCACCTCGCCCTGGTCGTTCGTATCGGCCAGTGTTTGCAGACGCACGACCAGTGTCTTGCCGGCCTCCAGATCCACGGCGATCTCTTCGCCCGGCTCCATCCCATAGAAGAACGTGGGCGTCGGCAGGACGCGCACGGGGCCATAGTCGCGGCGGCGGCCCATGTAGTCGAGATAGACGGTCTCGTACATCAGGTAGCTGGCCAGATCCTCGTCATCGACCTTGACGCCCGGCATCTTGTCTTCGGCCTCTGTGCGCTTGGCCTGCAGGTCGACCGCCTCCAAGACCGAGCCGGGGCGGACCGCGATGGGGGCCGCGCCCTTCAGCACCTTGGCCTGCAGCGCCTCGGGGAAGCCGCCGGGGGGCTGGCCGACATCGCCCTTGAAGAAGGTCACGACCGAGTCCGGTACGCTCACATCCTTGGCCGGGTCCAGCAGGTCGTCCACGGTCAACCCCGCCGACACCAGGCTGAGCGCCATGTCCCCCACTGTCTTGGCGATGGGCGTCACCTTGATGACGTCGCCAAAGGCCCGGTTCACGTCCGAATAGGTGCGCGCAATCTCGGGCCAGCGGGCTTCCAGGCCCATCGAGCGGGCCTGGGCACGCAGGTTGGTGACCTGACCGCCCGGCATCTCGTGCAGATAGACCTCGGACGTTGGATTGCGCATGTCCGCCTCGAACCCGGCATAGAGGCGCCGCACCCCCTCCCAATATGTCGAGATCTCGCGGATCGCCGGCAGGTTTAGCCCGGTATCACGCTCCTGGTGCTGCAGAGCAGCAACCAGCGAGCCCATGGGCGCCTGGCTGGTCAGGCCGGAGAACGCATCCATCGCGCAGTCGATGGCATCCACCCCGGCCTCCGCCGCCGCCAGATAGGACGCGCCCGACAGGCCGGACGTGTCGTGGCTGTGGAAGTGGACCGGGATCGCGATCTCGTCCTTCAGCGCCTTCACCAACGCCGTTGCAGCCGCCGGTTTCACCAGCCCGCCCATATCCTTGATGCAGAGAACATGCGCCCCGGCCGCCTCCAGCTGTTTGGCAAGGTCGACATAGTAGGCCAGCGAGTACTTGGCCCGGTCCGGGTCGTGGATGTCGCCAGTATAGCAGATACAAGCCTCCAGCAGGCGGTTGGTCTCCTGCACGGTGTCCATGCTGAGGCGCATGTTTTCGACCCAGTTGAGCGGATCGAAGACGCGGAAGACGTCCATGCCCGTGGCCGCGGCCTGACGGATAAAGTGCTGGACGACATTGTCGGGCAGATTGGTATAGCCGACCCCGTTCGACGCCCGCAGCAGCATCTGCGTCAGCATATTGGGCATAGTGGCGCGCAGTTCCCGCAGCCGCTGCCAGGGGCATTCCTGCAGGAAGCGATATGCCACATCGAAGGTGGCGCCCCCCCAGCATTCCATGCTGAAAAGGTTGGGCATGAAGTGCGCATAGGCGGGTGCCACGCGCACCATGTCGATCCCGCGCATCCGGGTGGCCAGCAGCGACTGGTGCCCGTCACGCATGGTGGTGTCGGTGATCAGCAGCTTTTTCTGAGCCAGCATCCAGTCTGCCACAGCCTTGGGCCCCTCGGCCTCCAGCTTCTGTTTCAGCCCCGGCGGGGGCGTGTGGCTGAGCGGCTTTGGCGGTTCCGGCGGATCGGCCTGGGGCGGCGTCCCGGCGCCGGCCACCTCGGGGTTTCCGTTCACGGTGATGTCGCCGATGAAGGTCAGCAGTTTGGTCGCCCGGTCACGCCGCTTGCGAAAGTCGAACAGGCCCGGCGTCTCGTCGATAAACTTGGTGTGGTAGGTATTGTCCAGGAACTGCGGGTGCTGCAGCAGGTTCTCGACAAAGGCGATATTGGTGGCCACGCCGCGGATCCGAAACTCGCGCAGGGCGCGGTCCATGCGGGCAATGGCTTCCTCAGGCGTCGGCGCCCAGGCGGTCACCTTTTCCAGCAGGCTGTCGTAGAACCTAGTGATCACGGCGCCCGAATAGGCCGTACCCCCGTCCAGGCGGATACCGAACCCGGTCGCCCCGCGATAGGCGGTAATGCGGCCATAATCCGGGATGAAGTTGTTCAGCGGGTCTTCGGTGGTGATCCGGGTCTGGATGGCATGCCCGTTCAGCCAGATCGCCTCTTGCCCCGAAACGCCGGTGGCTTCGGCCAGGGTCTTGCCCTCGGCAATCTTGATCTGGGCGCGGACGATGTCGATGCCCGTGACCTCCTCGGTCACCGTATGCTCGACCTGGACCCGGGGGTTCACCTCGATGAAGTAGAAGGCGCCCGTCTCCATATCCATCAGGAACTCGACCGTGCCCGCGCATTCATAGTTGGCGTGGCGGGCGATGCGCAGGCCCAAATCGTTGATCTCTTGGCGCTGTTCATAGGTGAGGTACGGCGCCGGTGCGCGTTCCACGACCTTTTGGTTGCGCCGCTGGACCGAGCAGTCGCGCTCAAACAGGTGGACAAGGTGGCCGTACTTGTCGCCGAGGACCTGCACCTCGACATGGCGGGCCTTGGCGATCAGCTTTTCCAGATAGCCCTCGCCGTTGCCAAAGGCGGCCTCGGCCTCGCGGCGGCCTTCCTTGACCTTATCTGCCAACTCGTCGGGGCCAAAAATCGGGCGCATGCCGCGCCCACCGCCACCCCAAGAGGCTTTCAGCATCAGGGGATATCCCACCTCGGCTGCCATGGCGTGAATGGTATCCATCGCACCGGGCGCCTCGGGGTCTGGCAGCACGTCAGTGGCGGGCACCACGGGCACGCCCGCGGCGATGGCCGCCTGCCGGGCGCTGGCCTTGTCGCCCAACATGCGCATGGTCGCGCTGGTCGGACCGATAAAGGTGATGCCCTCGCGGTTGCAGGCATCCACGAAATCTGGATTTTCGGATAGCAGGCCATAGCCCGGATGCACCGCATCACAGCCCGAGCGGCGGGCAACCCGCACGATGTCGTCGATCGACAGGTAAGCCTCGACCGGGCCCTTGCCCTGACCGATTAGATACGCCTCGTCGGTCTTGAACCGGTGCAGGCCCAGCTTGTCCTCTTCGGCGTAGATCGCCACCGTTCCCTTGCCCAATTCATTCGCCGCGCGGCTGATGCGGATCGCGATCTCGCCGCGGTTGGCGATCAGGATCTTCTGAAAGTCGGGCATGGAGGGTCTCCGGCGGGTTCCGTCAGGTGGAATTACCGGCGGCGCATCGCTTCTGCAAGGCCAACGCCGCAGCGCAGCAAAATGACATTCCGGCAGGTGGTACTGGGCGCAGAATTCTTCTACACTGCAGAGGCTTGGGAAAAGGAACGGGCACAGTGAAGACGCGCACAGTGAAACGGCTAGCGGCAGGGTTTCTATCGGTGGTGGCGGCAGGCGTTGGACCCGACGCAAGCGCGCAGACGAAGGCAGAGCTGATCGAAATGTGCGCCGAGCAGATGGTGCAGACGTTTGGCGAGGTCGAGGTCGAGTTCAACAAGATCCGCCGCGAGGAGAGCCGGAAGAACGTCTTCGGCGAGATCGCCATGGCCGACGGCAGCACGCGGCGTATCCGCTGCCGCGTTCAGCGCGGAAAAGTTCGGGGAGTGATGTTCCGCAACGAGGGCGGCGGTGCCGGCAACTTTTGGAACGATCGGCTGCCGGATGGCGAGTTTGCCACGCCGTCGGATGAAGCGTTGGAGCCGGACGATCAACCCGGCGCCGAGGATGGGGCGCAGACGACCCCGGATAGTCCCGACACCGAGGCGGAGGTCGAAGACCAGGCCGAAACCGATCAGGCAGCAGCGCCTGCGGACCCCGAGGCCGAGGCATCTGCCGGAGGGACGGAACCGGACAGCGATACGGATGCTGAGACCGCGGCCGAGGAAGAGGCCCCCGACCCCACGGCGCCTAAGCGCATCAGGGTGCCGTCGAACTGACCAGCGTTATCCATCGCGCATCGCCTGCAGCGTGCGTTCCCGGAACTTCAGCCACCAGCCGTACTGCTCGGGCCAATCGTCCAGGGCCTCGAGCATGGGCCGGCCCAGCGCCGCCTCGGCGTGCAGGGGCCAATTGGGGTTCACCAGCGCCTCGCGGCCAATGGCGATGATATCCGCCTCGCCGTTTTGCAGGATCTGCTCGGCATGGGCGGGGTCCAGGATCAACCCGACGGCGATGCTGGGCATGCCGGCCTCGCGCCGGATTTGGGCGGCATAGGGCACCTGATAGCCGAAATCGCGTTTGACGCGGGCATTGGTGGCCGAGCCCTTGAGCCCGCCGGAGGACGTGCAGACGAAGTCGATCCCAATCTCCTTCAGGCGGCGGGCGTATTCGACCGAGTCCGCCATCTGCCACCCCAACGCATCGCCATCAACGGCCGAGATCCGGACCGATACCGGCTTGTCTGCAGGCCACGTTTCACGCAGCGCCTTGGCCAATTCCAGCGGCCAGCGGACCCGCCCTTCGAAGTCGCCGCCATACCCATCATTGCGCGTGTTCGACAGCGGCGACAGGAACTGGTGCACAAGATAGCCGTGCGCATTGTGGATCTCCAGCCACTCGAACCCCGCGCCCAGGGCACGCTCTGCTGCGGCCACCCACGCATCGGTCAGCGACTGCAACTCATCGGTCGAGAAGGCGCGCGGTGTCAGGAAGCCCTCGTCTATGGGGTCCGCCGTTGGGCCCACGGGCTGCCACGTTTCCTCGCCAGCTGCGATATCCGCCTCGGTCAACGGGCCGTTGCCACGAAAGGCACGCTGCATCGATCCCTTACGCCCCGCGTGGGCCAATTGAATGCCCGGCACCGCCCCCTGATCGCGCACGAAATCGACAATCCGCGCCCATGGCGCGATTTGGGCGTCGTCCCACAGCCCCGTGTCCCCATTTGTAATACGGCCTTCGCGGGTGACGGCAGTCGCCTCGGCAATAACAATCCCGGCGCCACCAGCAGCCATCTTACCCAAATGCACCAAGTGCCAGTCACCCGGCACACCGTCATCGGCGCTGTAATTGGCCATCGGTGATAGCATAACGCGGTTCTTCGTGGTTACGCCCCGCACGGCCATGGGAGTGAATAGCAACGGCGCCCGGTCAGTCTGCTGGTCCATCGGATTTCTCCCCCCTCCATCC
>JBCCML010000069.1:0-22397 GCA_039026375.1 Pseudomonadota bacterium
ACCAGCGTAAGACGCCGCGCCTAGCAAGCGATAGCGGGACCCTAGCGATATCCGCCGGTTGATGCGCCCCGCGGATCGGGCGGCGGGGGTGTGTGGGCGGGCCGCTGGCCGATCCGCGGGACCTATTCGGCTGCCTGTACCCCCTGGGTCACCTGCAAGGGCAGGCCACGCACGTCATCCATCTGCTCGATATGGTGAACCGCGCGGGCCAGCGCCCCGGCACCGACGCGCCCCAGCACGGGCGCCACCAGGTCGCGGAACTTCAGCGCCAATTCGTCGTCCGTCAGCGGATCGTCCGGATCGCCCTTGCGCGTCAACCGCCGGTGACTGATGCGGCGCCCATCCGCCAGCACCACCGTCACCAGGGCCGAGCGGCGCTGGGGAAAGCCCGCTTCGGCCTCTTCGTCCTCAGCGACCGTTACCCGCGCCGCCAGATCGCGAATGGCGCGGTCGTCCAAGGCAGCTATCGAGAATGCCTCTGGCGTCACGGTTCCACGCAACGCCATCACCGCCGCGCAATAGGGCAGCGAGAAGCGCGCCCCCTCCGGCGTGGTAGGATAGGCGTCGCCGCAGATCTCGACCGTGGCGCGGTAACCGCCAACCTCGATGGCGGAGATGTCTGCGGCCGTCAGGTCGTGCTCGGCCGTCAGGATCCGGATCGCATCCAGTGCCGCGAAATTGTGCCCGCAGCAGGCATGCGCCTTCTGCGTCATTTGGGTGATCGTCCAGACCTCGCCCAGATCGGCCACGGCTGCCACCCAGTCGACATCTTCGGACATGGCTTCGCCGAAGCCCCGTGCGCCATCCAGCATGTTGGCGACCCCGGTGATCCCGGCCCGTGCCGTCAGGGCCGCCAGGACGCCGGCCTCCGCCGCGCGGCCTGCGTGCAGGGGCTTCGTCATCGATCCCGCCGAGAAGGCATGCCGCAAGCCCGCAGCCATGGTGGCCACGGTGCCCATGGCATGGCCCATCTCGGTCGTCGAAAGACGCAGGATATGGCCTGCCGCCACCGCGGCGCCGAAGTGGCCGACCGTCGCGGTCGTGTGCCAGTAATTGTAATGCGCTGGATTGACCGCCCGGGCGATCCGGTTCGAAACCTCGTATCCCGCGATGATCGCGTCGATCAGACGGGGACCATCCGCGGTTTCGGCCTCCGCCACGGCCAGGGCGGCGGGGATGACAGCGACGCCTGGATGGTAGAGGCCGTCGCGGAAAATGTCGTCGACCTCGACCGTATGGGCGGCGGTGGCGTTGATCAGGGCGGCGGTGCGCACGTCAGACCGCCCGCGCGGCACCAGACGGACGGGCCCGCGGTCTGGCAGGGTGCGCGCCAGACCCACCGCCGGCATTTCGGTCCCACCTGCAACGATGGCCCCCAAGGTGTCCATCAGACATCGGCGGGCGGCGATGCGCGCCGCGTCTGGCGGGCTCATCCGTGTGGTGAACGCAGCGAAAGACTGGATTGCTGTCATGCCGACGCCCTGGTTCGTTCTTGTGCATGTGGCTGCCGACAGACATTAGAAGGACAGCAAAAGATGACAAGGTCGGAGGGGGCGTATGCGGATTCTGGTTATTCCGGGGGATGGCATCGGGCCGGAGATTACCCAGGCAACCATGGCGGTGATCACACGCGTGAACGAACGCCATGGTCTGGGGTTGCACTTCGAGGACGAGGTTGCGGGTTTTGACAGCCTGGCCAAGTATGGCTCGACCTTTCGGGCGGAACTGCAGCAGAAGTTCCCGACCTATGACGGGGTGATCCTGGGCCCGAACCAGGCGGCGGACTATCCGCCATTGGCGGAGGGCGGCATCAATTTCTCGGCCTTTACGCGCACGCAGTATGATCTCTACGCGAATATCCGTCCCGCGCGGACCCCGCCGGGCTTCGAGGCGAAGGGCGGCGCATTCGATCTGGTCACCGTGCGCGAGTTGACCGAGGGGCATTATGCTGATCGCAACATGCACCGCGGCGTGGCCGAGATGATGCCGGACCCGGACATGGCAATCTCGATCCGCAAGATTACGCGCCGCGCCAGTCAGCGCATTGCCCGCCGGGCTTTCGAGCTGGCCATGACGCGGGGCAAGTACGTCACCGCCGTGCACAAGGCCAACGTGCTGAAGATGACGGACGGCCTGTTCCTGGAAGCGGTTGAGGAGGTGGCGGCAGACTTTCCCGAGGTGCGCTGGGACGCGGTGCTGATCGATGCGATGTGCGCGCATCTGGTGCGCGATCCCGCGCGCTTCGACGTGATCGTGACGACCAATATGTATGGCGACATCATTTCGGATCTGGCAGGCGAGCTGTCGGGCTCACTGGGGCTGTCGGGCGCGATCATGGCGGGCGACGATCTGTGCGCGGCACAGGCGCAGCACGGTTCGGCGCCCGATATTGCCAGCCAGGACAAGGCCAATCCTACTTCGCTGATCCTGTCGGCGGCCATGCTGCTGGACTGGCTGGGCGCGCGGCATGGCCGTGCAGATCTGACAGCGGCGGGCGCGGCTGTGCGTGCGGCGGTTGACCGGACGTTGGCTGAGGCGGCGTCGCGGACGGCGGATTTGGGTGGCCCACTGGGCACCTCCGCGTTTGGGATGGCAGTCGCCGATGCGCTTGGCTGACGCCCGGCCGATGCGACCCGCGGCCCGCCCGCCCACCCCCGCGTCCGCATCGGCGGCGCGGATTGGCGGACATCGAGATGCGCCTGAAGGGGGATGCCACGGTTCTGACCGTGGTGCTGATCGGCCTGTTCTGGGGGTTGAACTGGCCGGCCGTGAAGTTCGTCCTGACCGAGGTTCCGCCTCTGACGCTGCGCGCCGCAGCCTTCACGCTGGCGTCCGCGTGCCTGGCGCTTTACTGCGCGGCGCGGGGCATGGCGTTGCGCCCGCCCTGGCGCGAACTGCCCTGGATGGCGGTGACGGGCCTGCTGGTGATCTTCGGCTTCAATGTTGCCGTGGCTTTGGGCCAGGTCCTGACGGAGACATCGAAGGCCGCGATCATCGCCTATTGCATGCCGGCCCTGACCGCCCTGTTCGCGGCACTTTTCCTGGGTGAGCGGCTGACGATGCGGATCCTTGCGGCGCTAGCCGCGGCGCTAGCAGGGATCGGCGTGCTGGCGTCGGAAAACCTGGCCGACTTGCTGGCCAATCCGCTGGGGCCGGCCTTGATGCTGTTCAGCGCGACCGCCTGGGCGTTGGGCACCGTGGCGTTGAAGGCCGCCCGGTTCACCCTGTCTGCCCTTCCGCTAACAGTTTGGTTCCTGGGGCTGTCCGCACTGGCCGCCTGGCCGCTAGCCCTGATCTTTGAGCGTCCAATCCTGCCTGAATGGCCCTCTGCGGCGGTGATTACCGTTTGGGCCTGGCACGCGATCTTTCCGATGATCTTGTGCTATGCACTGTGGACCGGGTTGGTGGGACGTCTTCCCGCCGCGGTGGCGGCCATCGCCACCCTGATGGCGCCGGTCGTAGGCGTCATCTCGGCGATCATCTTACTGGGCGACCCGGTGACCTGGCAGAAGGTTGCCGCTCTCTGCCTGATCCTTTTGTCCATCACGATCACCTTCATTTTCCCAGCCACCAAGCGCTGAGGGACCCGCCGACGCGGGTGGGCGGGCCGTGCCATGGCGAGGCCGGGTGCGGCGGTGAGGGGGAGCGTCGGCGGGCCCGTTACCCGGACCGCTTCAGCGGGAAGAAATCGACCGGCACCATCAGCTTGTTGGTCTGCTTGACCAGCGCCCCCAGCTCTGCCGACGCCCGCGTATAGGCCAGCCACTCCGGGTCGGACCACATGACCGCGCGCTTGGCCTCGCGGTCGCCCGCGCTCTCGTACATCCAGATGTGGACATACTCGTTCGGATCGCCCGTCTCGGTCTTCAGATAGGCCAGCGGCTCGCCCAGGCAGCGGAACTGGGGCGGCTTGCCCATCTCCTCGTAAAGCTTCAGGTGCGCGTTGATGGTTCCCGGCTTGCAGGTATAGGTGCGGACGTCCAGCAGCATGGTCTTCTCCCTCTCTGTCTTTGGCGCGGGACAGGCCCCGGCCGTTAACTCTGTGCTTCCTGTATCGCCGCCCAGACCCGCGCCGGGGTCAGCGGCATTTCGATATGGCTGACGCCCAGCGGGGACAGCGCGTCGCAGACCGCGTTCACCGCCGCGACCATCGAGCCGACCGAGCCCGCTTCGCCCACGCCCTTGGCACCCACTGGGTTCACCTTGGTGGGCACTTCGCGGATCGTGAAGTCGACCTCGGGCATCATGTCTGCGCGCGGCATCGCGTAGTCCATGTAGCTGGCGGTCAGCGGCTGGCCGCTGTCAGGCTCGTAGACCATACGCTCCAGGAACGACTGGCCGGCCCCTTGCGCGATGCCGCCGTGCATCTGGCCGGTCAAAAGTGTGGGGTTCAGCGCCCGGCCGACGTCCTCCACGACCGTGTAGCGCTCGACCGTCAGGGTGCCGGTCTCCGGGTCAACCTCGACCTCGCAGATATGGCAGCCGTTCGGGAAGGTGACCTTCTCCGGCTTGAAATGTCCCTGGCCGTCCAGCGTCTCCTCGCGCTCGGCGGCGGCCTGGGCGACCTCGGGCAGGGTGACGCGCCGGTCGGTGCCGGTCACCCGGAACTCGCCCGCATCGTAGAGGATGTCGTCCTTGGCCGTCTCCAGCATGTCCGAGGCCAGATCGCGCCCCTTTTCGATCACCTTGTCCATGGCCACCATCAGGACCGAGCCGCCGGTGGGCGCCGATGCCGACCCGCCTGAGCCGCGACCGCCCGGCAGGTCGTCCGTGTCGCCCTGGCGATAGTCGATCTTGTCGCGGGGAATGTTGAAGGTCTCGGCCACAATCTCCGAGAACGCAGTAGCCAGGCCCTGTCCCACCGACATGGCGCCGGGGTGGATGACGGCGCCGCCGTCTTCCGTGACCGTAATCCGGCAATGATCGGCGCCGGGGCTGGTGAAGGGACCGCCCGCCACCTCGATCGGGTTGGAGAGGCCGATGCCGCGCAGCTTGCCGCGGGCGGCGGCCTCGGCCTTGCGGGCTGCGAAGCCCGCCAGATCGGCACGCTCGGCTGCGACGGCCATGTTCTCTTCGAACTCGCCGCAATCATATTCGAACATGAAGCCGGTGGTATACGGCATCTGTTCGGGCTGGATCAGGTTGCGGCGGCGGAGCTCGAACGGTTCCATGCCCAGATCGGCCGCGGCTAGATCCAGCAGGCGCTCGATCAGGTAGGTCGCCTCCGGCCGGCCGGCGCCGCGATAGGGCCCGGTGGTATGCGTGTTGGTGTAGACGCCATATGCCTCGGCCGCGGTGGGGCCGATGACATAAGGCCCAGACATGCCGCCCAGATTGCCGAGCCCGCCCAACGAGCGGCCTTGCAGAAAGGCACCGATATTGATGTCCCAATGCGCCCAAAGGCCCAGCAGCTTGCCGTTGTCGTCAAAGCCCAGCGTGGCATCGAAGGCCATGTCGCGTCCGTGGTCGTCGGTCAGCGCGGCCTCGGTCCGGTCGGAGACCCATTTGACCGGGCGGCCCAGCTTGCGCGCGGCGTAGACGCAGAGCGCATCCTCGGCATAGGCGGCGATCTTCATGCCGAAGGACCCCCCGACATCGTGGGTTTTCACCCGGATCTCGGAGGGGTCGATGTCGAAGATCTTGGCCAGGTTGCCCTTGATCGCGTGGGGCGATTGCGAGCAGCTTTCGAACTGGATACGGCTGTCCGACATCTGCGCCAGGCAGGCGCGCGGCTCCATCGAATGTACGGCGATCCGGCTGACGGCGGAGGTGAGCGAGACCTTGCGGGGTGCGGCTTCGATCACGGCTTTGGCGGCGTCGTGGTCGCCACGCGCCCAGACATAGGCGACGTTGTCCGGCACCTCGTCCCAGACGGCGGGCGCGTCCGGTCGGCGGGCATCGGCCGACGTGGTGACGACGCTGAGATCGTCGATCTCCACCTCGATCAAGTCGGCGGCATCGCGGGCCTGGGCATCTGTTTCCGCCACCACAAAGGCGATGGCCTGGCCCACATGGCGCACCCGGTCGATGGCCAGGATGGGGCGGGCGGCCTGGAAGGCGGGTTCGCCATTTGTCATCGGCAGATTTGGGCCAGCCGGAAGGTGGGTGGGGCCGCCCTGGGCCAGGTCGTCGGCGGTGTAGACGGCGATCACGCCGTCGGCTTCGCGCGCAGCGTCCACGTCGAGCGCGGTGATCGTGCCGTGCGCTATGTCCGAGCGGAAGACGGCGCCGTGCAGCATGCCGGGCGCCTTCAGGTCGGTGGCGTAGTAGCCCTGACCTGTGACAAAGCGGGCGTCCTCGATACGGCCCTGGAATTTGGCATGTTTGTTCATGGGGTGACCTCCGCTGGCCCCGGGGCACCGCCCGCCCGCCCACCCCGGCGCCCCGGGGCCAGCGGTGCGGCGCGCATTAACGCCCCTGGAACACTGGCTTTCGTTTCTCCATGAAGGCGCGGCGGCCTTCCTTGAAATCCTCTGACGCGAAGCAGGCGGCCACCATCTCGACCATCTTCTCGTGGTTGCGGTCGGGCGGCTCCTCCAACACTTGGGTTGAGATGTATTTCATTGCCCCCACGGTCAAAGGGGCATTCTGCGCGATGGAATTGGCGTATGTTGTTACATGCTCGGCCAGCTTGTCGCCCGGCACTAGTTCCTGGGCGAAGCCCATGTCATAGGCGCGCTGGGCCTGCACGCGGCTGGCGGTGAACATCAGGTGGCGGGCATTGGCGATGCCCACGATATTGGTCAGGCGCTTGATCGCCGCGAAGGGATAGCCCAGCGCCAGCTTTGCCGCGGGCATGGCGATCTGCAGATCGTCCGAGCAGATGCGGATGTCGCAGACGCAGGCCAGATTGAGCCCCCCGCCGACGCAAAACCCCTGGATCATGGCGATGGTGGGCTTGGGGAAGCGCTCGATCCGCTCGTAGACCTTGGCGGTCTGCTGGTTGTAGTATTGCTGGGCCTCGGCCGTGCCGCGTTGGCTTTCAAACTCGGAGATATCGGCACCTGAGACGAAGGATTTGCCGCCCGCGCCCGACAGGACGACGACGCGGATTTCGGGGTCCTTCTCGAATTCATCCAAGATTTCGGAGGCGCGTTCCCACATGGCCAGGCTGACGGCATTGCGCTTTTCCGGCTGGTTGAAAATCATGTGGCCGATCGCGCCGTCACGGCGCATGAGCATTTTGTCGGTCATGTCAGGGTCCTTCGTTCGCCACCGGGCGCGCCCGAGCCTGGAAGGGCGTTTGCGGCGCTGGTTATGTGTTCGTTTCTGTGGGCCGCTGCAGGCCATTTGCCAATGGGCGCGTTCGCCAGGTGCCCTCCTGGGGGTAGGGTCGGGCGCGCCCGGCTATTGCCGAACAGTGGCCTAGATGCACATGCACTTGCTGCAATCACACGACGTTCCGAGCGCGCAGATCGGCGATGGCGGCAGCATCATAGCCCGCATCGGCCAGGATCTCGTCCGTATGCTCGCCCCGGTCCGGCGGGTGGGCGGCCATGCTGGTGTTGGTCCGGCTCATGGAGATGGGCTGCGCCACCATCTGCGTCGCGCCAAAAGGCAGCGTGTCGATATCTGCGGCCATCTTCAGGTGCTGGACCTGTTCGTCGGCGAAGACCTCGTTGATCTGGTAGGCCGGTCCCGTCGGTACGCCCTTGGCCAGAAGGGTGTCCACCACCTCGGCCATGGTCATCGTCTCGGTGACCGCGGCTATGGCGGCATTCAGCGCATCCCGGTTGGTCTTGCGCGCCGTGGCATCGACGTAATCGGGATTTTCGGTCCATTCGGGCTTGCCCAAGGCATCGCAGAGACGCCGCCAGATTACATCGCCCGAGACCGCGATGTTCACCGCCCCGTCCGCGCAGGGGTAGAGGTTGGTGGGCACCGTGGTCGGGTGCTCGTTGCCCGTTTGCGGCGCGATCTCTTCGGCCATCAGCCAGCGCGAGGCCTGGAAGTCCAGCATGGCGATCTGGGCCTGCAGCAGCGAGGAATGCACCCACTGGCCCTTGCCCGACTTCTCCCGCTCGATCAGGGCAATCAGGATGCCCTGGGCGGTGAAATGACCCGCTGTCAGGTCGGCCACCGGGATACCCACGCGCATCGGTCCCTTTCCCGGCGCGCCGGTGATCGACATCAACCCGCCCATGCCCTGGGCAATCTGATCAAAACCGGGCCGCCCAGCATAGGGGCCGGTTTGCCCAAACCCCGAGATCGAGGCCAGAATGATCCGCGGGTTCACAGCTGCCAGGCTGTCATAGTCGACGCCCAGCCGGTTCTTTACGTCGGGGCGGAAGTTCTCGACGACGACATCCGCCGTCTCGACCAGCTTCATGAAGACGGCCAGCCCGTCAGGATCCTTCAGGTTCAGGGTCAGGCCGCGCTTGTTGCGGTGCAGGTTCTGAAAGTCCGAGGTAGCCCGCCCAGCGCCAAGCGCTCCGTCCGCCTCCAGCGAGGTCGGCATCTCGATCTTCAGGCAATCGGCGCCCCAGTCGGCCAATTGGCGCACACAGGTCGGGCCCGAGCGCACGCGGGTCAGATCCAGCACGCGAACATGATCCAGTGCCGCTGACGCGGGTTTATGCGGCATACCATCGCCTCCCTGATCTGCGGTCGCGCCATCTGGCGGGGGCGCGTTCCAAGGACTAGCATAAGGCTGTGGCAAGGGCGTGCAAGCCCGCGTGCCGGTCTGGCAGCCTGGAAGAACAGTTACGGATGGGACGATCATGGATGGGATAACGGGCGACGGCACGCGCACGCTGGATGTGCGCCCGCTGACCGGCGCGTTGGGCGCCGAAGTCTTTGGTCTGGACCTGGCCGGGTTGGACGAGGCCGGGTTCCAGGCGGTGCACCAGGCCTTCCTGGAGCATCAGGTCTTGGTCATCCGCGATCAGGATCTGGACCCTGAAAGCTATATCGACGTGGCCAAGCGCTTTGGTGAGCCTGTGGCCTATCCCTTCGCTGGCGGCTTCAATTCGCACCCCGAGATCACGCGCATCGTCAAAGAGCCTGAGCAGACCTCGAACTTCGGGGGCATGTGGCACTCGGACACCACCTATAAGGAGGAGCCTCCCGCCGCGACCATGCTGCTTTGCCGCGAGACCCCTGCCGCCGGGGGCGATACGCTGTTTGCCTGCCAGTACCGGGCGTTGGCAGCGCTGAGCGCGCCAATGCAAGGGTTCCTGGCGGGGTTGAAGGGGATCTCCAGCTCCAACAAGAATGCCGGGCAATTGCGGCTGAACCATCTGGACACCGGCTCAATGCAATTGAAAGCAGCCGATCAGGTGCTGATGGCCAGCCATCCCGCCGTGCGTCAACACCCGGAGACGGGGCGCCCCGCGCTCTACGTGAACCGGGCCCATACGGTGGCATTCGAGGGGATGACCCAGGCTGAGAGTACGCCGATCCTGGATTTCCTGTTCCAGCACCAGATCGCGCCGGAGTTCACCGCCCGGGTGCGCTGGGCGCCAGGCACGCTGGTGATCTGGGACAATCGCTGCAGCCAGCACGTGGCGATCAATGACTATGACGGGCACCGGCGCGAGATGTGGCGCATCACGCTGGCGGGCGATCGGCCGGTCGGGACCTGACCGATCCAGGGTGGGTCGCTGCCCATGGTTGAGGGCTCAATGCAAGGCAGCGACCCGTAGTACGCGGGCGCCGCGGCGCCCACGCCTGGCGGCTGCTGCCGCTCAGCCCGTGAAGTATCTGGTCGCCCCGGACTGGCCCAGTCGGCGGACCGGGCAGGGTAGCGGCGTCTCGATCCCCGCGACACCATAGCGGGCGATCTCGGCCTGACGGTGGCGGCTTTCCGCCGTCTCCATCAATTGCTCACCGGTGGCATGGGCGACCCACTCGGACAGATGGAAGGACAGATCGAACATGGCAAAAGCTCCCCGCATCGCTGCTGTTCAGGCGAACTTGACGGGGATTTGCTGACAATTTGGCAATAAACGCGGTTAACGGCGGGGCGGGGGCGATTTCCTTTGGCCGTTTCCGTTGACGGTCGTCTTGATCAGCGTTCTCAGGCTGGGGACGTGACCGTGCGCCGGGCCAGGAACACCGCCACCAGGCTGACGCCGGCCAGGCACATCGCCAACCACAAGACCGGCCCATACCCTGCGGCGGCCCAGATCCAGGCAGCCAGGACCGGGCCCGTCGCCGAGCCCATCACGAAGGGGACCGCGATCAGGCCAGAGATCACGCCAAAGCCCGCGCGGCCCAGGAATTCTGCCGTCAGCACCGGGCGCACGATCGACATCGCCCCCCAGGACGCGCCGTAGGGGACCACAAAGGCCATGGCCAGCCAGGGCGCCACGCCGGCCGCGATCAGGGCGCCCACGCCCAGGCCCATGCCGCAGAAGGCGCCGACCCCGATTCCGAAGGCGTCGACCCGCGCGCCCAGGCTGACGATCACCAGGCGGCCCACCACCTGCATCGGTCCCATCATGCTGGCCACCGCGATTGCCGTGGCCGAAGCCAGACCGGCATCGCCCAGGATGGGTCGGATGTGCGTGTAGAGCATGCCGTGTATCAACCCGACCGAGCCGAAGGCGACCGACAGCCCCCAGAAGGCCGGGTTGGTCAGGGCGCGGCGCCCCTCGTCGCCCGTCGTGACGGGGCGCTCGGCCGCTGGCTCGCGATGGTGCTCCAGCGCCCGCAGCGACAGCCAGGCCAGCGGCAACGAGACCGCCACCGTGATACCCGCAAAGACCAACACGGCGGCCCGCCAGCCAAAGCTTTCCGTCAGCCCGAAATAGAACGGAAAGGACACCGCCGTCGCAAACCCCGCCACCAGCGTGACCAGGGTGATCCCCTCCCGCGCCCGCGGCCCGGTGATCACAGTGATGATGGCAAAACAGGCCTCGTACAGAATGCAGGCATTGACGGCGCCGATGGCAATCCAAACCGCCCAGAACTGCCAAAGCTGATCGACCTGGGTCAGCAGCACCAGCAGCAAGGCCGCCACCGCGATCGCCCCCAGAAACATCGGCGTCGCATAGCCCCGGTCGATCAGCCGTCCGGCACGCGGCGCCCCAAGAGCCATGACCACCAAGGATGCCGTGAACGCGCCGGTCACTTCGTCGCGGGACCAGCCGAAATCCGCCTCCCAGGCGGGCAACAGGGCAGGGAAGCCGTAGTACAACGCCGCCCAGAGCAGCGTCTCGGCGACCGCAAGCGGCAGGATCGCAGCGCTTAGCGAATGCCGCACGCATCCCCCTTCTGATTGACCCTCGCCCTTGGGCTAGCACTTATTGTCGGGCTTGGCCAATTTGGCTACGCGAGCCAGGACGCGCCGGAGAGCGTGCGGCCAAACCCGGGGAGGACGCCGTGGACGACGACATTCAAATGATCGCTGAGGCATGCGCCCGGATCTTTGCCGATCTTGCTGATCCCCAGACGCTGAACGCCGCCAAGGACGATGCCTGGCGGGCGCCCCTCTGGGCGGCGCTCGAGGAAGCGGGCCTGACCCGGGCCTGGCTGCCCGAAGAAGCGGATGGCGCGGGCCTGGCCCTGGATGCGGGGTTCGAGATCCTGCGCGTTGCCGGGCAGTACGCCTGTCCGGTGGCCCTGGCCGAGACGCTGCTGGCGGGTTGGGTGCTGGACCAGGCGGGATTGGCGGTGCCCGATGGGGTGCTGACGCTGGCGCCGGTGCGCACGCGCGACACGCTGACTTTCGAGGGCGGCGCCTTGACCGGCAGCGCCCGGGCCGTGCCGCATGCCGCGGAGGCCGCGGCCCTGGTGGTTGTGGCCGCCGATCACGTGATGAGCTTTGCCCCCGACAGCTTCCAGGCGATCGCGCGAGAGACGGATATGGGCGGCGACCGCGCGGACGTGCATTTCCAGGCGGCGGTGCCGACGGCGTGCGTGCCGTGGCCGGGCGGTGACGAGCGGCTGCTGTCCATGGGGGCCGTCGCGCGCGCCAGCCAGATGACCGGCGCGCTGGAGACGGCACTGGCCATGACGACCGATTATAGCGGCGAGCGCGAGGCTTTCGGGCGCAAGATCGCCAAATTCCAGGCGGTGCAGCAGAACCTGGCCCGGTTGGCGGGTGAGGTGGCCGCGGCGCTGACAGCGTCTGGGTCCGCGGCTGACACCCTGGCCAAGGAGGGGCTGGGATCGGATGCGGCCTTTCTGGAGGTCGCGGCCGCCAAGATCCGCGTGGGCGAGGCAGCCCATGAAGGCGCCATGATCGCCCACCAGGCGCACGGTGCCATCGGATGGACCTCGGACTATACTTTGCAGCGCTTTACCCGCCGGATCTGGGGCTGGCGCGATGATTTCGGCTCTGAGGCTGAATGGGCCGTGCGGTTAGGCCGCAACGCTGCCGCTCAGGGCGGGCCCGCGCTTTGGCCTATGCTGACGACCAGATGAGACGCCTATCTTCCGACAGTTTGACGCCTACCGACCGATAGAGAGGGACGCTTCATGCAGACCGCGATCAAGTTCGACCAGAAACGCCTGCCACCCGAGACCGAAGAACTGCGCGCCGATGTGCGCGCCTTCCTGGCCGATGAAATCGCGCGGGGCACGTTCAACCCGCGCGTGGGCCTGAAGCAGACGGGCTTCGATCGCGGGTTCTCTCAGCGCGTGGGCGCGAAGGGCTGGATCGGCATGACCTGGCCCAAGGAGTATGGCGGGCGCGAGATGACCCACCTGGACCGCTATATTGTCACCGAGGAGATGCGCGCCGCCTCGGCCCCGACCTGGTCGCATTTCGTGGCGGACCGGCAGTCGGGCCCGGTGATCCTGAAGTACGGCACCGACGAACTGAAGGAAGAGATCCTGCCCAAGATCGTCTCCGGCGATCTGTGCTTCGCCATCGGCATGTCCGAGCCAAATTCTGGCTCGGACCTGTTCGCAGCGTCCACCAAGGCGGTGCTGGCGGGCGACCATTACCGGATAAACGGCCGCAAGATCTGGACGTCGAACGCGCACCGCGCCGAATACATGATCGCCCTGCTCAGGACCTCGCCGGCGACCAAGGAGAATCGTCGGCACGGCCTGACGCAGTTCCTGGTCGATATGTCCCTGCCCGGGATCAGCGTGAACCCGATCTCGGCCATGCCGGGCATGTCCGACTTTAACGAGGTTCTGTTCGAGGACGTGATGATCCCCGCCGATCACATCCTGGGCGAGGTCGATGGCGCCTGGAAGCAGGCGACAGCCGAACTGGCCTATGAGCGGTCGGGTCCGGAGCGGTTCCTGGAGACGTTCTATGTGCTGACCGAACTGACCCAGCAGCTGGGTGAAAACCCCGATGGTCGTGGCGCCGAAGGTCTGGGACGCTTGATCGCGCAACTCCACACCCTGCGGCGGATGTCCGTCTCGGTCGCCGGGATGCTGCACGACGGCAAGGAACCGGTGCTGGAAAGCTCGATCGTCAAGGATCTGGGCACGCAGTGGGAACAGAAGCTGCCGAATGAAGCCCGTACGCTGGCAGCCTTTACGAAGATAACGCCGCGCGGCGATAACGACCCCGACTTCGAGGATTTGCTGGAGTTCGCGACGCTGACCGCGCCCAAGCTGACCATTCAGGGCGGCACGACCGAGATCCTGCGCGGCATCATCGCCCGCGGGCTCGGGATGCGCTGACCAATCAATAGATAGGCGGCTACCTGCCGGCAGATAGGTGGCCGTCTTGGAACGGAGATCCCCATGCCATCCTATGACGCCCCGGAACTGAGCGTTTCGATCCAGGATTACGTTGCCACGGTCGAGATTCAGCGCCCGCCGCACAACTTCTTCGACTTCGCCCTAATCAAACAGATCGCCGACACCTACGAGCAGATGGACGAAGACCCCTCAGTGCGCGCCATCCTGCTGTGCGCGAACGGAAAATCCTTCTGCGCCGGTGCGAACTTTGGCGATGGCTCGACCGTACAGGCCGATGGCTCGGTCGAAGGGTCGGTCAACCGGGTGGGTGTCGATCACTTGTACGTCGAAGCCGTGCGGGTTTTCAGTGCCAAGACCCCGGTTGTGGCCGCCATACAAGGGGCCGCCATCGGCGGCGGGCTTGGACTGGCCCTGTCGGCTGATTTCCGGGTCGGCTGCCCGGAAAGCCGATTTGCCGCGAATTTCACGCGGCTGGGCTTTCACCCGGGCTTTGGTCTGACACACACGCTGCCGCGCGCCATCGGCCACCAGAACGCGGCCAAGATGTTCCTGACCTCGCGCCGCCTGAAGGGCGAAGAAGCATTTGACATCGGGCTGTTAGACGAAATGGCAACCTTGGAGACCCTGCGCCAGGCGGCCTGGGATCTGGCCCGCGAGATCGCGATCAACTCGCCGCTGGGCGTCACCTCGACCCGGGCGACCCTGCGCGTTGGCTTAGCGGATGCCGTGCGCGCGGCGACGGATCACGAACTGGCTCAGCAGAACTGGTTGCGCAAAAGCGAAGACTTCAAGGAAGGCGTCGCCGCCACCCACGACCGTCGCCTGCCGAACTTTCAGGGCGTCTAGAACCGTGCGGATCCTGTTTCTGGGCGCCGGGGCGCTGGGCGGCTATTTTGGCGGGCGGATGACCGCGGGTGGCGCCGATGTAACCCTGCTGGTCCGCCCGGCGCGGCGGGAGGCCTTGGCTGAAGGCCTTCGGATCGAAAGCCCGCTGGGCGATGCAGTGGTCCCCGTGCGCACGATCGTCGGGGGCGAACAGGATGGGCCGTTCGACGTCGTCATGCTGACCAACAAGGCGTATGGTCTGGAACCGGCGCTGGACGCGATTGCTCCCTACATTGGTGCAAACACGGCGATCGTGCCGGTCCTGAACGGTCTGGCGCATTATGCGGCAATCGAGGCACGCCTGCCGGGGGTGCCGGTCCTGGGCGGGGTGGCGCATATCCCGGCGGAACTGCGACCTGATGGTACCGTCTACCACCGCGGCCGGTTGCAGCGCCTGACGATTGGCCTGCGGTCGGGTCAGGAAGCGCATCATGCGACCGCTAGAGGCCTGATTGACGCGATCGCCGCCGGCGGGATCGAGGCGAAACTGTCCGACACGATCGAGCAGGATCTCTGGGACAAGTGGGTGTTTTTGGCTGCCCTGGCGGCCGGGACCTGCCTGATGCGCGGCAATGTGGGCGAGATCTGCCGGACGCAATACGGGATCGCCTTCATGCGGGCGGCCATCGCCGAATGTATGGCGGTGGCCACGGCGGCGGGTCAGGCCCCCAGTGCGCAGCAACAGGCGTTCTACTTCGATCAACTGACCACCCCAGAGGGTGCGTTCAAGGCATCGATGCTGGTCGATATGGAGGCGGGAAACCCGACCGAGGCGGATCACATTTTGGGTGACATGATCGGGCGGGCGGCGGCACATGGGCTGACAACCCCGCTTCTCGAGGCGGCGTTTACCCGCCTGCAGGTCTACGAAGCCAGCCGTTCAGCGTGAGGCAGAGGTCGCGCCGATCGTGCGGCGCGCGCCCGCCCACCCACCCCGCGCACCGCACGATCGGCGCGTGGGACCCGACGTATCAGCCCGTGAAGAGCCCCGTATGTTCGTCGCGCAGGGCTTTCTTCTGCACCTTGCCCATGGTGTTGCGGGGCAGGGCGTCGGTGAACAGCACGCGCTTTGGCTGCTTGAAGCGGGCGAGATCGCTGAGGCCTGCCATGATGGCATCGTCGGTGGGGGCGCTGCCCCGTTCGGGCACGACGACGGCCACGACAGCTTCGCCGAAATCGCGGTGCGGCACGCCGATCACGGCGCTTTCCGAGACGCCGGGCAGCAGATCGATCGCCTCCTCGACCTCTTTGGGGTAGACGTTGTAGCCGCCGGAGATGATCAGGTCCTTCGAGCGGCCGACGATCGAGACGTAGCCGTCCTCGTCGATCTGGCCCAGGTCGCCCGTGATGAAAAAGCCGTTGTTGCGCAATTCTTCGGCTGTCTTCTCCGGCATCCGCCAGTAGCCTTTGAAGACGTTGGGGCCACGCACCTCGATCATGCCGACATCGCCCGTGGCGAGGGTTGCGCCGGTGTCGGGATCGGTGATCTGAACCTCGACGCCCGGCAGGGGGACGCCGACGGTGCCCGGGATCCGGCCGCCATCATAGGGGTTCGACGTGTTCATTTGCGTTTCGGTCATGCCGTAGCGTTCCAGCACAGTCTGTCCGGTGACTTGCTGGAAACGCTCGTGCGTCTCGACCAGCATCGGGGCGGAGCCGCTGACGAACAGGCGCATCTGCCGGGTCAGATCGGCGGTAAACTCGGGGTGATCCAGCAGGCGGGTGTAGAAGGTCGGCACGCCCATCATCGTGGTCGCCTGGGGCATGTGCGCGATCATCTTGTCGGCATCGAACCGGTGCAGCCAGATCATCGATGCGCCGGCCGCCAGGATGGTGTTCGACGAGGTGAAGAGCCCGTGCACATGGAAGATCGGCAGAGCGTGCAGCAGCACGTCATCCTTTGTGAATTTCCAGTAATCGCATAGGGTTAGAGCGTTCGATCCCACGTTCTCGTGCGTTGTCATCGCGCCTTTGGATCGGCCTGTTGTGCCGGATGTGTAAAGGATCGCTGCCAGGTCGTCGGGGGCGCGCGGCACGGTGATGAACTGGGCATCGTCCGGGACTTTGGCCAGAAAACTGCCGGCGTCGGCCACATCACGGTCTGGGTGGTAAATTCCGAGGGTCTCCAGTGTGGCGCCCGCCTTGGCGGCCACCGGGGCCAGTGCCTCGGCGCTTTCGGGCCGGCAGACGAACAGGCGCGGTTCGGCATCCGTCAGAAAGTACTCGATCTCGGCGGGGGTGTAAGCGGTGTTCAGCGGCAGGAAAACGCCGCCCGCGCGCAGTGTGGCAAGATACAGCATGAAGGCTTCGATCGATTTGTCGACCTGAACCGCCACGCGGTCGCCCGGCTGCACGCCCAGGCTGACCAGGGCGGTCGCCATCCGGGCCGAGACATGCTCGACATGGGCGTAGCTATAGGTACGCCCATCCTCCAGATGGGCGAAGATTGCCATCTCGGGGTTAGCAGGAAAGCGCTGGGCAAGGCGCGCATAGAGATTTGTGTCGGGCATCTTCGTCCTCTCCACCGTTCGAGGACGTCCTAACGGGCGTCGAGCGCCATCTCAAGCACCCGGGCAACGTGAATTGCTTCGCGGTCGGTGCCGTCCTCGATCTGATGGCGGCAGGACGTGCCGTCTGCCACGATGATGTCGTCGGGTCCGGCCGCGCGCACGGCCGGTAACAGGGAGAGCTCTCCTATGGCGCGGCTGACTTCCGCCGTTTCGGCCTGGTAGCCGAAGGCCCCGGCCATGCCGCAGCAGCTGCTGTCGATGGTCTCTACCTCCAGGCCGGGGATCTTCTTCAGGCAGCTTTCAACCGGGCCCATGACGGCTTCGGCCTTCTGGTGGCAGTGGCCGTGCAGCAGCGCCCGTCGGTCGAGCCTACCTAGCGGCAGATCGCGGTCGGCAATGAACTCCTCCAGCAGCATCACCTGACGGCCCAGATCGCCATTCCAGTCGTCCAGGAGACGCGGGGCCTCGTCACGGAATGTCAGCAGACAGGAGGGTTCCAGACCGACGATGGGCACGCCTGCCTCCAGATACGGGCGCAGAACGCGGACGCTGCGCTCCATCTCGGCCTTGGCTTTGTCGACCATACCTGCCGCCAGATAGGTGCGCCCGCAACAGAGCGGTCGCGGGTCAGGGGCCTGGGCAAAGCCTACCTGCAGGCCGGTAGACTGAAGAACCTTGACCGCGGCGCGGCAGTTCTCGGGCTCGAAATAGCGGTTGAAGGTGTCAGCGAGAAAGACGACCTCTGGCAGGCGCGACTGATCTGAGGGCTCGCGCCAAGGATACCGCCAACGCGGCAGCGAGCGTTCGGCGGCCAGACCAAGCGTCTTTTCGCGCAGCCAGCCCGCCCCTGGCAGTTGGTTGGGCAGGTTCATTGCCCAGGGCATCAACGACGCAAATGGGGCGTATCTGGGCAGGTGCGCCACCATCTTCTCGCGCAGGCCCACGCCGTGAACCTCCGCGCGGGCGGCGGCCACCTCGATCTTCATCTTGGCCATGTCAATCGACATCGGGCATTCGCGCTTGCAGGCCTTGCAGCCGACGCACAGCTTCATGGTCTCGGCCATCTCGTCCGAGGCAAGCGCGTTCTCGCCAAGCTGCCCCGTCAGGGCCAGGCGCAGGGTGTTGGCTCGCCCGCGGGTCAGGTCCCGTTCGTTGCGCGTCGCGCGGTAGCTGGGGCACATGGCGCCGCCGGCCAGCTTGCGGCAGGCACCGTTGTTGTTGCACATCTCCACCGCGCCGTGCAGGCCGCCGGGCCAGCCCTGCCAGTCGAACCGCGTCTTGTGCGGACGATGGCTATAGTCCGGCGGGAAGCGGAACAGCGTGCGGTCGTCCATCTTGGGCGGGTGCACGATTTTGTTGGGGTTCAGGATGCCGCCGGGATCGAAGCGGTCCTTGACCTCCTCGAAGGTGCTGACCATCCGCTTGCCGAACATCCGCTCGTGGAACTCCGAACGGACGATCCCGTCGCCGTGCTCACCCGAATGGCTGCCCTTGTACTGGGCGACGACGTCAAAGCTTTCTTCGGCAATGGCGCGCAACTGCTTGGCGCCCAGTTCTTCTTTAAGGTTCAAAACAGGGCGCACATGCAGCAGCCCGACCGAGGCGTGCGCATACCAGGTGCCGTCGGTGCCGTGCTTGCGGAACACCTGGGTCAGCTTGTCGGTGAAGGGCGCCAGGTCCTTCAGATCGACGGCGCAGTCTTCCACGAAGCTGACGGGTTTGCCCGCCTCGCGCATCGACATCATGATGTTCAGGCCCTGGGTGCGCACCCCCCAGATCCGCTGCTGGAAAGCGGGGTCCAGCGCTTCGACCACTGCATCTTCGTGGCCCAGATCGGCCATCACATCCGTCAGACCTTTCAGGCGCCGGACATTCTCGTCCAGATCCGGGCTCGCAAACTCCACCAGCAATAACGCTGCCGGGGCGCCGCGCACGAACTCGTTGACGATGGGGCGGAACTGCGGGATATCGCGGCCCAGCTGGATCATGTTGTGGTCGACCAGTTCGACCGCCACGGGCTCCAGCTTGACCAAATGCTGCGCGGCGTCCATGGCCGCCCAGAACGTCGGGAAATGGCAGACACCCAGCACCTTGTTGGTCAGGACGGGCGACAGCTTGATCTCTACCTGCCGAGAGATAGAGAGCGTGCCTTCACTACCTACCAGTAGATCGGATAGCTTGACCGGCCCCGGCCCCGGCCCCGGCACCAGCGCATCAATGTTGTAGCCACCCACGCGGCGCTGGATATTGGGGAACCGCGCGGCGATCTCTTCAGCCTCGCGCGCGCCCAGCGCCAAGAGGTCGTGGACCAGCGGGTCATTGGTATCGCGGTCGGTATCGGCAAAGCGCGCCAGCGTCCCGTCGGCCAACAACGCCTCAACGGAAAGCACGTTGTCGCGCATCAGCCCGTACTTGATCGACCGCGAGCCGCAGGAATTGTTCGCCGTCATGCCGCCGATTGTGGCGCGTGACGCCGTCGAGACATCCACCGGAAACCACAGCCCGTACGGCTTCAGCGCCCGATTGAGCTCGTCCAGGACGATGCCGGGCTCGACAATCGCGCGCCGCCCCTCGACGTCCAGCTCGATAATACCGTTCAGATGTCGCGTAAAATCGATGACCACGCCATTGTTGATGGTCTGTCCGGCCTGGCTGGTGCCACCGCCCCGGGCCGTGACCGGCACCCCGGCCGCGCGCGCCATATCCAGCGTTGCCTGCACGTCCTCGAACCGCTTTGGCACAACGACGCCCGCGGGCATGATCTGGTAGAAGGACGCGTCCGTCGCGTAGCGGCCACGGTCAAACCGGTTCGAAAGCACCTCGCCTTCGATCTGGGCGCCAAGCGCTGCCCAATCCATCTTCCACGATCCGGAACCGTCTGCCATTGTCTCTCCGCCGCCGAGCCTGCATAGAGACCGGGGCCACGCGCGTCCAGCGCGGGCGGTTCCGACAGGCGGATTGGGAGAATAGTATGGCCGGCCGGCATTTCCTGCAAATTCCGGGGCCTTCGGCAGTGCCGGAGCGCATCCTCAACGCGATCAACCGACAGGTGATCGACCACCGTGGGCCGGATTTTGCGCCGCTGGGCCGCAAGTGCCTGGAGGGGATGAAGCGGATTTTTCAGACCGAGGGCGAGGTGGTGATCTACCCGGCCTCGGGCACCGGCGCGTGGGAGGCGGCGCTGGTCAACACGATGTCGCCGGGCGACCGCGTGCTGATGTTCGAGACGGGGCACTTCGCGTTTCTGTGGCACAAGATGGCGACGCGGATTGGCCTGGCGCCCGAGGTCATCGAGGGCGATTGGCGCCATGGCGCGGACCCTGACGCGATCAATGCCGCGCTGCGCGCCGACCCGGGCCACCAGATCAAGGCGGTGTGCGTGGTCCACAACGAAACGTCGACCGGCTGCACCAGCCGGATCGCCGACGTGCGCCGCGCCATCGACGATGCCGGGCATCCCGCGCTGCTGATGGTGGATACGATCTCGGGGCTTGCCTCGGCCGAATACCGCATGGATGCCTGGGGCGTGGATGTCACGGTGACCGGCAGCCAGAAGGGTCTGATGCTGCCGCCCGGCCTGTCGTTCAACGCCTATTCGGCCAAGGCCAAGGCGGTGCACGCGGCGGCGGGCTGCGCGCGGTCCTACTGGGATTGGTCCGATATGGCGGGGCCGAACCAGTCCGGTTACTTCCCCTATACGAACGCGACGACCATGCTTTACGGCCTGGCAGAGGCGATCGACATGCTGGAGGAGGAGGGGTTGGAGAACGTCTTCGCCCGGCACCAGCGCCATGCCCGGGCGACGCGGGTTGCCGTTCAGTCCTGGGGGCTGGAGATCCAGTGCCTGGATGAGCGCGAGCATTCGCCGGTGCTGACCACGGTGCGCATGCCCGAGGGCCATTCGGCCGATGCCTTCCGGGCCACGGTGCTGGAGCGGTTCGACATGTCGCTGGGCTCGGGCCTGTCGAAGGTTGCCGACAAGGTCTTTCGCATCGGGCATCTGGGCGATTTCAACGATCTGATGCTGATGGGCACGCTGTCCGGCGTGGAGATGGGCCTGGGCATCGCCGGCGTGCCGCACCAGAAGGGTGGCTGCGATGCGGCCATGCGGGTGTTGGAGGCCGACTGATCAGTAGTGTCCTACCAGTGCTTGAAACCGTATTGGCTCCCATCATCGGAGAGGCGTGTTGGGGCGCCAAGAAAGGCCATGGTTCTTTTCTGACGTTTGAGTTTGGCTTGCCGACGATAACGGCGCACTCCCGTGCAGGCGAAGTGATAAGGCGTGTCTACGGTCGTCATCATCTTTGGATCTATATGTGTCATTGGCAGATACGGGCGGACGGTTCAGATGTTGCCCACTCCGAAAGTTCCGACCCGGAGATTCAAACTGCGATAGAGCGATTCAACGGAGTGCCGCTGCTTTCCGCTCAGATGTTTGATGGTCGCGAAGGCGCGTTTCGTTTCGCACGGGACCTTGCTCTCGGCATATGGTGCTATCAGGACTCCGATACTATTGATGAGCTTTGGAAGCTTTATGGGCCCGATAGGGTGTGTGGCTACCGGTCGGATGGATGTTGGAACTTCGAGGAACGAAATGTCTGATGATCTGCTCTACGTGACGAAGGACGGGATTGGCCACGTCACGTTCAACCGGCCGGCGCAGCGCAATGCCCTGACGTTCGACATGTACGAGGGGTTGGCTGCGATCTGCGATGATCCGGGTGATGTGCGTGCGCTGGTGATTGCCGGCGCAGGCGGCGCGTTCGCCGCCGGAACGGACATGACCCAGTTCCGGGCCTTCGATACGCCGGAGGACGGCTGGGCCTATGAAGAACGGATGGACAAGATCATGGGCCGGATCGAACGGTGCGGGGTCCCCACGATCGCGGCCATCACGGGGGCCTGCACCGGGGGCGGCGCTGCGATCGCGGCGTGCTGTGATCTGCGCCTCACGGACACACGGCTGAAGTTCGGCTTTCCCATCGCGCGGACCTTGGGCAATTGCCTGTCGATCGCCTCGTTGGCGCGGCTGAGCGCATTGATCGGGCAGGCGAAGGTGCGCGAGATCATCTTTACCTCTCGATTGGTAGGGGCGGAGGAGGCCCTTACCTGCGGGTTAGTAGGTGAGATTTCGGACGATCCGCTGGCCCGCGCGACGGAACTGGCGGCTCAAATCGCCGGATATGCGCCACTGACACTGCGCGTGACAAAGGAGGGCCTGCGGCGCCTGCGCGAAGAGGGGCCGGGCGCAGATGACAAGGACCTGGTCAAGACGTGCTACATGTCCGAGGATTTCAAGGAAGGCATGGAGGCGTTTCTGGGCAAGCGCAAACCGGTCTTCAACGGGCGCTAGGGGCAGTTGCGCCGGGTCGACGGACGGCCCACCCGCCC
>JBCCML010000070.1:0-22330 GCA_039026375.1 Pseudomonadota bacterium
ACGACATACCAGCCAACAAAGCCGCACCAAACGTCAGGACACCAAAACCTGACAACGCAATTGGCGCGGGATGGAGCAGCCCGGTAGCTCGTCAGGCTCATAACCTGAAGGTCGCAGGTTCAAATCCTGCTCCCGCAACCAATTTTACGACACTCTCCGAAGCACCGGTCGGTGCGGCGATTGATGGTGGACCATCGCCAGCCATTGCCATCGTCAGAATACCCGCAAGCGACCCTTCTAAGCTCACAGACAACGTTTGCTTGCCGTCTTCAGCGCTGACCGGCGTCAGCACGATCTTATCGATCAGCCCTCGCAGGATCTCCGCAGCTTCGTCTCGATGATGCGGCTCACGGAGCATCTCACGCAGCCGGTGAATGTTCTCTCGATAGTGATCTGCAAGTCTCGGATGCAAGCTGACGGCTGGCAGGTCTTGTCCGCGCAGACTTTCCTCAAGGACCTCCTTCCGGTGTTCGAGAGCCTCCATCCGGTCCTTCAGGCGGGCACCAGGCACACCGTCCAGCAGCGCATCGACCAGCTTGTCAAGGTCACGGTCGATTTTGGTCAGCTCTGCCTCAGCCGCGGCGCGCGTCGCACCACGCTCGGCCGTGAGCCGAGTGATGTGCGCGGTGTACTCCCGGCAGAAAAGCTCGGTCAGATCAGGGGCCATCAGGTGATGCTCAAGTCCATCGAAGACGATGTCTTCCAGCGTTGTGCGCACCATCGTCGTCTTGTTGGTGCACGTACCCTTGTTGCGGGCGGTCGCACAGCCGACACGGGTTTTATTGAAGTTGATGACACCCCCACCGCAAGTTCCGCAAGACATGAGGCCGGACAATAGGTGTTTGGGACGCCGACGATCCCAGAACCCCGGACCGGTTCTGGCATGCTTGCTGGCTCGCATCGTCCCCTGACGTGCCTTCACCCGCTCCCAAAGCGCGTCGTCAACGATGCGCAGTTCCGGCACCTCTTGGATAACCCATTCTTCGGCTGGGTTCAGGCGAGAGATCCGCTTTCCTGTGGTCGGATCCTTCACATAGCGCAGCCGGTTCCAGACGAGGCGCCCGACGTAGAGTTCATTGTTCAGAATGCCGGTTCCTCGTTGCCGGTTACCGTGCACCGTGCTCGGCCCCCAGCCTTTGCCCGAGGGGCCCGGCACGCCCTCGTCGTTCAGGGCATGGACAATGGCTCGGTGGGATTGACCCGCTGCATAGGCCTCGAAGATCCGTCGAACGATGGTGGCCTCCACCGAGTTGATCCGTCGCGCGCCCCGGTCCGCCTCTCCCTTGTCGTCAACCTGGCGCACCACGTCGTATCCATAGGCATTGCCGCCGCCAGATCGACCCGCCTCGACCCTTCCCCGCAGGCCCCGGCGCGTCTTGTCGGCGAGGTCCTGCAGGAAGAGCGCGTTCATCGTGCCCTTCAGCCCCACGTGCAGGTTGGTCACCTCGCCTTCTGACAGGGTGATGATCCGAACGCCGACAAAGGATAGACGTTTGTGCACGCCGGCAATGTCCTCCTGATCCCGAGACAGCCGGTCCATTGCTTCCGTCAGTACGATATCGAACCGCCCGGCTGTGGCATCGCTCAGAAGTGCCTGGATGCCAGGCCGCATCAAGCTCGCCCCAGAGGTGCCATGGTCCGCGTAGTGTTGGTGGATCCCGTGGCCCTGCCCTGCCGCCCAAGTCTCGCAAAGCCGTATCTGATCCTCGATCGAGGCCGCTCTCTGCTGATCGGACGAGTACCGTGCGTAGATCGCCACTCTGCCCATGCTGCCCCCTACTCATTGCGCCCCAAATGCCGGTGCGGCGGAGGATTGGTCTCGCCGCTCTCCGGCGTGATCCTATCCCGCAGATCAGCCTCAGCCAACCGGCGGGCGAAGAACGTGATCAGTGCTGCCAGAGGATTGTCCGCTGCAGGCTGCTTGTCAGTCGTGGATGCTGACGATGAATTCGATTGGGAGGGGCGAACCATAGATACGACACTGGCAGATGCAGCGCGCAAACCGCCTCGCGGATGCCTCGTCTGCAGCGAAGCGAGCGGACGCCGCTCCTCGACAAGCAAAGAGCAAGGCGAATGCGCACTTGCAGCCTGATGCCCTTCACCAGCCGATCGACCGACGTGCCGTTGTCGCAGAATATGAAACATCGACAAGCAAGTTTCCGATCTCGCACACGGAAACCGACAAAAACGGCCCATTGCTGCCGTCGATGGGCGTTGTCGTTCATGCTGTGCAACATCTCCGAAGCGGACGTTCAATAGCGGTTCTTGAGGTAGATCGCGACCCACGTTACCAGCTTCGCAATTCACAGGTCTGCGCGATTGCTGCCATTCGATGCAGTAGCGTTAGACTAGCGGCACGTGGGACAAACCTGACCACAGATCATCTGCGTTGCAACGCAGCCATCGGCAAGGGCGAAGGTGCAGCAGGGGCACTTAGCGCCTCTGATGCTCATTTTCTCCATTGGATCGCGGTTGCGCAGGAATTCTGTTCAGGTCAGCAATCACATATCAATCAGATGGCTGAGATCAGGACTTTGGCTTCCGCCGGAGCGTTTCCAAGGAGAACAGCTTCGAATGCATGACTGCTCCAAGCGAGTACCGGCACACCGAACCGGACTTCTGCGGTTGGAGTGCGCGCTTTACCGGCCACGGGATAGATGCACAGAGCAACGGGCGCTCCGTCCTCGGCCATGAACGCGAGGTGGGCGACGGGGCGATCGTCAAAACTCAGCAGCTGACCACGCACAAAACGCATCCCTGCTTGCTGGAGTGCCGCTAGTTCGATCTCTGTCCCAAGCGCTGCAGAAATTGTTACCAGTTGTGCGAGCTGCTGCGGCTCGTCAGTCATGACCATCGCCAATGTATCTGCCGAGTACAGCCGGTGATATGCGGCTGCATAGTCGGACCAGCTTTCGACTCCGGGGGTTTGCAACGCCGCGTAGCCCCCGGCACCAGCCGCAACACACGCCACCGATGCTGCAAACTGAAGGACCCTGCGGCGGCTTGGTGCCCATGCATCGAGCGTTTTCTGCTGTTCGGCGCGTATCGACCGCCGCAGCGGAGTCACCTCTGCGTCGGACATGACTGCACCCGGTGCAAGGTCCGGGAAAGGGGGCGCCGTGGTCAGCATAGGCGCTAGTGCAGCGCGCATATCGTCTACCGATACGGCACTAAGCTCCCGTAGTCGGCGCGCCGTTTCGGGGTCGTCGCGCAAGGCCGCATCCAAGACGGCGAGCCGGTCGGAGTCGGCCTCGCCATCAAGGTAGGCGGTCAGGTCCTCGTCCGTAATCGGCGAAGCTCTCACCATGCCAGATCTCCCTGTTCGAACGCGACCGCTTCCTTCAGCCTCGCCCGCGCACTGGCGAGCCTGCTCATGATCGTGCCGATGGGCACGTCCAATATTTCTGCCGCTTCCCTATACGAGCATTGCTCGACATAGACCAGCATCACGGCACTGCGCTGTGCCTCAGGCAACTTTACAATCCTGCCGAAGACGTTCCGCAGATAAGATGTCATTTCCTGACCAGGCGTCTCGGCGGTTAGTCCACTGTCTTCTACATCTGTAATGCCTTCTCCCCGGCGCACCGCTTGTGAGCGCAGCTCGTTTAGCCAGACCCGATGTGTCAGACGGAACAACCATCGGTCGAATGGAACATCAGAAGGGCAAAGACTGGACTTTTCCATCGCGCGCAGACACGCAGCCTGCGTGAGATCAGCGGCATCGTTGCGATTGCGGGTGAGCATCACTGCATACCGCCAGAGCCGAGGGTAGCATTCCGAAAGTGCGGCCCGGATGCCTTCTTCCCCCCGTGCGTCTAACGTTTCGACCGTGGACACGATCTTCACTCCCTACCGCTTAGGTTGAATTAATATCAGCTTGCGCCCGCCACCCCAATCCACTGGGTGAAAGCCCCGCCCGGTATGGGCGGGGCTGGTGTCGTCGGCTCCAGCGGACCAGTCGGAAGATCTGGGCGCGTTGGATTTCGCCGCAGGGCAGCTTAAAAGCTCAGGATATCCTGCCCAAGATCGAAGAGCACCGCGTCCGCCGCCTCGGCGTCGGGGGCCAGCGCCCATATTGAGAACGCGCTGAGCTTTGGGTCGTGCGGCAGTAATGTGTCCGTCTGGATGGTGAGAACACCGTCATCGACTTCAACGACACGTTGAATGTCAAAAGCGGTATTGGCGCCGGCCTCTGCGAAGACATCGAGATCGTCGAAGATGAGCTGGTCTTCGAGCAGTACATCGAACACACGCGCGCCATCAAAATGCCCGCCATGATAGATCTCTGCGAAGTTCAGCTCGACCAGATAGGTCCCGTTTTCGACAGCGATGTCATACTCGAAGCCCCCCCGATTGACGGCCTCGCTTTGGTAGAGAACGTCATCATCGGTGCCAGCGATCTCGATAGGGTTGGAGTATCGACGACCGCCCCAGTAATCGTCTGCTCGATAGTCAACGCCGTCCTGAGAGGTATAGGCTGCACCGCCGGCATTCACCGCCTCGACCAACTCGGTGAAATCTTCGGGCGAAGGCACGTCATTGGTTGACCAGATCGAGAACGCGCTGATTTTGGGGTTCTGGGCGCCTGAGGATGTCTCGATCGTCAGTGCCCCATCCTGAACTTCCACGGTGGCCTGAACCACGAAGGCGGTGTTGGCTCCGACCTCGCTGAAGATATCCAGATCGTCAAACAAGAGCTGATCCTCGACCGCTACATCAAAAACACGGACGCCGTCGTGATAACCTCCATGCCAGATTTCAGCGAAATGCAGTTCGACCTGATAGGTGCCATCGGCAAGGGCGATGTCATAGGTGAACCCGTTCAGATCTACCGTCTCGGTCTGATAGAGCGTGTCATCCTCGGTACCCGCGATTGGGACTGGATTGTACCAGGGCCGGGCAATCCCATAGGTGTCGGCCTGATAGACGGTGCCGTCCGTCGCAGTGTAGGCGCCGCCGCCCGCATTAACCGCCAACACTGGCGCGTAAACGGCCGGGGCCGGATCGCTGTCCGATGCGCCGGCGTTTCCACCGCCCCCAAACGACAAATCGGACAGCGAACCGCGGAACTCCTCGAACCTCTGGCCGTCCCGGGTGATCGCCTCGATCGGGGCGTAGCTGTCGATCTCCCAGATGGCGTCGCCGATCAGAGTTTGGCCCTTCTGTCCCGGCTGGTTCGGCTTCTCTTCTGAGGCGCGGGTGCGGTCCCCGAATTCGGGCGTGAGACCAAAGTCGATATCGGTGCGGAAGAAGTCCGGTGTTTCGTCAAGCCGGTAAGTTGCGCCCGGGTCGTCTAGCAACTCGTCCGTATTCGGAACCCAGCCGACATCGCGCAAGGCCGAGAGGGAGAGGCCGATGGTGGAGGCGCCAAAGCCGATCAGCTTACCGATCTCCAGTTCAATCCGCGCATCGAAATCGAAGCCCGCGCTCACTTCGGTCGTGATCGGGGCCGCCCCGCCGTCGCTGAAGAAGTATGCACGCGCAGTCGCCTGAAGATCGGCCTCAATATCGAACCGCGTATTTTGCAGGAACATAAGATCCGCGAACACGCCCAGATCGCTCAACGCCCCGAAGACGATGTCTCCCACAAGAAAGTCCGAGTTCAGGACGTCAACGAACGCCCCCGCCCGCCCCGCAAGGGCACCGGTCTGTAGGTCCGCGCTGTACCCCAGACGCAAGAAGTCGATCCCGTCATCTTCGGGCTGCCCCGGCACCGTGATGCTGGTGGCGGGGGAGATCGTATCGGAGCCCTGGCCCAGCGCGGCACTGATGTTATCGATGACAGCCGCACGGGTGTCCGTGTCCAGCACGACCCCGGCAGCGGCCTCGCCTTGCGCGATGAAGGCCTCGATACCGCCGGTCAGGCCGATGGCAGAGTCGATCAGGCCCAGCACCCCGCTCTCCGCATCGTCGGCGATCTGGTTCAAGCCGTCGACAAGGCCCAGGACAAGATCCTGCACCGGGTCGAACACCTGCTGTTGCACGAGCTCTGCGAGTTCATTGGCATAGCGCAGCAGCATGGTTTGCAGATAATCTGCGACACCCAGAAAGCCGTCCCCGATTTGATGCGCCAAATCGCTCAGGAAAGCGATGGAGCCATCGAAACCATCGGTGACGCCATCGACGGCGCTCTTGGTAATGGATTCAAAAATCGCTCCGGTACTCGCGGCAAGTGCGGTCAGTGCCTCGGCCGGCAATTGTTGGAATACGCCTGCCATGGTTGGGGTGATCAGGGCTTGCGGCAGATCGAGCAGCTTCTCGTATCGGCTCAGCGCATCGCGCGACAAGTCTATATCCAGCGTTGCCAGGTCCTGGAATGCGCCGCCGATTGCCTCAAAGTTCACAAACGGTGCAACTTCGCCAAGTATGCCGCCAAACACAGCACCATCGCCCGTTATGGCATCCAGATAGCTGGCGCCAAGCGGGCCGTCCCAGCCATCCGCCGTCACGCTGGAGACGAACGCGTCGACCGGCGCGCGTTGTGCCACATAGTCGATCGCACCATCGATGGCCGTCGCCACATCTGCCACCCGCGCTTGAGCTGCGGTGAGAGCGGGACTGGACACATGGAAGTACTGCTGAAGGACGCCAACATAGTATGACGCGTCACCGATCCCTTGCCCCAGCGCGCCCAGCGCCGCACCGTCGAGAAAGTTCCCAGACTGTGCCTCCAGGGTAAGGTCTGCAGCCTTATCCACCAATGCATCTATGGTGGAAGCGAAGGTTGCTGCCAGTGCGCCCGGGTCGCTTGCACCCGTGATCTGCGTGTCATAGGCGCTCTGCCGAACATCTTCCGAGATCCGTGCCAGATCCGCCGCGACCCCGCCGGGGTTCGCTGACAACACCCCGTCGTCGATGATGGACAGCTCTGCGGCGACCCCTTGCAGGTTCGAGATGACCCCGAACTCGTTCCCGGCAACGAGAGCCGTAGTGATGCCAAGCGCCTCTGTGCTCACGATCTGAATGGCGCGCGAGATGGCGCCGTCGGGATCACCGATCGATCGGATCTGGCCCAAGGCGGCGCTCACTGCGTCCAGATTTCTCGCCGTCAGGTAGAGGTTCGTTGTGTCGCCAACGCCGTTCTGCACCTGGTCCAGTTCTGTAAGGCGGTAAGCGTGCGCAAGCGATGCATACTGCTGCGCCGCGGCCAGAACATCGTTTGCCAGCTCTGCATCGATCCGGCCGACGCTTTTAAGATCGGTGCTGAGTTTGGCGAAGCCAAAGCGCGCATCACCGATCGCGCTCGCTACGACGGCCGGATCAACGGTCAGAAGATGGCTCAGATTGGGGATGCTCAGCGTCACATTCGTGATTTGAGCGATACCGTCACGCGCGTCTTCCAGCGCACGTTGTGCGTTGCCGGAAAGGCCTGAGAAAAAGCCGCCGATGTCTCCGCCGATGCTTCCAAAGATGCTCATTTTGATTCTCCAAGTTGAGGTTTTTTAGGTATGTGAAGGCCGTTCGCCGGCATGGGCCGACGTCGGGGTCGTTCTGTTCGTTGGTTGGGGAAGGCGCCCGAGCGCTAGGTGCGTAGTGCTGTCATCTGTTGCTCCTTTGCGTTCTGCGCGGGTCACATCGACCCTTGAGCGCCTTCACAAGGGTGACACCTGAGCGGTTGGAAAAATTCGGTCGGTTCGGTCACGATCCGGGACACGTTTTGTCACGCGCCAGTGAGACGATTGAAACACCGGAGAGACAGCAGTCGCCAAACAATGGATTGCTCGGATCATGACGACCACGGTCTTCTCGGACGTCATGCAAGGCTTTGCGGAGCCACAGGAACTGATGCCAAGCCGCAGCTTTGGAAGCTCCAGTTCAGCGCGCCCAGTTGTGTCTCGTGGCTGTGCTCAAGAAAGACTGCCAGCAGGAATGTGTCGATCCGGACCTTCGTTGAACTCTGAGTTTGAGGCTGTTCATGGCACAGGGTGCGCGACCAGTTGGGCTGAGAAGCCACGGCAGGTCCCGGGGAGAGCGGAGATCAAGTTCTCAGGATCGGCGACTGCCGGTCGGGCGTTTGAGGCTATGTCTTGTTCTGGCGCGAGTTGCGCGTTCAGCTGACGACCCTGAGCGACCGGAGCTGCGCGAAGTCTGACCTTAAGAACAGACCGCGCAGTTGTGAGCTCTACCGTGTCTTCGATGTCGAGGTCGCTGAACGAGTGAACTCTGTCGATTTCTGATCTCAGATCACTGAACTTGCTAACCGGCCCGTGCTCGGCAGGCATGAGCGGCATCCTTCCAGGCGCGTCAGACGCGTTGTTTGGAGGCTAGCCTCATTCTTCGCACCCAGGTCCATGTTGTGGAAATCCCGATTGCATGATGACACAACGGAAGGCATTGCGCCCTTCTAGTGACAAGGAGTCATCCAAAAATAATTGATGCGCACCCGCTTGCGATTATCCGAGAGATCGACCGGACCGGCAGCCTGACAGGAGCGGCCGAGAAACTGTTCCTGACGCAATCTGCCGTGAGCCATGCAATGCGGCGATTTGAGGAGCGGCATGGTGTGTCGCTATGGGAACGTGAGGGGCGGAAACTCCGACTGACCCATGCGGGGGAGTATCTTCTGGGCCTCGCAAATCGGGTGCTGCCCCAGCTTGAGTACGGTGCAGTGGTTCTCGAGGACTACGCGAGCGGTAGGCGCGGTGCGATCCGGATCGGCATGGAATGCCACCCGTGCCAAGACTGGTTGATGCGCGTTGTTGATCCTTACCTGGCTCAATGGCCGGACGTAGATCTAGACGTGACGTCGGCGTTCCAGTTCGGTGGTTTGGCGGCGTTGTTAGGGCACGAGATCGATGTGCTTGTGACGCCAGACCCAGTCGAAAGGGAGCGTCTGGAGTATGTGCCCGTCTTTGACTACGAGCTTGTGTTAGCGGTTTCCGAGACGCATCCTTTGGCGTCCAAGGGCAAGATCGAGCCGTTTGATCTGTCGACTGAGACACTGGTCACGTACCCAGTGGCGCGCGAGCGGCTCGACATCTACACGCGCTTCTTGGTTCCTGCCGGTGCTCTGCCTCGGCGTCACCGAACCGTAGAGACCACCGATCTGATGCTGCGCCTGGTGGCAACTGGCCGGGCGGTGAGCGCAACACCGGACTGGCTGTTGCGCGATGTGCCCGGCGTGAAGGGCGTGCGCATCGGCGATGGCATCGACAAGAGTATTCACCTTGGAATGCGCGCAGCAGCTGATCGTGCCGAGTATTTCGACAGCTTCATAGCGATCGCCCGCGCGGCCGAAGCATGACGAACGACCAGCGGGCGTGCTATGCGGCTTCTTGGGTGGATGTTGCTCTCGGAATGTAGTTGAGGATTGGGGCCAACCAGCGCTCCGCTTCTTCCACGCTCATCTTCTTTCGGGCCGCGTAGTCCTTGACCTGGTCGCGTTCCACCTTCCCCACGCCGAAATAGTAGCTAGCCGGATGCCCAATGTAGATCCCGGAGACGGAAGAGCCCGGCCACATGGCCATGCTCTCGGTCAGGTGCACACCGGTCGCGGCTTCTGCATCAAGCAGTCGAAACAGCGTTGTCTTTTCGGTATGGTCGGGCTGTGCTGGATAGCCTGGGGCGGGGCGGATACCTGCATATGGCTCGCCAATCAGCTCTTCCGGATCGAATGTCTCGTTTTGTGCGTAGCCCCAGAAATCGCGCCGCACTTGCTGGTGCAGCATCTCGGCCATGGCTTCGGCGGTACGATCGGCAAGGGCCTTGACCATAATCGCCCCGTAATTGTCGTTTGCCTTGTCGAGCCGTTCGGCAATGTCGACCTCCTCTGGTCCCGCCGTCACGACGAAACCACCAACATGGTCTGCGCCCTGGCCAAGAGGGGCGACAAAATCCGACAGGGCTACGTTTGGTCGTCCCTCGCGTTTACCGGTCTGTTGGCGGAGCGTGTGCAGCATAGCCAAGGTCTGGGTGCGATCCTCGCCGGTGAACAGTCGGATATCGTCGCCGACAGCATTGGCGGGCCAGAAACCAACGACTGCGCGCGGCGTGAACCACTTTTCGGCGATGATCCGCTCCAGCATCTCCGTCGCATCGGCAAAGAGCGCCCGGGCGGCTTCGCCCTGCTTCTCGTCTTCGAGGATCTTCGGGTAGACACCCTTCAGCTCCCAGGTTCTAAAGAACGGCGTCCAGTCGATGAAGCGTGCAATCTCGGCAAGGTCCCAGTCGGGCAACACGCGGGTACCGGCGAAAGACGGCGCGTGCGGCTTGAAGCCGTCCCAGTTGAGCGGCAGCGCATTCGCCCGCGCCGCTGTCAGCGGCAGACGCTGCTTCGCCCTTTCCGTGCGCTCGTGTCGTTCGGCGACCTCTGAGTACTCCGTTTGAATACCGTCGACATAACTCTGCTTCTGCTCAGGGTTCAGCAGCGCGCCAACGACGCCGACCGCGCGGCTTGCGTCGTTTACATGGACCGCTTGTCCCTTGGTGTAGCGCGGTGCGATCTTGACGGCAGTATGGACTTTGGACGTCGTAGCTCCACCGATCAGCAACGGCAGGTCAAACCCCTCACGTTCAAGCTCCGAGGCCAGATGCACCATTTCGTCCAAGCTGGGCGTGATGAGGCCGGAGAGGCCAATCACATCGACCTTCTCCTCCTTAGCGACCTCAAGGATCTTCTGCGGTGGCACCATGACCCCAAGATCCACGATTTCGTAGTTGTTACAGGCCAGCACGACGCCGACGATGTTCTTGCCAATGTCGTGCACATCGCCTTTGACGGTGGCCATCAAGATCTTGCCCGCAGCCTCTCGACCATCACCGCCGTTGAGGCGCTTTTCCTCCTCCATATACGGCAACAAGACCGCGACAGCCTGCTTCATCACCCGGGCGGACTTAACGACCTGCGGCAGGAACATCTTGCCGGCACCAAAGAGATCGCCGACGACATTCATCCCCGCCATCAGCGGACCTTCGATCACGTGTAGGGGACGCGCTGCCGCCTGCCGTGCCTCTTCAGTATCGTCCTCGATGAACTCGGTGATACCGTTGACCAGCGCGTGTTCCAGGCGCTGTTCCACCGGCCAATCGCGCCAAGCGAGATCGCGCACCTTTTCTTCGCGCTTATCACTCCGGAAGCGCTCGGCAATCTCCAGCATCTGCCCCGTCGCGGTACCGCCGGCTTTCGGCGTCCGGTTCAGGACCACGTCCTCGCAAGCTTCGCGCAGGTTCGGGTCGATTTGGTCATACACTGCGAGTTGGCCTGCATTGACGATCCCCATATCCATGCCGGCTTGAATGGCGTGGTACAGAAAGACCGCGTGCATTGCCTCGCGAACAGCCTCGTTACCCCGGAAGCTGAACGACAGGTTCGACACGCCACCGGACACATGAGCGTGCGGCAGGTTCTGGCGGATCCATCGCGTCGCCTCGATGAAATCAACGCCGTAGTTGTCGTGTTCTTCGATCCCCGTCGCGACGGCAAAGACATTGGGATCGAAGATGATGTCTTCGGGCGGGAAGCCGATCTCATCGACCAGGATGTGGTAGGCGCGCGCGCAGATCTCGGTCTTGCGGTCGAGCGTATCCGCCTGACCCTGCTCGTCGAAGGCCATGACGACGACAGCGGCACCATAGGCCATCACCAGTTCGGCGTGATGGCGGAATTCTGCCTCGCCTTCCTTCAGGCTGATCGAGTTGACGACAGCCTTACCTTGCACACACTGCAAGCCAGCTTCGATCACCTCCCATTTGGAGCTGTCGATCATTACCGGAACCCGGGCGATATCCGGCTCCGAGGCGACGAGATTTAGAAACTCGACCATTGCCGCCTTAGAGTCGATCAGGCCCTCGTCCATGTTGATGTCAATGACTTGTGCGCCGTTCTCGACCTGATCATGCGCAACCTCCAGCGCAGTGGCATAGTCGCGGTTGACGATCAGCTTTCGGAACTTGGCCGAGCCGGTGACGTTGGTGCGCTCACCCACGTTCACGAACGGAATGTCAGGGGTCAGGACAAATGGTTCCAGACCTGAGAGGCGAAGATAGCGGCTCATTGCGGGATCTTGCGGGGTTCGAACGGCGCCACAGCTTCTACGATTGCTCGAATGTGCTCTGGCGTGGTGCCACAACAGCCGCCGACGACGTTGACGATCCCTTCACGCGCATATTCCTTGATCTGGGACGCCGTTACGTCTGGTGTTTCGTCATACTGACCGAACGCGTTGGGGAGCCCTGCGTTTGGATAAGCGCTTGTAAGGGTTGTTGCGACACCGGCTATCTCGGTCAAATGCGGGCGCATCGAGGCTGCACCCATGGCGCAGTTCAGTCCTACGGTGAATGGGCGAACATGGGCAACGGAATGCCAGAAAGCGGTCGGCGTCTGACCAGAAAGCGTGCGCCCGGATGCGTCGGTGATCGTCCCGGAGATCATGATTGGCACCTGACGACCGGCCTTTATGCAACTCTCAGACGCGGCGAAGATCGCGGCCTTTGCATTCAATGTGTCGAAGATGGTTTCGATCAGGATCAGATCGCCGCCGCCTTCAATCAGGCCGTCTATCTGCTCTCCGTACGCAATACGCAGGTCGTCAAAGGTCGTCGCCCGATAACCAGGATTGTTCACGTCCGGGCTGATCGAGGCTGTGCGATTGGTTGGCCCCACAGCCCCAGCAACAAAGCGCGGCTTGCCGTCGATCGCGGTCGCCCGGTCCGCCGCCCGCCGTGCAATCTGCGCCCCGGCAACGTTCAGATCATGGACCGCTTCCTCCAACCCATAGTCGGCCTGCGCGATGGACGTCGAGCAAAAGGTGTTGGTCTCTAGGATCTCCGAACCAGCCATTGCGAATTGAAACTGAATGTCCTCGATCGCCTCCGGTTGCGTGAGCACCAGCAAGTCGTTGTTTCCTTGCTGCGGCAGGTCAGTCTGATAACGCTTCCCGCTGGTTTGGCTGCGAATGTCGCCACCGGCGGTGAAGTCCTCCTCGGTCAAGTTCAGGCTTTGGATCATCGTGCCCATTGCGCCGTCGAGGATCAGAATCCGTTCGGCCGCAAGGGACTGTAGCTCGGCGAGCCGAGCAGACTTGGGCAGCCTGAAAACCTGCATGAGAGATGCTCCTTTGACCTAGCTTCCCCGGAACATAGTGCAGTGGTGAGATGACGGAAAATGACAGTTTCCAAGGAATGCATGACAAACAGTCATGCAACAGGTGGCTGCCACCCATCGTTTGGTCCGTTGCTTCGCGATTGCCGCATTCAGAGTCGTTTTCCGCAGAGCTTGGGAGAAAGACCGCCAGTACGGTCACTTTGTAAGGTGCCGCTGGCAACAGCGGAGAATTGGGAAGCCGGTGTAACTCCGGCGCTGCCCCCGCAACGGTAACGGTGTTGCATGGGCGCGGTCATAGCCACTGGGGTAGAGGAACCCTGGGAAGGCACCGCGCCTGGGCCCATAGAAGGCCCCAACCGAAGTCCGGAAACCAGCCTTGCAAAACGTCAAACCGCGGGTGGCGGTCTGGGCGCTGTCGGAAGGCTCGGCGCCTCCTTGACCGAGCCCCCAGCCGTCCTGTGTCTCCACCTGCTCGCATCGCCGCGGGGCGCGGCAGGAGGACCGAGATGAGCACTCCGATCACAGATCGGCTGGCGCGGCGTAGGCCGGCACATTCCTTGGAACGGGCATTCTATACGGACGCGGATGTCTTCCAGGCCGATATGGAGACGATTTTCTACCGTGATTGGCTATTCGTCGCAGTTGCGTGTGAGTTGCCGAAGGCCGGCAGCTTCGTCACCTATCAGGTGGGTGACTACGGCGTCATCATCGTGCGGGGCGGAGACGGCCAAATCCGGGCGTTCCACAACGCTTGCCGCCACCGCGGTTCGATCCTGTGTAAGGCCGCCAAAGGTAATGCGCCAAAACTGGTGTGCCCGTATCACCAGTGGACGTATGAGTTGGATGGTCGCCTTCTCTGGGCGCGAGATATGGGCGCCGACTTTGATGCCACACAGCATGGCCTGAAGCCCGTGCACTGCCGCGACGTGCAAGGGCTGATCTACATCTGCCTTGCCGAGGTAGCGCCCGACTTCGATGCCTTTGCCGAGATGGCGCAGCCCTATCTGGACGTGCATGACCTTCGTGACTCCAAGGTCGCGCACGAGACAAGCATTATCGAGAACGGCAACTGGAAGCTGGTCTGGGAGAACAACCGCGAATGCTACCATTGCAGCGGCAATCACCCGGGCCTTTGCCGATCCTTTACCGACGACCCGACCATCACCGGCATCGAGGAAGGAACCACCCCGCCGCACTTGCTAGCCCATTTCGACAAGATGGAGGCACAGGGGTATCCGTCCCGGTTCCGCATGTCCGATGACCAGCAGTATCGGTTCGCGAGAATGCCGCTGTTGCCGGGGGCTAAGAGCTTCACGATGGATCTGAAACCGGCGGCGGCAAAGATCTTGGGCCGGGTGAGAGACGACACGGCAGGCACTCTGCTGAAGTACCACTACCCCTCGACGTGGAACCATTTCTTGCCGGACCATTCCACGGTTTTCCGCGTCACGCCGTTGACACCCACGACGACGGAAGTGACCACCAAGTGGCTGGTGCACAAGGATGCCGTCGAAGGCGTCGACTATGACCTGAAGCGCCTGACCGAGGTTTGGACCGCGACCAATGACGAGGATCGCCGCGTTGTCGAGGACAATCAGAAGGGCGTCAACTCTCCAGCTTACGAGCCAGGCCCCTACTCGCCGATCCACGAGGCTGGGGTGATCGGATTCGTGGATTGGTACTGCAACACCATGTCTTCGCGCCTTGGGCCGATTGCGGTGGCGGCAGAGTAGGTCATGCAAGATCTCTCGCACATCCCCGCGCGCGCGATTTGGTCCGATGACGAGATGCTGGAATGTGTCTCGGTCATCCCCGAGGCGCCCAACACGGCGACTTTCACCTTTAGGGCGCCTTCGGGCGCGCTGTTCGACTTCCTGCCGGGTCAGTTCCTGACCTTGGAAATTCCTGCACCAGCTGGCACAGTGCACCGGACCTACACGATCTCGTCATCGCCCTCGCGGCCGAGGTCGATCTCGATCACAGCCAAGGCGCAGAAGGACAGTGTCGGGACACGCTGGATGCTCGACAACCTGGCGCCGGGCGTAAAGATCAAGGCGTTCGGCCCGGCCGGGCTTTTCTCGCACATGAACGAGAAGGCGGACAAATACCTGTTCATCTCGGCGGGCTCGGGGATCACGCCGGTGATGTCGATGACGACCTGGATGTTCGATCTAGGCAGCGAGCCCGATATCGTCTTCATCAACTGCGCACGCCGTCCAGGAGAGATCATTTTCCGGGGACGCCTGGAGCACATGGCGGCACGGTCACCAGGGCTCGACCTGCACTGGGTTGTGGAACATCCGGATCGCTACGCGCCGTGGACCGGCTATCGCGGCACGTTCAATCAGCTGATGCTGGGGATCATGGCCCCTGACTACCTGGAGCGGGAGGTCTACTGCTGCGGCCCCGAACCCTTCATGCAAGCGGTGCGCGAGGCGTTGCAGGGCCTAGGGTTCGACATGGACCACTACCATCAGGAGAGCTTTCACGCTCCGGTGGAGACCGAGGCCGATATCCCCGAACTGGACGACGTGGTGCCGGACGAAGACACCCGCGCCGAGATCACGTTCAGCGTCTCGGGCGTGTCCGCTAAGGTTGCCGAGACCGAGACCATCCTGGCCGCCGCGAAAGCGAACGGCCTCAACATCCCCTCAGGATGTACGTTCGGTGTGTGCGGCACTTGCAAAGTCCGCAAAACCGAGGGTGATGTGCACATGGTCCACAATGGCGGCATTTCAGAAGACGAGATTGCCGAGGGCTACATCTTGGCCTGCTGCTCGCATCCTATGGGCAAGGTCGCCGTTGACGTGTGACTCTCGTGGTTTGGGCGCCGAGACATGACCACGCGGCAAATCAGAAGCAATCTGCCAGCGCCGACTGGACAGGTTTGGTAAAGCGCACCACATCCGCGACGTCAAGCGTGGGAGGGAACTTATGATCACGATTCTAGATGGCGGCATGGGGCAGGAGCTGATCCACCGCACCAAGGCCGAGCCAACACCTCTGTGGGCGACGCGGGTGATGTTGGATGAGCCGGAGTTGGTCCGTGCTGTCCACGACGATTTCTTCGCCGCTGGGGCGATGGTCGCAACCACGAACACGTACGCTATACACCACGATAGGCTGATCCCGGCAGGGATCGATGACCAGTTCGAGGCCTTGCACCGCATTGGATGCGAGATTGCTTGCGCGGCCCGCGATGCCGCCGGCGGTGGGCAGATTGCCGGGGCCATCGGACCTCTGATCGGGTCCTACATCACGACGCCGTTGCCAGAAGACGCTATCGAGCGGTTCGACGAGATCTGCCGGATCCAGGCGCCCTATGTGGATCACTTCCTGATCGAAACGGTTTCTTCGGTCGAGCAAGTGCGGGCCACGTTGGCTGGCGCGACTGGTCACGGGAAACCGGTTTGGCTCAGTGTCTCGGTGGATGATTACGATGGCACCAAGCTGCGCTCGGGCGAGCCGCTTGAAGCGGTTATGGATTGGAGCGATCAGGCAGATGCGCTGCTGGTCAACTGCGCGACGCCAGAGGCCGTCACGGTCGCTGTCGATGTCATCAAGGGCACGGAAATACCCTTTGGTGCCTACGCCAATGGGTTCACCGAGATCACGCAGAGTTTTGTTCAAGTCGGCGCGACCGTGAAGGAACTGTCGGCGAGGACCGACCTGACCCCGGACGCCTATGCCGAATTCGCCGAAGATTGGGCCAAGATGGGCGCCACGATCATCGGTGGGTGTTGTGAAGTGGGGCCAGCCCACATCGCAGAGCTGGTGCGGCGGCTGACCTAAGGACTGGGCGGTGCGCAATACACCGCCCATTGGCCGTCAGCCGGCGGGGTAGAAGACCGCACCGGGAAGATAAGCCCGCGGCAATTCCATGCCGACTGGAAGTGCCCGCCCTGTCGCAAGATGATCAGGCAACAAATGGGTGTCCGGACCAGAAACAGGCGGTCCGCCCGGCCTTTGGATTGGACCCAGCACTTCAATCCGGCCCAACGCGCTCTCGACAACCCGTGGCGGGCTCTCTTGAAGCAAGACCGGGCCGATGCGTGGCAACTCTGCACTAAGAGCCTGACCAGACGCGCCGATTAGCGCGGTCTCTGCGCTGCCAGGCGTACATCGAACACAGAAACGCGCCTCCTTGCGTCCCAAACCCAGATCGAACAGGCGTAGCGTCTGATCTCTGCTGTCGATTGCCTGCCGGTCGACCCCGAGATCGGCTATCGCATCAGCCACCGGCGACCGGCCCCGTTCCCGTTTGACCGACAGGACGATGCGCTGACGCGCCAAATCCGTCTCGGGCGGGTCAAAGGTGAGGGCGCGCACATCATCATCAATCACGAACCGCAGCTTGCCGCCTGCTGTGACGGCCACGACGGAGGAGCCGTTCACCTCAACTTCTGTGGGTTCACCAGATCGCGCAGTGAACTCGGCAACCGCACCGACGACCCCAACAACCCAAGTCCCCGCAGCTTCCCGCAAACTGCGAACGACGAAGCGGTGTATGTCGCTCGTATCCCAAGGAAGGCGACGGCAGGAGACACCCAGTTGCTCGAACCGGGCTGGCAACGCATCCCAGACCGCAGCACGCCATCCGTCGGTCTCTGCGCGCCAATCTGCGATCTCATCGCCGGTGCGCGCGCAACCGACACACCAGCCCGTGGTGTCGTCGAGCTTGAAGATCCCAACGCAAGGGCTTGCGAGAGTCATCGTGTCACCCCAAGGCGTGAGACCGGCAGTGCTGTATGGCGAGCATTGAGGACGCCGGCCAGCATTGCACTAGTGCATCGTGACAGGCTGGTGTCGAACACGGACATCAGAGCGGCGTCCTGCGCAAACGCCGCGCTTCTGCACCACCCCGTCGCTCACGCACCCGAAGGACGAGCGGCAGCGGTCGTGGCGGCGTGGCCGTGGAAGCGACCAGCAAATCACAAAAGACGGCGATTGCGGGTGACGTCCGCAGGAAAGGCAGCGCGGTTGAGTAGGCCCGCATCGCTTCCTTTTCGAAGTTTGAGTTTCCAGGCAGACCAGCTAGCCATTGAACATAGCCGAGTTGGCCCAGTTCATCTGCTTCTTCTGGTGTTAGTGGTCCGACGTCGAGTTGCGAAATCGTTCTTGCCAGTAGCATCGCGCCCTCCGCGCAAAGGAGCGAGGGTGCTTCGGCAACGGTGATCTCGCGAGGCGCAATCTGTCCATCTCGGTCTCTCCGCCCCAGGGCACCCCGCCCGGGTTGAGTTGACTGCGGCGTGGCATTCACGCCGGAGATGGCAGGTCTCCTGACTTGCGGGTCTGTGCTCTACCGAACCTTCCCAGGCAAAAAGCCCAGTGGTGTTCATCGGTTTTGCTCGCCGCTCACAGTTGCGGGGGCAGTTCCGGAGTTGGGCCAAAGCCCTCACCGAATTCCCTTTTCAGCCAGCCTCGAAAGGCCGGACACCATCACTAGAAACATCGCATTCGATGCTTCGAATGTCCATTAGAAACTGTGCACACTGGCCGGCGAATGACCTCAATCCGGCTCGAACTGTAGCAGCTCATACAGCTGGCCATGAGCAAGCAGACCTCCCAAGGGCGTCCCACTCTCTCTCGTGGTCCTACGTCTGAAACTGGCGCAAAGCGGCTGGCCATCGCAGCTACGGCCTACGCCTGAAGGTGAGGTATCAGCGGACGGCCCAAACCGGTCGTTCGTCATGGCATCCGGATGTTGCACGCGCGTTCCCGTTTCCAGGCATTCGCGGTAAATGCAAATTGACAAGTTCGTCCAAAGGCCGCTGTGCGGACAAACCTGCCCACCTGCCAAAGCGCATTGATTTGGCAGTGGCCCCCCAAGCCGAAGCAGATTTACCACATGGTTGTAAACGCCACCGCTTATGCAGCTTGAGAATGTCGGTCAGGCAATTGACCTGCAACTCGGCTGCTTCCGCTTTGGTGTTGGAAATCATCCATCTTGGCGCCACCCGGCTCTCCAACGGGCGAGTCATCGTCTGAGAACGCTCGCCGCCCGATCTGAAAGAATGCGATCTCGCCCTGGAGTGCGGCAGCCTGATCTGCCAAGTCCGACGAAACGGTGCTGGATTCTTCAGAAGCGAGCGCGTTTTGCTGGACGACTCTGTCCAGATCACGCACAGCTTCATTGATCTGCTCGATCCCGATTGATTGCTCGCGCATCGCCGTTGATATCTCCTGGACGAGCCCAGCCGTTCGCTCGATGTTGGGGACCAACGCTTCGAGCTTTACGCCTGCATCGCGGGACACAGTCACCGTCTCTTGTGAGAGAGAGCCAATCTGTTCCGCTGCCTCGCGGCTTCTTTCGGCAAGCTTGCGGACCTCAGAGGCGACTACTGCGAAACCCTTTCCATGCTCGCCAGCACGCGCAGCCTCAACAGCAGCGTTCAGGGCCAAAAGATCTGTCTGACGTGCGATCTCTTGAACAATTGATGTCTTTTCAGCAATCGCAAGCATCGCCGTCACTGCTTTCTGAACAGCCTCTCCGGAAGCTTGGGCGTCAGTTGCCGAACGTACGGCAATCTTCTCCGTTTCCGCGGCATTCTCAGATGATTGTCGCATATTTGCGTTCATCTGCTCGGCCGATGCCGAAGCTTCCTGAACAGCCGCGGCTTGGCGACTTGACCCATCGCTTAGCCGTCCAGACATCTCGCTGAGCTTGTCTGCCCCGCCGGTGACAATCTCGGTGCTGTTTCGTACACGGACTGCGACATGCGTGAGCGACTTCACCATGTTATGGAGTGATCTGCCCAACTTATCAGCCTCCGATCGGACAGGGATCTCGACGTCAAGGTTCCCAGTCGAGATCTTTTCGGCGGCTTCGGCACTTGCGCGTTGCGCCTCCACCATTGCCTTGAGGGCAGCTTGAGCTTGCCCAATTTCATCGGCGCGGGCCGTGGCCGGAAGATCCATCGGCAGATCCCCAACACCGACCCGCTGCAGATCCTGGACCATCACCTGGATCGGACGCGACAGCGCACGACCAATCAAGACGGTAAGCACGACACCGAAGAGAACGGCGAGGATGGCAAGAGCCTTTACCAAAACAACGGTGTCCTCGATCACCCCTTGAGCACGGGGGCCCAGTTCATCTTGGATTGCGACCACTTCATCAATCAGTGCCTCGACACCGTCACTCATAGCTGGGCCAATGGTGTCTAATCCGTCGGCTTGGACCTCATTTCGCTGCAGGATAACATCCCGGGTTTGCTCAAGGCTCAGCATGTAGGCCGCTACATCGCCCGAAACATTCGAAGCCAGGCTCCGCCGTGCGGGGTTGTTTAGCTCCGCTGTCAAGGCAATTAGCTGCTGGTCTGCGGCCTCCAAATGAGAGATTGCGGTGGCGAACGCATCCTCCGCATTGGTCAATAGAAAGCGTTCTGCATAGAGACGGCCAAGCATCAATGCTTCCTGGGTGCGACCTGCGTGATACGCGGCAACGGCATCGTTGTCGTCAAATGCGCTAATCATGATTTGGGTCAGGTCCTCACGCATGGCTTTGCCGAGTGCGGTCAATTGTTCGACTAACCCGTGTCTCTGCCCTTGTAGGACAAGTGTCTCCTCGAACGCATCTCTATAGACTGATGCCTGTCCAATCACGCTTTGCATTTGTTCGATGAAGTCTGGATGCAACTGAAAGATGTCGGAGACGCCTGCTTCAGCGTCGATGACCTCATTGATGTTGTCGGTGAGCGCCGCCGCAGCCTCTGGATTCTCGGTGATGCGGTACACAAGGGCTGCAATGCGCGCTTCCAGGACATCTTCGCCGACAGCGTTTGCGGCAAGAGACCCTTTCGCGGTGGCGCGATATTCGACGAACAAATCAGCCGTCGTCAGCGTCTTGATCATCGATATTCCGATCACCGCGGTCAGTAACGCAACGACAGATCCAATCGCTAGGTAGAGTTTCATCGCTATGGATATGTTCTTCATGGTCGCAGGCCTTCGTCTGTAGTTCGGTCGAACTTTTTGAATATGCGACACAGGCTTATCTTGCGGTTAACTGCACAAAAGGGGGTCACCTGCTTCAGCAAGCGTTCGATTGATGGACGATGTTAAGGTGTTGTCTCTTTTCGTTGAGTAACTGCGATGCCTAGTCAATCAGCCCTCGACATCACCTTTCGGCCAATGATTGAACACTATGCTAGGTGCCGACCCCAAGGGGCGTCGAAGAACAGCGCCAGCATCCCAGTGTGTTAGAAGCCGAACCAACACCCTACTGGTGTAAACTGAAGCAAATGCCCTGACCGCTCAAGTTGGGCATCAGATCATTGGCATCAGCCAAGTCCACCAGAAGACCGAAGTCACATCACTTTGCTTGTTGGCTTGGACATCATGATGGCAACCACGTCTAACGACGGATCCAGCTTTGCGGTATGCATTGTCCCTTGGGACAATCGGAGATATATCTAGCTCAGGCAGGGTATATTTTGCGTATTGGCCTGGTAATATTTGAAGATAAAGACTGGAAATATTTCGCAAGTCAATTTTAAAGGGAGTAAGAATTGACGAACACAGACCAAAGTCAATCGCTTGATTTGATTAGTTTGAGAGCTCAGACAGACGCCAATACGTATGCTATCATGATGCTTCTAAGCGCTTTCGACGTTTTAGAAAAAGAGCAAGCAGAGCTGATCCGTTCCCAGCTCCGCACAATTGCCGAGAAGGGTGAGCTATTTCCCCGAACGGAGACGTTTCTTCGGTTGATCGCCGATTTCCATCTTGACGACGCCCCGCAGTTTGAACATGGGCTTCAAATTGTGAGAGAGGATGAACCGAAAGATCGCGACTGATAACTCTGCTCGACCGGCATGCAGTGTTGGGGGTGCTCTGTCACAGACCAGTGGTATCTAATTTGATATCAGTTGCGGTCTGTTCAATCCCTTTCCTTTGAGTCTCTGCAAACTTGTAACCGTCCTGCTGAATCGGGAAAAGGGACAGCTTACGGTCATCAAGGGAATTGCGCTGTTCTGCGGATAGACCACGCCCACAAAACGTCCACTCACGCAATCAGATCATCAGACCGATACTTCGACCCATAATGCTGAATGGGATCAGAGCAAACGTTCAGTGGGCCAGCTCAATGGCCACCGTGGTGATGCAGCGGATCAAAGACTTCGAGGATCAGTGGGCGCTGCCACAGCACCGTACCCGTCCGGTCTGACTGCTCTGCCCGGGCTCGCTAATGAGGGATAGTGTCCGCTTAGGTTAAATGGACACTACGAGGCCCGGATTGGTGAAGCGGCGCAAACGCAGGAAGTGGTCGGACGACGAGAAGCGGAT
>JBCCML010000071.1:0-21511 GCA_039026375.1 Pseudomonadota bacterium
GTCAGCAATCGCATGAAGCGAGACTTGGCGATCCGGGCATTGAAGATGGCCGTGGCGCTGCGGCAGCCACCCAAAGGCTGTATCCATCATACGGATCGCCGATCGCCGATCGCAATATTGTTCGCACGATTACCAGAAGATTTTGCGCCAACACGGCTTCCAGGTGTCAATGTCGGGCAAAGGAAACTGTTATGACAATTCCGCAGTCGATGTTCGCCGCGGCGCTCGGACCAATGGCGCGCTGCGCGGCTCACTCTTCAAAACGATCAAAGCGGAACTGCTGTGGCAACAGTCCTGGCGGACGCGTCGCGACGCCAAGATAGCCATCTTTGAATACATCAACGGGTTCTACAATCCAAGCCGCCGCCACTCAGCCTTGGGCTGGAAAAGCTGGAGTCGACCCCTGAAAGTGGTCCACCAACTGGGATAGTTTATCGCTCAAATTGGAGGATCAGCGATGGCTGGGAAAAGAGAGAGGCCCGAAGAGATTGTATCGAAGCTTCGGCAGGTTGAAGTCCTGCAAGGACAAGGCGCGACGATTGCACAGGCGGTGCGCCAGATCGGCGTGACGCAGCAGACGTTCTATCGATGGCGGAAGCTCTATGGTGGGATGCAGCGGTCTCAGCTTGCCCGACTGAAAGAACTTGAGAAAGAGAACCAACGGCTTCGGCGCGCGGTGTCGGACCTGACGCTGGACAAGCTCATCCTGACGGAAGCAGCGAAGGGAGTTTGAAGCGGTTCACGAAGTGATGAACGATCCAGTGGATCGTTCAAGCGCACAAACGGGCGAAGCCCCTAAGCCCTTCACGTCGCCGCAAGTGCATCGACTATGTGCAGCGGGAGCTTGGCGTATCGGAACGCCGCGCCGGCCGCGCGCTCGGGCAGCACCGGTCCACGCAGCGCAAGGTACCCCAGGGCCGTGCAGATGAAGATCGTCTGACCGATGACATCATCGAACTGACCGACAAATACGGTCGCTATGGCTATCGGATGATCACCGGCCTGCTGAACAATGCAGGCTGGCATGTGAACCACAAGCGGGTCGAGCGCATCTGGCGACGTGAAGGGCTGAAGGTTCTGCAAAAGCAAAAGAGGAAGGGGCGGCTCTGGCTGAACGATGGCTCCTGCGTGCGTCTGCGACCTGAGCGGCCGAACCACGTCTGGTCCTGTGACTTCGTCCAGGACCGCACCGCCGACGGGCGCGTCTATCGGATGCTGAACATGATCGACGAATACACGAGGGAGGCGCTGACGATCCGTGTCGATCGCAAGCTCAACTCAACCGATGTGCTGGATGCGCTGACCGATCTGTTCATGCTGCGTGGCCCGCCGAAATACATCAGATCCGATAATGACCCGGAGTTCATTGCCCAGAAAGTGCGGGACTGGATCGCGGTGGTTGGGGCCAAGACGGCCTATATCGAGCCAGGATCACCTTGGTAAAACGGATATTGCAAAGCTTCAACGCCCGGTTCCGTGATGAGCTGCTCAACGGTGAGTTGTTCTACACTTCGTGAGGCCCAAATCCTGGTCGAACAATGGAGGGTTCACTACAACACCGTCAGGCCTCACAGCGCCCTTGGGTATCGTCCACCCGCGCCCGAAAGCATCGTCCGGATGGAACAAAGGCCCACAATGCACTAACATTCAATCTGGACCACTCGATGGGGGCACGCCAAGCCCTCGGTCGGCCAAGTGGCGCAGGAAGCTGGACCAGCCCGATTTGTCTTCCTTGGGGCCTTCCACGATCCCCAGGATCTCTCTGTAGCCGTCCGCAGTCACACCGGTGGCCACCAGCAGAGAGACGTTTCTGACCTCTCCCGCCGATGTCCGGTTTATCACTATCCCGTCCAGGAAGACGTAAGGGTGGTTGCCGTTGATGGGCCGATGCCGCCATTCATTGATCTGCGCGTAGATCTTCTTCAGGTTCGACACAGTGCCGGGACTGACGCATTTGCCCCAGAGCGCCTCGGTGATGTCCTCGACCCGGCGCACCGAAACGCCCGCCAGAGACATCTCGATCAGCGCTTCCTCGACGCTGCTCTCAAGCCGTTGGTAACGCTCGATAATGGCCGTTTCGAACGTTTGCCGTCGCAGCTTCGGCGCCTTCAGCTTCACTGGTCCGGCTTGGTGTCCAGCGACCACTCATAGCTGCCCGCGCGGGTGTCACGGCGACCTTCGGTGCGCGCGTAGCGGCCCGCGCCGCAGAGCCGATCAGCCTCTGCATCCAGCGCCGCGTTCAACGCCTCTTCGACAGCGCCGCGAACCATCTCACCGAGGTGATCTTTGATCCGCGCCTCGTCGATCTGGACACTACCGAGGTGCAGCGCCTGATTGAGACGCTGAACGCGCCGGAGCACCGTGATGAGTCTGCGGATCTGATCTGCGGGCTTGTCGATCGGATCGTGCTGACCCCGAGTGCCGACGGCATGCGTTTGGTCGTCGATCTGGAAGGGGACTTGGCGGGGATCCTGGCGATCGCGGCCAAGGGCAGAGCGCAATGTGATGTCGAGGCTGCCAAGTCATTGACAGCATTGAGCTATCGTTTACCGCGTGTAGCCACCCAGGGAGTGGCAGGAATAGGTGGTTGCGGGAGCTCGACTTCGTCTATTCCCACCGGGTCTGGAAGCGGCTTAGGAAAAGGTGGTTGCGGGGACGCGTCTTGGGCTATTCCTCCGGATGATCTCGACGCTGAGGCCATCTCCTCCGATGGTCTGCATCTGCACTTCAACGCCTATGACGTCTGTGCTTGGCGCCGCGTGGGCCGCAGATGCCAACCCAAGCCGCGCTCCGATCTTTTTGCCAAGTCGGATTTGATGATCCTGGCCGACAGGGGTTTGCGTGCAAACCTAGCGTCAATCCAAACTGCTAGCAGGCCGAGTTTTACTAGCCCGCGTTGCATTGCAGCCAGATCGAGAGCGAGCCGCCGACCACTTCGCGGAGATGATCTCTGATCTGCGCTTCATCGAATTGGATCACCAGCCCCATCGGCACGGACTTGTCGTTGTCTTCAATTCTCTGCCCTCTCAGACAGTCTGCAGGGGGCCGTCGTCACGGTCAAATGAGCGAACGACCTTGTCGGTGATCTTGAACGTCGACTTTGACCACCTTGCTGCCGCACCTTGTGCTCGCTGGGATGGGGATGCTCGGCAAAGCCAAGTTCGTAGGGTTAAGACACCGACGCGCGCCTGACGAGGCTCTGCCGCGGATCAGGCATCAATATCGAGTTGAGAAGCTTGCGCGTGTAATCGTGCTCGGGTTTTCGGAACAGCTTTCGAGTTTCAGCCTCTTCTACAAGCTCTCCAAAATACATGACCGCGACGCGCGTCGCCATATGTTCCACCACAGCCATGTTGTGGCTGATAATGATGAAAGTCTGGTTCAGCTCGCGGCGCAGTTCATTCAGCAGGTTCAGGATCTGCGATTGAACCGACACGTCAAGCGCAGATGTGGGCTCGTCACAAACCACGATATCTGGACGATTGATCAAGGCCCGCGCGATCGCCACGCGCTGGCGCTGACCGCCGGAAAGCTGATTTGGATACTGATGGTACATCCGCTTGGGCAGGCCTACGAGATCGAACATCTCCCTGACCCGCGCCTCCCAAGTGGACGGATCTTTGTCACGCTGCACCCGCAGGGGCTGGGTCACGATGGCGCCCAAAGTCTTCGCCGGGTTCAGCGAGGAGTACGGGTCTTGAAACACCGGCTGAACCAGCCGCGCAAGTTCCACGCGTGGCACGTCTTTTACGTCGCGACCGTTATAAGTAACCGTGCCCGCAGTCGGCTGAATAATCCCCATCAGGATGCGCGCAAGGGTAGACTTACCACAGCCGGATTCCCCTACCAGACCCAACACTTCGCCCCGCGATACGGATAGGTTAACCCCTTTAATGGCCCGCAATGTGGCTTTGCGTTTGAAAAGGCCGCGAGAGATCTGGAATTCTTTGACGATGTTCTTTGCGTCGATGACTATCTCACTCATCAGGCGACGCCTTCAGCAAACTTGAAACCGGCTCGCATCAGGCACTCGTCCGAACAAAAGTAGACGCGATGATCCGGGCACCGTTCGACGATGAAGGATCGCGCGGCGCCTGGCAGCTTTTGAAGTTCCATCGGATTTTCCTTGGACTGACTCGATGCCTCGGTCCAACGGTGGGAAAATCGGCATTGGGTGATCTTTCCGACCAGCGAGGGCACCATGCCTGGTATCGTGCCCAAAGGCTCGCCTTGTTCGATCTGTCCCGGAACCGGATTGCAAGCCATCAACGCGCGGGTGTACGGATGCGCCGGTTTATCGAAGATTTCGAAAACCGGCCCCTCTTCCACGATCTGTCCCGCGTACATGACCGCCACCCGGTCAGCGATGTTCGCCACGACGCCCATGTCATGGGTGATCAGGATCAGACCCATTTGGAATTCGTTCTGCAGATCCTTCAGTAGAGTCAGAATTTGCGCTTGAATGGTGACGTCAAGCGCCGTCGTTGGCTCGTCTGCGATAATGAGTTCAGGACGACAAAGCAGGCTGATTGCGATCATCACCCGCTGACGCAAGCCGCCGGACAACTGATGGGGATACTGCCGCAAACGGTCGGCAGCTTGATCGATACCGACGCGCTCCAGCATTTGAATGCATTGCGACTTGGCCTCCGCCCGTGTGGCATCGCGGTGGCGTCGCAACGTTTCCATCATCTGGTTTCCGACGGTGAAGACCGGGTTTAGGCTGGTCATGGGCTCTTGGAAGATCATGCCCATCGTGTTCCCGCGAATGTCAGAGAGCGCTGATTCGCTCATGCCCAGAAGGCTTTGACCATTCAGGTCGATCCGGGACGCCTCTCGTTTCGCCTTCTTGGGCAGCAGCCCCATTATGGCAAGGGACGTGAGGGATTTCCCGCTACCGGACTCCCCTACGATGCAAAGGGTTTCGCCGCGATCCACCCGCAGGCTGATATTCTCCACGGCGTGCAGCACGCCCGCGGACAGCGGGATGTCAATCGATAGGTTTTCAACATTGAGAATGCTGTCAGACATGGCGCGTTTCTCCCGCTGGATTATACGAAGTACTTCGAGGCAGAGGCGCGAAAACGCTTTTGTGGCTTCAGTGAATTCCGCTGATAGAGAGCTTAGGCGCGAGTCAGAACTTCTCAGGATTTATATGTGTTATCGAGCAAGTGGGCCAAATGAATTATGATGGACCACGCAATGGGACTTCGCTCGAAAGGACACGAATTCTATCGACCCGATCTTCTACGATTTCGAACGCGTTGATCGAGACGAAGGGCGCGACAGTGGTGGATCAGTCGCTGGGCAAGCCTAAGCTCACTGTCAGCCACGCTCTTGATCGGTTTCGCTACGGCTGCTTTTTCAGCTCAAAACCAGGTCGTCGATCCGTGGTTTTGCCGGAGAGCAGCCGCAGAGCTTCTAGTCGATCTTTAGATCGGTTAGGCTTCCATCTCTGACGAGGCCGCAGTTCTTAAAGATTGGATCGGTTCCCCATCTTTGGCAGAGACGGCCTTCTCGGTGCCAATCCGGAAGCCGGTGCCCCAACCCGGTCAGATTCGTTCTTATCAGAGAGCCTCTCGGACGAAGTTTCAAACGTGCGCTTTCGGGCGCCGCTTGCCCAACTGGGAGGTCCATCTTGCATCCCTGTTCACACCTAGCGCACAATTCAAGCCTGCACTGTTGGGAAACTACGTCGTGCTACGCGCAGAAATGTGAGTTGTTGTCTCGCCAACGCTCATCACGATTAGCCTTTGGACTGGATATCGAATGTCCGCAAACCGGATGCTGGACTGCAAAGACCGACGTGCTGGTGCATGGTAGCTTAGGGCCGTCGATGCCGGTCACGTCTGAGAAGACAATCTTGGTATTCCTTGGATTCCTTCACATAAGCACTGCAGGAACGCCTCAAGCCGCTTCGGCTGGTTTCGGGCCGGGAGAAAGGCGGCGCTGATTGACAGGTCGCTGGCGCGCCAACCTTGCAAGACGTCAATAAGCCGACCGTCCCTCAGATCATCCGCGACGAACCACGTTGGCATGATGGCCGCGCCCGTCCCCAGACGAACCGCACGCAGGATCGACACGATGTTGTTCGTCATCATCCTCGGGCGCAGGGACACAGAGACAGCCGTACCCTCCCGGTTGGTGAGCGTCAGGCTCCCGCCTTCGAAGGGGGCCAAGGCAATGAACGGGACAGCCTGCAACGCGGTAGGCTCCATCAGGCGCGTTTGAACCACCTCGGGCGCTGCTACGATCAACCGCTCGACGCGGCCCATGGTCCGGACAATCAGTGTATCGTCCGGAACTGGGCCGATCTTGATCCAGCAATCACAGCCACGTTCGGCGAACCGGATGGGATCGTCCTCCAGCTCCCACTCCAGGGTGACGTTCGGATGGTCCATCAGGAACCGGGCCGCCATATCGACGAGATGCGTCTGGCCAAGGGCAACGGGCGCGACCACCTTCAAGGGCCCGCGAACGACGTCGCCGCGGGCAGCATGGCGCTCCTCGAAGGCGCCCCAATCAGCGATCAGGGCCCTCGCATCCGCCAATGCTGCATGCCCCGCAGGTGTCAGAGCGAGAGAGTGCGTCGTGCGCCGGATGAGTTGCGCACCCATCCGATCCTCCAGCTCCCGAAGCTGACGGCTTACCGAGGCTTGCGACAGCCCCAGATCACGCGCCGCCGCACTGATGGATCCACGGTCGGAGATCCTGACGAACGTCTCAAGCAGGCTCAGGCGATCGAGGGACTTACTCATACGCTAGACGAATAACTGAAACTCCCGCCAACCGTCTACCGAATTTCTGACCTTAGGCGCATCTTCCGGTCCACGCACTGACCGAGGAGAACGACGATGACCAACAGAACATACGCACTGGGCGGTGACACCACCGTTAATCGGCTTGGCTACGGCGCCATGCGGCTGACGGGTCAGCCAAGGAACTACGGCCCGTACGCGGACTGGACGGGTGGCCTGAACCTTCTGCGCCGCGCGGCCGACCTGGGCGTGACCTTCTTTGACAGCGCCTGGTCCTATGGCCCGGAGACAGCCGACCAGATTGTCGGCGAAGCGCTTGCCGACGCTCCCGTCGTCTTCGCCACGAAAGGCGGTGTGGACAAGCCGTCGCCCGACAAGATCGTCGTCGACGGCTCCGGGGACACCCTGCTTCGCCAGATCGACAAGGCCCTGGTCAACCTGCGCCGCGATCAGATCGATCTCTTCCAGCTTCACCGCATCGATCCGCAAACGCCCCTTGCGACCTCCGTTGCCGCCCTCGCCGAAGCGCAGGCCGACGGTCGCATCCGGCACATCGGTCTGTCGAATGTCAGCCGGGCCGATCTGGACGAGGCTTTGTCCGTGGCGCCGATTGCGAGTGTCCAGAACCGCTTCAACATGGCCGAGACCGGAGATGGTGATCTGGTCGACTACGCGGCCGAGCGTGGCATTGCCTTCATCCCCTACGGCCCGCTCGGCGCGAACCCGATGCAGCAAGGGGCGAAGCTGTCCCCGCAAGACGCGCTGGCATGGCTGCTACGTCGGTCCCCGAACATCGTCGTGATCCCCGGCACCACCTCGATCCAGCATCTCGAGGAGAACTGGGCGGCCTGGGATCTCGTCTGAGCGTCGAAGACATCGAAAAGGAGAAACCCCATGAACTACGCCCCTTCATTTGCCGCACACGCGGCCCCCGATCCCCAGAGTTCAAATCCTGTTGGCCTGACCGGGTACGATCACATGTCGATCAATGCAGGCGACTTCGAAGCGCTGCTGCGCTGGTACATCCAGGTCCTGGGCCTCGAGATCGAAGCCGCGTGGGAGGTTCCCGCGCTGGACGGCAAGCGCCTCGCGTACCTTGCTTTAAACGGCACTCGTGTGGTTGAGATCGTGGCCGCAGATCCGAATGGCGCAGGGCACCGCGCGGACGCCACCTTTGCACAGCACTTCGGCAGAACCGGCTTCGGACATCTGTGCTTCGCGGCCGAAAGCGTCGACGCAACGCTGGCAAAGCTCGAAGCCCGTGGTGCAAAGGTCTTCGTGGCTGCAGAGACCTACCCGCTCGACGGCACCGTCTACGAACGCCGTGTCGGGTTCGTCCAGGATCCCGAAGGCAATGTCATAGAGTTTGGCGAACCGTTGCGGGAGGTCGCGTGATGTCCGGAACCTCACCGACGAACGTTGGAACACGACCGCTCAGCCGACACCAAACGGCCTTGCTCACCTGGGCCGTCGCCTATCCGCTGATCACCAGTCTGCTTCTGGTTCTGGAGCCGCTGGTCGGGGGTCTCGCATTGCCACTTCGCACGCTCGTTCTGACTGCTCTAATGGTTCCAATCATGGTCTACTGGGCCGTCCCGGCAGCGATCCGGGGTTGGACTACGAGAGTTCGATCTCGCGAAGGTTGGAGCGCTGGTGATCAGCCAAGCCTTCGATGATTTGTCAAACTCTGACGCCGGATGCCCGTCACGGGCGTCCACTTCGGGCTGATGCATCGCAACACGCTAAGCCATATTCCAAAGTCTGGAGTGGGCCGTCCGCTACTGCCCCAGGTCCGAGCGTAGGCCTGATCCTGAAGGAGCAGCCGGGTGCGCCAAAATCAGATGTTAGTAACAATGCCCAGAGGCATGCTCTCTGCCACATGTTTCGGCAACATCTGGGGCGCCAACCCCACCAGTAGAAGCTGTCAGGCCTTGTCCTTGTAGCGATCGGACATATGAACCCTACTCAGTGTTGGTCGACATGAAAGCCCCTCCAGCAGCGGGGCCTCTTGCAGTCAACTGTCTTAGCGAAGCGATCTGCATACCAATTGAGTTCACTGGCAGTGATGGTGCGCGCTGCATGCAGATGACCAATTCACAGTTCACACCACTCATCGCATTCGGTGAGCGCCTCGAACGGCCCGTCCCCTTAACACTCAACCCTCGATCAGCATCTGCTGACTCAGATCAAGCTCCTGTCTTCGCCCCGCAATGATTTCGATACTGTCGCCAGCTCCGTACCTGATAAGCCAGTGGCCGTCCGATATTTCTTCCAGAGAGACCTGATCAGCCGAAACATCCAATCGAATGACATCATCTTCGTCCATCTTGACGATCTCGTCCGTTCCGTCACCCACGTTAAAGAAGAAAGTGTCGGCACCGCCTCCACCCTCGAGCACGTCATTACCTGTGCAGCCATCAATCAGGTCGTCGCCTAGCCCGCCCAAGACCTTGTCGGCCCCAGCGCCAGCAAAGACAACGTCATCGCCATTCTCGCCGCGTATCGTATCGTCACCACCCCCGGCTTGGACCGTGTCGCTTCCGTTGCCACCTCTCACCCGATCTTGGCCATCACCGGCTTCGACGTAATCATCGCCGTTGCCGCCGTTCAGCCGGTCATCCCCGTCACCGCCGAAGAGCTCATCATCGCCATCCCGGCCTGACAAATTGTCATGGCCAGCATGGCCCCAGATCTGGTCGGTATCCTTGCCTCCAGCACGATCGTTGCCGTCGCCGCCCAGCATTTGGTTGATCCCATCACCACCGAACAGACGGTCGTTGCCTGCGCCCCCATTGAGAATGTCGTCTCCGTCATCACCACGGATTTGGTCATTACCCTCGCCCCCGAAGAGCCGGTCATCCCCATCCCCACCTTCCAGGCGGTCGTTACCCTCACCGCCGTGGATTACGTCGTTCCCCTCGCCCCCGGCCAGCCGATCCTTGCCATCGCCGCCAAGGACGACGTCATGCCCAGCGCCCGCATCAATCGCGTCATTACCGCCTTTGCCATCAATGTGATCGCCGCCCTCCGTACCCGTCATCTTGTCTCGGCCCTCCTGCCCTTCAAGCACCGTCAGAACAGGTGGTGCGGGGATGGGAACAGGTGTAGGCGCAGGTGCTGGTTCAACAGGAACAGCCTCGATCTCTATCAGGTTTTCGTGCCGGCTCAGGTCGATAGTGTAGTCGATACCGTCCAGCGTGAAGCGTTCACCCACATAGGATCGCGGGTCTGATGGTTTAGGCTTGTTGGCTGTGCTGGGGATATGGACAAATTGACCCTCGGCGGTGATCTCATAGGCGACCAGGCGCGCGGTTTCCTCGAAGGGCGAGCTCCAGGATTGTGTCTCGAGCATCACCATCACCAAGCGGTCACCCAGCTGATCGACGGTGAAGGGCCTACCGAAAGTCGACCCTTGTGGTTGACGGGCGTTGGCGTCTGCAGATGCCGTGTCCTGTAGAATGCCCTCTGGGGACAGCTCCAGCAGTTGCAGCCGCAGCTGCGTGTCCTGGCTTACGACAAAGGTCTTCCCGTGGCCTGTGATCGCCTCCATCGGCAGAAGCGAATAGAGCTTGCTGTCCTCCAAGACTTGATCGATCTCGCGGCCCGTCCCGTCAGCATTCAACTCGTAAATTCGATACAGCGGGCGGTAATGGGAGACGCTGTCGTCCAGTTCTCGGGCTATGATGAAAGTGCTGCCGCCGACGGTCTCGATATCGACGATACTGAGGTCATCCGGCAGATCAGTGATAGCTCCCACAGTTTCAAGCGAGCCATCCGGCCGGAGTTCGGCGATCTGGAAGCTGTGCGCCTGCTTCAGCTGTCCTTCATGGGTGACGATCAGTGTGCGTCCCTCCATCTCGACGACATGTGGGGCGCCGACATTTGGTCGATCGTAAAGCGCGTCTGGGCCGAAGGCGATGTTGTCCGTGTTGTTCAGCGCGCCTGTCTCCGGGTCGATCCGGAAGACCGAATAGCCGTCATCCCAAATCCCCGCGACAATCAGGAACGTCTGTCCGTCCACTTCGGCGATGGCGGTGCCGTTGATGCTCTCCAGATTTAAGGTCTCATCATCTTCGATCCGTTGCGGCGCAAAGCCAGAGGCGGCGACAGTGTCCGGCACCAAAGCCGGGACAATTCTGCCGTCCGGCAATTCCTCGTAGACCGCGATGTGGTCGTTAGCCGCGAAGGCAGCGCCTGCACTCAGCTCGAACGGGATGTGCGTCGCGTACAGGAACGTTTTGCCATCGATTTCGACCTTTGTGACACTTCGCGCATCGAAGAGCACGCCTTGGTCAATCTCGTTTGCGTTGAAAAATTCGGTCTCTGCACGCAGAATTCGCATGTCCCGTCCTCAAGAAATCCATACTTGAGGACGTTTTTGGCAAGAAAGCGCTAAATGATTATTCAAAATCACAGATAATCACTTTTAACCATTGCAATCAGGGGGCCAACACTTCGGCTCAATTCGAGCTTTCACTCGAACAGTGTCGAAAGTCTTTGTTGGATAGCTCTGCGTGCCTGCGTATCCATTGAGCCATGATACAAGCCGAGCTTTCGTTCTGAGTGTTGGCACCCACACTGCCTAGAGCGTGCCGCCCAAGATCTACGTTCGGGCAAGCCACTTCACCCGTAGTGACATTCAGACGCTGGCTTTCGGGGCCGGGTCGGACTCAGGGCCGAACAGCCCCTGTACTTTTGCACGGCTGCAATCCCGCAGTCGCTTCAAAGGAAGGTTACGATGCCAAGGGCCAACACACCCTCAAACCCGCCAACCTGGAACACAGGCTTCAAGATCGGACCTAGTAAGGCGTTCCAGGCCAAGGAGTTTTGGGAGATACCCTTCCACCTGCAGAACCGTGGGCTTGTCAGAGACCGTGCATTGTTCGATTTGGCAATCGACCCGAAACTTCGCGGATGCGATCACGGGAAGATCCGCATCGGTGACATCGCTGCTGTCGGAGAAATCAGACGCCGTGCAACCGTCATCCAGCAGAAGAACGGAAGGCCAGTGCAGTTCGAGATCGCCAAGACAGCCAGAGAAAGTCTGACCGCATAGTTGGAAGTCCGTGGCGGCTCTCCAGGGACTTCGTTTTCCCAAGCAGGTTGACGCGCTGCCCAGACATTGGGACGCGGCAGTACGCGCGGTTGGTTAACGATTGGGTCAAGTCGATTGGGCTGCCGACTGAAGAGTACGAGACTCACTCGCTCCGGCGGGCGAACGCCTCAGTTGTAGACAAAAAACCGACAAATTCCGAGCCGTCAAGGTTCTGATGAGCCATACCAAGATTGAAAGCACAGTTCGCTACCTCGGTGTGGATGTAGAGGACGCTCTCAATATTGCCGAGGGCACCGATGTATGACTTCGAGTGCGTTCAGCCTGCGATGGCAGCTGTCACCTGAGTCGGCGTTTCGTCGACACCTTCCTCGAACTAAGACTTCAACGCTAAGTGTCGGACGGTGGCTTAGAGCCGCTTTGAAACAAGCTTCTTGGCTAGATAGAGCGACCTCGCTTCGTCCTCCGCTTGCCTGTAGCCGCTCTGGTAGTTTTCGCGGACCGAACGGCACCAGTCATGCAGGGCCGACAGTCACTGTGTGCACGTCGCAACGTTTGAGTGACTCGCTCATCAGCTCAACTTATGGTCCTGATTGAGCTCGCTAATTTGCCCCCGTAAATGCCGGAGCACTCGACCGACGGACTAAGTCCGACAGAACGCGTTCGACCAAGCGCGAGACGCGCGCCAAACCCTCAAAATTGATTAACTCCACACGGTCAGTTGGTCGATGATACTGCTCGTGCCAACCAGTGTAAAAGGCCAGGACGGGAAATTGACTGCGTTCGAACGGTGCTGTGTCCATTCGGCTGGATGCTTCTCGCCGGGGTTCCAGTCGTAGCCCAATTCCCGCGTTCGCACGTTCGATAACACTCGGCCAGATCGAAGCAGTCCCGAGACCGCGAACTTCAAGGGCCTCGCGTAACCGACCGACCATGTCTAAGTTCAGATAGGCTGCGACTTCGTCGACAACTACAACTTTTTGATTGGCACCCGTCTGTTCCGTATCGAGTGCTGCAACGTAGTGGGACGAGCCGAGCAATCCGAGTTCCTCGCCGGACCAAGCGGCAAAGATTACGTCGCGGACAGCGTCGGCGGGCTGGTTTTCAGCCAGATTTTGGGCAATCTCGATTAGTGCCGCAATACCAGATGCGTTGTCATCGGCACCCGGAAAAAGTCGCCGACGCTGGTCGGCGAGGGACTGTTCGGGAGGCTCACTCGCCCCACTTGATTGAAGACCTCGTCCGAGATGATCGATGTGCCCGCCCAGAATGACCGGCGGGCGATTGGCGGTACCGTCTAGATCGAGGCGTCCGAGAACGTTGCGGCCCTCACGCATCTCGACATCGAGCCCAATTGACGTTTGGACCAAGACGCCCGGCAAAGGTCTCGCGATACCCTCTCCAGCTTGCGCTAGCGCAAGCAGTCGTTCCAGATCTTCCCCAGCCAATAGCGTCTCGTTATGGGCGCTTCCGACCACAACAACCGGGATCGAATAGGAGTCTTCGTCCGCTTCGACAGTGGGCCCCGGCAGGTTTGCGCCCGAGGTGGAGACGCCCGGTGCCCGCATCAGAATCACCCCCACGGCGCCTTTTTCCGCAGCAAGGCGAGATTTGTTCACAAAACTGGAAAGCCGCGTAAGGTCTGGACGGTCGCGGGCAACGACACCAGGGGGATTGCCACGCCAGATGAGAACCCACTTGCCCGCAACGTCAAGGTCACCATAGCTGTCCACCGGCGGATTGCCCTCCCACGCAGGTGCATCAAATCCGAACCCGCCAAATACCAGAGGTGCCGGGGCAGTCTTGCCGGTCGCGGAGAACGCAAGCGGCACCCAGTCTTGTGCGAGGGTCATCGCGAGTGGCTGTTCACCTTCAGGCTCGAATTTCAGCATGCTGTCCGGCGTCGGCCGCGCAGCGTATCGGAAGGTGAACGTTTGGAAGTAACCATCCTCGCCAGCAGGTTCGAGCCCCAGCGCCTTGAATGCGGCTGCCACGTAAGCTGTGGCGGCGCGCTCGCCGGGCGAGCCCGTAAAACGACCGCCCATCGCTTCTGAAGAAAGTGTGCCCACATGGCGGCGCAGATCATCCGTCGAGATTGCCGTATCAGTGGGATTCATGTCCGGCTGCATGACAGCATTCAAAGGAGGAGCTGCGCGCAAGAGAGCCAGTGCGGCATCGTGATCCCAGCTTGCCAAGAAGACTTCCCGTCGGCCTGTATCAGTCGGTTCTTCGTCCTCGGCGGCTTGCATCATGATCGCGCCGGTCCAGGCAGCCTTGTCTCCAGACGGGGCGAAGGTCGGTTGCGACTGCAGGCCGGGACTGGTCAGCACACGAACTGGCTCGTGCCCGCCCGCCGGATCAATCAGGAAGAGATCGGCATCGTCGTCATCCAGCGACGTCGTCGAAAAGATCACGTAGTCGCCAGAGGGGTGGAACTCCGGGTCATTGGCTTGAGCGCCGAGCCCGGTGAGAGCGGTCGCCTCGGGCAAATGGCCATCATCTGGAGACACACGATAGAGTTCGCTGCGCCCGGCAGTCGTCCTCGTGAAGACGATTGTAGCCCCATCAGGGCTCCATGTAGGGCCAAGGTCGTCTTGACCTAGTCCTGGTGCAGACAAGGTCTGAACATCACCGGTGCCGAGATCCAGCAAGCACAGCCGAAAATTGGGCTGTCCGCCAACCTCTCTGCCTAAATCACCACAGTGGCTGCCTGAGAATGCAACTTGCTGGCCGGACGGTGAATAGGCCCCGTCACGCCCCTCGACAATACGGCGCATCCCGTCGGCATCTACCTCGTAGAGTGCACCGCGGACATCAGCTTTCGCGCTTGGCAGCGCTATCAGCGTTCTCGCCTCGATTGGATGCGGCGATCCTGCCCCCAATACATCAACATCGACGGCGATCGGTCGCGTTGTCCCATCATCCAGAGACAAGACAACCAACGAGCCTGCCCCATCAGCCAAGGTTCGGCGGATTATGATTTGATTGCCGATTGCGAGGAAGCTGGCCGCACTAGCACCCTCTGCCGCAAGTGTAAGTTGGTGTACATCAGACACGACCGGTGACGCGGGCGCTTCGGCATGCGCGTGAGCCGGTAGGACTGACAAGAGCGCGGCAAGTGCGGCCACAGTGCGCGCTAAATCCATACGAGAACCCTTCCAAGGTGGCCTAGGTAAACGGTTATGAGCACACCGAGCTTTCTTGGCTAGTGTCTGTCGGCTTGTAAGCGGCGGCCGGCCAACAAGCTGCCTCTTTGCAAACCTTAGAAGACGAACGGCGAATAACCCAACTCCGCTAAGTTGATGCCCTTTAGCGTAATGCTGTTGTCCCCGGCGTGCACGACCGAGTCCTCGCCGACAATGGTCAGATGATTGACCGACAGATCGAAATTGTCGGTGATCTCAGTGACACCACTCAGATCGATCAGCTCGATCTGACCGAGGACATCGAAGTCATGCAGCGTGTCGTGGCCCCAGCCATCCGTGAAGATGAACAAATCGCGTCCCAGACCGCCCCATATACCCTTGTCACCGGAATCGCCGCTGAGCGTATCGTTGAAGTTCGAGCCATAGAGGTTTTCGACCGAGTCATAGGTATCGCCCACGGCCTCGCCTGAGTTCTCCTGGGGGTTGCCCATATTGACTGTCAGGCTCCAGACAGCGTGGTTGTACTGGGCACGGTCTGTGCCCGCGCCGCCAACCAAGTGGTCGGCGCCCACCCCGCCGTGCAACAGGTCATCGCCATCACCGCCGAACAGCGTGTCCCGGCCGTGGCGTCCGTAGATCATATCGGCGCCGTCACCGCCGCTGAGCGCATTGCCATTGACGTCGCCGAAGATTTTGTCGTCGTAGTACGATCCCGTCACGTTCTGGATATAGAGGTACCAATCGCCGGCGGCATCGCCCGTATTCGCGCGCGGCAGCCTGAGATCGACGATTAGGCCGATATCAGACGTCGCGTAGGATGCCGTGTTGCGTCCGGCGCCGCCAAAGAGCGCGTCGGCGCCGCTTCGGCCATCCAACACATCGTCGCCGCCCGCGCCCCACAGCGCGTTACCTTGGTCGTCACCGCGCAGAATGTCGTCGTGGTCCGAGCCGTAGAGACGCTCGATCGAGACATGCCGGTCGCCCGCCGCTTCCCCGGTATTGCTGTCGCGATTGGCCAGATCGACCGTGACCCCGGCGGCGGCTTGATCGTACTGCGCCCGGTCAATGCCGTCGCCGCCATCGATGTAGTCGGCGCCAACGCCGCCGTTCAGCAGATCCGCCCCATCGCCACCGAATAAAACGTCGTCTCCGTTCCGGCCCCGAATGATGTCGGCGCCATCGCCCCCGAAGATGTGATCGGCACGACCGTCACCGAACAGCTTGTCATTGAAGTCGGTGCCGATCAGCCAGTCGACCAGGGCGTATCGGTCGCCTTGGGCCACTCCAGCGTTCGCCTGCGCATGAAAGCGCAGGTCTGCGGTGACGGCGCTGGGTGACGTTGAGTAATCAGCGATCGCAGTGAAATAGCCGGTCGAGAATACCAGGCTTTTAGCGATCTCCTCCGCGGTGACGCCCCGGACAATGACGGCGTCGGTGGCGCTGTAGTTGATCTGTAGCTCTCCGTTACCGTCCGCGAACACCAGGTCATCGCGGCTGACGGGCAGGACGATCCTGTCCACGCCCACTTCGAAATCAGTGATCAAGTCAATCCCGTCGCCCAAAGCGAAATGGAAGATGTCAGCCCCGTCGCCGCCGGTCAGGGTGTCGTCCCCGCCGCGTCCCCAGAACTGGTCGTTCCCGGCGCCCCCGTCCAGCACATTGACGGCGGCGCTGCCCTGGATGTGGTCGATCCGATCCGTGCCGATGACGTTCTCGACGCTGTCGAGAGACAGCTCCCAGAACGTGCGCAATGTCAGGCTGTAGCTGCTGACCATCGCGGCGCGTTGCGCGGCCGTACCCGCGGCCAGATCGATCACCGAGCCAAAGCCGGTTTCGGTTCCGATGAACGGCTCCAACGGAGGGTGTTTGAAGTTCGCGAGCGAGAGCTGATCCATACCCGTGCCGCCGAAGAAGCTTTGGCGGCTGGCGATAAAGCTGTCACGGTCAGGAGCGGAGAAGGTGTCGTGCCCGTCGCCGCCATAGACGACATCTTTTGGCCCGAAGCCCAGGAAGTAGGTGTCATTGCCGTCGCCGGCATAGACGATGTCGTTGCCGAGCGCCGGTGCCGTCCGTAAATCCGGCGGCAAATCTGGACTGATGATGTCGTCGCCCGGACCCGCAAAGATCGTATCGCTGCCCATCAGGCCCTGGAGCACGTCATTACCGGACGTTCCGTTAATCTGGGACATTCTACCCCCAACCACGCACGTTTCTACTGCGCGACCGGGGTACCGGCATTGGTTGAAGATCTCATGAAGCCGGCAAGTTTGCGGGCCGATGTCCAAGAGGAAACTGCGCGCTTGCAATTCGTTGGTCAGCGACCTCCCGGGACAGTTCCGTCATCTGTGCAAATCGGTCAGATGTCTGCAGATGAACAGGAATCGAAAGTCAGTGACTGCAATTGCGATGGTCGAAAGTGTAAACCAGTTACCTGCACAGCAATCAAAACAACAAGCACCCGGGGTCTGAACCTGAAGACATCGATTTTCAGTGGCTGTTGTTGAGCGCACTCGATGGCACGTGCCGCGCAGCGACCCATTCTACAGCCTTGAGCGGACGCTCTTCGGTGGCGATGCTTCGACGACATACGCTTGAACAAAAGCGATCACTGCGGCACTCTCAATCGCGATGATACCGAAGCCTATCGCCTTGGCACGACCTATGTCAGGAGTTTCGAAAACGCTGAACATATCCGGGTAGGACCCACGAGTGAATCTGGCCTAGTGGTCTGCTCCGACAGCTACTGAACGAATGGATAACAATTTGGGAGGAACAGCAATGACAACAATGAGAATCGGCCGCCGAGCGTTAATCGCCGCAGTGGCCGCGTTTGGACTTGGGACGCCGGTGCTCGCAGATGGCCACCAAGTCGTCGAGAGCATCCACTTCCTGATCCCCGGCGGCGCCGGTGGGGGCTGGGACGGCACCGCACGCGGTACAGGCGAAGCGCTTACGAAGGCAGGCCTCGTCGGGACCGCATCCTACGAGAACATGTCAGGCGGTGGAGGCGGTAAGGCGATCGGGTTCCTGATTGAGAACGCCGAGTCGAACCACGGCACATTGATGGTCAACTCTACGCCCATCGTAATCCGCTCACTCACAGGTGTGTTTCCGCACAGCTTCCGCGATCTCACATTGGTGGCCGGCACGATCGGTGACTACGCTGCGATCGTCGTTGGTAAGGACAGCCCGATCAATTCGATGGCGGACCTGATTGCGGCATATGATGCTGACCCAAGGGCGACCGCCATCGGAGGCGGGTCGGTTCCTGGTGGCATGGACCACCTGGTGGCAGCGATGGTGATGGAGGCCGCGGGCAAGGACGCACTCGGCGTGAAGTACATCCCTTATGACGCGGGCGGCAAGGCGATGGCCGCTCTCCTCTCGGGTGAAATCGCAGCGTTGTCGACCGGCTTTTCGGAAGCCGTCGAGCTGGCAAACGCAGGCGAGGTCAAAATCATCGGCGTGACGTCTGATGCACGCGTTGATGCGGCTTCGGACGTTCCGACAATGAAGGAGCAGGGGATCGACACCACATTCGTCAACTGGCGCGGTTTCTTCGGCGCCCCTGGTCTGCCCGCAGACAAAGTGGCGATGTATCAGGCGGCAATCGCCAAGATGTATGAGACGCCCGAATGGGAGGAAGTGCGCGCCCGTAACGGATGGGTCAACATCCACACCCCCGGCGACGACTTTAAGGCCTTCCTCGAAGATCAGGAGAAGGTCATCGGCGATCTCATGAGGAAGCTTGGCTTCCTATGATTGCTGAACCGACGGGGCGCCATAGCGCCCCGTCCACATAGCTCTGGGGGAGAGCGATGGCACTCGACCGCTGGATTGCACTTGTCTTGCTTGGCGTTTGCCTGGCGTACGGCTACGCTGCATGGTTCACGATGGATGAGAGCCTTGCGCCGTTCATGCGCAGGAACCCCATATGGCCCAGTACCTTCCCGAAGGTCCTGTCCGTTCTTGCGATCGGTATTTCCTTGGTCATCTTGCTTGGCCTCGAAAAGGGCGAAGCGAAAGAACCCGAGATAAACTACCGAAGACTGGGTGAGTATAATCTGTGGCAGGCGCTTCTCCTGCTCGGTCTTATGGTTGCATATGCGCTCTGCCTGCGTCCGGTCGGCTTCCTCATCTCGACCACAGCCTTTCTGATGCTGGGGTCCTTCATCCTTGGCGAACGCAAATGGCTGGTCATGTTGCCGGTGTCGCTGAGCGCCACGTTCGTCGTCTGGTACCTTGTTCAAGAGGTGCTAGGGATCTACATGCGCCCACTGCCCGGAATTCTTGGAGGCTGACATGCTGGAAGGTCTCTGGATCGGTCTGCAAACAGCCATGTCGTTTCAGAACCTCGCGATGGTCATCGCGGGCTGTCTGATTGGAACATTCATTGGGATGCTGCCAGGCCTGGGGCCGATGTCGATCATTGCCATCATGATCCCGGTGGCAATCTCGATGGGCGATCCAGCGGCTGCTCTGATCCTGTTGGCGGGGGTATACTACGGCGCGATCTTCGGCGGATCGACATCTTCGATCTTGCTGAACGCCCCTGGTGTGGCCGGTACAGTCGCCACGAGCTTCGATGGATACCCGTTGGCCAGACAGGGCAAGGCGGGAAAAGCGCTGACTGTCGCTGCCGTGTCCAGCTTTGCAGGGGGTTCGATCGGCGCCCTGCTCTTGATGATCTTTGCACCGGCGCTGTCCTCGGTGGCTTTGTTGTTCCACTCTGCCGAGTACTTTGCTCTGATGGTTCTTGGGCTCTCGGCGATCGCCGCATTCGCAGGAACGGGTCAGGTCGCAAAGGCCCTGCTGATGACTCTGCTGGGGCTGATCATGGCCACGGTCGGAGAAGGCGCACTCTTCAATCTGCCTCGCTTCACCATGGGGATCATGGATCTGCAGTCGGGCTTCGGCTTCATTACGCTTGCAATGGCGATGTTTGCCTTGCCGGAGGCACTGTTCCTTGTGCTGAAGCCCAAGGGCAGTGACGCGAAAGAGGACGGGGAAATCAAGGATCTGCGGATCACGAAACACGAGGCCAAGGCCATCGCACCCGTCATTGGCCGGCAGTCGATCCAAGGCTTCTTCATCGGCGTTCTGCCGGGCGCCGGCGCGACCATTGCCAGCTTCCTCGGTTATGCGGTCGAGCGGAACATCGCGCCGAAGACCGAGCAAGACCAATTCGGTAAGGGCTCGGTAAAAGGTCTTGCTGCGCCCGAGACGGCCAACAATGCGGCCTGCACGGGTTCGTTCGTTCCGTTACTTACACTTGGAATTCCCGGATCAGGCACCACAGCTATTCTGTTGGGCGCTCTCATCGCGCTGAACGTGTCGCCCGGTCCGCGCCTGATGCTGGATGAGCCACAGATCTTTTGGGCTGTGATCATGTCGATGTTCATCGGCAATCTTGTACTGCTGATCCTAAACTTGCCGCTGATCCCCTACATCGCAAAGGTGCTCGCGATTCCGCGAAACTACCTGATACCTTTCATTTTGTTCTTCACGTTGATGGGCGCGTACATTGGGCAGAACAACGCCACTGAGCTATTGATCCTGGTGGCGTTTGGCGTCTGCGCGACGGCGCTCAAGTTCGCGGATTACCCGCTCGCTCCGCTGCTGATCGGATTTATCCTCGGCGGTATGTTGGAGGACAACTTCGCCCGATCTATGCAACTATATGACGGTGTCGCCTTCATTTGGGAGCGGCCGATGACCTTGGGCCTCCTGACGATCGCCGCCATCCTTGTAGTCTTGCCAAGCTACCGTGCGCGACGCGCCAGATACCGGGCCAAGGGTATCGCCGATGGGGACTAGGAAGCGTAGGTTTTTGTGAGTCGCGCGCATTGGCTCTTCGGCTGGAACCAGCAATCCCTAGCCTTTTTTGCTGTGTTTACACAGGCCTGCGGTGGCGACTGATTGGGGAGCTTGCCTGCCGCTTGACTAACAGATTTGGTGAGTACTCGGCACCCTCTGGTTACGCTCAGACGACCGCGATGCCACTCTCTGAGTAGTAGATTCTGCTCCAGAAGCGCTTGTCCATTTAGCCGGCGCACGGTTGCCGACGGCAGAGGCGGCTCATAGCTGATGCGCGGAGTCGTGTTGTGGCGACACAAGTAGTCCGTTGAGTTCAGCGCTAACGGGTGGGCACGGAGACACAGGTCCGAAAGTGAGCCATCGGCGCACTCTGTAGCGGTTCCAAGCGATTGATCCAGTCCATTTGACTGAAACTTTTGCATAGGGCTCTTCTCACTGAGAAGTGTTTCGCACCGCCAAACCAGTTGCATAATTCACTCGTTGATCCTGCACTTGTGTAGCGCTCCACCGTCGAGTTCCTGCTTTCTCCCACACTCCGAACCTAGGTTCTGCAATCAAGAAAGTCGTCTTTCCCGCAAGTCCGGCTACTCCGCTTTTGTTCTCTAATCGGTCAATGGGCGGCTGCTGTTTCCTGAGCTGAAGCACTCGCCTCGGGGTGACTTCGTTCTCTACGAGCTCAACGGCTCTTGATGGGGTCTGCATGGGTCCGGGCGGCTATGTTGAAAGCGCAGTCGACA
>JBCCML010000072.1:0-21165 GCA_039026375.1 Pseudomonadota bacterium
AAAGAGCGCCGTGGCGTAACGAAGAAGAGGAAAATCGCAAGCCGAACATCAAATCGACAACGGAAAAGAAGACCTCCTTGCTTCGCTGGCCCAAGATCATGCAGCAGCAGTCAGAAAACAGGGTTCTTCAAGGCTTCCTATCGGCTGGCGAGATCCGCGCAATCGCGCGTCGTCAGACGTTCAACAACAGGTGCTCACGCTCCCACGGGCTGATGACCTGCATGAACTCGGCATATTCCTGCTGTTTGACCGCTTCGTAGAGCTGGCAGAACCGGCGGCCCAGAACCTCCTGCAGGTCCGGGGCGTCGGCAAATTCGGCCAGGGCCTCCAGCAGGCCAAAGGGCAGTTCGCGCGGGCGATCATAGCTGTCCGAGCGTACCTCGGCCCGGGGTTGAAGCTCCTGCATCATGCCCAGATACCCGGTCGCCAGACAGGCCGCGATCGCCAGATAGGGGTTCGCATCGGCCCCGACCACGCGGTTCTCGACCCGGCGCGCCTCCGGCGGGGCAATCGGCACGCGCAGCCCGGTGGTGCGGTTGTCCTGGCCCCAGTCCAGATTGATCGGTGCCGTCAGGTGCGGCACCAGCCGCCGGTACGAATTCACGTAGGGCGCCACCAAGGGCGTGGCCGCCCGAAAGTATTTCTGCTGTCCGCCAATGAAATGCATGAATGCGTCGGACGGGCCGCCCGACGCAGTCGAGAACAGGCTCTTTTCGGTGGCCATGTCGATGACGGATTGGTGGATGTGCATGGCGCTGCCGGGCTGCGCCTCCATCGGTTTGGCCATGAAGGTAGCGTAACAGCCGCAGCGCAGCGCCGCCTCGCGGATCATACGCTTGAACAGAAAGACCTGATCGGCCAGCTCCAACGGCGGCCCGTGGCGCAGGTTGATCTCTAATTGAGCGGCGCCCGCTTCCTGGATGATCGTGTCGATCTCCAGGCCCTGGGCGACGGCATAGTCGTAGATGTGCTCCAGCACGCTGTCATACTCGTCGGTTGCGGCGATCGAATAGGCCTGAGATTTGGCGCCCGTGCGCCCGGACCGGCCAACCGGCGGCTCCAGTGGGTAATCGGGATCGGTGTTCGGCTTGGTCAGATAGAACTCCAGTTCCGGCGCCACGATGGGCTGCCAGCCCTGCTTTTCGTAAAGCGCCAGCACACGGCGCAGCACCGAGCGGGGCGCAAACTCGATCAGCCGCCCCTGGCGGTCGCAGACATCATGGATGACCTGCACCGAGCGGTCCGACGCCCAGGGCACTGCCCGCGTGGTCGAGACGTCGGGGCGCAGCATCAGGTCCGCATCGGTGTCATAGGCGCGAAACTGGTCGATGTCCGGATAGCCGCCGGTGATGGTCAGGAAGAACAGCGAGGTCGGCAGATAGACCGGCGAGAATTGCGCGAACTTGGACGCCGGCATCACCTTGCCCCGGCCAATCCCTGCGAAGTCCGGGGTGACGCACTCGACCTCTTCGACGGCGTTCTGGCGCAGCCAATCGGCCAATGCCTCGGCTTCGGTGAACTCCAGCTCCGGCGGCAGGGCCAGCGTGATCTCGGGCGTCACGGTGCGCGGCAGCTCGGCGTTCTCGGCGGGCCCGTCGACCATGGTTATTCTCCTTGGCCCGGTGGCGGCAATTGGCTGACGGGCTGTCCGGTCATCATGCCGTCGGCGACGGCTGCCTGGCAATGCTCGGCCAGGCGTTTGCGGTCCGGGAAGTCCGCAGCCCGCACGGGCGGGTGGAAGATCACTTCGACCCGGCCACCGAAAGATCGCGTGACCACATCCCAGATGTGGCTTTCAAAGCCCATGTTGCCCCACCAGCCGTAGAAGCTGGCCGGCAGCTCGATCGGGCCGTCGGACACGGTGTAGCGGACGGTGACGGGCTGGATCGGCAGATCCGTCCCCTGCCCGTCTTGGAAGAAGGCCGAGAAGAGCGAGCTTTTAAACGGTAGAACGCGCAGGCCGTCGGTCGACGTACCCTCCGGAAAAAAGCACAACAGCTGGTCGGCGGCGATGCGTTCGCGCAGCACGGCCTCCTGCGCCTTTACCTGGCTGCGGCGGCGTTCGATGAAGACCGTACCCGTGATGCGCGTGATGAAGCCCACCCCGGGCCAGTCCGCCACCTCGGCCTTCGAGACGAAGTAGATCAGCTTGACCGCCCGCAGCGCCAGGATATCCAACCAGGACGAGTGGTTGGCGACCAGGGCGCCCGAGGCGACAGGCTGTCCCACCACCGTCAGACGCATGCCCGCCAGTCGCAGACACATGCGCGCCCAGATCCAGGCAACGCCAAAGTGGAAAGTCACCCAGCGCCCAAGCACCGCGCGCAGCGCCCGGCCGGCCAAGAACAGACCCACGGCCAAGGCCGTTGCCAGCAGCAGACACGCGACGCGAATACCGCCCACGACCTTGCCGATGGTCGGTGGCGGGGAAAGAACGGGAGGCTCTTCTGCGGTCCAGGTATTCATCCGGATCTCGTCCCGTGCGCTCAGCCAAGGATCCGATCGACCGAACCTCCCCGCTTTCGCGAATAGAAGGATCGGTAGCGTTGGACCATGCGGGCCGTGTCCATCAGCAGGCAGACATCGACGGTGTTGAAATCATAGTCGACGAAGGCGCCCTCGCCCACGAAACCGCCCAGGCGAATATAGGCTTTGATCAGCGCCGGGATCTGGCGCAACGCCTCGGTGCGCACGACCTCATCCTCGGGCAGGATGTCCATAGCGACGAAACTGTCTTTGACCGCGCGCACGCGCAGATCGGGCGGCGCCAGGTGATTGTGGTGCAGATAGCTAAGCGCCTGGGCCAGCGGTTGCGGATCATCCCCGTGGAAGCTTGCCACCCCGAACATGATCGAGATGTCGTGCATCGAGACATACTCGCCCATCCCGGTCCACAGCAGGTGCATCCCAGCGCCCCCGCGGTGTTCAAGGTCCACGCAGGATCGGCCCAGCTCGACTGTGTTGCGCGGATAGTCGATCAGCTTGGTCAGGTCGTACTCGGACTGCCCGTAGAAGCCTATCCCTGCGCGCGCCCGGTCGCCGCGCATCAGGCGATAGACGCCGACGACGCCGCGCTCGATATTGGGGTCGTCCGCTTCGTTGTCGATCAGCAGCAGGTGTTCAAAGTAGGGGTCGAACTGGTCGCGTTCGCGGCGCACGGCTGCATCTTCGGGTGCCGCGTCGGCGCCCATCTCCTCTACGAACACCCTATAACGCAAGCGTTGAGCGGCTTCGACGTCCGCGTCATCCTCGGCCAATCTGACGGTAAAGCGCCCGGCTTCGATGCGCATGCGGCGTTATCCCCTGTCTGGCGATTGTCAGAGGACGCCGAAGAGCCCTGGCCGCCAAGTTTCGGCGGACACTAGGTGCTATGAGGATGTGAAGCAACACCAGAGGCATGGTTTAGACTTTGTTAACCTTTAGGAAAAAGGATGATGATAGAGTGAGGTAATAGCTAACGCTGAAGATCCCGGTTGGGGGTTCCTCCTGCCGGTTGCCGTTACCCCTAGCGTACGTGTGAACGATCCGTGTTGCCGTGTCGAAGACGATGTGTCGGACGCTGGATGTCGGGCTGACGCGCTATGGGAATGGTGGCTGAACGCGGGACCCAATCGGGTGCTCGGCACGCTCTGTGTAAGTGACGCGTGGAGACTGATGCGCCCTGATCCCGACCATAACCCGGACCTCGCCGCCGTTCTTTCCGCGCGGATTTGCCATGACCTGGTCAGCCCCGTTGGGGCCATCGTGAACGGGGTCGACCTGATCCGCGAGCTAGGCTCGACCGGACTGGACGACGAGTTCGGCATGATCAGCCAAAGCGCGACGCGCGCCTCCAGCCTGCTGCAGTTCTATCGCCTGGCCTTTGGGCTTGCCGCCGCAGACGCCGAAGCGGTGGCGCGCATGACGTTGCTGGAACAGGTCGGGGCGATGATCGGCTCGGCCCGCATTGAAATCGGCTGGGAGGGCGCGGATGGACCGCCCCTGTCGCGGCCGAATGCGCGGCTGCTCTGCCAGATCCTGCTGTGCGCCCGGGCGCTGACCGGGATGACGGGGCAAGTGCATGTGGCGCTGCCCGCCACCGGGGCTTTTCCCATGGCGGTCAGCGTTCTGGGCGACGGGGCCGCCGATGCTGGGGAACGGCTGGCCCTGTTGACGGGGGAAATCGCAAGCGGCCAGGTGACGCCGCGCAGCGTGGAGTTTGCCCTGGCGCGCGGCACGATCGAAGCGATGGGGCTGGACCTGACGATCGACCGCCAGCCCGGGCGGATCACCATTCGGCTGGAGGGTGCGCACGCCTGACGCCCTTATGGCGTGATTTCTTTCAAGGAAGCGCGATATCCGACCTGTCGGGCCTGGTAGCTGGCCGCGGCCATGCGAAATTGCGCCAATTGATCATCGTCGAGCGTGCGGATGACGCGGCCAGGTTGGCCGACCACCATGCTGCGGTCGGGGATCTCTTTGCCCTCGGTGATCAGCGCATTGGCGCCGACCACGCAGTCGCGGCCGATCTTCGCGCCGTTCAGGACCACGGCGCCCATGCCGACCAGTGTATTGTCCCCGACTGTGCACCCGTGCAGCAGCGCCATGTGCCCGACGGTGACATTCTTGCCGATGCTCAGCGGAAACCCGGGATCCACGTGGAAGACACAGCCGTCCTGTACGTTCGAGCCCCGGCCCAGATGCATCGGCTCGTTATCGGCGCGCAGCACGGCGTTGAACCAGATGCTGACCTCTTCCTCGACGATGACGCGCCCGATCACCTGGGCACCTGGCGCGATGTAGTAGGTCCCGGGGGCGGGCAGCGTGGGCCCCTGCCCCTCTAGCTCATAGATCGGCATCGTTCTTCCTCTGCTCGAATTCCGTGTTCAGCTGATCGACGAAGCCGCGAAGGCCCGGACGGCGGGAAAGGCGCAGGCGCTCTCCCGCGACAATTGTCTCAATCTGAGCGAAACATTGATCCAAATCGTCGTTTATCAGGACATAGTCATATTCGGCCCAGTGCGCGATCTCGCCCATGGCCTTGCTCATCCGGCCCGCGATGACACTTTCGCTGTCCTGCGCACGGGCCACCAATCGGTCAGCCAGTGCGGCGATCGAGGGCGGCAGGATGAAAACCGACACCACGGACCGCCCAAGGGGCGACAGCTTGATTTGTTGGGCGCCCTGCCAGTCGACGTCCAACAGGACGTCACGCCCGTCAGAGACCACCTCCTCGATGGGGCCGCGCGGCGTGCCGTATCGGTGATCGAAGACATCCGCGTGTTCCAACAACTCGCCACCTTCAATCATTTCTGCAAATCGTTCTTTTGAAACGAAAAAATAGTCCTTTGCCTCGGTTTCTCCCGGCCTTGGCGGGCGGGTCGTAGCCGATATGGAAAGGGTGAAGGCCGGGTCTTTCGCCAGCAGCATGCGGCTGAGCGTGGTCTTGCCCGCCCCTGATGGCGACGACAGCACTAACAACAAACCGTTGCGTTCGACCAACTCTGCCCCTCCCGGAATTCTTCTGCCGCCCTGTCTGTCGGCTGAAAACGACGGGCGCAAGCATATACGTTAACCCCCTCGCCCGCCGGATTCGTTAAGCTGATATGAATCCATCCGCGGGGGGGTGCTCGCCGGATTGGCACGGAAGTTGCGTGATACTCGACATCGGCCACACGCGGCCGGGGGTCGCAAGAGTTGCGTAGAAGGAGTATTGGGGATGGACGGAGATGATTTTGCACCGCAAGACTATGTCGAGCTTTCAGCATTTCGACTTAGCCGTACGCAGGACATGATTCATTCCGAACTGAGATCGCTGTACAATTACTGGAACCGGCTTCGGGCTGGCCGCACGACACCGCTGCGGTCGGACATCGATCCGCGTGACATGGAATGTGACGCGCGCAATCTGTTCATCCTGGAGAACCTGGGCCGCGGCAACATTCGCTTCCGTCTGGCCGGCACGGCAATCGTCGACGCGTTCGGCATGGAACTCAGGGGCATGAATGCCCGGGCCATCATGGCGACCAGCTCGCGCGAGAGCTTCACGGCCCTGATCAACGAGGCGCTGGAGGACCCGGGCGCCGGTTATGCCCGTCTGCGTGACGCAGCCGATGAGAACCAGGTCTGGGAGATTAACCTGCTCCCGTTGCGCTCGGACTTCGGGATGATCGACCGGGTGATCGGCTGCCTGCATCCCCTGACGCCGCCGCGGGTCAGCGCCCGCAATGTGCCGCTGCGCTTCCGCATCGAGCAGATGAGCGTCGATCCGATCAACGCGACCGTACGCGACATGAACCTGCCGACGCCGGTGCAAGGGTTTGCCGAGGAGCAGGCGACGTTCGCGGGCGATAGCGACAAGCCCGACGACTCGATGAAGCCCTTCACCGCGATTGAAGGCGGCCGCCCGGACACAGGCGAGACCGATGGCGGCGATGCTCCCCGGACCCGCGGTCACCTGCGGCTGGTGAAAGACTAAGCCTTAAGCGCCCGTATTCGCGGCGCGGGCCAGAAAGGCCGGCAACTCCCCATACCCCGTGGGACGTTTCTCGAACGCCAGACCCAGGCGCGCCGCTCCAGCGCGGGCGCGCGCCTCCAGCTCCGGGTCTTCGGTCTGTGCCAGGTAAACGATCTTCTCGTAGTGGCCGAACATCATCTCGATCAGTTCGGGATGGCGGTCGAAACCCATCCCCTTCCAGACCAGGGTATCGAACTGTCGGGCCAGGAAATCGGTCAGATAAAACGCAGTAATCTCTCCCGCGTCGGCTCGCTTCTGGAAGGCGTCGTTGCCGTCGAAGAAGCTGTAGCAATGGGGGCCGTCGATCCGCGCGACCCCTTCTTCATCGCAGACCTTGTCCAACAGGCCGCCTGTGCCGCAATCGGCATAGACGACATAGATCTGGTCGAATCCTTCCTGGCGGGCGCGGCGAACCCGCGCACGCACGGCGTCGGGGATTTGATCGGGGCGATTGTGCAGCTTGGCTGGCAGGCAGGCCAGGTCCAGCTCGTCCCAACCGTTCAGATCGCGGATAGCGAGGATCTCACGGGCCAGCGCCCCACAGGCAATCAACAGCGTGCGTCCTGGTCTGGCTTGGCGCACCGTCTCGCCGCCCTGTTCGGTCAGGGTGTCGTCGTCCAGGCGCTGCGACAGCGGGGGCGCGGTGGCCCCCACGTCGATCCCGCCCCGGCGCTGTGCGGCGCGGGACCTGCGTTTGGGTGCGGCGCTCAGCCTGTCGCCAGCTGGTTGTGCTTGCGCGACATGAACTGCTTGGCCGTCTCGACGGCGACCGCAGCGTCGCGGCAATAGGCGTCGGCACCGATGGCGTTGCCGAACTCCTCGTTCAGCGGGGCGCCACCGACCAACACGACGTAATCATCGCGCACGCCTTTTTCCTTCAGCGCGTCGATGACGACCTTCATGTAGGGCATGGTCGTGGTCAGCAGCGCCGACATGCCCAGAATGTCAGCATCGGTTTCTTCCAGCTTTTCCAGATAGTTCTCGACCGGGTTGTTGATGCCGATGTCGTAGACGTCAAAGCCCGCGCCTTCCATCATCATGCCAACCAGGTTTTTGCCGATGTCGTGGATGTCACCCTTGACCGTGCCGATAACCATGGTGCCCAGCTTCGGCGCGCCCGTTTCCGCCAGCAGCGGCCGCAGGATACCCATGCCGCCCTTCATGGCGTTGGCTGCCAACAGCACCTCGGGCACGAACAATATCCCGTCGCGGAAGTCGATGCCGACGATCCGCATCCCTTCGACCAGCGCTTTGGTCAGGATATCGTAAGGCGTCCATCCCCGCTCCAGCAGGATGTTGACCGCTTCCTCGATCTCTTCCTTCAGACCGTCATAGAGGTCGTCGTGCATCTGTTGCACAAGTTCGTCGTCGTCCAGTTCGCTTAGGACGATGTCCTCTTCTTCATCAGACATCTGTGCATCGCTCCTCTATGCGACATAGGCCCCATCGTTTTCTGGATATCCCAGGAAAAACGGGGGCTTCGCCACCAAATTCGTCACAAAGCTGTCGGTTACCGACGGTTCCCTTGCTGATTTGTTACCTGAACGGCGCTTGACCACCCAGAATGCGACCGGCAAGAGCGCAAACATGACGATTGCCAGCATAGTCCGAACAATCAAGCCGATTATTGTGTTGATCGTGGCAATTTGGGCCATCGAGCTTGTGAACCTGTTGTTGGGCCACCGCTTGAACGCCTGGTTCGGGTTAGAGCCGCGTTCGCTCTCGGGCCTGATCGGGGTGCCTTTTATGCCGTTGCTGCACGGGGGTGTGGAACATGCAGCGGCCAATACGGTGCCGCTGGCCGTGCTAGGCGCGTTGGGCGCGCTGGTTGCGCCCAGCTATTTCTGGCGCGTGACGTTTGCGATCGTCCTGATCTCGGGCATGGCGGTCTGGTTGCTGGCCAGATCGGGCACGGTGATTGGCGCGTCGGGGCTGGTTTTCGGCTGGGCCGGGTTCATCCTGGCCTTGGGCGCGTTAGAGCGCAGCCCTCGAGCGATCCTGGGCGCGGTGATCGTCCTGGTCTTTTACGGCGGTCTGTTCTGGGGGATCCTGCCAGAACGGGACCGCCAGATCAGTTGGGAGGCGCACTTCCTGGGGGCCGCCGCAGGGGCGGCAATGGCCTACTACTACGCCAACCGGCGCAAGACGCGTTAGCGCCGTCGGCCACGGCGGCCGCGCGCCCTGGGGGCTGGGGCTTCGTCGCCGCCTTCAGTCCCGTCCAGGGCCGAGGAGAAGTTGCCGATCTTCGCGCGAATCTCATCCAGCGAGGGTCGGCGATTGGGCCGGTGACCTTCTAATGCCGCGCGCATCGCCACCAGGTGTTCGGGCTTGGTGCCACAGCACCCCCCGATCAGACGCGCACCCGCGTCCCGGGCCATGATCGCGTAATCCGCCATCAACTCCGGTGTCCCGTCATATTCGATCTTGCCATCGACGTATTTCGGGATGCCCGCGTTCGCCTTGGCGATAATGATTGCATTCGGATCCGCCTCGGTAATGCCCAACACCGTGCGCAGCAGGTCCGGGGCCCCCGTCCCGCAGTTTGCGCCAAAGGCGAGCGGCCTGTTGTCCAACGAGCCCGCGATCCCCGCAAAGCTTTGACTGGTGACGCCCATCATGGTCCGCCCCGCCGTGTCGAAACTGAGCGTGCCGCAGAAAGGCGCGTCCTCGGTGCTTGCCGCTTCGGCCACGGCACGAAACTCCTCTTCGGACGAGATCGTCTCCGCCCAGATAACGTCCGCACCGCCCGCCATCAGGCCGCGAATCTGCTCCCGGAAGGCGTCGACCGCGTCTTCGTGGCTGAGCGCGCCGACCGGCTGCAGGATCTCACCGGTCGGTCCCACCGATCCGGCCACGATTACCTTGCGATCCGACGCATCCACGCATTCCCGCGCGATCTCCGCCGCGGCCTTGTTCAGCTCGAACACACGGTCCTGGGCGTCGTGCAGCTTCAGCCGGTAACGCGTGCCGCCGAAGGAATTGGTCAGGATTAGATCCGACCCCGCCTCGATAAAGCCATTGTGCAGGGCCCGGATCTTGTCCGGATCATCGACATTCCAAAGCTCAGGTGCCTCGCCGGACACCAGACCCATGGCAAACAGGTTGGTTCCCGTCGCCCCATCCAGCATCAACCAGTCCCGGGTCTCAAGCAGCTCGCTCAACGCATTCGTCATTGGAATGATCCTTTTCGCATATGCAGCATTTTACGCCGCTTGCGACGAACGTGCAATGTCCTCGATGCGCGTTACCATCGCCTTCAGGCCGTTCGACCGCTGCGATGACAGCGCTTGATCCAACTGCAGGCGCCCCAGTTCGGCGCGGATATCCAACCCGCGGATATCCGCTAGGGTCCGCCCGCTGACCAGCGCGATCAGCACGGCGATCAGTCCCCGCACGATCATCGCGTCCGAATCGCCTTCGAAGTGAAGTTCCGCGCCGTTGGAGCCGTCTGTCACTTCCGGCACCAGCCAAACCTGACTGGCACAGCCGTCGACCTTGGAGGCTTGAGTGCGCCGGGCATCGTCCAGGGCCGGCATTTCCTTGCCCAACTCGATGACATAGCGGTAGCGGTCTTCCCAATCGTCCAAAAACTCGAAGTTTTCGGCGATATCCTCGAACACTTGAGGGTTTGGCATCCTTGTCTCCTGACCACTCCCGTGCGGTTGACCCGCGATCTAAGCCGACGGCAGCAATGCGTCCAGCCCAGCGACACCACCGGTCGCAGTTGTGCGTTAGGGTTTTCCTTCGGCTTGGGTGGTTGTATGAGACTGCGGGGCGACGAAGGAGTACCTGGGGATGGCGAGAAGCACAGTCGCAAAAGGAATGGCTGCGGCAGCACTTTTAACAGTTGCTGGCTGTGGCGATGTCGGCCCCGTTTTCGAAGATGTCGGAACGCTGTGGGGCGAGCCCAGCACCGCTGAGTTAGAGGCCCAGGCCGCCCGCCAGGCAGCCTTGCAGGCTCGGGTGCCGATTTTGGCCATCAGAACGGTTGAGATGGGCCGGACCCGCGACGGTTTTCTGATCACGGCGATCGGCACGGCGGCGGGTCTGGGGTATTCGCTACCGACGTTGCGCCCGCGCCGGGGCGGCGCGCCGGGCAATGACGGCTTTATCGAGTACGACTTTGTCGCGGTGGAACCCGACCCGCAGTTCAATCTGCCACCGGGCACCGTGCAGGCGCGTCAGCTGCGCGCCGACCTGCCCGTTCGCATCGAGCAATTGCAGGGCGCCCGCGGCTTGCGGGTTCTGTCACTGCAGGGTGGCGTGCAGCTCGATTTCTAGGCAGACTCGGCGGGCGCCTCGATGGGCTCGGGGGGCGGTGAAGGGGGCACCTCGACCACGCGCACACCGCCGGGCTGGGCCACAAGCCCAACCTCTCCGCGTTTGACGCGCAGAGCATCTTCGCCAAAAACCTCGCGTCGCCAGCCCTTCAGCACTGCCAGATCTGGCGCGTCCTCTCCGGCCAATGCCTCGATTTCGGATGCCGGGGCGATCAGCCGGGGGGCCACGCCCAGTTCGTCGGCACGCGCTTTCAGGAACACCTTCAGCAGCTCAGCGATCGCGGCCGAGCCTTCCCGACGCCTTGGAGGCACGGGGATCTTGGGCCGCTTTTCGGCCGGACAGGCCAAACCGGCCTGCACAGCGGCCAAAATCTCGGCCGAAGTTTCAGGCTTCCGCGCTTCCCGCTGTAACAGGCGCATGCGCCCGATATCCTCCAGCGTTTTCGGCAAGACGGTGGCAACCTCCAGCAACGCATCGTCCTTCAGGATGCGGCCCCGCGGCACGTCGCGCGACTGGGCGGTGGCTTCGCGCCACGCCGCCAGGGCCTGAATGACCGCCAGGAATTGCGGCTTGTTCGAGCGCGCCTTCACCCGGCGCCAAGCCTTGTCCGGCGCCATGTCATAGGTGGCGGGATCGGTCAGCACCGCCATCTCCTCGCCAACCCAGTGAGCCCGGCCTGATTCTTCGATGTGCGCCGTCAGCGCCTCGTAGATGGCGCGCAAATGCGTGACATCGGCCAGTGCGTACTTCTGCTGCTTGTCGGTGAGCGGGCGGCGCGACCAATCGGTGAAGCGCGAGGACTTGTCGATCTCAGCCTTGGCGACCTTGCGGACAAGGGTTTCGTAGCCCACCTGTTCGCCATAATTGCAAACCATTGCAGCGACTTGGCTGTCGAAAAGGGGCGTCGGCATGACGCCGCCCTGATGCCAGATGATCTCGACGTCCTGGCGCGCCGCATGAAAGACCTTCACCACCCCTTCATCGGCCATCAGCCGCCAGAACGGCGCCAGGTCCAGGCCATCCGCTAAAGGATCGATCAGCACCGCGTCCTCGGGCCCGTCGCCACCGGGTCGCGCCATTTGAATCAGACATAACTGCGCCCAGTAGGTGCGCTCTCGCAAAAACTCGGTATCGACAGTCACGTAGGGAGACGCCGCAAACTCGGTACAAAGCTGATCCAGTTCGGCGGTCGTCGTGATGGTGCGCATCAGCGGCTCTTAGCGCCAATTCTTTCAACTGTCCCGCGAAATCGCCCAATCATCGCTTCAAACGTCGGCCCCCTTCGCTAGAGTAGGCGCACCGCGACAAAGGAGGAGCAGAATGCGCACGGTCTTGGTGGCAAACCGCAAAGGCGGCGTGGGGAAATCCTTGATCGCGGTGAACTTGGCCGCGGCGCTGGCGCATCAGAATGTGCGGGTGGCTGTGGCGGATGCCGACAGGCAGCGCTCGTCGCTGGGCTGGCTGTCGCGCCGGCCGAGCGACGTGCCCCAGATCCGCGGGCTGGACTGGACAAAGGCCTCGGACATCGGCGAGCATCCAAAGCGCCTGGACTGGCTGATCATCGATGCGCCCGGTTCGCTGAAGGATTCGAAAGCCGAGGCGCTGATCGCGACCGCCAAAGCCGTTCTGACGCCGGTGCAGCCTTCGGTTTTTGACCAGGACGCCACAAAGGGGTTTCTGGAGGAGGTCGAGGAGCTGAAGCGCGTGCGCAAGGGTAAGGCGCGCATCCATCTGGTGGCGAATCGGATCAAGGCGCGCTCCCGCGCAGCCAACAACATGGACTATTACCTGGACGAGTTGGGCTATGCGCCGCTGACCTGGCTGAGCGAGCGGGCGGTTTATGCCGAGCTTGCGGCCTCGGGCCGGTCGATTTTTGACCGCCGGCTGGCCGCCCTGGCCCCGATCAAAGCGCAGTGGGCCCCCATTTTCGACGCGCTGGGCGGCTGAGCGGCGGGCAGCGCTTAGGCCTGCCCCCGATAAAGCGGGTCGAGGTCAGATGAGCCCAGGGGCAACCGGCCTTTTTGCGTTAATCGCGCAGATCATAGGCTGCCTTGGCCTGATCCAGCGCGGGGAAGTTGTGCTCGGCCCATCTATCCAACGGGATCAGCGCCTGACTGAGCGATAACCCCAACGCGCTGAGCCGATACCGGACGTGCGGCGGGATGGTCTGCATATCCTGGCGCAGAACCAGGCCGTTGCGTTCCAGCTCGCGCAGTGTCTGGGTCAGCATCTTTTGGGATATCCCGTCGATCCGACGCAGAAGCGCGCTGTTGCGCATCTCTTCCTCGGCCAGCGCGGATAGGATCAGGATGGACCACTTGCTGGCGATCAGTTCCAGCGCATCCCGGGCCGAGCAATCCGCATCGAAGACGCTGGGGTCCGGTTTCTCTTGCGCCATCGTTGCCTCTCCCCCCTACAAATTTAATAGTTACCAAAAGGTGCGTACTTTACTGTTGGTACGCGCCCTACTTACAGCTTCTGCCGACCACAACGCAATCAGGAGATGTCGGTATGAAAGCCCTAGTCCTTACCTCTAGCCCCCGCCCGGACGTCAACTCGGCGACCTTGGCGGCCGCGACGGCCAACGGTCTGCGCGATGCCGGGCACGACGTGACCGTCCGTGACTTGAACGGCACGATCAGCGGGTTCCTGAACGATTGCCGCCGCTGCCGGCAGGCAGATGGCAGTTGCGGCATTGGGGACGGCTATCAGGACCTGTTCCTTCAGGACTTTCTACCTGCCGATGGCCTGATCGTTGCGACGCCCATCTATTGGTACGGGATGTCTGCGCAGTTGAAGGCGTTCTTCGACCGGATGTTCTGTTTTGTGGCTGAATCCCACCCACAATCCGCCCGAGCGCTGGCCGAAATCCAAGGGAAAAGAATCGGCCTGCTGTTGAGCTCGGAAGAGACATTCCCAACCGTCTCAAGCGGAATTGTCCATCAAATCCAGGAGTTTAGCCGCTATACACAATCGACCTTCGTGGGCGTCGTCCACGGGCACGGGAACGCGCGGGGCGATATCCGTCGCGACCCTGGCGACCCGGTGGATGCCGCCTACAGGCTGGGCCACGCGTTCTTCGACGCACACGCGACGGACTTCAAGATCGACACGCCCCGCCCCGGCCGCATGTGGCAGGCAACACCGGCCGAGGTGACCGCAAACGCCCTGCCAAACCAGGCCGTCGCTGGGTGATGCTCAAATAATTGGGGCCCAACTCGACCCGGTTCGTTGCCCCCGCCCACGGGCCGCAATGAACCGCGGTCGAGCGCATTTCCGCAGCTACCACCTTGGGAAGGGATCCCGGAACCCGCTGTAGTCTTTCTTCAGTTCGGCGTCGGTCAGAAGACACTCGTCCAATCGGCTGGTGATGTCTTTCTGGTCGATCTCGTCGTCGCTGCCGATGAAGACGATTTCCTGTCGGCGATCCCCGAACGGTTCCACCCACTCCGTTTCAATGAAGTCCCGCATGGCCGGGGTCCAGTCTTCCTTGGGCACCGTCGAGTACCACTTTCCGGCCATGCCATAGTCTTTCAGTTTGCCGGCCAACTGAAAGTCACCCACGTGGTCCATCCGGGTGCACAGCCAGAAAAGGCCTTTCGAGCGAATAAGTCCCGCGATCGGGGTCTCGACAAAGTCCATGAACCGCTCCGGATTAAAGGGACGTCGTGCCCGGTAGACGAAGGCGGTCAGGCCGAACTCGTGGCTGTGGCTATGAATCAGGCCGTTGCCATGGTCGTGGTCACCGCCGTGGGAATGGCCGTTGCCGTCGGAATGTCCGTTGCCGTGGCCGGCGTTCTCCTCTCTCTCCATCTCCTTGAACCAGGTCGGGTATTCCTCGGCCTTCTCAAAGTCGAAAGAGTGGGTGTTCATGATCTCGGCCAAATCGACCCTGCCGTGGTTGGTGTCGATGATCTTGGCCTCTGCATTGATGGCCCGAACCATCTGGTGGATCTTGTCCAGCGTCTCGGGGCTGACCAGACTGGATTTGTTGACCAGGATGACGTTCGCGAATTCCAGCTGATCGATCATCAGCTGAACGATGGACGTTTGATCGTGGGTTTGCAGACGGGTCTTTCGCTCCTGAATCTCCATCTCGTCGGAATGGTACTGCTCGATGAAGTTCACGGCGTCGACGACTGTGACCATGGTGTCCAGTTGCGCGATGTCCTTCAGCGACTTGCCGTCATCCATCGGAAACGTGAAAGTTGCAGCAATCGGTAGGGGTTCGGAGACACCGCTGGCCTCAATGATCAGGTAGTCGTAGATCCCCTCCATCACCAGTTTGCAGGTCTCGTCAAACAGATCACCGCGCAGCGTACAGCAGAGACACCCGTTCTCCAGTTCGACCAGTTTCTCCTCGGTTTGCAGGATCTTATCGCCGATCTGCTTGCCGTCGATGTTCACCTCGGCAATGTCGTTGACGATGATCGCGACGCGCTGGGCCCGCTTTGTCTCGATGATGTGATTGATCGTCGTCGTTTTTCCGGAGCCGAGGAAGCCGCTCAGAACCGTTACGGGCACTTTCTTCATGGTCATCATCCTGGTGTGATCGAATTGAGCGCCAGCGGGGCGCTGAATTGGCGGAGATCTTTGCGTGCACCCTGCGTCGTATCGGACGCCCAAGGGGGCGCCGCATAGGCCGTGGCCGATGCACAGACGGTCGGGCAAAGGGACGTTTGCGACATCATCCAGGGTCCGCGTTGCTTGATGCGTGGGATCTAGCTGGATGGGCGCCGACAACGGACGCTCTCTCGCCTCCCGACCATACGTCAACATCTTGTTGGGCCACAATAGGCTCGTAGAGATCAGGGCCCCGCCACCGCCCGGCAACGCGCTTTTGCTGAGGTGCATCTGACCGCGGGATCCCGCCAAAACACCGGGCGTCACTACGCCACCGACGGCGCTCGTGTTATCCTTCGTTACGGTCAGTGACCTGAGCCAGAATCCCTAGCTGCGGGCTTTCCAGACGGGCAATTGTATGTCATAATGATTGTCAGATTGAACTACAGCAGAAGAGAACGGAGGAACCGATGCTTCGCAAGACCCTGATCGCCACGACGTGCTGTGTCGCCCTGGTTGGCTGCCAGACGGTGCAGGACAACCAAAACACGGCCATCGGCGCGGGCCTGGGGGCCGCAGCAGGTGCGGCGCTGGGCACGCTGGTCGGCGGCAATGACCGCCGCAACGCCCTGGTTGGCGCCGGAATCGGCCTGCTGGCCGGGGCGGCGGTTGGCCAGTACCTCGACCAGCAAGAACGCGACCTGAAGTCAAACCTGGCCGGCACAGGCGCCCAGGTGGAGCGACAGGGTGACCAGCTGCTGGTCAGCCTGCCCTCTTCGATCACCTTTGCCACCGGATCCGCGCAGATCCAGCCGCAGTTCCAGGCCTCGTTGGACCAGGTGGCGGGCACCTTCAATCAGTATCCGCAAAGCTTCATCGACGTGATCGGCCACACGGACAGCCAAGGCTCACTGGACTTCAACCAGGGTCTCTCCGAACAGCGCGCCGGTGCGGTCACCAGCTATCTGGCCGCGCGCGGCGTAGACCGGGCGCGTCTGGTGGCCATCGGCATGGGCGAGACGGCGCCCGTCGCCACCAATGCGACGGCCGATGGCCGGGCCGCCAACCGCCGGGTCGAGCTTCGGATCACGCCAGCCACACAGGGCTAAGGCTGAAACATTCGCGTGCGGCAGCCCGGGGGTTGCCGCACGCCCCAAAATGACCGCGTGCCAGATCCTCTGCCATTGATCCCCTGCCATTGATCGCCTTCTATTGATCCCAGTGGCCGCAAACCCATATGCCGCCGGATGAACACGGCCGTCGCCTCCACCCGCCCCATCGCGCAGCTCTGGATCGAGTTTCTCGCCCTGTTCGTGGGCGTGCCGGTCGCCATGTACATCTGGTTCGACTGGATCCAGGAACGCCGTCTGCTGTTCGGGCTGATCTGGATGCTGGCGATCATCGCTTTTGCGCTGCTGCTGCGGACACCCGGCTGGCACCCGCGGGACCTGCTGAAAGGCCCCGTTTTCGCCAAATGGCCGATGATTTTGCTGTTTACGGTGCTGACAGGGGCCGTTTCGACCGGTTTTGTCTTCGCCATCGAGCCCAGCATGTTCCTGTCGTTCGTGCAGTCGAACCCGGTCATGTGGATGATCGTCATGGTCTTCTATCCGCTGTTGAGCGCCTGGCCGCAGGAGGTGATCTACCGCTCGTTGTTCTTCGAGCGGTATGGGGTGCTGTTCGCCAGCCCTGTGGTGCTGATCATCGCCAACGGGGCGTTGTTCGGGTTCGGGCATCTCTTCTACATCAACTGGATCACCATCACGATGACGGCCTTCGGCGGCGCATTCATGGGCTGGGTCTACTGGCGCTATCGTTCGATGCTGCTGGCCTGGGTGATCCATGCCATTGCCGGCCAGATCGTCTTCACCGCCGGGCTGGGCCGCTACTTTTACTCGGGCGCAGTCAATTGAGCATAGTGGTCGCGGGTAGCTAAACCTGCTAAAATTGACTGATGGGGTGGACGACGGCGCATCATAAGTTAGCGCTGCACTGGGGGCGACGGGTGCTATCGCACCTTGTGCGCGACGCGGTGCCCTCGGACCTGCCTGTCGCTCTGATGATCCCGGTCGCTCCGAAGGATGTCGTCCGGGCGCGCCATGCGATCCCGCTGATCCAACAGCGCATCGCCCACCCGATTTCGCGGACTGTGATCGTCGCGCCGGACCATCCAGACCTGCGGCAGGTCGCGGCCGATCTGGGGGTGGAATTCCTTTTGGAATCAGATCCTTTAGGGGATCTGCTTGGTGATGCACTGCCGGATACGCCTGGCGTAATCCGCCAGCAGATGCTCAAGCTGGCCAGCCCCCGCTTCCTGGGACATCGGGACGTGTTGGTCATGGACTCGGACACCTACCCCCTGCGCCCCATGGCCTTTACGCACGGCGGGCGCCACATCCTCTATCGCGGCGACAACAACCGCGAGCCGTTTCCCACCTTCACCGACGCGCTGTTGGGGCCGCATCCCAGCAGGCCCCCCAACTTCATTGCGCACAGCATGCTGTTCCACGGGCCGTGGCTGGAACAGCTGTTCGAGACGATCGAGGCCCGCCACGCCATGCCCTGGCAGCACGCGATCCTGAAACTGCTGGAGGACCCTTCAAATGGCGTCATGTCGGAGTACGACATCTATGGCACTTTCCTCCACCGCACGCGGCCAGAGGCGTTTGTGCAGCCCTACTATGCGGGGATCAAAGCGCCCTTGAGCGAGTTTCTGGGCCAACGACCCCTGCCCCCGTGGAAGGCCCGCTTCCGTCTGCTTTCGAACCATCAGCGCCCCTGAAGGCTGCGTCCCGCAAGGCCGCACCCCCACCAAGCACGCCTTGACATCTAGACGCCACCCGTCTTTATCGAGGCGCCGTTGACGCCCCCGGAGGAAGCCCCATGCACGCGTACCGCTCACACACCTGTGCGGAGTTGAACAAAACCCATGTGGGGCAAGAGGTTAGGCTATCCGGCTGGGTCCACCGGGTGCGCGACCACGGCGGCGTTCTGTTCATCGACCTGCGCGATCATTTTGGCATCACCCAGGTCCTGGCCGACCCCGACAGCCCCGCCTTCGCGGCGGTCGAGGCCGTGCGGTCCGAGTGGTGCATCCGCATCGACGGCATCGTCAAGGCGCGGGCCGACGATCTGGTGAACCCCAAGATCCCGACCGGCGGGATCGAGGTCTTCGTCCGCGGGCTGGAGGTTCTGGGGGCGGCGGACGAGCTGCCGCTGATGGTCTTTGGCGATCAGGAATACCCGGAGGAGACGCGGCTTAAGTATCGCTTCCTGGACCTCCGTCGCGAAAAACTGCAGAAAAACATCACCTTACGGTCAGATGTTGTGGCGTCCATCCGGCGCCGCATGTGGGATATCGGCTTTCGCGAGTACCAGACGCCGATCATCACGGCCTCGTCGCCCGAGGGCGCGCGCGACTTTCTGGTGCCCAGCCGCCTGCACCCCGGCAAGTTCTACGCCCTGCCCCAGGCGCCGCAGCAGTTCAAACAGCTGATCATGGTGTCAGGCTTCGACAAATACTTCCAGATCGCGCCCTGTTTCCGCGACGAGGACCCGCGCGCCGACCGCTCGCCCACGGACTTCTACCAGCTGGACCTGGAGATGAGCTTTGTCGAACAGCAGGACGTCTTCGACACGGTGGCCCCGGTCATCGCGGGCGTCTTCGACGAGTTCGGCGGCAGCCGGAAGGTGGACGCGCCCGGCGACTGGCCGCAGATCCCCTATGCGCAAGCCATGCTGAAGTATGGCACCGACAAGCCGGACCTGCGTAACCCACTGGAAATGCAGGTGGTTTCCGAACACTTCGCGGGCAGTGGCTTCAAGATCTTTGCCAGCCTGCTGGAGAAACCGGGCAACGAGATCCGCGCGATCCCGGCACCCACGGGCGGGTCCAGGGCCTTCTGCGACCGCATGAACAGCTTCGCCCAAAAGGAAGGTCTGCCGGGCATGGGCTACATCATGTGGCGGGACGGCAACGAGGGCGCGGGCCCGCTGGCTAAGAACATCGGGCCGGAGCGGACCGAGGCAGTCCGTGCGCAGCTGGGCCTGGGCCCGGGCGACGCGGCCTTCTTCCTGGGCGGAAAACCCGAGCAATTCGAACGGGTTGCGGCGAAAGCCCGAGTCGAGATCGGCAACGAGCTGAAGCTGACCGACACCGAGCGGTTCGCCTTTGCCTGGATCGTCGACTTCCCGATCTACGAACAGGACGAGGAAACGGGCAAGATCGACTTCGAGCACAACCCGTTCTCGATGCCCCAGGGTGGCATGGATGCGCTGGACGGCGATCCGCTTAAGGTATTGGGATTCCAATATGATTTGGCCTGCAACGGCTACGAGCTGGTCAGCGGCGCGATCCGGAACCACAAGCCCGAGATCATGATCCGCGCCTTCGGCATCGCAGGCTACGGCGAGGACGAGGTGCGCGCACGCTTCGGCGGGATGTTGAATGCGTTCACCTACGGCGCCCCGCCGCACGGGGGCTGTGCGGCCGGAATTGACAGGATTGTCATGCTGTTAGCGGACGAAGCTAACATTCGCGAAGTCATCATGTTCCCGATGAACCAGCGCGCCGAGGACTTGATGTTGAACGGGCCCAGCGAACCCACCAACGAGCAATTGCGCGAGCTGGGTCTGCGGGTCGTCCCTCAGGGCTGACCGCTGCAGACGCCGGGTGCGTTCTGGCATGACATCCGGCGTGATATCGCAAGTGACATCTCAGCGGATATTGTCACGTTGAATGTCACCTAATCGGATATCGGTGATTTTATTCGGAATAAAATCATCTGATATCCTGTAATGCCACATGACATTGCGGGCCGGTCTGGACGGTCGTCTGCACGGTGGTTTTCCACCCCGACCGCGGCTGCAATCGACCCCGACGGCACCCAACCCGGACCGCAGCGCGCGGCGCGTCCCAAATCGGTAGCGCGCGGCGCGTCCCAAATCGGTGCAACGCCCCTTTTGCGCGAGTTTGCCGGGTGGTATCCTGCTGGCAGTTGAAGGGGGATACCATGGCAGAGCTGATCCAAAGCGCCGGGCTGACCGGCGTGGTGCTGATCGATATCGCAATCGGTCTGATCTTCGCGGTGCTGACATTCAGCCTGGTCGCCACCGCGCTGCAGGAAGCGATCGCGGGCGTGCTGAACTATCGCGGCGAGCATCTGCGCAAGGGCATTCTGCGCATGATCAACCAGGGTGAGATCGCCGCCGAAGTACTGAGCCATCCGCTGATCAACAGTCTGAAGGGGCCGAAGAACCTGGTGCAAAAGGTCTGTTCGGTGCTGTTCATGTGGGGCGATGCGGCGCGCGACAAGGAACGCATGCCGTCTGCCATTCCGAAGGCCACGTTCGCCCGGGCCCTGGTGGAATCGCTGGTCAACCGGCGCGAGGATCTGGCCGCGACCGTGGGCGCCACCGCCGACAGTGCGCTGAGCGCCCTGGGCCAAGAGATCGACCATCTGACCATCGACCGGCGCCTGAAGGCCCGGCTGCTGGCCGTGGTCTCGCGCATCGACTTCTCGCGGGTCGAACAGGGCATCGGCGCCCAGGTGGACGCGGTTGCGGGCAAGGCCGAGGCGGTGGCCCGCGATCTGGGTCTGGAAATCGACCGGCTGGATCTGGACGGCACCATCGCCGAACAGCTGAAGGAGCGTCTGTCTGGACTGGACCTGGAGAACCGGGCCGAGGCGCTGCAGCACAAGGTGATGGGCGCCATCGACGGCCTTGATCTGGAGGCAGCGGCGCGCGCGCACGTGCACCAGACCCTGGACCAGATCGATTTCGTCGGCATCGAGCGGCGCGTGACCGCGGCCATCGACCACGCC
>JBCCML010000073.1:0-21131 GCA_039026375.1 Pseudomonadota bacterium
AAAGAGCGCCGTGGCGTAACGAAGAAGAGGAAAATCGCAAGCCGAACATCAAATCGACAACGGAAAAGAAGACCTCCTTGCTTCGCTGGCCCAAGATCATGCAGCAGCAGTCAGAAAACAGGGTTCTTCAAGGCTTCCAGTGGGTGAACTAAGACGCAGATGCTTCAATCATCGCGATTTCGTCCGGGGTCAGATCATGCAGGCGATAGATCGTCTGGTTGATCCGGGCCTCCAGCGTGGCGATCTCGGTCTCGGCGGTGGCGATCTCTTCTTGCAGGCGGATCACGTCGGCCGTGATGTGATCGTCTGTGGTCAGCACCACCTTCTTCAACTCACTCGCCAGTTTCTTGCCGGTCATGCGGGCGCTGACCTCGGTTTGGCTGGCCAGAACCTTCCATTGGGCGAGGATGAATGGGGCCTGTTCGAGGGGCGGGAAGATCCCTGTGATGGCGGGGATGCCGTCGATTAGGAAGCGTAGCTCGCCGCGTTCCAGCTCTGCCGACAGAGGGACACCGGATTTGAGGTGTTCTTCGAGCGCGGCTTGGCGGGTCTCGACCTCGCGGGCGAGACGGTCCTTGGCCCATTTGCGGCGGTCCGTGCCGATCAGGCGTTTGGGGGCCGTGTCTTTCAAGTGGTCGAAATCGGGCAGATCGGGGAACAGCCAGTTGTCTGCACGAGGTCGGATGCGGACGGACCCCATGCGGCGGGCTATATCGTCCAGTGCCTGCCTTCTTTGTCCGTTCAGCTCTTGCAGTCGCTCAGCATCACTCGCCAAGTCACTACGTTCTGTGTCATCGGCTACCGGTATTGGCAGCGGTGCTATGAACTGCTTGTTTGCTGACCGAAAATCCCCCCGGAATGGCTTCGAGATGCGGCGGAAAACGAAACCTGCAGGCGTGGCATTAATGGCGGCGGCCAAGAACCAAGGTGACACGTTTCGCGCCGCGCCCACGCCGCCGACATCGACGTTGTCTAAGTAGTAATCGCCCGACGGATCGACGGTAGCGCAAACCTGCATAACCAGTCGCGGCACAATCAGTTTTTCGACGTTCTGCTTACCCAGGTTCTGGCTTCGACCAAATTGATACCATTCATCATTGTCGAATTTTCCGTCCTCACGAGCGCGCAAAGTCTCTTCATGGCCGTTTAGATATGACCAGGCATTCGGATATTGCGACCGCATCGTTGAAGCCGAGATGAGCCGCGCCCGACCCTCGGAAACCGTGTACGGGAATAGCAGGTAGGTGTCGGTCTGCGGGGTCAGATATCGGCTCGCCTCCGCGCCAGACACCAGCGGCTTCATGATCTCGTCTTCGATCTCGACCACACGCCCGCGCTTGGCCCCTTTCGGCGGCTTTTCCTCGTAGCGGTTCGGCCCCAGCCGTTTCAGGTGATAGATTTGATCTGCGCTGGTCTGGATGCCAACGAAGATGTTGCGCGTCACGGCGGGATCATCCAGCCGCATCCCGTTCTTCGTCAGCTTGTCAATCAGGTCACGCTCGCCGCCTGTCACCATCAACCAGCGGTCCCCGAATGTCAGGCGGTCATAGGGCAAGCGGATGTCGTCAGCCTCCCACGGGCTTTCGGCCACCACCCCATTTGGGGCTTGCACAACGGCCACTTCGTCATTTGGATGCTTCGAGAAGAACATGAGCGCTGTGTAGACCGTCGCCTCATCAAAAATCTGGTGCGAGCCGAAGTCGATCCAGCCCCAAAGATGACGGCCAGCCTCGATCACACCGCGCAGCCCTGCACCGTATTCGTTCATCTGCCAGACAGAGGGTGCGATGTAGCCCAAGCGGCCATCGTCATTCAGAAGCTGAATGCCCTTTTCGATGAACGGCAGATAGAGGTCGAAATTCCCGGTCTGGGTGCCATGATAGACCCCGCCTTGCTTCGGGTCGCGTTTCAGGAACGCGGCCATGTCAGCATGGACCTTGCGGAAATTCTGGAGCTTCACATAAGGCGGGTTACCGACCACTGCGTCGAAGCCACCACGTTTGAATACACCGGGAAAAACGGCCTGCCAGTCGAAGGCATTAATCCGCTCTTTCTCATCCTCGCTGTATGGCGCAAGGCCACTGTAGAACTCCGGCCCGATTAGGCTGTTGCCGTCACGGATGTGCTCGTCGAGCGACGAGAGCGGCTTATCTGATCGCGCCGTATGGAGCCAAAGCGCGAGTTTGGTGATTTCGACCGAGGCTGGATTTATGTCCACTCCATATAGGTTGCGACGCAGAATTTCGTGGATTTTGTAGTCCGGCCAATCCTCTTCTCGGGCTCGGGCATCTCTTCGGGCAAACCGCCGACGCAGGTCTCGTAGCACCTTCCACTCGTCTAGCAGGTAGGCCAGCGTAGTGATCAGGAATGCACCGGAACCACAAGCCGGATCGACAATTCGAATGTTACGTAGCTCGGCCTCATAGGCTTCGATAGCTTCCAGCGTGGGCAGTTCGTCTTGCCTGTCCGAGGGCCAACCGCAGGCTGCTTTCATATCGGTGAGGCGACGGCCAACCGTCTCGTCAACGATACGCTCCACCACCCATTCAGGCGTGTAATACACGCCATCGCGTTTGCGCTTGCTCTCTTTGTTGACTGATTTGCGGCCCTCTTCTTCCGCTTCGAGAATTTCCAGTTCGGTGATCGACTGTTCGAAGATACGCCCGAGGGTGTAGAGACCGATGCTGCGCTCCGGATCACGCTTGGCAGCTGGAGCGTGTTCATCATCGACCACGCCCTGGCCCCAGCTGGAGGCGTAGTTGTAGTTTGCGGAAAGGTAGAGCAGGGTTAGCTTGTTGGCGGCAAGGCTTGCCTCGTTCTGGCCCTGCCCCCTCTCGCAGAAGATGCTGTTGGGGATGTGGAGCTTTTCAACGTCAGGGTCGGGTGCGAACAGGCCGCCGTTAAATTGGTTGATCTGGTGATCACCAAAGGCCCGGCCATCATTCATTGCCATAAAAAGGCGGCGCAGCCACTGCCAGATTTCCCCGCCTTTCGGGTCGAAGTACTGATCGTCAGCCTGCCTTACAAGGTAGTCGCGGAGAAGCTGAGGAGGGAAGCCGAGAGCGCGGCCCATGTCCTCGCAGAAGAACACGAAAATCGCCCGGTCGAGGATTTTCTGGGCCATGCGCAACAGACGACCTTTTGTGCCGGGAAAGCGGTCTGTGTCCGGGCCGTTGTGCGTAAGCAGGGTGCGGTAGAGATATTCTCGGAAGCCGCGATACTCCGCATAAAAGCGGTTCTCCAGTTCGCTTTGGCGGAACCGCTGTTGTTGGATTAGCGAGAGCAGCTGCGCGCGGCCACTTGTGCCGCTGACGATCAGGCTATCGCGGTGGAACAGGCGCGCAAAGAGGAACCGGTCGAAGCGGCCTTCCTCGGTATCGTCCAACAAAGTCGCGTGTTGAAGAAGATCTTTCTTTTCGATTGCGAAACTGATGAATTGCCGGTCGCCGCGATCCGCCCAGTAAAGGCGGAATTCGTTCATATCGGTGACAATCGCCCAAGTCGGAATGATCGGCTCGTAGCCAAACATGCCTTTCCGGCTGGCATATAGGTAATCAAGCCCCTGCTTAACCGGTGATCTCGAATTGCCTTTTCGTTTCTGCGGGGCATCAAGAGCGCTCTTGATATCCTTGAACTCGACAAGAACCTGCGGAACTATCGAGGATTCGTTGGGAGTAAAGAATCCGAGGGCAGCGTCAGCCTCGCCCATACCGCCGCGTTGTCCAGCCCCCGCGACGGAAAATGCGGGGTAAAGGGTATAGTTCTATACACCACCTGCCTGACCGGACTGCACGTAACCCCATGTGGCACGGAAGAACTCCTCCAACAATGCCGCTTGCGCCGTAGTTTCTTTCTGAGCGCCTCGCGCGGCCCAACGCCGGAGCCTTTCAAGTACCTCAGCTTCGGCTGTGCTGTCCTTGAAGGTCTCGTATTCGTGCGCCCAAACTGAACGCAAAAATCCCTTGGCAAGGAAGCTACTTTGAAATTCGGTCATGTGCCTATGCGTCATGGATTGAGAACATTTGTTACCCTGCTGAGCTAGGGTAGCTCTATTGGATCGGACTATTCCTGCGAAGTAGCGCGCGCACAAGCGTTCCATTTATCACCGAGTAAGTATCAGAGAGCGCGTGGTGTTCGTGTGGTGCACGTACAAGTTCTAGCAATTCAACGCTCTGAGCAGCTCCGCCTGTCGTTCGCGAGTGACGGGGATGTAGGAGTCGATGGTGGTGGCCGTATTCTCGTGACCAAGGTTGAGGGACCAAGCCTTGAACTGTTCGCGGGTCTGGCAGATTTCGTCACCGTAGCGGGCGAGCGTCTTTCGGAACGTGTGTGGCGTGAACGCGGGCAGGTGTGCTCGGCTGAAGGCGCTTCGGATGACGGCGTTCAATGGGCCACTCTGGGCGTAGAACTCACGTGACATACCGCTTCGAGCAAACATGCCATCGCGAAGACCAATTACGGGTTTTGGGAACAGCGGGTCCGTATCGCTGAACAGCGCGACCTCGCGAAGGTGCCTTACCCACTGCTCGAAGCACGCGCGATACAGCGGGTCCACAGGCAGGAACCAGGTGTCAATAGTTTTGGCGTTCTTGGTCGCCACCTCACGGGCATCCTGGAACACGTGGCCGTCAAACAGGTTGATGTGCTTCAAGCGCAGTGTCGCGGCTGCTCCAATCCGGGCACCTGTCAGCATCAGGAACGCAAACAGCGCCTTGTCCCGTTTCTCAAACACATCGCCGTCCGGCATGGCCCCGAACGCATGCAGGCACTGGGCTAGCGACGGGTAGGGGATATCGCGACGCGCGTGCGCCACTCGAGACGCCTTGGCGGCGTTGTTGAAGTACTCGGCATCACTGTAGCCGACCCGCGATTTGTAGCCTGGCTGATCGGCGAGCCAGAGCACGAACCCCTTCACATACGCGAGGGTCGCGTCCACCGTCGAGGTGCTCAGCGGCTTGCCGGTGCGCCGGTTCCGCGCCTTTCCGAGGTGGGACTTGAACCGCTCGCCCCAGTCCCGGTGGAAACGCTTGAAGTCTCTGCCGCCAACAGCAGCCTCGAACGTGGTGAGGGCCGCAGCGACCTTGTCCAAAGTGGCCTCGTCGCGGCCTTTCGCATCTTTGAGATACCCCAGGTATCGATGCTTTAGACGCTCATTGTCTGCGATAACTTTCGGCATGATTTACCTCCTGGAGAAAGTGATGATTTGAATGGAATCGCACAGGTTCGTTTAGGCGTCCTTGAGCGTATTCAACGCAAACCCGAACCTTGCGGCCCAATCAGGCAGGTCATGGGCACCAACGATCCGGCGCATCATGCATCCGCCACAGGGACACAGTGCCACGATCCGGCTACGCCCGCCGCCCATCTCCTCCAGATCAACCAGACCTTGCTCGGGCTCCTTGGGGCGCTTGCACCCGAGGCAATAGATCTCGAAGCGCCCCAGCGGACGCTTGCGCGACTTGATCCGCCCGGAGTGCCAATCCTTGAAATCCCGCCCCCGGATCAGGAACGGCTTCTTGTCGGTCATGCACGGAAGCCCCTGCTTGCACCAGTTGCGCACCGTCTGGACTGTGACTCCAACGACGTCCGCGAGTTGGTCCAGCCGATAGGTGCGATGCGACTTCACGAGATGCGCCTTGATCCGCCGGGGCATCAGGTGCGGCCAGCGTTGGGTTCAACCCGGTGCGCGTCTGCCCAAGCGTTTAGGTCCGCGCCGCGGTAGATGATCTTGCGTCCCAGCTTGTAGTATGCGGGGCCCCGACCCTGGTGCCGCCACTGAGCGAGCTTGGCCCTGTCCCCGATGACTTCCAGTTCCGGGTCGCCGAGTACGTAGTTGCGGTTGTGCTCAAATAGGTTCGCCATTTCTTGGCCTCCATTGGTGTGACTGGAGGTATCGGAGCACGGCTCGATTTACTTTGAAAAATGTAGTAATACGGCTGCAGAAAGCCCTTAGCTTCCGTCCCTTTCTTGAGGCGCCATCGTACTAGCAATTTCCGCAAGGGCATTTCGTTGAGGCGGCACCCCAAGTCCAAGCAATCCGCCTATGGTGTTCTTGGGCGGCTCGATGTCTTCTTCGGTCAGCTGTGCGACAGCCCACTCTGCCGGTCCGCGATGGTTGGCAGTAATTTCGAGCACCTCGAAGACGCGGGCCAGAGCTCTGGAGAAGCTTGTGGATGGGCTTCCATCCACGGGCGACGTCCCAAGCGTTGGATGCTGTCCAGTCTCGCGCGCAAAGAGCCGGGCGAGCCGCAGGGCAATCTCGCGTGCATGATGATCAGGAGGTCGGTGACTAACGTTCCAAAAGCGCTCTTCTTGCTCTTCAAGTTCCCGCAAACGACCTTCCAAGGCCACCCAAAGGTCAAAACACATGAACGCCGCAACGTGCGTGGGGCCCACGGCAGCCGCATTCTTGCGCACGAGCGCTGTTGGGGTGTCGAGACCGATCCGGTGAACGCGCTCCCGGATCTTCTCATCGAGCCTTGGGAGCAGTTCCCCGGACAATGCCTTCGGAACAGCATCAGTGTCCGGTGGGGCAAAGAGATCCAGGAGTGCCTTAGCCTGTTCCGCCGCCTGTCGAACAGCCAGCTCCTCACGCCTGAACGCGCGCTTGCTGTCGTGCTGGTTCGGCTTGGAGACATCAAAGGGCGGCGACACTTCGGTCAACAAAGTGTTCCATCGTTCGCTCTTCTTCCCAAACGGGGTGAGCATCTCGTCCACGATGTCGTGCAGCAAATCGGCGATGGTTGGTTTGGTTGGGGTGCCGGGTGTATCTTGCATAAAGGCACCATGCCGGAAACCTTTTTACAGGACAAGGAATTGTTCTCAGTTTGTTTCGATAGCGCGCTTCTGCAGAAAGGCCCGGCCAGCCAACCCTTTCGCCATTAACTCTCGCCAAATTTCTGCAACTGCACAACGTTGTCGGGGCCGCTGGTGACGTAGTTGGACCAGCTTTCCATCAGGTTCCGGCGCCGATCCAGCAGATCCGAACGCGCATAGGCTTGCTCCACCGCCGATCCGATTCGGTGCGAGAGGCTCATCTCGGCCACTTCACGCGAAGCACCGGCCACCTCCGCCGCCCAATCCCGGAAGGTCGAGCGGAAGCCGTGGACGGTGACCCCCTCGACGCCCACCCGCCGCAGCAGCATAAGCATGGCCATGCTTGACAGCGGTCGATGCCTCTTCTGCCCCTCAAACACGACATGGGACTCCAGCGCCCTTAGTGGCTCGATGATCGCCAGCATCGCATCGGTCAGCGGCACCCGGTGCTCCTCACCAGCTTTCATCCGTTCGGCCGGGCAAGTCCATACCCGCTCCTCTAGGTCTAACTCATCCCAGGTCATGCCCAGCACCTCACCCGTCCGGGCGCCGGTCAGGCAGGTGAACATCAGCGCCTTGGCCGCCATCGCTGTTCGACCGCTCAGGTCTGCATAGAACGCGGGCACGTCCTGCCAGCGCATCGCCTTGTGATGGGCGCGCTTCGCTTTGACCTTGGGCAGGACGCCGCCGTCCCGGATCGCCACCACGGGGTTCTCGCCCTCTCGGAAGCCCTTGGACCGCGCCACGTCCAGCACCGTCTTGATCCGTTGAGACAAGCGCCGCGCAGTTTCCTGCTTCTCCGTCCAGATAGGTGACAGACACATCAATACTTCGGGCTGACCAATACTGTCCACGGGCATGCGTCCGATCTTGGGGAACGCGTACTCGCGGAGCGTGTTGATCCACTGCTGGGCATGTTTGGCGTTCTTCCAGGTCGGCAGGCGTTCGATGTGCACCTGCTGTGCAACCTCGGCGAAGGTCGGGATTTCCTGCCGGGCGTTAAAGCGGGGGTTGAGCCCCTGCTTCGCCATTCGGCGGTACTCCAGGGCACGCTCCCTGGCCTGAGCGAGCGCCACGACGTCCGCGCTCCCAAGCCCGAAATCAGTCCGCAGCGGCCCGCCCTTCCGATTGCGCTGGCCCTTCACCGTGACCCGTACGATCCAACGACGGGCGCCAGAGGGATCAACGACAAGGTAAAGCCCGCCACCGTCCCCGTGCCGTCCAGGCCCAAGGTTCTCGACCAGCCGCTTCGTCAACTTTCCCGTGAGCACCACCGTACCACGTTCCATACCACCCAACGGTTAACATAGGAACCAACCGAACTAAATTCAAGCGGATGGATTAGTGCGAAAAAATTAATGCACTCAGTCGGTTATGGTGTCTGACACGACTCAACGAAAGTGCAAGAGAGTGTAGACTGGCGGAAGGGGTGGGATTCGAACCCACGAGACGGTCTCCCGCCTGCCGGTTTTCAAGACCGGTGCCTTCAACCACTCGGCCACCCTTCCGTACGGCGCCTGATAGCCGCCGCAACCCCCGCCGTCCAGAGCGGGCGCGCCCCTTTCATTGCGTGCGCTACTGCAGTATCTTCACGAAAAACAAAAGAACGTTGCACAGGAGAGCAGGATGAGCCTGGGGCGTGTCTTATCGCTATCATCGTGTCGCTTGTTGACCACGACACTGGTCACGGGCTGTCTGCTGCTCGCCGGTTGCGCCGAGGATGAGACGCAAGTGGGGCTGGCAAAAGCGGCTAACGAACCAGATAAGCCAATCGTGTTGGCGCAAGCCCAGCCGGAGGCGCAGACCTCTGCCATTTCGCCCTATCTGGCCCCCGCACCGGATGTCTTCGAAGCGACCGGCCGGGCGCGTTGGGATGGAAAACGCACGCTGCAGGGGATTTGGGTTGCCCACCCGCAGGCGGAGACTGCGCGCCGAGTACGCATCTTTAACACCGACAACGGCCGCGCGGCCGACGGCGCGCTGTTCAAGCGCGACGCTAATGACGGTCAAGATTCGGTCCTGATTTCATCGGAAGCGGCCATGGTTTTGGGCATTTCGCCTGGGTCTTCCGCCAGCATCCGCATCGTGGCGGTAACGCCGGTCGAACAGCCGATTATCGCGACGATCCCACCAAGTGAGCCGGAAGAGGCGGCGACACCGGTTGCTGAGACGCCCGATCAGGAGGCGGCTCAGCCCGAAGATCAACCGGTAGCGCAACCCGAGGCGGAACCAGAGGCCGCACCCGAGACTGCGGCTGCACCGACACTGACGGTTCCGGAGACACAGCCTGAAACACAACCGGCAGCTCAGCCAGAAGCCCCCGCGGAGACGCCCGCTGAAGCACGGGCAGAGACACTGGCTGAGGCTCCAGCCGAGCCCCCTGCTGACACGCCCACGGTTGTAGCCGCATCGCCTGCCAACAATCCGGTCGAGCCAGAGGCGCAGCCACAGCCGGAACCGCAGCCCGAAACAGAGGCGGCGAGTACCGCTGCGTCGGTACCCCAACAAAAAGAACCGTCCGACGAGCCATCGGACGAGATCAAATTCAAATGGGACCGTGCGCCCGATACACCGCCAGCTGATGACACGCCGTCAACCGCCGCTGCACCCGCCGCTGCACCCGCACCTGCGTCCGCGGCAGAGACGCCAACCCCAGTTGCAACTCAGCCCACCGCCAGCGGTCTGCCCCGGCCTTTCGTTCAGGCGGGCATCTTCGGGGTGAAGTCGAACGCCACTGCGCTGATTGCCCGGCTGGAGAAGCTGGGTCTGCCGGCGCAGGGGCGCAATCTCACCATGGGTGGGCGCCAGATGACCCGCGTCTTGGCCGGACCGTTTCAGACCCGGGCCCAGCGCGATGCGGCTCAGCGCACGATCCGCAATCTGGGCCTGCGCGACGCCGTGCCGGTGCGGCGCTGATCGCCTGAGCAGGAGAGAAGTATGGCGCTGATGCGACTGTTCGCAGCTTGTGTGGCGGTTTTGCTGGCGATTGCCGGCTACACATCGGCCCAGGCACAGAGCCAGGACACCCCGGCTACGGCCGCCTTCATCGTTGATCTGAGCTCGGGCGCGATCCTGCTGGACAAGAACGGCGACCGACCGATGCCACCAGCATCGATGTCAAAGCTGATGACCCTCAACATGGTCTTTGAAGCATTGGAGCGTGGCCTCATCTCGATGGATGACAAATTTCGCACCTCCAGCCGGGCTGCGGCGATGGGCGGCTCGAAAATGTTCATCCGAGATGGAGAGTTGGTGTCGATCCGCGATCTGGTCCGCGGTGTCATCGTGCAGTCGGGCAACGACTCCGCTGTGGCACTGGCCGAGGCGCTCTCGGGGACCGAAGAGGCGTTTGCCGATCTCATGTCCCAGCGGGCGCAGGAACTGGGCATGACGCGCTCGACTTTCGTCAACTCCACGGGCTGGCCCGCCGATGGGCACGTGATGAGCCCCCGCGATCTGGCGACTCTGGCCACCCGATTGATCGTCGATTTCCCCGAGCACTACACGATGTTTGCGGAAACCGAGTTTACCTGGGACAACATCGAGCAAGCGAACCGCAATCCGCTGCTTGGGTTGGGCGTGGGCGCCGACGGCCTGAAGACCGGACACACCGAAGAATCAGGCTATGGGCTGGTCGCTTCGGCCAAACGGGGCCAGCGGCGCGTGGTCCTGGTCATCACTGGACTGGAAAGCAAGGCTGAACGCCGCCACGAAGCCGAGCGGCTGATCAACTGGGCCTTCCGCGCTTTTGAGACCCGCAAACTGTTCACCGCCGGTGAAGAGCTGGTCGAAGCGCCGGTTTGGATCGGCGAAACGCCATCGGTTATGCTGGCCCCAGCCAGAGACGTCACCGTGACCGCCCCCTTTGGCACGTTGGATAGCGCCGAAGTGAAGGTACATTTCGAAGGGCCCGTCCCCGCGCCCATCGCAGAGGGGCAGCAGATTGGCCGGATCGAAGTGCTGGTGCCCGATGTCGACCCGATCTCGATCCCGCTACTGGCCGCCCGAGACGTCGGCGAGGGTAGCTTTATCACACGCGTGAAAGCCGCGGGCACCCTGTTGCTCAGCGAACTGATCCCGTAAGGATGGCCCCATGGGGCTGTTCATTACCTTTGAAGGCATCGATGGTTCTGGCAAGTCGACCCAAGCGCGGCAGTTGGCAGAGCGCTTGCGGGCAGCCGGCCAGCCCGTGACCTTGACGCGCGAGCCCGGTGGCTCGCAGGGGGCCGAGGATATCCGTCGCTTGCTGGTCGAGGGCGATCCGGGCCGCTGGTCCGCGGATACCGAGATGCTGCTGTTCACCGCCGCACGCCGCGATCACCTGGAACGTACGATCCGCCCGGCGTTGGACCGTGGCGACGTGGTGATCTGCGACCGTTTCGTAGACTCTACGCGGGCCTATCAGGGCGTGGCGGGGCGCCGTGCGACAATCGATGATCTGCACCAACTGATGATCGGGGTTGAGGCTGACGTGACATTGATCTTCGACCTGGAACCGGCTGTCGCGTTCGCCCGAGCCGGGGGTCGTGGCGGCAGCGAAGACCGCTTCGAGCGTAAGGGTCTGGCGTTTCAAACGGAACTGAGGGCCGCCTACCGCCAGATCGCCCAAGACGCCCCCGCCCGCTGCATCGTCATCGACGCGGATGGCACGGAGGAGAAGATCGCCGCAGATGTCGATCAGCATCTGGCCCCGCATCTGGCTGTCCTGACCGGGTCCCAACATGGCGGATGACACGCTGCCCGAAGCCGACCGCATCGGCCCGCATGCCCACCCGCGCGAGACAGCGCGCCTCGTCGGTCAGCACCGGGCTGAGCAGCAGTTCCTGGACGCCTGGCGCAGTGGGCGCCTGCATCACGCCTGGCTGCTGCGGGGCCCAAGCGGCATCGGCAAAGCCACGCTGGCCTATCGGATTGCCCGGGCGCTGATCGCGCAGCCGCTGGAGGGTGGCCTGTTCGGCGCGCCGGAGATACCCGAGACCCTGGACGCCCCGCCTGATTGCTCCGTCCAGGCGCGCTTGATCGCGCAGTCAGAACCCCGCCTGTTCGTGCTGCGCAGAGAGGTCAACGACCAGGGACGCCTGCAAACGCAGATCGCCGTCGACCGGGTGCGCGCCATGCGTGGCTTTCTGCAATTGTCGGCGGCCGATGGCGGCTGGCGGGCCATCATCGTCGACCCGGCCGACGAGCTGAACACCGCCGCTGCGAACGCCCTGCTCAAATACCTGGAGGAGCCTCCGGCCCAGACTGTCTTCCTGCTGGTCTGTCACGCGCCGGCGCGGCTGCTGCCCACCATCCGCTCGCGCTGCAGGACGCTGGACCTTGGCCCATTGGGGCCACCGGACTTGGCCGCGGCAATGGAGGCCCACGAGGTTGACGTCCCAAACGCGGCGGAGGTTCCGCTGGCCGAGCTGTCGGCCGGTTCGGCCGGTCGGGCGCTGCAGCTGGTGGCAGGGGACGGGCTGGCGGCCTATGCGGCGCTGGTCCAAACGCTTGGCCAGGGGCAGGGTGTCGACCGGCGCGCCATGATGCAGGTGGCCGATGGCTGCGCGGGCCGCAATGCCGCTGAGCGTTACCGCCTGGTGCTGGATCTCGTGCTGTTGTTGATCGCGCGGCTGGCCCGGGCCGGTGCCAGCGGACAGGTCCCGCCAGAGGCCGCCCCGGGCGAGGGCGCCCTGATCGCGCGCGCCGCCAGTCAGCCGGCCCAGGGGCGGCTCTGGGCCGAAACGCTGTCCCATTTGTCGGCCCGAACGCGCCATGCTGTCGCCGTGAACCTTGACCCCGCGCAGGTCGTGGTCGATATCCTCTTGGAAATCGACGCCACACTCGCCCAATCGCGCACGGTGGCCGCCTGAACCCTGGCCCCGGACGCCCTGATATGCCGCCCTTGCTGGTCGACAGCCACTGCCATCTGGATTTCGAGACCCTTGCGGACGATCTCGACGACGTTGTTGCGCGTGCGCGCGCCGCCGGGGTCACCCGGATGGTGACGATCTGCACCCGCCTGCGGAACGAGCCCAACGTGCGTGCCCTGGCCGAGCGCTATGACGGCGTCTTCTACGCTGCTGGTACCCACCCGATGAATGCCGCCGCCGAGCCGATGACCACGGTCGAGGAACTGGTGGCTTTGACCCAGCACCCCAAAATGGTGGCCATTGGAGAGACGGGGCTCGACTATCACTACACCTCGGACAGCAAGACGGTGCAGGCCGACAGCCTGATCCTGCACATCGAGGCCGCTCGCCAGACCGGTCTGCCCCTGATCATCCATTCCCGCGACGCTGATGCGGATATGGCTGAGATCCTGGGCCGCGAACATGCCGCGGGCGCTTATACCTGCGTGATGCACTGCTTCTCGTCGGGGGCCGCGCTGGCCGAGGCGGCACTGGAGCTGGGCTTCTACCTCTCAATGTCCGGGATCGCGGCCTTCCCGAAATCCGATGCCCTGCGCGCGATCTTCGCGGCGGCCCCTCTGGACCGCATTCTGGTCGAGACGGACAGCCCCTATTTGGCTCCGCCGCCGCACCGCGGCAAACGCTGCGAGCCCGCTTTCACCGCCCACACGGCGGCTAAAGGCGCAGAGACTACGGGCGTCGACTACGACGCGTTCTGCGCCGCAACCACGGCCAATTTCGACCGTCTGTTCGCGAAGGCTGCGGCGTGACGGGTCGCGCCCAGATATTGCCGCCCAGTGCGGTGGTGTCCCCTCCCCCTCTGTGGGGAGGGCTAGGGTGGGGGGAACCAAAACACCAGCTGATCGGCCAGCAATCCGGCCAGAAGTCCAGCGCGCGGGCAGGCGCGGCGGCCAATCCATGACCGATCGGCTGCGCATCACTGTGCTGGGCTGCGCCTCCTCAGGCGGGGTGCCGCGCATCGGCCCACACGGTCCCAACTGGGGAGACTGCGATCCGTCGAACCCGCGGAACAGGCGTCGCCGCTGCGCCATCCTGATCCAACGTTTCGGGGGCGAGGGCACGACGACGGTGCTGATGGATGCGGGCCCGGACGTGCGCGAACAGCTGATCTCGGCCCAGGCCGGATGGCTGGACGCCGTGATACTGACCCACGACCACGCCGACCATGTGCACGGTATCGACGACCTGCGCATGGTGGTCTTCAACCGGCGCCAGCGCTTGCCCTGCTGGATGGATGCCAGCACGGCAGAGACGATGCACAGCCGTTTCGGCTATGTATTTCAGACGCCGCCGGGATCAGCCTACCCGCCGATCATGGACGACATCCGCATCAACGGCCCCGTGGTGATCGAAGGCGCGGGGGGGGCCGTCACCTGCGAGCCGTTCGAGGTGCCGCATGGCAACATGAATGCGCTGGGCTTTCGCATCGGTCCCTTGGTTTACACGCCCGATCTGTCGGACATGTCGCCCGACGCCTGGGCTGCGCTGGAAGGGGCCGAATGCTGGATCACCGATGCGCTGCGCTACACGCCGCATCCCAGCCACGCAAATGTCGCGACCGCGATCGAGTGGATCCGCAAGGCCAAGCCGCCGCGCGCCTTCCTGACTAACCTGCACATCGATCTGGACTACGAGACGCTGGATGCCCAGACGCCCGACCATGTGCACCCCGCCCATGATGGATTGGTGATCGAGTACACGCTGGAAGCCGCGTGACAGTCGACCTGCAGCTCTTGGGTATTGTCACGCCGGTCTTTTTGGTGGTGGCTGCGGGATACGCGGCGGTCCGGCTCCGTTACTTCCAGGACAGCCTGATCGATGGGCTGGTGCGCTATGCGGTGAACTTTGCCGTTCCCTGCCTGCTGTTCCTGTCGATGACGCGGATCGATCTGGCCACCGCCGTGAAGGGGGAGGCGCTGATCGCGTTCTTCACCGCCGGGACGATATGCTTTCTGGGCGCAATGGCGGCTTCACGCATCGTGTGGGAGCGCCGCCCGGGCGAGGGCGTCGCCGTGGGCTTTGTCAGCTTTTTTCCCAACGTGGTCATGCTGGGCATCCCGATTGCCGAGCGCGCCTTTGGTGCCCAGGCCATGGGCGCCGTCTTCGGCGTCATCGCCTTCCACTCGATCTATAATTACTTCATTGGCTTCATAGCCATGGAACTGGTGCGCCGAGACAGTGCGGGACTGATCTCGGCCCTGGCGCGGGCCTCGGTCACAACGTTCAAGAACCCGCTGATGATCGGGTTGGTCTCGGGCATGGCGGTCAACCTGGCCGGCATCCCGGTCCAGGGCGTTGTCCTGTCCGCGCTGGAGATGGTGGCGGCCTCGGCCCTGCCGGCGGCATTGTTCAGCCTGGGCGGCGTGCTGACCCGCTATGCGCTGCAGGACCATCTGGGCGAGGCGCTGATGGTCGGTGTCTTCACGCTGATCTTGCACCCGGGGCTGGGCTGGCTGATCGCAGGGCCGGTGCTGGGGCTGGAGCAGATCTATGTCCGGGCGGTCGTCATCCTGGCCGCCATGCCCGCGGGCATCAACGGCTACATCTTCGCCAGCCTCTACGACCGCGCGGTGGGGACGGCCGCGGCCTCGGCCCTCATCACCACGGTCCTGTCGATCGGCACGATCACCGCCTGGTTGGCCTTTCTGGGCTGAACGCTTGCCGATGGGTGGCGTGCCTGTCACGCTTGCAACCCAAGCGCGATCTAACGGGAGGCAGCACATGCAGGACGTTTCAGGATTCGACTGTTTGCTGGCGGGCGAACTGATGACACTGGCGGCCATCGCCTATGCCGGCGACCAGACGGGCAGCCTGCCGGACGTGAAGACCGAGATCCAGCTGCAACTGGCCGATACCGCCTATGCCACCAAGGGCGCGTGGCAGCTGGTATGGGGGCCGATCCGCGGCCGCTATGGCGATAACCTGGCCTATGTCGCCCAAAAGGGCAGCGATCCGGTCTGGGCCATCGTGCTGCGCGGCACGGTCATGCACCTGGACAGTTGGTGGGAGGACGTGCCCACCGGCCAAAAGCCTTTTCCCTACATCAACGACGCCGAGACCGGCGTCTCGAACCATTTCTTCGCCGGGCTGAACGGCCTGCTGGAGACGGCGGATGGGCCGGCCGGAACGCTGGAGGCGTTCATGAAGGCGGCGACAGCGGGCGCGGACGACATCACCGTCTACACGATCGGGCACAGCCAGGGCGGCGGCCTGGCGCCGATGTTCCTGGCCTGGGCCATGGCCGCGGCGTCTGGCTGGTCTCAGCGCGGTTCGCTGACATCCGCTTGTTATGCGTTTGCGCCGCCGACCTCAGGCAATCCGGCGTTCGCGACCTGGATAGGCAAGCACGCGCAGTCCTACCAGGTGTGCAATCCACTGGACGTGGTGCCGCTGGGCTACAGCGCGATCGGGGCAGCGATCACGCACCAGATCCCAGATCGCGTACCGTGGCGTTACTATCCCGAGATCTGGGCAGCCGAAGGGCAAGCCTGGGCAAGCGGGCCCTGGCAGCAGCCGGCAACGGTGGAGACGCTGGCGAAGATCCAGCTGCCGTCCAGTATCGGCTATTTCGATCAGGTCGGCGCGCAGCACAATCACAACAGCTATTTGTGGCTGCTGGGGGCGCCTGAGACGACCGTGGGCGACCCGTCGATCCTGCCGCACTATGCGTCGACGAAGTAGGGCCGCCGCGCGCTCCCCTGCAGACATCGCGCGGGCTTTGGCATTGGGGCATACCCACCCGCCCGCGCGCGGCGGTCGCAACCCGCAGCGCCAATAGGTTGATCTCCGGGCGTTCCGCACCCCAGCGCGCGGCGGCCGCAACCCGCAGCGCCAATAGGTTGATCTCCGGGCGTTCCGCAGCCCAGCACGCGGCGGCCGAACCAACTGCGCCAGATCCGTTTGCTCGGCACAGCCCTGTCAGCCGGACCGGTTTGCGATACGTTCCAGTTCATCACGGGAGAACGCGATGCCGGCAAACCAGACCTATGCGCACGAAGGCAGCTCCAGCGCCGTTGAGTTCTTTGGGACCCGCACGGCGGACGTTCAAGCGGCCTTTCTGCTGCCCCTGATCGCGCCGGAGGCGGACGTTCTGGACTGCGGCTGTGGGCCGGGCTCGATCACCGCGGGCCTCGCGCGACATGCGGCGCGGGGCCGGGCGGTTGGCGTCGACATCGAGGCCGCCCAGATCGAGAAGGCCAACGCGATGGCGACGTCGGAGGGCCTGGCCAATCTTAGCTTTCAGACGGGCGACCTGTTCGCCCTGCCGTTCGACGACGCCAGTTTCGAGGTCGTCTACAGCAATGGCGTCCTTTCGCATCTGAGTGACCCGGTATCCGCCCTGGCCGAAATGCGCCGCGTCCTGCGCCCCGGCGGCGTTGCGGGGGTGCGGCTGCTGGACGGTGGGGCAGATGTGCGCCACCCGATCGGCTCCGCCGTTACGCGCTGTCAGGAGATCTACTACGCCATCGTCGAGCATCACGGCGGCGACCTGCTGATGGCGCGCCGCCAGAAGGCGATGATGCAACAGGCGGGTTTTGCCCGCGCCGAGATGACGGGGGCCTGCGAGTACTATGGCAGCCCCCAGGCGACGCGCGCCTGGGCGGGTCTGTTCGACGGCCTGTTCGGCGAAAGCGATCTGGCCCGCCAGATTGTCGAGGCCGGTATCTCGGACCGCGCAGAGCTGGAGCGCCTGCGCGGCGAGATCACTGACTGGGGCTCAAGCAGCGAAGCCTTCTACGCCCAGGTCTGGACGCAGGCGATCGGTTACGCCTGATCGGTGCTAAGCGTTACTCGGCCGCCTGCGCCGTCGGCGCGCCGGGGGCGCGGAATTGCGCCAGAAGCACCGCCTGTTCCTTGGCCACCGCCTCGGCATTCGCCTCCTTGACGTGGCCGAAACCGCGAACCTTCAGCGGCAGGCGCGCGATTTCAGCAGCCAGGCCCATGTTCTGGGCGGTCAGGGCGTTGATCAACTCGTCCGCCAGTTCCTCATAATCGCGGATCGCCTGGCGCTCGCCCCGGCGCTCGGCCGAATAGCCGAAGATGTCCAACGGTGTGCCGCGCAGGCCCTTCAGCCGCGCCAGCACCTTGAGCGCGCGGAACATCCAGGGGCCGAACTTCGTCTTGACCGGTTTGCCGTCGGCGTCCTTCCGGCCAAAGAGCGGCGGCGCCATGTGGAAGCTGATCTTGCCGACATTGTCGAAGGCGCCGTCCAGTTCGGCCTGCAGCGTCTCCACATGCAGGCGAGCGACTTCGTACTCGTCCTTGTAGGACATCAGCTTGAAGTAGCCCTCGGCCACGGCTTCGCCCAAGCCCTCGCTGCCCGCGACCCGCTCGGCGGCCAGGGCGCGATCCACCAGCGAGCGATAGCGCGCGGCATAGCGGGCGCCCGTGTGGCCGGTCAGGTGGGCTTCGCGGCGGGCGATCTTGGCGGGCAGGGTCTCGATCACCTCGGCGGGCGGCGTCAGATAGCGCGCCAGGCCCGCACGGTCGGCCACGGCCCAGCGCCCGATCTCGAACGCCTTCTTGTTGCCCTCGACCCCGGCGCGGTTCAGCTCGATCGCCTTCAGGATCGCGTCGCGGTTGACCGGGACCAGGCCCGCCTGCCAGGCCGCGCCCAGCAGCAGCACGTTCGAGAAGATCGAGTCGCCCAGCATCTCCTCGGCCAGGTGGTTGGCCTCTACCAGGGTGACATGCTCGGCGCCCAGGCGGCGTTCCACCGACAGGCGCAAGTTATCTGACGGGATCTGGAATTCGGTGTCGCGGGTAAAGGCGCCCGTGATGATCTCGTGGCTGTTGCAGACCATCCGGGTACGCCCGCGCGTCATCAGCGCCAGCGCCTTCTGGCCGGCGGTCACCACCAGATCGCCGCCGATCACGGCGTCCGCCTCGCCGATCGAGATCCGGACGGCGGAGATATCCTGCGGCGTCGGTGCGATGCGGCAGTGGATGGCGACAGCGCCGCCCTTTTGCGCCAGGCCTGCCATCTGCATTTCGGCGGCGCCCTTGCCTTCGAGGTGGGCGGCCATCGACAACAGCGCGCCCACGGTCACCACGCCCGTGCCGCCCACACCGGTGATCAGCACGTTATAGGGGCCGTCCAGCGCGGGCAGCACCGGATCCGGCAGCGCGGGCAGCGAAAACTCGGCCGTCGCCTTCTTCTTCGGCTCGGCCCCCTCGACCGTGACGAAGGACGGGCAAAAGCCCTTGAGACACGAGAAATCCTTGTTGCAGGCGGATTGGTCAATCTCGCGCTTGCGGCCCAGCGGCGTCTCCTTGGGCAGGATCGCCACGCAGTTCGACTGCACGCCGCAATCGCCGCAGCCCTCGCAGACATTGGGGTTGATGAAGACGCGCTCGGGCGGGTTCGGGAACTTGCCCCGCTTGCGGCGGCGGCGCTTTTCGGCCGCGCAGGTTTGGACGTAGACCAGCGCGGTGACGCCGGGGATTTCCTGTAGCTCGCGCTCGACCCGCAGCAGATCGGCGCGCGGGAAGACCGAGACCTGGGGCGGGAAGTCGATCCAGCCCATCTCCTTCTCGTCCACCACGGCGACGACCCGTTTGACGCCCATGCCTAGCAATTCCGAGACGATGCGGTCCGCGGTGATCTCGCCATCGTGCTGCTGGCCGCCGGTCATCGCGACGGCGTCGTTGTAGAGCACCTTGAAGGTGATGTTCACATCGCCCGCCGCCACGGCCGCGCGGATCGATTGGATGCCCGAGTGGTTGTAGGTGCCGTCGCCCATGTTCTGGAAGACGTGGTTGCGGGTGGAAAACGCCGACTCGCCGATCCAGTTCGCGCCTTCGCCGCCCATATGGGTGTAGCCCAGCGTGTCGCGGTCCATCCACTGGACCATGTAGTGGCAGCCAATCCCGGCATAGGCGCGAGCGCCTTCGGGGATGCGGGTGGACGAATTGTGCGGACAGCCGGCGCAGAACCACGGCGTACGCGTGGCGCTGTCGGGCGTGTTGTCGGTGCGGCTGGCATCGCTGAGTGCTGCCATGGCGTGGCGCATGGATTCGGTGGCGCAGCCTTCCTCGTCCATCTTGCGACCCAGGCCCAGCGCGATGGTAACGGGGTCCAGGCCCTTTTTGGCGGAGAATAGGACCTCGCCGTCTTCGTCCTTCCAGCCGACGACGCGGGGGCGGTTGGGCGCGTGGTAGAGGATTTCCTTGACCTGGGTTTCCAGGATGGCGCGTTTCTCTTCGACGACCACGATCACGTCGAGGCCCGCGGCCCATTCGCTGAGGCGCTGTGGCTCCAGCGGCCAGACCATGCCGACCTTGTAGACCGACAGGCCCAGGCGCTCGGCTTCCTCGGGCGAGATGCCCAGCAGGTCGATGGCATGGACGACGTCCAGCCAGGATTTCCCTGCGGCGACCACGCCGATCCGAGCCCCCGATGCGCCATGGGTGCGCCGATCCAGCCGGTTTGCGCGGGCAAAGGCCAGGGCGGCGTCGCGCTTGTGGTCGTGCAGGCGTTCCTCGCCCTGCCACGGTTCCTCGTAGATCGGGATGCTGAGGCCGGCATCGGGCGGTGTGTAATCGGTGGGCAGTTGGATCTGCACGCGGTGCGGATCACCATCGACAACCGCAGTGGCCTCGACCGTGTCCTTCATGCATTTGAGCCCGACCCAAAGGCCGGAGTAACGGCTGAGCGCCCAGCCGGTGATGGAATAGTCCAACAGCTCCTGCACGCCCGCGGGCGAGAGGATCGGGATCATGGCATCCATCAACGCCATTTCGGACTGGTGCAGCGTGGTCGAGGATTCGCCCGTATGGTCATCGCCCATGGCGATCAGGACGCCGCCGAGTTTTGACGAGCCGGCGATGTTGCCGTGGCGCAGAACATCGCCCGAGCGGTCGACGCCCGGGCCCTTGCCGTACCACATGGCGAAGACGCCGTCGTACTTGCCCTCGCCGCGCAGTTCCGCCTGCTGGCTGCCCCAGATGGCGGTGGCGGCCAGATCCTCGTTGAGGCCGGGGTGAAATTTGACCTGGGCCGGGTCGAGCCATTTCTGCGCCGACTGAAAGGTCGAATCCACTGCACCCAGCGGTGAGCCGCGATAGCCCGTGACATAGCCCGCGGTGTTATGACCGGCGGCGGCATCGCGGGCGCGCTGCATCAGGGTGGCGCGCACCATCGCCTGGGTGCCGCTGAGCAGCACGGGCGAACGATCGATGTCGTAGCGGTCCGACAGCTTGACGTCGCGCAGATCCATCACGGTTCCTTTCGCGGCCATCTGGCACTGGCTAATAGGTAAACAGTTGCGACCTAGTTTGTCCAGGCGCCCCTGTTTCGTAAACAACATATGAAACGGGGGGGACGGCCCGCAAGTCCGGTAGGTGGAAAGGGGCCTTTCAGGGCCGGGGGGGGGGGGGGGGGGGCGCCCCCCCCCCCCCCCC
>JBCCML010000074.1:0-20406 GCA_039026375.1 Pseudomonadota bacterium
CACAGAATTGTACGAGACGGGCGCGCTCGGATCTGCCAGCGGCTTGCTGGTGGCGCATCCGGGCGATAGCGTCGAGCGGCAAGGTAACGAGAGGTCAAAGTCATGTTCCGGATTTTCAGCGCGTTTGTACTGGCTTTGGTCTTAAGCGGGCCCACGCTGGCGGATGAGGCGCCGGCCGAACCGTCAGCGGCCTCGATGGCGTTCGTGGGTCAATTCTCGGACAATCACCTCTCCGGGATGCTGTCGAGATTCGGCGGCCGGGCCCCGTCCCTGGTGGCCTATAGCCAGTTGGGCGGCGAAGTCGTGGCGGCGATCCTGGACGCCCATATCGATGCGGCAGTCGATCAGTACGGCGATGTGTGGCAGCAAAACCTGGCGCTGTCCTGGAGCGGTCTGATGAACGATGCCGAGCTGGCCTCGCTGACGGAGAAGGGCGCAGAATCGCCCTATGCCGCACGCTATGGCGAGGTGGCACCGCAGGCGGCCCAGGCCATGCAGGAGATGTCGGGCGCGTTGTTCCAACAGATCCTGGGCGAAGTAGTGGCCGCTACCGAAACCGCACTGTCAGATACGGCGACCAACTAGCGCCTTGTTCTCACCGCGATTTCATGCGCGCGGGGGTTGACGCCCAACCGCAGATCCCAATTGGCGACTGCCGTCGGGCGTTCCCGCCCCTCCAGACACATTCCTACCTTCTGACCGCAAGCTGTCAGCTAGCGCCGAGTGTCTTCGCGACAAGAAATTTGAGGGGTTGCGGCTTTATGCCTTGCAGGCAATTTTCATTGCGGTCGGGAACATCACGCGTCGCAAGCTGCTGCGGCACGCGTTCTACACTCACGAATATTGAGAGGTTTCCGATGGACGAGATAGACAGAAAGCACCGATCGCAAACAGACGAGACGGTTGAAGGGTCCCAAGAACACACACGGCGAGAGGCACTTGACGCTATCAGGAAGTACTCCATGGGGCTGTCCGTAGTTGCAATTACCGCCAGCGCAGCCGTTACCGAGGCCGCGGCATCATCGGGAGACGGCAGACAGGCTTGTAGACGATGCTCTAGGCCTCCCATCATTTACGGCGATTAAGATACATTCGAGAGTCGCCGCTAGCGCCGGTTAGGATCCGTTTCTGCAGTGTCTGGAAAACAGGTTCCAACTCTGGAAACCCCAGCGGACAGACAGCTACCGCCGCCAAACTTTTGAATATTAAGGCTTGACCTGCGATATGCATAGGTCGCACAACTTTTGGTGGTGCTAATCTACTTATAGGCGTTTTCGGGGGAACGCGCTAACATGCACACGGTGGATTATGACAAACAAGCAATCGGAGCAGCAAGCCCAATCGGAATCGGGTGAAAAGTCAGATACGGAGTACTCACGGCGCGAAGCACTTGAAGCGTTTCAAAAGTACTCGTTGGGTGTGTCGGTGGTCGCGCTGACCGCAAGCGCGGCCGTTAGTAAAGCGGCCGCATCAACTTGTCTCGAGTTTGCCGGGGATGGTACTCCGGCGTGTGATTAGCGGACAGTTTGCGCCCTCTAACCTGTGATCTTTGGTATGCATCAGCGGGGGCGCAAACGTCTAGCATGGGCCGGGGTAATCGCTGAGCAACTTGGTCCATGCGCTATCGGAGCGTAAACTGCAGCGGCGGCTAACTTGATCTTTGACTGGCAACCAACCGAAAGAACGGTCAGCGTTGCATTTGAGCATTAGCCCAGCTGCTGTGAATGAGAGGCGCGACGCACTCTGGACGCTGCGCAGCCAGTCGCTAGGAGGCTTGCATGCACGTAGCGTACGTTCTGCTGTCTCGCAATCGACCGTATCAACGGGCATAGTAATTTGTTTTCCGCATCAGATAGAGTGGTGGTGGAACACATGGTTCAATTAGCGAACTGCCCCTGGGCACGTAAATGATGTTTCGTTGTCGTGTCTGGAAAACACTGAGCAACTCTGGAAACCAGGGCGGCCTGCTTTTTGGCGGCACCGATCACGCCCGCCCCACGCAGAGTTACACGCAGTGCAGACGTAACAAACACGTGCGCTTGATCACGAAGTACCCAATCAAGCGTCAGTTGCAGTTACTACTCTGTCACGCCCTGAACACGCTTCCACAACCACGCCACCAATTTGGGCGGCGCAGTCGTGTCTCGCGCCCCGCGACTAATCCGCGGCGAAGCTGCAAGTCCCTCACTGCTACTCGACGAACACCTGTTCACACCTAAACTCAGGCGGGGTCTGCTCCCAATCTTCGCAGTCGCCATCGAACTCGGGCTCACCTGTTGAAGCGGCCGCTTGACTGACGGCCGCGCTTGCGGTCAGCGCGGTCACCGACACACCCAATGAGTATTTTCGCAAAGCTTCGAGTGCCTCGCGCCGAGTGTACTCGGTAGCTGATTTCTCGCCGCGTTGCGATTGAACTGGCACTTCCGATTGTTTGTCCGCCATGACACACTTCTCACTCCTGGCAATTCCCAGTCCCCCCACGGATTGAGTAACTTACCTGTTCGCGTAGGCCAAGGAGTATTTTGATTTCGTAAGCTTCGCTGACGCGAGCTTTGAACCTCATCGCGACTGGCGAAGATCATTGGGTGGTACTGGGCACGACACGTGTTGATCGCGTAGTTGAACGTGGCACGGCTACGGAAAACAAAGGATCAGTGCGTCAATCAAGCAACAAGGATCAAGCAACAGGCGATGCAAGTCTGTCTTCAGGTGCGGTCATGGACCAACTTGTAGTGCCAAGCTAGCGCACGCTCTCCAGCACGTCCCAGGCGAACGCGAAGTCCGGCTGCAATTCCGTCTGTACCTGGGCCATGAGGGTAACTGCCAAATCGCCAAACGGACGGCTGGCTTCCAGCTGCCACACAGTGCCGGCGGACCCTTGCCCGATCTGGCGTACGCGGTGGCAGGCACCACCGGCGGACAGCTTCAACGGCCAGCCTGCCGGGCAGCTTCGGCCGACCAAACCCCGGATGGCATCGATCTCCACCCGGCGGGGCGCGCGCAGATCGCCCGTCTCCACCATTACTAGACGGCCATCGGCACGGCGCACCTCAAAGCCCGGGGGCACCATTACGGAAAACCCGGTCCGGTGCTGGGCCCATCCCGCCAGCGGATCGCCCAGCGCCACCCGCCACGAGGCCCCGGTCACGACCCCGCCCAGCAGCGTCCCACAGACCCTTATGATCCTGCGTCGTGTCGGCATCGCGCATCCTCTCGCTTGCCTGTCCATATGGGCGCCACTAGGCTCCTGGGCCAAATCAACTCTCCGAGCTTTGCCATGACCGTGACCCCTGCGACCGCCGCCCTCGACCATTTGGACGCCGACCTGGAGAACGCGCTGGACCGCCTGTTCCAGTTGCTCAGGATCGAGTCGATCTCGACCGATCCCGCCTATGCCGGGCAATGCCGTCAGGCCGCCGAGTGGCATGCGGCCGATCTGGCGGGCATGGGCTTTGACGCCCGCGTGGCCGAGACGCCCGGGCACCCGATTGTCGTCGCGCACCATGACGGCCCGGGCCCGCACGTGCTGTTCTACGGCCATTACGACGTCCAACCCGTTGACCCGCTGGAGCTTTGGACCCGTGGCGGGCCGTTCGACCCCGCCGTCATTGAAGTTGGCGGCCATCAGGTCATCCACGGCCGCGGCGCGGGCGACGACAAGGGTCAGCTGATGACCTTTGTCGAGGCATGCCGGGCGCTCAAGGCGACCACCGGCGCCCTGCCCTGCAAGGTCACCATCCTGCTGGAGGGGGAGGAGGAATCGGGCGGTTCCTCCCTGCCCGGCTTCCTGGATGCCCAGCGCGCGGAACTGACCGCGGATATCGCCCTGATCACCGACACGACCATGTGGGACGCCGAGACGCCCGCCATCACCACGATGCTGCGCGGCAATCTGGGCGAGGAGGTCACGGTGCACGCAGCGTCGCGCGATCTGCACTCCGGCATGTATGGGGGCGCTGCGGCAAACCCGATCCACGTGCTGACCCGGATCCTCAGCGCGATGCACGACGACCAGGGCCGAATCACGATCCCGGGCTTTTACGACGGCGTCACGGAACTGCCCCCCGCCATCAAGGCACAATGGGAGGGGCTGGGTTTCTCTGCTGAAAAGTTCCTGGGCGATGTCGGCCTATCGGCCCCCTGGGGCACGCACGGCTACACGGCGCTGGAGCATGTCTGGGCCCGCCCCACGGCTGAGGTGAACGGCATTTGGGGCGGCTATACCGGCGCGGGCTTCAAGACCGTGATCCCGGCGGAAGCGCACGCCAAAGTCAGCTTCCGGCTGGTGGGCACCCAGGACCCCGAGGATATCCGTGCCAAATGGCGGGCATTCGTCCAGTCCCAGCTGCCAGCCGATTGCCGCGTCAGCTTCGAGGGGCGCGCCGGGGGCACCGCCAGCGTGATGCCCACCGACAACCCGATGTTCGAGACCGCCCGCCAGGCCTTGACCCGGGAATGGGGACGCGAGGCCGCGTTCATCGGCTCGGGCGGGTCGATCCCGGTCGTGGGCCTGCTGAAGGACAAGCTGGACATGGATGCCATGCTGATCGGCTTTGGGCTGGAGGATGACAACATCCACTCGCCCAACGAGAAATACGCGCTATCCAGCTTCCACAAAGGGGCTCGGTCCTGGGTGCGCGTGCTGGACGCCATCGGGGCTTGAGACCGCTGATCTTAGCAAAAGCCCCCGGGCACGTTGATCACGACGCACGGCCCAGACGCGCATAACCTTCTGAAAAGGCGTCGTAAATCGGCCAGCAACGGCTATGCTCGCCAGACTTTCTGATCGCGTGGCATTTTGCTAGCGTCCCTGCCGGGATGGTGGGGAGAATGACATGCAGATGGGATTCCGTGTGATCCGCGGTCTTTTGGGGCCGCTGACTGGCTGTGCCGTGGCCTTCTCCGCTTGCTGGGCGAGCGCACAAATCACACCAGTGACACTGCAGCAGTACCTTTTGAACATCAGTTTCTTGGCGCCCGGTGAAAGCGTGACCAACATCTCGTGCACCGGCGCCAGTTCTGGCACGGCAACCGCAGGGACCAGCAGCGGCAACATCAACATCACATTCAACGCCACCCCGCAGACCATCTCAGAGTGCGTCGGATCCGGTGGCGGCGGCAGCACCTTTGTCATTGGTTTGGACGGGGGACGCCTGGGCAATGCCGCAGACACAGCCGTGCAACAGGCCACTCAGCTCAATGCCAATCGCCTGCTTCGGGACGTTCCGAGACCGGCGACACAACCGATTGTCGAACAAGCGGTACTGCCCTTGTTTGCAGAATTCCTTAGGCTGGAGCGTGAACGGCGCGCTTTGTTGAATCGAATTCGCGAACAGCTGGGTGCCGGTGACGACCCCGCGGCGTCAGGCGGCTTCGACCCCAGAGAGCTTGCCGAGGCGGAACGACGGGCAAACCTCGCAGAACGTAAGGTTGCCCTGTTGGAGGACCGCATAAATGACCAACAGAGAGACGTTGCCAGTGTTGACACACCTCCCGAGTTCACGCCGGAACAACTCGAGGGTCTGAAGCGAGAACTGGAGGAGCGGCGCGCTGAAGCTGTGGCCGCAAATGCCGAGTTTGAGCGCTTGGAAGAGCTGCAGGAACAGTCCGGTGGGATCTTTGGTAACTTCAGCGACGCCGATCGGGCCGAACTTACCAGCAACGCAGATCGTTTCGACCAGATCGACGCACGTCAATCCGAGATCCTGAACACCATTAAACAGCGTGTCCCCGGCAGCGACGGCGAACGGATCACCAATTTTCTCCAAGGCACCAAGGATGCGGCGGATCGTCGTTTCGATTCCTCGGGTCTTGACGATGCGGCCACGCGCGTGGCCGGCCTACCCGCCGGCGTGATGACGCGGATGACGACCGGTGCCGCTACCGGCGTGATCGGCCGGGACATCGGGACCAACGGGCTGAAGATCAGTCTCTCCGACTTGGGCGGGCCTTCGGCCGCCTTCAGCCAGGGCATCAATGGGGATCTGGACGCCGCCCTGCTGCGCGCCTTCCAGGCCCAGCGCTTCGATGTCTGGGCCAGCGTCGAAGGCACGGGCTTCACCGACGATGCGGGCCAGGGGACGGACGGTACCGGTTTCTCAATCGGGCTTGGGGCGTCCTATGCGGTCACGAATACGCTCAGCCTTGGACTGGTGGCACGCTACCGCAACGTGCAAAGCGATGGCTTGGGCCAGACCTACGATGGCGAGTTTCTCAGCCTCGGCGCGCTGGCGGGGCTGTCCCTGCCGCATGGGGTCGAGGTGGACGGCCTGTTGCTCTACGAGCGCGGGGTGAACGATCTGCGCATTGGCGGGGGCACATCGGGCTTTACCACGGACACCGTGGCCCTGGCGGTCGAGGCATCGACAGATCTGTTCTGGGATCAGATCACGCTGACCCCGCGCGCCGGGCTCAGCCACGCCTGGACCATGCGCGAGAGCTTCACGGACTCGCTCGGCAACCTCGCCACCGCCTCGACGATCACCCAGGGCCTGGCCACGATCGGCGCCAGTGCCAGCACCTTCATCCCGATCGAGGATACCCTGCTTCTGGGCCTGGCGCCGAGCGTCGACCTATCGGGCCTGGCCGAGTTCAACCGCGACCCCGGCGGCAACCGGGGCGGCGGCACGGTGCTGGGCACGCTGGAGCTGATCTTCGTCGACGATGCCCGGCTGAGCCTCAGTTCGGGCTACACGGTCTTGGGCGGCTTCCAAGCCTGGACGTTCGGGGTGACGGGCACCATTCCGTTCTGAGGACGCGCCGAGGACCGGTGCCCGCGACGCACGCGGCTGCGTCAGCGCCGCCGGCCCATCGCCCCGCCTGCCCGGCGCTTACGCGGACCCATGGCGACCGAGCCCTCGCGCAGCACCTGGCTCATCGGGTGGTCGTCCGGCTGATCAGCGTAATGGGCCAGCAGCGCCGCGGCCGCCGCGGGGCCCCGGGACGGCTCGGCCAGGCCCAGCGCCCAATCCAGAAAGATCGAGCGGCAATCGGCCTTCGACAGCCCCTCCATCCGGTAGGCCTCGGCGATCAGACCGCGGGGGTCCAGTGTCTGGGCATCGTCCATACGCTGGGTGTAGGGCGGCGGGGGCGGTCCGGCAAGCGGGCTATTCCTCTCCCTCCCCCGGCATGGGCGAGACGGGTTGCCCGGAGTCGTGGAGGCGCGCGCGCAAGGCGAAGTCTGCGGCGCGGGCCTGTAGCTTTTTTCGATCGAGTTTGTAGTCGGCGCAGAGCGCCTCTGCCCGCGCCGGATCGGGGGCGATGTTGCCGGTGATCGGCGGGCCAAGCTGGGCCAGGCACCAATGCGCGCTGGCGAGCCTGTCTACTGTACCCACCGTGCTTGGGTGATCAGCTCGATCCGCAAAAGCGCACTCGAAAATGGACAATGCCTCCGTCAGCAGGTCAAGCACCCCCTGCCCGCGATAACCCGCCCGCGCTGAGCCTGACTGTAGCAAAGTACCGCCAAGGTTTGCTAAGCTCGTGGCAGTCTGCGGATCGCCAAGAGAGAGCGATGCACACTTGAATGCCAAGGCGCGTCCGTGCAGCCGGAGCGCAGCGCCCCACCGGCCTTGAAATGCACGTAGTCCCGCAAGATTGTTCAATCGAATTGCTACCGCTCGATGATCTCGGTCGTTTAACCGCAGATCAATCGCCAATGCCTCTCGGTAACGACGCGCCGCGAGAGCAAGTTTCGCTGATCTCTCTTCGCCCTTTAGGCGTGCACCTAAAGCTCTGGCTACCGATCCGTGAACCGATAAATGCACAGCCGCCCGTGCCCCGTCGACGCCTGCGGCACGATCGATCTCAATTGCTCGGGCAGCTAAAGCTTCTGCTTCTTCGTACCTTTGAAGTCGATAATGGCTGACAGCAATACTCGCACACGATGATCCAACTGATGGGTGCATTGGCCCCAAACGGGCTTCTCGGAAGGTCAAACTCTTTGAGTCGTATTCTAACGCGCGTTCGTCGAGCCGTTGCGTGTCCAAGTAAATCGACGCCTGATGAAGCAGATACTCTAGTGCCGCACAAGGAGGTGGATCTGAGCGATCAGCTAGCGCCGCCACATGAGTGCCGAGACGCGAGCACACCGGCCAATGCTTGTTATGCTGTGGGTTCTGCCGTCCCCCCGGATACCCTGCCGCTAGCATAGCGGCCGCAATGACACCCCAGTTTTCTTCATCGCCTTGCTGGGCCCGTTGAACCGCCTGCGTCAGTCGGTGGATACGCCAGCTGCCATCATGCTCGCCTTGCTCCAGCAGGCTGCGGCGCGACAATTCAGCGAAGGTCTGCTCGACGCGCGCCGGATCTTTCGCCAGCGACCAAAGCGCATCAGGGATTGGCTCCATATGCTCAGCAGATGTAACGACCCCTTCGTCACCGCCCAACGCAGTGACCAGACCGGGCCAAAGGTCGTCTGGCGCCAGGTGCGCGAACACGTTCATCAGCAGCTTTGCATCGTCGCTCAGTTTGTCGAGGGACAGGCTAACGGCGGCGAAGACGGAGTCGGGATAGTCTGTGACCGTCTCCGGCTTTTCCTGGATCAGTTCCTCGATCCGGGTTTCATAGGCGGCAAAGGCCGTGCCCGGCGTATCACGCAGCCAGGCACCCGCATTGACCAGGGCCAGCGGCAGGTGGCCCAGCGCCTCGGCCAGTTGTTCGGCCCCTTCGCGATCCTCGCTCCGCTCCGCCTCCTGCATCAGCAGGTCGGCGGCCGCCTGCGGCGCCAGCCGTTCCGCGGGCAAGGTCTCGTATCCCTGCCAGACCCCTTCGCGGCTGGTGATCAGGATCTGCGGCCCCTCCGGCACCCAATCGGCCAGGTCCTGCGCACTTTCGGCATTGTCATAGATCAGCAGCCAGGGATCGGCCTGTTTTTCCAGCGCCGTGACCACCGCCCCGGCCAGCGCCTTGGGCGTGGGGTGCTTGTCGGCAGGGACATCGATATGTCCGGCCAGCTCGCCCAGATCCTCGATGATCGTGTCGACCGATTGGGCACGCATCCACCAGATGCCGTGATAGAGGTGGCGGTATTGCTGGACGAAGTACCGCGCCAGAGTGGTCTTGCCCATGCCGCCCGCCCCTTTGACGGCGACCCCCGGGACGATGGCGGTGCGGTCGTCCTGGCGCAGCAGATCGAACAGCGCGCGGACGTCATCGTCGCGCCCCTGGACGGTGCGCGACAGCTTCATCCCGCGGGAGGTGACCTGCGGCCAGTTGGGCGTCACGTCGGGGGCGACGGGCGGCGCGGGCATCGCATCTTGGACCGCCATGGCCGGCGCGTCGTCAAAGGCCGCGCGGATGCAGTCAGCAAGCTCGGCGTCCGGCACGTCGTATAGCGGTGTCGGCACGTAACTGCGCAACAGCGGGAAGGGCTCGGTCGGCTGGACCTGGAAGATCTCGATGTCTTCGGCGCCCAGGTCCTTGGCCAGGAACTCCTCGATCTCCAGCTTTACGCCGGGTGACTTGCGCGAAGCCAGGCTGGCAATCAGCGCGAACTTGTCGGCGCCCGCGACCGCCTCGGCCATGCGGCTGGTCCAGCGGCCCTTGAACTTGAACATCGCGACGGTGGTGTGACCGGCGTCGGTCAGCACGCGGTCGACCCGCTGTGCCCAGGCCAAATCGGCCGTCGTGTAGCTGATGATAATCGTCGCCACCGCCCGTCCCTCGTCGCAATGTGCGAAGCGTAGCCGAGGTTCAGGCGGGGTAAAAGGGCGTTAACCCAGCGACTTGGGCCGACGCGGTTGGCATACGTTTGTCATACGCAAATCATACGCGGATCATACACGCGAAATCCCAGCGCCAATCAGCTGGCCAGGCGCTCCATGACCTCGTCGGACATGTCGAAATTGGCCGTGACGGTCTGGACGTCGTCGTCGTCCTCCAGCACCTGGATCAGCTTCATCAAGGTTGCACCTTGATCTTCATTCACTTCCGTAAGTGTCTGAGGTTTCCAGATTAATTTGGTTGACTCCGCTTCGCCCAGGGCGGCTTCCAGCGCGGTGGAGACGTCGTTCAGGTCGGTGGCCTTTGTGTAGATGATGTGGCCGTCATCGGTGGAGTCGATGTCCTCGGCGCCGGCCTCTAGGGCCGCCATCATCACATCATCTTCCGTCCCAGCCGAGGCCGCATACAAGATCTGGCCCTTGCGGTCGAACATGAAGCTGACGGCACCCGTCTCAGCCATGTTCCCGCCGTTCTTTGAAAAGGTCGACCGGACGTTGCCCGCGGTGCGGTTCAGGTTGTCGGTCATCGCCTCGACGATCACCGCCACGCCTCCGGGCCCGTAACCTTCGTAGCGGATCTCCTTGTAGTCCTCGCCGCCCGCCGCCTGGGACTTGTCGATGGCCCGTTGGATGACGTCCTTGGGCACGGAGTTGGACTTGGCCTCCTTCACCGCAAGGCGCAAGCGCGGGTTCTTGTCGGGGTCCGGGTCACCCATCTTAGCGGCAACCGTTATCTCTTTGGCAAGCTTAGAAAAAAGCTTGGATCGCGCCGCGTCTTGACGGCCCTTCCGGTGCTGAATATTCGCCCATTTGGAGTGGCCTGCCATGGCTCAGAACCTCAGGTTTTCGGTGCGGGCGCAGGCCAAGACGAACTGCCACATGCCGAGGTCTGGCAGATGGCGGGCCATGGCCGGGCCCCGGCCGGTCAAGGTGCTGCCCTCTTGAACCTGGTAGAGGACGTCTTTGTTGATGCAGAGTCGCGGAGACAAGTTCTTGAACAGCATCGTCTGCACGGTGCCACGGTCCGCTTCCGACAGCGGGACCAACGGATCGCTGACACGAACAGAATACCCCAGAACGAATGGATCGTATTGAGCACTTACCTCATACGTCCGATCCTCTTCGACGAAGCGGTAGTCGTAACGCGGTGTTATCTCTTCCATCGGCGCGTCGCAGGCTGACAAAGCCAGCGCAAGCAGGAGAATAAGCAGACGCACGGGCACCTCCGGTTCCAGAATTGGTGAATGAATAGACCCTGTACTCGGATGGTGCAATGCTTTGGCCTGGGCCTTCGTCGGCGCGTTTTGGATCAGGACTTGTTTCGCGAGCGCCTCAGATCAGACCACATAGTCAGGCGCATGAGGACGCAAACCAAAAGCCCGCAACAGCTACGGTTGGGCGGTATCCAACCGGCCGCCTAGGCGTATGGCTTTGGCCGAGCGGGCCAGGCCGGTCGTGTCGTCCGTCTCAACCAGCAGACCGGCTAAAGTGGCCGCGCCCAATGCAGGCTCGAAACGCCCGCTACCCATACCGGTTACAAAGCGCTTCAGCGGCTCGACCTTGTCCATGCCGATGACCGAGTTGTAGTCGCCACACATTCCAGCGTCGGACTGGTACGCGGTACCTTTGGGCAGCACCATGGTGTCCGCGGTCGGGACATGTGTATGCGAGCCTACCACCATTGACGCGCGCCCATCGCACCAGTGCCCAATACCCATTTTTTCCGACGTTGCTTCGGCGTGGATCTCGACCAACGATGCCTGAACTGCCCCAAGCGGTGCCATCTTGAGGGCGCCATCAACCGCCGCGAAAGGGTCGTCGAACGGTCTGTTCATGAAGACACGGCCTAACACGACGGCGACAAAGACCTTTCGCCCCCGCGTCGCCGTGAAGGTGCCGGAGCCGCGCCCGGGCGCGCCCTTGGCGAAATTCAAAGGCCGCAAAACGCGCGGTTCATCAACGATATAGCCGGTCATGTCGCGTTGGTCGAAAGCGTGGTCACCCAGTGTCAGCACGTCCGCGCCAGCGTCAAACAGCTCTTTGGCGATCTTGCCTGTCATTCCGAAACCCGAGGCTGAGTTCTCGGCGTTGATCACGACGAAATCCAGATTCCAGTCCTGGCGCAACCTTGGCAGCTGCTCGATGACAGCTTCGCGGCCGGACCGGCCGACGATGTCGCCAAGAAACAGGATCTTCATGGCCAGATCACTCCGGTATCGGTCACGATGGCATCCAATTTCTGATCAGTCGGTTCACGCGGGACTTCTGTCACTTCCTGTGCAGCATACGCTAGCCCCACTGCCTGGACAGAGCCGCTTTTGCGAAGTCCTTCGAGTGTCCGATCGTAGAATCCACCGCCATAGCCCAGCCTGTAGCCTGCCCCATCGAAGGCCAATAATGGCACGATCACCAAATCTGGCACCAGATCCGCGCCGTCTACCGGGATCTCAGCACCGAAGGCCCCATCTTCCATCGGCGCACCCGGCCACCACTCCCGAAAGACCAGTGGTGTCGCCTCAGCCACGATCACCGGCACGGCCAGCCGGCAACCCTGACAATGCAATTCAGCCATCAGCTGCGTTGGATCAATCTCGGTCCGAATGGGTCGATAGCCAGCAATAATTGCGGCTGATCGAAAAGCCGCTGTCGCCATGAATTTGTTGGTCACTGAAGCGGGTGCAGATCTTTGCCCGGCAGCATGTGCAGCTTTGCGAGCGGCAAAGGCCGCCTTTCGAGCGGCTGTCTTATGGTCGGCCAGTGTTTGGGTCATGCCGGGCCTTTTGCGCGCCCGGTCCATCACAGCTACAGGCGGTTATGGGTGGCGGGCCCATCGCAACCGTGGAACGTCAGATCCTCGCGAGCCTGGAAAACCAGGTGGGCGCCAGGTGCGAAAGCCCACGAGCGATCGCAGAGCCAGCTCCCGCGAGAATGATTAGGCCACCAGGAAACTGTGTCCACACGGGAAGGACAGCACCCGCCGGTGCAACACTTAGCGTGTGGCCCCACAAATTTAAAGCTTGTCCGGATTGAAACGCTGCCCGCTTAGGCGGTTTCTTGGACGCGGCCGGTTAGCGCCTCGATCCGCTCGGCCAGCGCATCCAGGGTCTCGGTAATCTCTGTCTCGCGCTCGGGACCGAAAAGATCACTGGATGCCCGCGCCTCGGCCAGCTTCTCGGCCGTAGCGGCTCGGCGTTCGGCAGCAGTACGCGCCGTTTCCGCTTCGCTTAAGCGATCGGCCAGCATCAGGGCTGCCATCAACATCAGTCGGCCTTCGGTCATCTGGCCAAGCTTGCTGTGCAATCGCTGGGCTTCCGCGTCGACAAGTTCGGCAAGACGCATCAGATGCGCCTCCTCACCTTCTCCACATCCCAGACGGTACGCACGGCCTGCGACATCGACGGCTACCTCAGGCATTGGCCGGAACTCCCTTTCCAACAGCGCCGCGCAGATCGCGCAGGGCCTCGCGCACAGCAGCAGCGGCTTCGCTGCGCAAGCGCGCATCTTCCTTTGCCCGGGCGCGGAGGGCTTCGACTTCGCCTTCTAGTTGATCACGCTCGGCTTGCAACACGGGCAGCTCTTCCGAAACCTCGACTTCCGAACTGCCAGGGCGGGCATCGATTGCCGCCTCTAGCTGCCCGATCGCCGCGTCCATTCGGGAAAGTGCCCTGTCTAACTTGCTCATCAGTTTCGCCTCCTCGTGGGTGCGGCACCGATCGAATCGTCAACCGAACCCTTGTTATCTGAACAAAGTACCCTGTTGCCCCCCTTGCAGGCAAACATGCGGCATGCGCGGGCTTGACCCTATGGCGGATGGTTCGCATGGTCCGCGCGCACATCAAAGCGCCCGACTCAATCGAATGGCGCGTTTCCGATTAGATCGCGGGGGACCCAAGCGTGGATATTGCAGCGATGCGGAAGGCCGATCCGCGGCGGTTCGAAATGGCGAATGCCGTGCGCCTGCTGGCGATGGACGCCGTCGAAGCCGCCAAGTCCGGACACCCAGGGATGCCGATGGGCATGGCCGATGTGGCAGCGGTGTTGTTTGACGCGCATCTGAAATATGATCCTGCTGACCCGGCATGGCCCGACCGCGACCGCTTCGTCCTGTCTGCCGGGCATGGCTCGATGCTGCTCTACGCAGTTTTGCACTTGGCGGGCTATGACGCGCTCAGCTTGGACGAGATCAAGAACTTTCGCCAGCTGGGCTCGAAAACCGCAGGCCATCCAGAGTTTGGCCATGCGCCAGGCATCGAGACGACGACGGGCCCGCTGGGCCAAGGCTTGGCGACCGCTGTGGGTATGGCAATGGCCGAACGCGCCCTGCAGGCGCGCTTCGGCAAGGGCATTGTCGACCACCGTACATGGGTGATCGCGGGCGATGGCTGTTTGATGGAGGGCATCAGCCAAGAGGCGATCGCCTTGGCCGGACACCAGCAACTGAACAAGCTGATTGTCCTTTGGGACGACAATGGTATCACGATAGACGGCAAGATTTCGCTGTCAGACCGCACGGATCAGTTGGCGCGCTTCGTTGCATCGGGCTGGGAGGTCCGTGAAGTGGACGGCCACGATCACGGCGCCGTCTCTGAGGCAATGACTTGGGCCGCTCAGAACCGAGAGGCCCCGGCACTGATCGCCTGCAAGACCCACATTGGGTTTGGCGCGCCGAACAAGCAGGACACCTCCGGCGCGCATGGGGCGCCGCTGGGCCCAGACGAACTGGCGGCCACCAAGAAGGCCCTGGGGATAATTGGCGGGCCTTTTGAGGTTTCCAACGAGGCACGCGCCGCCTGGGCTGATGCGGGCAAACGCGGCGCCCCGACCAGGGCAGACTGGCAACAACGGTTCGACGGCCTGTCACCATCCCGTCAGGCCGAATTCGCCCGCGTGATGTCGGGCGAGCCGCCAAAACGCCTCGCCTCGGCCGTGCGCAAGTTGAAGAAGCAAGTGGCCGAGGAACAGCCAAAGGTCGCCACCCGGAAGGCATCAGAGATGGCACTGGCGGCCATCAACCCTGTCATGCCCGAGACGATGGGCGGATCGGCCGATCTGACCGGCTCGAACAACACAAAGACAGGTGACTTGGGCACATTCACGCCCGAGACGCCGAAGGGTCGCTACGTCTACTACGGCATCCGCGAACACGGCATGGCCGCCGCCATGAACGGCATGGCGCTGCACGGCGGTATCGCGCCTTATGGCGGGACGTTTCTTTGCTTCACGGATTATGCGCGCGGGGCGATGCGGCTGTCCTCGTTGATGGAACAGCGTGTCGTCTACGTCATGACGCATGACTCGATTGGCTTGGGTGAAGATGGGCCAACGCACCAACCGGTGGAGCACTTGGCCATGTTGCGGGCCACGCCCAACCTGAACGTCTTCCGTCCGGCGGACGCGATCGAGACCGCGGAGGCGTGGGAGCTTGCCCTATCGTCACCCAGCAGCCCGTCGGTCCTGGCCCTGTCACGGCAGGGCCTGCCCACACTCCGCACCAAGCATTCGAACCGCAATCTGTCGGCGCAGGGCGGCTATGTCCTGGCCGACGCGGACGGCAAGCGCCAATCCGTGCTGCTCGCCACCGGATCGGAGGTGTCCATCGCCATGGCCGCCCGGGATCTGCTGCAATCGCAGGGGATCGGCACACGTGTCGTCTCGATGCCGTGCTGGGAACTATTTGAAGAACAACCCGACGCCTACCGCCGCAAGGTACTGCCCGGCGGTCCGGTTCGTGTGGCGATCGAGGCAGCAATCCGCTTCGGCTGGGACCGCTGGCTCTATGGCGAGCGTGGCAAACGGGAGAAAGGCGAGTTTGTCGGCATGCATGGCTTTGGTGGCTCGGCACCAGCTGGCGATCTTTACGAACATTTCGAAATCACCGCGCAGGCTGTCGTCGACAAGGTCAAATCCATGCTCTGAGGGGGCGCACCCATGACGTCGCGACCGGACATTGAAACGATCGACAGCCGCGAGGTCTACGCGAACAATTGGATCCGGGTACACGAAGACCGGGTCCGCCGCCGCGATGGCAGCGAGGGGATCTACGGTGTCGTCGAGAAGCCCGAATTTGTGGTCGTGGCCGCGCTTGCGGATGGTTGCCTGGAGATGGTGCAGCAGTACCGATACCCGATCAGCCGCCGGACCTGGGAACTGCCCATGGGAACCGCCGGGCCCAAAGGTACCGATGCCTTGACCATGGCCGCCATGGAACTGCGCGAGGAGACCGGGTTGGCCGCCGACAGCATCCAGTCGTTGGGCAACATCTATCCGGCACCAGGGACAATGAACCAACTGGGTCATGTGATTCTGGCCACCGGTCTGCGTACAGTAGGACCGGCCCGGGAGATCGAGGAGCAGGACATGGTCTGCCGCTCCACCTCTGTGGACGCGGTCTGGCAGATGGTCGACGACGGTCAGATCGTCGAATCCAACTCACTAGCGGCGCTCGCGATCCTGAAGGTCAAAGGTCATATCTGAGGCTGCTATGCGCTCGCTCCACTTCGGCTCTGCCATGGTCGACATCATCACGCTGGTCGCCTCCGACGAGATCGAGCGGCTGACGCTGTCGAATGAGGGGGCGGCTTTTCTGTTGCTAGAGACCGGGCGCAAGGTCCCTGCCCGGTCGATCACGACCCATATAGGCGGTGGCGGTTGCAACACCGCAGTCAGCCTCGCCCGGCGCGGTTGGACAGCGGAGGTTTGCGCCAAAATCGGCGACGATCTGAACGCCGCTGCGGTGCGCGCCCACTTGGCCGACAACCACGTCGCGGACGGTCTGATCGCCTCACCCGCCGCAACGGGCACCGCGGTCATGGTTGCCAGCCATGATCGGAACGCGTCGATCTTTGTCCATCGGGGCGCGAACGAGACGCTGATCCCCGACGAGGTCCCAGACATGCGCGGCCGCGATCTCGTCTACGTCGCACCGCTCTCCAGCGGGTCGGCTGACTGTTTCACCGAGATTGTAAGCCAAGCTGCAAGCGCCGGTGCCAAGGTGGCCGTCAATCCGGGTATCCGGCAACTGACCTCGCGCCTGCCACCGTTCTTGCAGGCTTTGGAGCGATTGGAGCTCATCTCGATCAACCGGGTCGAGGCGGAGGCGTTGATCCCCGCAATCGTCGGGCAGGTCGCCCCGGCGATCGATCGCGCTGCATCCGACGACGCCCCGGCCCTGGTGCGGCGTGGGCTGCGGGCGGGTGGCCTGAGATACGGTGTTGTTGAATTTCTGCAGGGATTCCGAAGCCTTGGGCCCAATTGGGTCTGCCTGACCGATGGCACGGACGGCGCCTATCTGGCCGGACCCGATGGCGTTCTATGGCACCCCAGCCCTCCGGCTGAGGTGGCTGGCACGGCGGGCGCCGGTGACGCCTTTTGTTCGACGCTGACGGCCGGCCTTTTAGAAGGGCTGCCACCGGAGCAGGCGGCCCGGCAGGCGTCATTGAATTCGGCCTCGGTCGTCGGGCATGTCGACACGACAACCGGACTTCTGACTGATCAGGACCTCGCGCAGCGGGATGCAGATGCCCCCGCCGCCGAGGTCCTTTGGCTCGCCTAGTCTACGGTCCTTAGAACCCAGCCTTCATCTCGTGCGGCGGCGGCTCGGGCTGCGGGTTGAAGCGCACATACCCCAACTTGTCGGCGGGCATCCCCTTGGTCTGCAGGGGCTTTGCAGGCGGCTCTGGCTGGGGGTTGAACCCCCGCTTCATCAGCTCGTTCCGGGGGTTGAAGAACCCGCCCTGCACGTCGGCGACATCGGTATCGCTCAGCGTCTGGGCGTCTTTTTTGGTCTGGTCGGTCATCTTTGTCTCCTCTGATCTGTAACTGCGATCACATTAGGCGCGGGGAAAAACCCCATCAGTACCGGTTGTTACACGCTTTGAAGAAAATTTCGCTGGTGCCGAAACTCATGCCCGCCGGAGATAGAGATCCAGTTCCACATCCGTGACCTTCGCCAGAAGACGCTCGCGTTCCTGGCGTTTCATGGCGGCGTAGACGTGCTGGACGTCCCTACCCAGCCAATCGGCAATGAAGCCCGAGGCGGCGAAGCGCTCCTCCGCTAACCGCCATTCCAGGGGCAGCGCCCCGCCCATGCCAGGCGCCAGTTCGCCGGACACCGCAGGTGGCAAGTCAGCCTCGCGCTCAATCCCGTCCAGGGCGGCTGCCAGTATAGCTGCGACCACCAGGTATGGATTCGCATCTGCCCCCGCCACCCGGTGTTCCAGCCGCGCCCCGGCGCCCGAAGTCTCGGGGACGCGGACCGCCACGCCGCGATGGTCGACAGCCCAGTGCGCCTCAGCAGGGGCCAGGCTGTTGGGGATGAACCGCCGGTAAGAGTTCAGATGCGGCGCAAAGATCAACATCGTGTCCGCCATTCGCTCCAGGCAGCCCGCAATGGCATGGGCCATCGCCGCATCTGGCGCGTCTTCCCCAGCAAAGATGTTGTTCCCGTCCGCGTCCCACAAGCTCAGATGCAGATGCAACCCTGAGCCCGTGGTGTCCCCATAGGGCTTGGCCATGAACGTGGCGTCCATGCTGTGTTTGCGCGCCACACCGCGGATCGCCCGGCGCAGCGCCACCACCTGGTCTGCCGCTGCCATGGGATCGTCGCCGTGGTAAAGATTAACCTCGAACTGGCCATAGCCAAACTCGGTCACCAGCGCTTCAGTCTTCGCCCCAAGTGCCTGCGAAGCCTCGGCAATTTCGGCCAGGACGGGGGCGAATGCGCGCCCCACATCCAGGTCGTATACCTGCCCCATGACCAGACGTTCACCCGTGACCGGGTTCAGCGGCGGCATGGGTTCGGACGGGTCGATCAGGAAGAACTCCTGTTCCAGCGCCATGACAGGACGCAACCCTGACGAGGCCGCCCGTTCGACGACCCGCGCCAACGTATTGCGCGGATCAAAGGGCGCGATCCCGCCATCCGGCAGGCGGATCGTCACCTGCACCTGCGCCGTCGGCTGATCGGCCCACAGCATGGTGCCCAGCGTGCCAGGAACCGCATCCAACGGCCCGTCCGGATCGCCGGTCTGCACCGCCAGCCCGGCCGCGTAGACATCCTCGCTGAAGATATCCAAGCCGGGGGTCGAGGACGGCAGCTTCATTTTGCCGTCGGCCAGCTTCTCCAGCGCCGCGATGGGAACCAGCTTGCCCCGCGCCATGCCGTTCAGGTCGATCACGAAGACCTCGGCCTCGGCCACCTGCGGATTGGCGGCGCGATAGGCCGCCATCTCGTCTTTGAACGTCATCCCTGCTCTCCTTGAGGCGAGCTTGGCGCGGGCGACCCAGCGCCGCAAGCCTCGGCTTGCCTTGACGACACGTGCGTACCGGGCGCACATGGCAGCACGGCAATCGGGAGCATGCGATGACCCTTGTGCAGAACCTGCGGCCCACGGCCGAGTACCAGGCGATGGATGCCGCGCATCATTGGCATCCGTTCACCGATACGGGCGATCTGGCAGCCAAGGGCGCGCGCGTCATCACCGAGGCTAAGGGCGTCTGGCTGACCACCTCCGACGGCGACAAGATCCTGGACGGGATGGCCGGCCTGTGGTGCGTGAATGTCGGCTATGGCCGGCAGCAGATTGCCGAGGCGATCGCGCGTCAAGCTGCTAAACTGCCGTATTACAATACGTTTTTCCAATCGACCCATCCGCCAGTAGCCGAATTTGCCGAGGCGCTGTGCGCCCAGGCGCCCGAGCACATGAACCGGGTGTTCTTCGCCAACTCGGGCTCCGAATCGAACGACACCGCATTCCGCCTGGCCCGCGTCTACTGGGACGCTGTAGGGCAGCCGTCCAAGAAGCACTTCATCAGCCGCAAGAACGCCTACCACGGCTCGACCGTTGCGGCCGCCTCACTGGGCGGCATGGGCGTCATGCACGGCCAATCCGGGCTGCCTATCGAAGGCATCCACCACATCGACCAACCCTACTGGTACGGCGAGGGGCGCCCCCATGGCTTGACACCGCACGACTTCGGCCTGGAGCGCGCCGGTCAGCTAGAGGCCAAAATCCTGGAACTCGGCCCGGAAAACGTCGCCGCCTTCATTGGCGAGCCGATCCAAGGCGCTGGCGGCGTCATCATCCCGCCCGACAGCTACTGGCCCGAAATCCAGCGCATCTGCCATCAGTACGACGTGCTGCTGATCGCCGACGAGGTCATCTGCGGGTTCGGCCGCACGGGCAACTGGTGGGGATCCGAAACGTTCGGCATCACCCCAGATCTGATGCCTATCGCAAAGGGTTTAACGTCAGGTTACGTGCCCATGGGCGGGCTGTTCATCTCGAACCGCGTGGCGGACCCCGTCATCGCCCACGCGGGAGAGTTCTTCCACGGCTACACCTATTCCGGCCACCCGCTGGCTTGCGCAGCTGGTTTGGTCAACCTGCGGATATTGCAGGAAGAAAACCTAGTTGGGCGGGTGCGGGACGACATTGGCCCTTACTTGAAGGCGGGCTGGGAGGGGCTGGCCAGCCATCCGCTGGTCGGCGAGGTACAGATGGTCGGCCTGATCGGCGGCCTGCAACTCGTGAAGTCACCCGACGGGGAGATGTTCGACGGCTCTGTCGGTGCCGGTATGATGTGCCGCGATATTGCCGTCAGCAATGGCCTGGTCATGCGGGCTGTGGGCGACCGGATGGTGATCTCGCCGCCCCTGACAATCTCGCACGAGGAGTGCGACCGGCTG
>JBCCML010000075.1:0-19663 GCA_039026375.1 Pseudomonadota bacterium
CGACTTCTCGGCCATGACCACCGCGGTGACCGTCAGCGCGGCCAGCGACGACGACGGCACCTTCAACGACGCCGCTGGGTCAACCGCGACCTTTGCGGACATCGAAGACTTCACCGGATCGGCGCAGTCCGATGAAATCGTTGCGGGCACCGGCGATAACTCGATCGATGCCGGCGACGGTGACGACCTGGTCTATGGCGGTCTTGGCAACGACGTGATCATCGGCGGCGTCGGCAACGACTCCGCTGCCGGCGGCGATGGGTCCGACCTGATCTATGGGGGAGAGGGCGACGACACCCTGTCCACCGGTTTGGGCAATGACACCCTGTTTGGCGGCGCCGGTAACGATGCGCTGTCGAACTCGGCGGGCAATGACACGCTGGATGGCGGCACGGGTGACGATGACCTGATTGCCACCGCTGGTGATGATCACCTCTACGGCGGTGACGGCAATGACAGGCTGCTGGGGGGCGCGGACAATGACACGCTCTATGGTGGCAGCGGCAACGATCAACTGCAGGGCGGGATCGGGTCCGATGTCGTCTATGGCGAGGACGGCAACGACACCGTCGATGGCGATCCGTCCGAACTGGGCAATGATACCATCTATGCCGGTAGCGGTGATGACAGGATCTTTGCCAGTGCCGGTAACGACACGGTCTATGGTGGCGATGGCAACGACCCGTCAGAGGGCCGGGACGGGTCCGACACCATGTATGGTGGTGACGGTGATGACCTGCTGCTGGGCTACGACGGGGCATCTACCTCTTCCGGCAGCACCGCCGTCGGCAGCGACGATGGCTCCGCAGACACGCTTTACGGGGGTGACGGCAACGATACCTTGGCCGGTGGCGGCGGTGCCGACGTTCTAGACGGAGGCGATGGCAACGATACGATCTCGGGCGGCAGCGGTGACGACACGCTGACCGGCGACTCGGGCGCCGATGTGTTTGTCATTTCCACCGGCGGCGGGTCGGACACCATCACCGATTTCGATACCGCCGATAGCGGGGCGACCGTCAGCCAGGGTGGCACAGACTATGCCCTGGCCGTGGATCGCCTGGATACGTCTGGGCTTTTGGATGGGTCCGGCGGTGCGGTTACCGCGGACGAGATCGTCGTCACTCAGCCGGGTGGGCCTGGCACACCCCAGGTGCTCACCTTCCCCACTGGCGAGAGCGTGAAAGTCAGCGACGGCACGATCGACACGTCCACCCAACAGGCGCAGTTTGCTTCGCTTGTGGCGATGGGTGTGCCGCCCTGCTTTGCGCCGGGCACGCGGATTCTGACTGCGACCGGCGAAGTGCCGGTGGAACGTCTGTGCCGGGGTGACATGATCGTCACGGCAGACCATGGCCTGCAGCCCCTGCGTTGGATTGGCTGCCGCTGCGTCAATTTCCACGATCCGGCCAATCTGCGCGGCGATGCCGACAAACCGATCGAGTTCAAACAGGGCTCGCTGGGCGGTGGCCTGCCGACCCGGACGCTGGTGGTCTCACCGCTTCACCGGATGGTCCTGTCGGGGCCAGGGGTCCAAGCGCGATTCCAATCGCCCGAGGTTCTGGCCGTTGCAAAGGGCCTGACTGGATTGGGTGGCGTGCGCCGGATGGCGGGCAAGACCAGGGTTGAATACTATGCCCTGCTGCTGGACCGGCACGAGGTGATCTTCGCCCAGGGTGCACCCACCGAAAGCTTCCGACCGGGTCCGGTAGCGATGGCGCATTTCTGTCCCATCCACCGGGCCGAGATCTTTGCGCTATACCCGGGCCTGGCGGACGACCCGGATCGCGCGTTGGGACCGCCGGCGCGGCCGATGGTTACGCGCCGCGCAATCGAAGCCTTCGTGGGACACCGTCACGTGGATCTGTCGTCAACCCAGCCCGGCAGACGTCAGCTCGCCCTGCCGCACCAGGCCTTATCGCTGCCCTAACCTGCCCTAGGCGCCGCGGCGATCCGTCAGCCACGGCCCTTCCAGGGAATCAGCCAGTTTTCGGCCATGCGCATCAGGATATCGATGCCGTAGCCGATCACGCCGATGATGATGATCCCCATGATCACGATGTCGGTCAGCTGAAACTTCGAGGCGACCATGATCATCATGCCAGCCCCCTCGTTCGCGGCGACCAGTTCGGCCGCAACCACCGTGCCCCAACAGACCCCCATGGCGACGCGGGCACCCGTGAAGATGTCCGGCAGCGAATTCGGCACGATCACATGGCGCAAGATCTGCCACTTCGAGGCACCCAGCGAGTAGGCCGCGTGGATCTTGGATATTCGGACACCCGAGACCCCGGATCGGGCCGCGATGGTCATGATCCAGAGCGAGGCGAGGAAGAGTAGGATCACCTTGCCCTCCTCTCCGATACCGGCCCAGATGATCACCAGCGGGATGAGCGCGAGCGGCGGCACGGGACGCATGAACTCGACAATCGGGTCGAACCAGCCTCGGAACCAGGATGAGAGCCCCATTGCATACCCCAGTGGGATGCCGATCAGCGCCCCCGCCAGGAAGCCCGCGATTACCCGAAAGAGCGACATGCCTACATGCTTGGCAAGGTCCGAGTTCTGGTAGCCCTCGCTGGCGATCTCGACCACACGACCCACGACGGCTTCGGGGGCGGGTAGCCAAATGGGCTCCATCTGCCAGCCTTTGGCGGGGTAGAAGTTGGGCGTACCCTTGGCGGTCAGGACCACCCGCCCATCGGCGACGTCCACCTCCCCTTCCGGTTCGATAGGCTGGCCGTCGATGGCGACAATCCTCCAGCCTTCGGCCTTGGTGAAGCCGTCGTTGTTGTCGACGCGGATCAGCTTGGACCGCCAGGCCCCAACCGTGCCGCTGTCGTTCTTGGCGAAGCCGTCGCCGGGCGCGACCTCGGGCGCGGTCACTTCGTCACCGACGGGGAAGACACGAAAGGTCACGGTCGCATCGTCTGTCGAGCCATCTGGTGCCTCTGCCGTATACGTGAACGAGGTATCGCCCACGAACGGTCCCGGCGCGTGGATCGGCGCCCAGCTGGATCCCGTGAACGCCCCCCAGAACAGGAAGATCAGTAGTACCGAGATGATCGAAGCAGCCCGGGTTGCCGTTACAGCGCTCTCGTCCCCGAAGGTCACCGTCTTCAGCGAGTTGAAGCTGTCACCGGGGCGGACAGCGCTAGTCAGCATGCGGTGCACCAGGTAGCAGAGGAGAATGATCGCCACGTACACGATCGCCGCCAGGATGAAGTAGAACATCAGCTGGCCCAGGGCCTGGAGCACCTCGAGGAAGCCTGCAAGTAACTCGTTCATTACGCGCTCTCCGTCCGGCCCATAATCTCTTCTTCCATGTCCCAGATCATGCCCAGGATCTCCTCGCGGCGGGGGCCAAACTCCGCATGGATCTTGACCTCGCGCAGGTCCGCATTGACGCCCAGTTCGGCGAACGGCAGGTGATACTCCTTGTGAATGCGCCCCGGACGCGGCGCCATCACCAGCAGGCGCTCGCCCAACAGCAGCGCTTCCTCGACCGAGTGGGTGATCAGGATGATGGTCTTGCCCGTCTCCTTCCAGAGTTTCAGCACCAGCCCCTGCATCTTCTCGCGCGTCAGGGCATCCAGCGCGCCCAAGGGTTCGTCCATCAGGATCACCTCCGGGTCATTGGCGAGGCAGCGGGCCAAAGCCACACGCTGCTGCATGCCGCCCGACAGCTCGTAGATCGCCTTCTCCTTGAAGTCCTGCAGGCCCACGACGTCCAGCAGGTGATCGACGATCTCGGCGCTTTCGGCCCTGGGCATCGACTTCATGCGCGGGCCAAAACTGACATTGTCGCGCACGCTCATCCACTCGAACAGCGCGCCCTGCTGAAAGACCATGCCGCGCTCGGGCCCCGGGCCGGTTACGCGGTTACCGCCCAGGGCGATCTGCCCTTCGGTCGGCGCCAGAAACCCCGCCACAATATTCAGCAGCGTCGTCTTTCCGCAGCCGGAAGGACCCAGGACGGACAGCAACTGCCCCTCCTTGATGTCCAGGCTCACATTCTTCAGCGCCTGCACGGAGGACCCGTTCGGCAGGTCGAACCGCATGGAAATGTCGTCGATCAAAAGCCCGGACATGGGCACCCCCGCCTCTAACAAAAAAGCCCACCCCGGGCGGGATGGGCTGGTGGCCGCCGCAGCACCAGGCGCGGCGGCGGCCGGTCAGCGTCTTAGTTCAGGGTCGACAGCGGCCCGGTGTTCACGGCGCTCTTGTAGGTCTCAAGCGCTTCTTTCATCGAACCGGCGTCCACAAAGACGTCGGCAACGCCCTTCATGAACTCCTGCGCGTTACCGCCCAGCCAGGCGTTCGACAGCTGCGTGTCGACGTCTGGGAAGACGAAGGTCGACATGGTCGAACGCGTCGCGTCCACGTCCATACCGGCGTCCTTGGCGATCACCGGCAGCATGGCTTCGGCATCTGCACCACCAGCATTCCAGGTGGTGTTCGCCTCGGCCGTGACGGCCAGGAACTTGGCGACGACGTCAGGGTTTTCAGCGACAAAGCCCGCGGGGGCCGAGGTCACGTCAAACACCAGGATGCCCAGCTCTGTCTTTTCGGCGCCGGTCAGCAGCACGTTGCCGTGCTCTTTCATGCGGCGCAGCGAGCCGCCCCAGCCACAGACCATGTCCAGGTTGTCCTGGGCGAACGCCGCCGCGCCGTCCGGCGGTGCCATGTCGACGATCTCCATGGTGGATATGTCCACGCCGAAGTGCGCCATCTGCTTCAGGAAGCCATAGTGGGCGGCGGTGCCGATCGGGACACCGACCTTTTTGCCTTCCAGCTCGCCCGCGGAGGATTTGTCGATCTCCAGCTCGGACTGCACGACGCAGTTGTCGTTGTCGGCGTAGGAGACGGCCACATCCAGGATCTGCAGATCCTGGCCGGCAGAGGTCGCGACCACGAAGGGCGGCACACCCTGGCTGACCGAGATCTGCACGTCGCCCGACGCCATGGCGGCCGACATCGCGGTCCCGGTGTCAAAGCTGACCCAGTTTACCTTCATGCCCAACGCTTCGTCGTAGGCGCCGGATACCTTGGCCGCCTGGAATGGCATCGGCCACTCCAGGAAGTAGCCTACCGTGATCTCGTCCAGCGCCTTCGCACCGGTTGCCGAGAAGGCCAGGGCGACGCCGGCCAGCAATGCGCCGATCTTTTTCGTTCTCATGTTGTTACCTTCCTGTCTTTGTTCGTTATCAGGGCGTGGTCTTGCCGTCTGTCACGTCGTGATGCAGTCGCTCCCACGCTGAATCATGACCAGACTGTGACGGGGTTTTCGCAACCGCACAACCCAGGATGAGCCGACTGTCAAGGCGTCCGGATCGCAACGCCCAATCCCCCGGCACCTATGGGTCCAGTGGGGTGTTCCGCCGGGTGAGGCTGGGTGAAAAATCGCGGCCAATCTGGCCCGCGATTCCAGGCAGGCGCTGGTGCCATGCATGGCCTTTGGGCGCGTGCGATCGTGGTTGTTTGTTGGGGTGACCCGGCATTTTGCCGGGCGCCCAAGTCGACTTTTTGTACATACAGGTGCGGTACAGGTGCTGCACACTTGCTGTACAGATGCTGTACGCGTGCTGCACGCCTGGATTCCCAGCGCCAAGGTGGGCCCGGGGGCCCACCTAAAGGGTGTTTGCGACTTGGTTTGCGACCTGGTTTTTGCCCCGGTCAGGCGCTCCGATAGAGCTTGGTCATCGAGAATTCGCGGTGGCCCAAAGCCTCCGCCGCCGTGGCCCGGCCGTTGGCCGTACGCACGATCATGTCGATCAGCGCATCACCTGCCTGATCGATGGTCATCTCGCGGGTCAGAACGCCTGTGACGTCCACGTCGATATGCTCGGACATGGTGCGTAAGGTCCTGGGATTCCCCGATATTTTGATGACCGGCACGATCGGATTGCCGACCACATTGCCTTGCCCGGTTGGGAAGGTGTGGATCACGTAGCCGCCCGCCGCCATCAGGGTGACGCACTCGGCGGCCGCCGAGGACGAGTCCATAAAGTAGAGGCCCGGACCCTTCTCTGGCGTTTCGGCGGGGCCGATCGCATCGATGTAAGTCGCTGATTTTCCGATCTTTTCCAGGTTGCCCAGTGCCTTCTCCTCGATGGTGGTCAGACCACCCAGGATGTTGCCCTTGGTCGGCTGGCTATCGGAGAGGTCATCGGTCTGGTGGGCGAAGATCACCTCGTCCTGGTAGGCCTGGAAGATCTTCATGAACTTCTGACCGGCCTCAGGGGTTGCGGCCCGCTTCTCGCAGATATGCTCGGCCCCGGTGATCTCGGACGTTTCGCCAAAGCAGCCATAAAGGCCCTGCGGGATCAGCTTGTCGTACATGTTGCCCACCGTCGGGCAGGAGCTGAGGCCGGTCGTCGTGTCGGACTCGCCGCATTTGGTGGACACCCACAACTCATTGAGAGAGCAGGGTTCTTTCTGCAGCTCGGTCGCCCAGTGGACGAATTCCTTGGCCTTCCAGGATGCCTTCTGGATGGTCGCCAGATCGCCGTTCTGCTCGATCGAGAACCCCTCGACCGGCTTGCCGGTTTTGGCGATGCCGTCGGTGATCACCTTGGTCCACTCGGGCTCGATCCCGATCACGATCACCGCGGCGACGTTGGGGTTGGCCCCGGTGCCGATGATCGTACGGAAGTGCAATTCCAGGTCTTCGCCGAACTGCAGGCGGCCATAGCTGTGCGGGATGGCCATGGTGCCTTTGACGTTGTTCGCCACCGCCTCACAGGCGGCGTTCGAGATATCGTCCACCGGCAGGATCAGGACGTGGTTGCGCACGCCCACGCGGCCGTTTTCGCGGCGCCAGGCATTGACCGTCACATTGGTTGCATCAAGCGCCATCTTACCACCTCTTCGTCTTGCAATTGTGGGTGTGGACATGCTCGCCAACACCGGCGGCGCCCACCATTTTTCCGATATCTTCCCCGTACTTAAAGACCGTGTCGCCCTGCGTCAGGTCCTTCAGCGCCACCTTGTGGCCGATCGGGATGTCCGCCTTCGCGGTCAGGCGAAAGTCCGAGTTGTCGTGGGTGACAACGCACAGCATTTCGGTGCCGGCGGTCAGGCCCTCGACCACGACGACACCAACGTTGTCTTCGGGGTCATGGACCAAAAGTTGGGGGATGTTACTCACCATTTCCTCCTTGTTAAGGATGTTAGGGCATTAAGATGATCTTAGGGGCCGCGACGTCTCCGGCAGCGATGTCGTCGAATGCTTTTGCGCCATCGGCCAGCCCTCGGATCTCTGGCCAATCCAGTGCGCCCAAACGCCCGGCAAAGATTGCCTGGGCCGTCGCACGGAAGTCGGCCTTGGTGTAGGTGTAGGTACCAAAGAAGGTTATCTCCTGCAGCGTGAAGCGGCGGATGTCCAGTCCCCCCGCACCCGCGCCCAGGCCGATATGCGCGATGACGCCGCCGGGGCGCACCGCAGCCGATGCCGCCGCCCGTGTGGCGTCGATGCCGACCGCGTCGATCACCAGATCGACGTCTGCGACGGTGGTCTGCGAGGGGTCGAAGGCGTGGAAATCACCGGCCTTTGCCACAACCGTGCGGCGGCCGGGGTGCAACTCGGCAACGTGCACTTCCTTGGCGCCATGGGCGGCCAGGACCAGCGCCGCGCCCATGCCGATGGCGCCGCCGCCCAGGACCAGGGAGCGCGCGTCCTCCAGCGGGCGGTAAAGCGCCTTGCGCGCCAGCCGCACTGCGTGCCAGCCGCAGGCGATGGGTTCGGCCATCGCGGCCTTTTCGGTGGGTACGCCGTCGGGGATGGCCACCAGGTTGCTTGCGGGGACCGAGACCAGTTCGGCGAAAGCCCCCTGACGCGGTGCCATCGAGATGATCTGCCGGGTCGGGCTGAGGTTCTCGCGCCCCTCGCGGCTGGCAGCGCAGGCATCGTCCGTTACCAGCGGATTGATCGTCACGCGCGTGCCCGTGCCGGGGCCCGACACAATGGTGCCTGCAGCCTCATGGCCCAGGATCAGGGGGGCAGGGCGGCGCGCGTCATGGCCTGCCCACGCGTGCATGTCCGAGCCGCAGATGCCGACATGCGCCACGCGGACGATGGGGTCGTCGCCGGTCGGGTCGTCGGCGTCGCGATACTCCAGCGACTTCGGGCCGGTATAGACAAGTGCCTTCATTTCGCGGTGAACCCCCCGTCCACAAACAGCGTCTGGCCTGTGACGTAAGCCCCTGCTTCAGAACAGAAAAACATCGCTGGACCGATCAGGTCGGATAGCTCCCCGTTCCGGCCGATGCAGGTTTGCGCGGCGTTCTGGGCCGACCGTTCGTTGTCGCTAAAGACGGGCCCCGTTAGCTCGGTCGGGAAGAAGCCTGGCGCAATGGCGTTGGCGGTGATGCCATCGGCGGACCATGCCTCGGCCATGGCGCGGGTCAGCTGCGTGATCCCACCCTTGGACGCCCCATAGGCCAGCCCGCCGGGAAAGGCACGCTCGCTCTGCAGCGAGGCGATGTTCAGGATCCGGCCCCAACTGGCGGCTCGCATGTCCGGCACGACGGCCTGGGCCAGAAAGAACGGGACGGCCAGGTTCAGGTCGATGGTCTGGCGCCAGCCATCCAACGTCACGTCGTCCGCCGCCTGGCGGGTGTTCACGCCGGCCGCATTGATCAGGATATGCGGCCGACCAAGCGCCGCGCGTCCCTGGGCGGCAACGTCAGCTGCGCTGTCGGGACCGCTGAGATCTGCGGCAAGCACAGCCGTGGTCCCAGGGGTGCGATCAGACCACTCCGCCAACGCGTCGGCCCGGCGCGCAATGCCCAGCACGGCGGCGCCGGCCTCGGCCAAGGCGGTCGCCAGGGCCTGCCCAATCCCCGAGGAGGCGCCGGTGACCCACGCCACCCGGCCCTCGACGCTGAAGAGTTGCGCGTTCATCAATCGCTGGCCGATAGATCGAAGTTCTCACCGGGGAAGAACTTGGCCAAGCGCACATCGGCGGCGCGGGCATGCCCCTCCATCCCTTCCAATCGGCTGATCCGGGCGGTCGCCTGGGCCACCCGTTTCGAGCCCTCTTGCGTCATGCGCTGCCAGGTCACCAGCTTCATGAATTTGTGGACCGACAGCCCGCCCGTGTAGCGCGCGGCGCCTGACGTCGGCAGCACGTGGTTGGTGCCCGCGGCCTTGTCGCCGTAGCTCACGGTGGTCTCCTCGCCCAGGAATAGCGAGCCGTAGCACTGCAGCCGCTGCAGCCACCAGTCCAGGTCATTGGCCATGACCGTCAGGTGCTCAGGTGCGATCTCGTCGGAGGTCTGGGCGACTTCCTCGCGGGTGTCGCAAACGATCACCTCGGCATAGTCGCGCCACGCAGCTTCGGCGTTTTTACCATTTAATTCAGGCAGTTCCGCGATCAGCTTTGGCACGCGGTCCATCACAAACTTGGCCAGGGGCCGGTGCGTCGTGGCCAACCAAACCGGCGAGTTGTAGCCGTGTTCGGCTTGGCTCACCAAGTCGACGGCGACGATCTCGGGGTCCGCCGTCTCGTCGGCCAGGATCAGGCTGTCGGTCGGACCCGCGAACATGTCGATGCCGATGCGGCCAAACAGAATGCGCTTTGCCTCGGCCACGAACTGGTTGCCGGGGCCCACAAGGATGTCTGCTTCCGGCAAGTCGAACAGCCCGAAAGCCATGGCCGCGATCCCCTGGACCCCGCCCAGGGCCAGAATCTTGTCAGCGCCGCACAGATCGGCTGTGTAGATGATTGCCGGTGCGATGCCGACACCTGGACGCGGGGGCGAGCAGGCGGTGATGTGGCCACAACCTGCCACCTTGGCCGTCGTCACCGTCATCAGGGCCGAGGCGATGTGGCTATAGCGCCCGCCCGGCGCATAGCACCCAGCCGCCCGGCAGGGGAGTGCGCGCTGCCCGGCGATCAGACCCGGCTGCACCTCGTACTGCATGTCCTGGATCGTGGACTTCTGCGCCTCGGCAAAGCGGCGGACATTGTCATGGGCGAACTGGATATCGTCCTTCAGCTTTTGCGGCACCTGTTCGGCAGCCGCAGCAATTTCGTCTGCGGTCAGCACAACGTTGCCTTCGTACTTGTCGAACTTGGCCGCATACTTCCGCGCCGCCTCGTCGCCGCCCGCTTCGATCTCATCCAGGATGGCCTGAACGGTTGCGCGAACGTCACCAGCATCGTCGGTCGAGTGCTTTTCGGCTTTCTTCAGATACTCGATTGGCATCGCAACTCTCACTTGTAGATGTCAGGCAGTAGCACGGTCGACACCCACGGCACATAGGCGATCAGGAGTGTGACCAGCAGCATGAAAAAGACGAACGGGATGGCCCGGGCGGCGATTTTCAAGATCGATTCCCCCGTTAAGCCCGAGACGACGAAGAGGTTCAACCCCAAGGGTGGGGTAATGAAGCCCACACCCAGCGCGGTGATCATCATGATGCAGAACTGGATCTCGTTCATGCCGATCTCATCCGCCAGCGGTTTCAGGATCGGGGCAAGGATCACGATGTTGGGCGTGGTTTCCATCACGCAGCCCGCCGCGATCAGGATCATGATCATCAGCAGGATCAGCATGTAGGGGTTGTCGGTCAGGCCTGTCACCCAGAACACAAATCCCTGCGGAATGTTCAATGCGGCCATGGTCTGGGCCAGCGGCAATGACATGGCGATGATCGGCAGGATCACGCCGTTTACCTTGGCTGAGGAAACCATCATCGCCGGGAAATCCGACAGCTTCAGTGTGCCCAGGATGAAGCCCAGGAGCATTGTGATCACCACGGCGGTGGCGCCAGCCTCGGTCGGGGTCAACTTGCCCGAAAAGATGCCCCAGAAGATGACGCCCGGCACCAGGAAAGCGTACCAGCCGCTGCGGATTGCCGTCCACAGATTGCTGGCCCATTCGCCCGTGGTCATTAGGCCGCCGCCTTCATAAGCGTGGCGCCTGTTGACGACGATGTTTGTGACCAGGATCGAGACCAGGATCAGGACGCCTGGGATCAGGGCTGCCTGGAACAGCGTTGAGGCGGATATCCCCAATACCAGGCCGATGACGATGTAGGCGATGGAGGGCGGGATCAGAATGCCGGTACAGGCCCCTGCCGCGACCAACGCACAAGCGTAGGGGCGCGGATAGCCGGACTCAACCAATCGAGCGATTGTCATCCGCCCGACCGCTGCCGCCCCCGCCGCATCAGACCCCGAAATGGCTGAGAACATGCCGCAGACTAGCACTGTGGCCGAGCCAAAGCCCCCCTTGGCCCAGCAGGTCAATGCCTCGGCCACGTCCAGGAACTTGCGGGACAGGCCGGTTCGCACCAGCACGTCGCCCGTCAGGATAAACAGTGGCACCGCGGTCAGGGCGAAGTGATCGATCCCGTCGAATAGGCTTTCGCCCAGCAGGGACAGTGGGAGCACCTCCGACAGGACCAACATGGCCACAGCGGCGGCGCCGATCGCTGCCCATACGGGCACACCAAGGGCGATCAGCAGGACGAAAAGAAGGACGGGGCCGATGAAATCCCAGCCGATTTCGGGCGCGCCTAGTTGAGCAGTTTGCCACATGGGATCGCCCTCAATCGAACAGTTTGGCGCCCTCGAACACGGGACGTCCCGCAGCGAGGTCGGAGATGTCGCGGATCAGCGACTGGATCAGACGGAAGATCATCAGAGAGAACCCGATCGGCACGGCCAGCAAGAACCACACCATCGAGACGCGTAGCCCGTGGCTGACGGATTCAAACTTCCAGGAAACGGCCACCGTCTCGAATGACCAGTAGACGGCCAGGACGGCCATCCCCAACATGATCAGGTCACCCAAGATATAGAGCACCGCCTTCATCCGCTGCCCGATATAGTTGAACAGCACGTCGATGCGGATGTGCGCACGCTCGCGCACCGCTGCAGCGGCCCCGATCCAGGCGAGGTAGATGAACGAGTAGCGCACGATCTCTTCGCCCCAAATGGACGAGTATGCAAAGACCTCGCGCCGGATAACCTCGACGGCCATGGTGGCCACCAGCATGGTGTAGAACACCAGCAGCGCCCATCTCTCGGCGTTTTTGTTCAGCAGATCGAACATACGTCCTCCTTGACCGGCGGATGGCCGGTCTTGCGTGGAAGCGAGTTGAATCAGAAGGGGCGCCGGACCGTGAAGCCAGCCCGGCGCCGGGCCGTTTAGGCGTCGTGGACGTAATAGCGTCCGGCTGTGTTGGCGGCTTCGACCAGTTTGTCAAAGGCGTCCATCGAACCGGCCAGTTCGGTCTTGAACGGATCCCAGTCAGCGTTCTGGTAACCACCCACCGACTCCCACTCGGCCAATTGGTCCGCCGACAGAGAGTGGAACTCGACGCCGGACTTGGCCAGCTCGGCCATTGCGTAGGCGCGGGCCGACGGCACTTTGGCCAGGTTCTGGTGAGCGGTCAGTTCGGACGCGAACTCGATGCCTTCCTGTACGTCGCCGGGCATCGAATTGAACCACTCAAGGTTGCACGAGTAGACTTGGCTGTCCGGCACGGCCTGCGTGAAGGTCACGTGGCTGAGGATGTCTTTGAAGCCAAAGACGAACAGCGCGCCCACCGACGGATCGAGCGCGTCTGCAACGCCCTGTTTAATGGCCGACGGTGTTTCACCCCAGGCCACCGGTGTCGGGTTGGCGCCGACCATACGGTAGTATTGCTGTAGCATCTTCGAGCCCGGTACGCGGAACTTCACACCGTCAAGGTTGCCCGGCGTTATGACTGCGCCTGCGCCACCCTTTCGGACTGCAACCACGCGGGGGTCGATCACGACGTAGAAGAGCGGCTTGAAGCCTTTGGCCTCGACCTGTGGGTTCACCGTGGTCTGCCAGTAATCCGAGTTGACCAGGTTCACGAACTTTTGGTTGGCACCGCAAAGGTACGGCATGTTGATGAGGTCAACCACCGGCGCAAACGGCGCAAAGTTTGACAGCGAGTGCTGTGCGGCCTGAATGGTGCCGGTCTGCACCTTTTGGGCCAACGCGCTGCCGGCACCCAATTGACCGCCTGGGGCCAACTTGACGTAGACCTTGCCGTTGGTCGCGTTCTGGATGTTTTCCTTTAGGTCCAATTGCATGATCGGATAACTGCGTGTGGCCCCCAGGACATACGCAGTCGCAATCGTCATCACATGCTCGGCAGCATCCTCGCGTTCGCGTTCTTCCTTGGCGGTTTGTGCCAGCGCTTCGGTTGAACTTAGCGTGCCTGCTGCGGCCGCAACGACGGCCGTGGTGAAGGCGCCAGTACCCGCCAACTTCATGAAGTTGCGGCGCTCGGTTGACTCGATCTCCCGCTTGGTATTGTCGTCCATGTTCGTCTCCTCCCTGATTGTTGTTCTTATTCCTGGTCACTGCCCTTTTGACGGGCTTCTCGGACCAGAACGCCGACAACGAAGAAAATCGCCGCCGCAAATAAGGTAAGGGCTTCTCTGACGTCGTTGAGCACCGGCTTCATGTCGGCGGCGCCCATCGAGACATTCGCAAAAAATGCTGCGAACAGAATTAGAGCGACGATCAGGAATATTCCCCCGCGTCCGGTCATGCCAAGCCTCCTCGCCAGGACTGCCGAATCATTGTTGACGCGGCGACTGTAAGCGCTTGCAGGGTAAATGCAAGCGCTTACAATTGGCATCACGATTTATCCCATTGTAAGCGGAAGTCGTGGAGACAGGGAGCTAAGCACGGTGAAAGCCCGCCCGACACTGCAGGACGTCTCGCGTTTGGCGCGGGTCTCGACTGCGACGGTTTCCCGAGTGCTGAATGAGCCGGATCGCGTGCGATCTGACACCCGTGCTCAGGTGGAAGCGGCGATTGCCGAACTGGGCTATGCGCCGCATTTCGGTGCACGCGCGCTGGCATCGAATAGGACATCGACCATTGGTGCCATTATCCCGACAATGGAGAACGCGATTTTCGCCCGGGGAATCCAAGCACTGCAGGAGGAGTTGGCGGGCGCGGCCTATACCCTGCTGGTTGCGACATCGAGCTACGACGCCGACCGGGAATTCCAGCAGATCCAATCCCTGATCGGTCGCGGTGTAGACGGCCTCGTGCTGATCGGCGAGGATCGTGATGCCAGCGTCTATCAGATGCTGCAGGAACGTGCGGTGCCGTTTGTGCTGGTCTGGGCGTGGCGGGCCGACGCTGCGTATCCATCGATCGGCTTCGACAACCGCGCCTCGGCGGTCGAGATTGCAGATCATGTTTTAGATCTGGGGCATCGACGCGTGGGGATGATTGCTGGCCTGACCGACGGTAATGACCGCGCCCGCTTACGGGTTGCGGGTGTTCGTGATGCGATGGCCGCCCGGGGAATGCTGTTGCGTGATGATCAGCTGATCGAGGCGCCCTACACGATGGCGGATGGCGCGGTTGCTGCCCACCAGTTGCTGGCTATGCGAGATCGTCCCACCGCCTTGATCTGTGGTAACGATGTCTTGGCCGTCGGTGCCTTGGCGGCCGCGCGTGACTTGGGGTTGTCCGTTCCCGATCAGGTGTCTGTCACAGGCTTCGACAACATTGAGCTTTCCGGTGCGGTCACGCCCGCGTTGACCACGGTGCACGTGCCCCATCGCCGGATGGGACAGACCGCTGGTGCCCGGTTGCTGGCCCATTGCCGTGCGGGTGAGGCACTGACTGGGGCCGCCTTCAAGACCCACATCGTGGAGCGCGAGTCGGTCGGCCCCCCGCCCCGCTAGCTTGCGGACGCGGGCACGGTGATGCAATTGGGGCAGAGAGACGGAGGCCCCGATGACCAGCGACCTGACCCTGAACCATATGCTAGTGGCCCGCCAGGCGATCACTGGCGTCGCGGATAACACTCCACTCGTCCCATCCCCGTACCTTAGCGAGCGTTCCGGCGTCGACTTTCTGCTGAAACTGGAGCTTGCGCAGCCCATCGGCGCCTTCAAGCTGCGGGGCGCCCTGAATGCGGTGTCGAACCTGGCCGCGGACACACCCGGGGTTACCTGCAGTTCCACCGGCAACCATGGGCGCGGCGTTGCATTTGCAGCGGCAGCGCGGGGCGTGCGCGCGGTGATCTGCATGTCCCGTCTGGTGCCGGAGGCGAAAGTCGCAGGGATCAAAGCCTTGGGCGCCGAGGTAAGGATCATTGGCGAGAGCCAGGACGATGCTCAGGTCGAGGTGGACCGCTTAGTTGCCGAAGAAGGTTTGGTGGATATCAATCCATTCGATGATCCTTTCGTGATTGCCGGCCAAGGGACCGTTGGCCTGGAGCTCATGGAGCGGCGGCCTGATCTCGAAACCCTGCTGATCCCCCTGTCCGGCGGTGGGCTTGCGGGCGGCACCGCCCTAGCGGCAAAGTCAATCAAGCCGTCCATTCGGATCATTGGTGTCACCATGGACCGCGGCGCAGCCATGCACCAATCCATTGCAGCGGGTCATCCGGTAGAGGTTGAAGAATTGCCCAGCCTAGCCGACAGCCTGGGCGGCGGGATCGGCGCCGACAATCGCCATTCACTCGACCTGTGCAGCCGCTACCTGGACGAGACGGTGCTGGTGACCGAGGAGGAAATCTACCGCGCGCTGCAGGCAATCTACTTCGAGGACCGTCTGATCTGCGAAGGCGGCTGCGCCGTGGGTGTCGCCGCGGTGCTGGCAGGCAAGGTGACGCCTAGGGGGTCGACGGCGACGGTTCTGACCGGTCGAAACATCGACATGGTGCGCCACTCGGACATCATGCAGGGCCGCGACGTCCAGCTCGGGGACTACCTCTTGAAGGGTGCACCCTACCAACGCGCCTGATCAGTCAAACTTCCGAATGTCTTCGATCACCTTGCCATCGTTCGGCAAGCTGCCCACTGACACGGTGTCGACCGAGCCACGCAGCTTCACGACATCCCGCAGCGTCGCCTCTATGGCGGTGGGGTCGATGTCTTCTGCCTCTACCTGCAAGGTCATCACATCCGCGTCGCCTTCGCGATCAACTGTCAGCCGAGCCTTTGCAATCTGGGGGTGGCGGGCGAGTACCTGGGCAATTTGCTCCGGCCTGACAAACATCCCGCGCACCTTGGTCGTCTGGTCCGCGCGACCCATCCAGCCCTTGATCTTTACGTTGGTCCGACCGCAGATCGTGGGCGTATCCGCCACGGCGGACATGTCGCCAGTGGCGAAGCGGATCAGCGGATAGTCTGCGTTCAACAGCGTGACCACAACCTCGCCAACCTCGCCATCAGGCACGGGGTCTCCGGTACCAGGGCGCACGATTTCTAAAATCACGCCCTCGTCGACAGTCATGTACGGGCTAGGCGAGCCGTCCGGGGCTAGCGACTCGAAAGCGATCGAGCCCAGGTCTGCAGTCCCATAGCCCTGCACGCAAGAAATCCCGCGGTCTGCATAGTATTGTCGGATCTGAGGGAACAGCGGCCCGCCCCCGACAATCGCCTTCCCAATGGCTAGATCGCGGCCCAGCTCATCTGCCTTTTCCAGCAGGGTCTTTAGAAAATCCGGGGTGCCGGCATAAGCTGTGGCGCCCAGGTCTGCCGCGGCAACAGTCTGCGCCTCTGTGTTTCCAACGCCGCCCGGCACCACCGATGCACCCACTGCGCGGGCGCCAGAGTCAAACATCAGGCCAGCCGGCGTCAAATGGTAGGCGAAGCAATTCAGTGCCCGGTCTTCGGGCCGCAAGCCGCCCGCCCAAAGGGCCCGACTAAAACGCCACCAATCCGGCGTATCCATACCGGGTTCATATATTGGTCCCGGTGACTGGAACATATGGGTGAAAGTGCCCGCAGGTCGGCCCGTCAGCCCACCGAACGGGGGATCGGCCCGCTGTAACTCGGCAATTTCGGTTTTGCGCAGAACCGGTAGCTTGGCCAAAGCTGAACGATCAGCCAGCGCCGCTAGGTCGATCTCGCCCAAATGACGCGCCAAGCCAGTAGCCTGGGGCAAAGCCTTTGCAAGAATAGCGCGAAGCGATGCGAATTGCGCACTTTCCCGCGCGTCCATCGACCGTGTCTCCAGGTCGTCAAAATGCTCGGCCATGGCGCCCCCCATTTCTCTGCTTCGCACATTCTTAGCGAACAGGGACGTCTGGGCCTATGGAGAAGATTTCGAACTTTCGTCTGATGAAGAGCCGGGCGCTGCCGCCTGCGGCTTTGCCGCCATCCGAAAGACAAAGGCCGCGCTGACCATTATCAAAGCGGATGCCAGGAACGGGGCGCCGGGCAGATAAGGATCAGCATCAGGCCCGGCAAACGCCCCAAAGATCTGTGTCATCAGCAGTGGGCTTAGCACCGTTGTCAGCGCTTGACTGGAGGAGAGGACGCCTTGCAACTCTCCCTGTTGATCATCAGGGACGCGGTTCGAGGTCAACCCGTTCAACGCCGGCTTGACCACGTCGCCCAGTGCAACCAGCGGGATCAGCGCGTAAATCATCCACCCCTGCGTGGCCATGGCGATCCCCACCAGACCAACGGCATTCAGTACAAGGCCGATGTAGACGGTCCACACCTCACCCAACAGCCGTAGGAAAATCCGGATCACTGCCATCTGCACGACTGCGAAGCCGACTCCCACCAGGGCAAGCGACTGTCCGATCTCGCTGGGGGACCAGTCAAAATTCTCTTTGGTGTAGTAACTCCAGACCGATGGGTAGACGTAGTGAGAGAAGGCGTAGAGGAAGGCGACGGCCACAAGTCCGGTGACCATCGGTAAGTTGGACATCTGCCGGAACGCGCCGAACGGGTTGGCGCGGCGCATCTCGAACGGGCGACGTTTCTCGGTTGGCAGGGATTCTGGCAAGACGATCAGCCCGTAGGCGAAGTTTGCGAACGCTAATGCCGCTGCCGCGTAGAAAGGCGCCCTTGTGCCAATCTCGCCGATGAAGCCCCCTAGGACCGGTCCCAATACGAAGCCGATGCCAAAGCCCGCCCCCACCAAGCCGAAAGCGGCGGCGCGCTTTTCACGGGGTGTCACGTCCGCGATATAGGCGGTGGCGGTACTATACGTGGCGCCGGCGATACCCGCCAAGATGCGTCCGACAAACAGGATCCATAACGTCGGCGCCAGGGCCATGACGACGTAGTCGACGGCTAGCATGGCGACCGAGACCAACAGCACGGGCCTTCGGCCGAAACGATCTGAAAGTGCGCCCAGGATTGGGCTGCAAACGAATTGTGCCAATGCGTACGAGAATGTCAGGTAGCCGCCCCAGATGGCTGCTTGGCCGACGGTTAAGCCCGTTAACTCCTGTAGCAGGTCTGGCAGGACGGGCACTATGATGCCGATGCCCATGGCGTCCAACACCACGGTTACAAAGACGAACAGCGCTGACTTGCCGTCGCCTTTCGCCAAATCATCGTTCCTTCTTAGTGCAACCAAAACGCGATATACCCAGTTAAGCGCTGTCTGTCGCCTGTTGCTGACACACGTCTTTCGTGCGCCGACTTACGGTCGCTGAAACGCCCGGATCGACACAAATTGAGATAGTCTGCGCTGCAAGGTGATACAAAATAGCATTTTGCAAACGGTGCCCGCGCGGATGGTTGACTATCGAACCACTACCATTATCCCTCGTGTCGCGGTTGTTTTGAGAGCGGGGGCTTACATGACAGACGTGCTGAAACTGGCACTAGAACGGCGGTCGGTTCTGAAGGCTGAGATGGCCAAGATCGACGAATTTATACGCATGGCTGAGGTCCTGATCAAAGACGGGCCAGAGGATGGCGCATCATTCAACGAGAACGCCGTGGAGACGCCTTCGCGGACCTCCCGCGCACATGTTCACGATGGCGACCGTCGGGATGTTGCGGCGGATGACTCTTTTTCGGCGCCAGCTCGGCCACAGGTTATACGCCGCGCGCAGGCGGCTGGGGTTGTCGGCGGCTAAGCCTCTTCTTCGCCGCGCCCGACCAAACTGAGTGCTTGTGACGCAATGCCCTGTTCGCGGCACCAGTGGACCAGGGCTTCTTCAGCGCCGTGGGTGACCCAAACTTCGCTGGCGCCAGTTTCTGTCACAGTGCGCTTCAGATCATCCCAGTCTGCATGATCTGAGATGACCAGGGCTAATTCCGCACCGCGTTGTTTTGCGCGCTGACGCACGCGCATCCAGCCAGATGCGGCCACGATAAGAGGCTGCCTAAGACGACGAGCCCAACGGTCGGCCAGCGCCCCCGGTGGCGCGATCACGACTTCGCCGGCCAGCTCTGGGCCTGCTGCTGCAGTCGCTTTGCCCAACGGGCCTAGATCGACGCCAAGCCTTTGGTATGCATCGCATAACTTGTCTAGCGCGCCATGCAACCAAATGGTGCGATCGTACCCTGCGCGACGCATCTCGACGATCAGGCGCTGCGCTTTACCCAAAGCGTAGGCGCCGACAGCGTGCGTTCTGTCGGTAAACGTGGCGATCGACGATAACAAGCGCCCGATCTCATCCTGGACCGGGGGGTGGCGGAACACCGGCAGGCCGAACGTGGCTTCAGTCACGAAAAGATCACAGGGAACCAATTCAAAGTCGCGGCACGTAGGATCGGGCTGTCTCTTGTAATCTCCTGAGACGATGGCACGAGCGCCACCGGCTTCGATGACCACCTGCGCAGCGCCAAGCACATGACCGGAGGGGACCAGTGTCACATCGACTTCTCCAATGTGCAGTTTCTCGCCATAGGGCAACTCTTGGATCGACCCGAAAGCGTGTTCACCG
>JBCCML010000076.1:0-19488 GCA_039026375.1 Pseudomonadota bacterium
CGGACGATCCGGGGGTTCAGGCGCTGGGTAATGCGCTTGATCACGCCGCCCTTGCCCGCCGAGTCGCGGCCTTCGAACAAGACCACGATCTTTTCGCCGGTGGCGGCAACCCAGTCCTGCAGGCGGATCAGTTCGGATTGCAGGCGCAGCAGTTCCTGGAAATAGATGCGGCGATCGATCTGTTGGGGATGCGCTTTCTTGTAGATGCGGCGGATTTCGCGGCTGAGGGCGGCGTCCTCCAACTCCAACTCATAGTCTTCGTCCAGCGTGTCGATCAACTCGGCTTCCAGCCAGTCCATCGCGCCTTGATCGTCTTCTGGGGGCATTGGGCCTTCCTTTCGCGGATCGAACCAATACCACCAGAACATGACGACAGGGGCATGTCAGCCAAAACCGGCGCTGCGCGCCTCAGACCAGACCGATCCGTGCGCGGATCTCTGGCTCGCGCAGCTTGACCTCCTCGCCGGCGAACTCGGCCGCATCCGGCGTGGCCATCCAGACGATCGCCCGGCCAACCCACTCTGGCGGGATGTGCGCCGACCAATCCAGTTGGCTGACCGGATTGATGCCGGAGGCGCTGATTGCCTCCTGCATATAGGTCGCAACCGTGCCGGGGCTCAGCCCCATCACGGCCACGCCTTTGGCGCCCGCCTCCAGATGGGCGCATCGGGTCAGCATGGCATCTGCCGCTTTGGCCGAGCAGTAGTGCGACCATCCCTCCAACGGTCCGTGTGCGGCGCCGGAGGAGACGTTGATCAGGGTTCCGGTGCCTTGCCCGATCATCGGCGGCAGCGCCGCGCGAATGCCGTTATACGTGCCGATATAGTTGATGTGCGCGGCCTTGGCCCATTCGGCGGGGTCGCTGTCGGCAAGATGGCCGATCGGGTCGATGACACCGGCATTGTTGACGAAAATGTCCAGCTGGCCGGCCATCGCCTTGGCTTGCGCCACCGTCGATTCCACCGCCGCGAAATCGGTCACATCGCAGGCCAGCGCCGCGGCCTGCCCGCCCGCTGCCCGGATCTCGGCCGCGACAGCGTCAATCTCGGATGTGGTGCGCGCTGCCAGCACGACCGAGGCACCCGCTTTGGCCAGTTCGCGAGCGGCGGCGGCGCCGATGCCACGGCTGGCACCGGTCACAACAGCGCTTTTTCCCTGTAGCTGGGTCATGACAATCCTCCTGCGATGTCGAATTGGTCTTCTCAGATCAGATCCGTCGCACCGGCCCAGAGAAGACGCAGGGACAGCACGATCAGAATGGCGTTCAACGCCAGTTTGAAGCGGGCCTCGTCGATTTTCATCAGAACACGCTTGCCCACCAGCGTGCCCAGAAAGCCAAACGCGATCATACCGACGATCAGTACGATATAGGGACCGAACGCGAAGCCAAGAATACCGAAGGCCAAGATTTTTAGCCCGTGTTGCAGCACCATGCACATGGCATGGGTGGCCGAGTGCGTCATCCGGTCAAAGCCCAGGGTTTTAATATAGGCGGCCACGAAGGGTCCTGTGGCCCCAAAGAACATGGTCAGAAAGCTCGACGTGCCGCCGGCGATCCACGCCGTCCCGGCCATGAACTTGGGCGGCTTGCCAATGATCGACCACAGGACGAACAGCGCGATGCCGATTTGCACATAGGCAGGCGGCAGATCCACGACGAGAACGCCGCCGATTGCGACACCCACCAGCGTGCCCACCGCAAACAGGCCCAGGATCGGCCAGGATACGTGTTGGCGCATGATGAAGGCACGCCCGGTGTTCGACCCCATCTGCACCACGCCGTGCACTGGGATCAGGGCAGCTGGCGGCAACAGCACTGCCAGCACACCGATCAGCACCACACCGCCCCCGATGCCGAAGGCCGCGGTGATGAATGAGGTCCCAAAGCTGATGGCCATCAGCGCAAGACCGATCAGCGGCTCGATCTCGGCGGGGAAAAGGCTGTCGATCAATCCACGGCCTTCGCCTTGGGCCCGTAGGGAAAGTAAGGCGGGTGGGGGCCGATGGCGGTCATGTCGACCTCGACCAGGGTGGTGCCTTTTTGGGCAATAGCCTCGGCCACTGTGGCGCCGAAGGTATCAGACGTCGAGACGCGCCAGAACGGCAGGCCTGCCGTCTGCGCCAAGTTGGCCAGATCCGGCATCGCCAGCGTCTCGTGCCGCCGCCCGGCGCCGGTTGCGTCCTGAATGTGGCGGATCACGCCATAGCCCGCGTCGTTCATCACCAGGATCGTCAGATCCGCGTTTTCCTGGATCGCGGTCCACAGCTCGCCCAACCCCAGCATGAAGCCGCCATCGCCCGTCATACACAGCGTCTTCTGACCGCTCAGCGCGGCACCGATGGCAAGGCTCAACCCCTGCCCGATTCCGGCGGCCACCGGATAGACGTTCTGTTCGGACGTCGACAGCTGCGTTAGCCGGTGCCCCCAGGTCGAGTGATTGATGGTCACGTCACGCGCGAAGATCACGCCCTGGTCCAGCACGGGCTGCAACTGTTCGGCAAACGTCGAATAGGGGCCCAGCGTGGCCTTGAATGCCTTGCGCCCGCGCTCCTTGGTGTGTGCTACGTCGGCGGCAAAGCCGGGATCGGGCGACCAGCTGTCTAGCTGCTCCAGCAAACGGTGGATGACCTGGTCCACCCCGCCGCGGACAAAGAGGTCACAGGGATAGGTCCGGTTCTCCGCCGCCAGGTCCAGGTCCACCTGGATGCGTTTGGCCGGCAGCTTGACCGAGAAATCGATGGTCTCGTGACCCCGGAGACGCGAGCCGAGGACGACCATCAGATCGCAGCTTTCGTAGAATTCCTCGATCAGTGGGATGCCGCCGCCGTTCATCGCACCCAGGCTCATGGGATGGGTCTCGGGCACGGTACCCCGGCCTTGCCAGGATGAGACGCAGGCAAAGCCCTTGTCCATCAGCTGTTGCAGCGTCCGGCCATACCCCGCCACACGTGCCCCGGCGCCCAGCCAGAGGATCGGGCGGCGGGCGGCGCGCACCATTTCGGCCATCTGTTCGATGGTCTGATGGTCCGGTCGCGGCGGCGCGTCCGGCTTGAACGACAGCGTATCCAGGTGCGCCGGGCGCGTGATGGCCGCGCGCTGGATATCCGCGGGGACCTCGATGGAAACGGGGCCGCAGGGTGGGGTCCGGGCCAGCAGCAACGCCTGGGTCAGGACCGCCATCGCCTCCTGCGGTTTGCGGATGCGGAAGGCACCCTTGCCCACCGATCGCAGCATGCCCAGTTGGTCCTGCGTCTCGTGCGTGGTGCCGCGCCCCATCTCAATGTGTTCGGACTTTGACTGGCCGGTGATGTGCAGCAGGGGCGTCGAGGCGGTCCACGCCTCCAGCAAACCGCCGCACGCATTCGCTGCCCCCGGCCCGGTCGAGGTGATCAGGACCCCGGTCCCGATTCCCGCACGGGCAAAGCCGTCGGCCATGTGAGCGGCGCCAGCCTCGCCCCGCGCGGGCACGATCCGCACGCGGTTCCGGCGCGAGATCGCGTCCATCATTGGAATGTTGTGGACCGAGATGACGCCAAACGCCGTCTGTACCCCGGATTTCTCCAGGAACTCGGCGATCAGATCTGAAACGGTGTAATCGGACACGGGTGTCGGTCCTTGGTGCAGGGTGCGCGCCAGGCGCACCCCACGGATGGTTTACTTCTCGTAGCCCTGCCGCTCGGCATTGGCCACGGCGTCGGCTTTCTTGGTGTAGCCTTCGGTCGAAGCGCCGATCACCTCGCCGTTCGACGCCTTGCGCCGCCAGCGGTGCTCGCCGCGCTTATCCTTGTAGAACTCCCACTTGTCGGTCGCGACGGGGCCGCGCTTCATGTTCTTCTCGGCATCCGCCTTCTTCACGTAGCCCTCGGACGAGGCGCCTACGATCTGCCCGTTCGGCGCCTTGCGCCGCCACCGGAATTCGCCTCGTTTGTCTTTGTAGACTTCGAACGTGTCCTTCTCGCCAGCCATGTCGTTTCCCTGTTGCGCTAAGATGGCCGGTTGCCCCGTCCGACCTTGGTTGAGTTGTTCGGCCACCATGGCGAAAGCCGCTGCCGGGGGCAAGCGGATATGGTTTATGGCGTGGACGGAAACACGGCGTCCGACTGCTTGGTGCTATCGTCGTGATTGACGCGCAGCATCGTCGCAGGCATCTTTTGTCGATGATCATCCGGCTGAAAGCATCGCCCGCACCACGCGTCACCGGACGCCGTGCCACCGGCTGCGACCTCGTCGTCTGACCGCCCCCTGCGCGCCTGGGGTCCTTTGACCCCGCCTCTCCTTTAGCAGGGAACCTTCATGTCCAACTCTGTCCCCCGCATCGCCGTCGACATCGGCGGCACCTTCACCGATAACGTGGTCACGGGCCCAAGCGGCCGCATCGCCGCCACGGCCAAGACGCTGACCACCCACGACCGCCCAGCCGACGGTGCGTTGGCGGGGGTCGACCGCGTGCTACAGGACGCGGGGCTCGGCCTCGGACAAATCGGCGGCATGATCCACGGCACCACCCTGGCCACCAATGCGCTGATTGAACGCCGCGGCGCGCGGGTTGCCTGCGTGCTGACCCGGGGCTTTCGCGATATCCTGGAGATCGCCTACGAACGCCGCTACTCCCAGTACGACATTAACCTGGAAAAGCCCGATCTGATCGTCCCGCGCAGCCGCTGCTTCACGGTGCCCGAGCGTGTGGCGGCAGACGGCCAGATCTTGACACCGCTGGACGAAGGGGCGGTGGCAGAGCTGTTGGTCCAGTTGGATGATTGCGTGGCCGAGGCCGTCGCCATCTGCCTGATGCACTCCTACGCCAACCCCCTGCACGAACGCCGCCTGGCCCAATTGATCGGTCAGGCGCGCCCGTCGCTGGCAATTTCAATCTCGTCGGAGGTCAGCCCGGAGGCGCGCGAGTTCGACCGCCTCTGCACCACGGTCGCCAACGCCTACATCCAGCCGATGATAGCGCGCTATCTGGCGGACTTTGCGGACAGCTTCGCGGGCCGCGGCCTGACCTGCCCCATCCTGATGATGACCGCCGGTGGCGGGATGACAACGCTGGAGACGGCGGCGCGCCTGCCCATCCGCCTGGTCGAGTCGGGCCCGGCCGGGGGGGCCATCCTGGCCGCCCGCCTCGCCCGGCAATGCCGTCTGGACCGCGCTTTGTCCTTCGACATGGGGGGCACGACGGCCAAGCTGTGCCTGATCGATGACTACCGCCCGCAGACCGCCCGCCGGTTCGAAATCGCCCGCGCCCAGCGCTTCATCAAAGGCTCGGGCATGCCGGTGCGCATTCCCGTGATCGAGATGATCGAGATCGGCGCTGGCGGCGGCTCGATCGCGTCGGTCGACCGGCTGGGGCGCCTGGCGGTGGGCCCGGAAAGTGCCGGCTCGCAGCCTGGTCCCGTCTCGTTCGGGCGGGGGGGCACGCAGCCCACGGTGACCGACGCTGACGTGGCGCTGGGTCTGATTGACCCGGCCCGGTTTGCCGAAGGCCGGCTCAACGTGGATCGCCCGGCGGCCGAGGCTGCGCTGACCACCGAAATCGGCACACCCCTGGGACTGGACGCCCACGGCGCTGCCGAAGGGGTGGCCGAGATCGTGGACGAGGCCATGGCCTCTGCTGGTCGGATGCATGCCGTCGAGTCGGGCAAGGACCTGAGCGGCTGCACGATGATCGCCTTTGGCGGCAACGGGCCGCTGCACGCCACGCGCTTGGCCCGGCGCGCGGGTGTCCGCCGGATCGTGATCCCGCCGGATCCGGGCGTCGGGTCCGCCGTGGGGTTCCTGTCAGCGCCTGTGTCGTTCGAGATTGCGCGCAGCCTCTATCAGGTGCTCGACGCCATGGACTTGGCGGCGGTCAACGCGCTCTTTGCAGCGCTCGCCGATCAGGCGGCCGGTGTTGTCCAGGCGGGTGCCAGCGGACCCATCACCTACACGCGCACGGCGTTCGCGCGCTACCGCGGTCAGGGCCACGAGATCGAGGTGCCGCTGCCAACGGGCGACTTGGCCGACACCGACCTGCCGGCCCTGCGCCAAGCATTCGAGACCGCGTACGCCGCGCAATTCTCGCGCCCTGTGCCCGGCATGCAGATCGAGATCCTGAACTGGGCGCTTAGCGCCGCCATCCCGGTGGATGATCCGCCCCCAGCCGATGCGCCCGACACGGCAGCGTCCACGGATACCACGTCCATGCGCACGATTCGCTGCGATGTGAGGGGCCAAGATGTGGCGGCGCAGGTAATCGCTCGGTCCGCCTTGACCCCAGGCACAACAATCCAAGGCCCCGCCCTGATCCAAGAGCCCCAGACAACCACCTTTCTCAGCGTCGGATGGTCCGCCAATGTGGACGCCCACGGCAATCTCCACCTCCACAATCACACGGCAGGTCAAGTCTAATGACCAAAACCAGCCAAGCGGCGCGATGGTATCCCCTCCCCCTTGTGGGGAGGGTTAGGGTGGGGGGACCCTGCCGTAAACCCCCAACCAACGCACAGGTTTCCATTGGGTTGTTCTGCCATGACCAAACCGTCCCCCGCCCGCCTGCAAGTGATGTGGAACCGCCTGCTCTCGGTGGTCGAGGAACAGGGCCAAACCCTGATCCGCGCCGCCTTCAGCCCCATGGTGCGCGAATGCGGCGACATCTCCGCCGGGATCTTCGATGCCGATGGCGCCATGCTGGCCCAGGCGGTCACGGGCACCCCCGGTCACATCAACACGATGGCCGAGGCCGTGAAGACCCTGGCCGGCCACTTTCCCCAGAATGCCATGCGCCCCGGCGATATCTATGCCACGAACGATCCTTGGATCGCGTCGGGCCACCTGAACGATCTGTTGCTCATGATGCCGGTTTTCGTCGGCGGCCGCGTGATCGGCTACACCGCCTGCACCTCGCACCTGGTGGACCTTGGCGGCCAGGGCATGGGGCCGGACGGCGGCGACATCTTCGACGAAGGTCTGCGCCTGCCGCCCTGCAAGCTGGTGGATCGGGGCACGCTGAACCCGCTGATCCTGTCCATCGTCAAGGCCAACTCCCGCGAGCCGGTGGCGAACGAGGGCGACATTTACGCGCTGATCGCCTGCTGCGAGGCGGGCGCCAGCCGCCTGGCTGCGATGATGGCGGAGTTCGACCTGCCGGATCTGACGACCCTAGGCGCCCACATCATCGAGACCTCGCGCCGCGGCACCTTGGAGGCCATCGCCCAGGTGCCGCCAGGCAGCTATCGCCACGACTTGATGGTCGACGGCTATGACAGCCCGATCCGCCTGGCGGCGACCCTGACCGTCCAACCTGACGGCATCACGCTGGACTACGCGGGCACGGACCCCTGCTCGCCCAAGGGGATCAACGTGCCGCTGAACTACGCGACGGCCTACTCGGTCTTTGCGCTGCGCTGCATTCTGGGGCCTGACATCCCCAATAATGCCGGATCGCTGGGGTGCTTTCATGTCACTGGCCCGCCCGGCTGCATCCTGAACGCCCAACCGCCGGCGCCCGTCGCCATGCGCCACACGCTTGGCCAGATGAGCGTCGACCTGGTCTATGGCTGCTTGTCCCAAGCCTTGCCGGACCAGGTCCCGGCCGAGGGGGCGACAGCGATGTATGACCTGCCGCTTCGCAGCGTGCCGGAGGTGGCGCAAACCGGTGGCGCGCCCTTTGCCGTGGAGTTCGTCCACAACGGCGGTACGGGCGCCCGGCCCACGCGCGACGGCCTGTCGGCCACAGCCTTCCCATCGGGCGTCTGGGGCAGCCAGATCGAGATCTCGGAACAGGTGTCGCCGGTGCGTTTTCTCTGCCGGGAGCTCCGTCCCGACAGCGGCGGCCCCGGCCGTCAGCGCGGTGGCTTGGGCCAGCGCCTGGAACTGACACCCGCAAGGGAAGACGCCTTCCTGTTGTTCCTGTCGGTCGAGCGCGTGCGCTTTCCCGCAGCCGGGCGGCATGGCGGCCTGGCGGGCGGCGCAGGCTCTGTGCGCCTGGATGACGGGCCGGGCCTAGGCAGCAAAGGCACTATTCGGGTCGAACCCGGTCAGACCCTGATCTTTGAGACACCGGGCGGCGGTGGTTTCGGCCCCCCATCCGAGCGTGACCCGACTGCGCTCGCCTGCGACATCCGCGAGGGGTTGGTGAGCCCAGACGCCGCCCGCAGTGTCTATGGGGACAACACATGATCAAACCCAGACCGCACGTGGCCGAGATTGCGCCTTACGCGCTGGCGGATCTGTCGGTGCCACAAGGCGTCCGGGCCATCGAGCTTGCGCAGAACGAAAGCCCGTATCCACCGTCGCCCCGCGCGATCCAAGCCGCGGCCGCGGCGGCGACCGGGGCGCGGCTCTACCCCGATCCCGACTGGCGTGACCTGCGCGCGGCAATCGCTGCCCGCCACGGGTTGGTCCCCCATGCGATCCTGTGCGGTGCAGGCTCGATGGAACTGATCGGCGCCCTGATCCGCAGCTATGCCGGACCGGGGGATACAGTGCTGGCCCCCCAGCACGCCTACGCGTTTTTCCAAACGGCGACCCGTTTGGCAGGGGCAGCCTACGTGACGGCGCCAGAGACGGACCTGACCGCCTGCCCAGACGCCCTGTTGGCGGCGGTGACGCCCCAGACGCGCATCGTCTGCCTCGCCAACCCTGCAAACCCTACGGGCACCTGGTTGGCGCCTGACCGGGTGCGCCAGTTGCGCCGCGAGTTGCCCGGCGATGTGCTGCTGCTGCTGGACGAGGCCTATGCCGAGTTCGCGCCCCAGGACGGCCTTTTCGATCTGATCGAGCGTGGTGACACGGTGATCACGCGCACGTTCTCCAAGGCGTATGGGTTGGCAGGGATGCGCGTCGGGTGGGCAGCGGCCCTCGCTTCGGTCGCGGACCAGGTGCGCAAGGTCCTGAACCCCAACAACGTCAATCTGCCGGCCCAGGCCGCCGCAAGCGCCGCGATGGCGGACCACGCGCAGATGACCGACACCGTTGCCCGCCTCGCCGCGCTGCGCGATCGCTTTGCGGGCCAGGTCAGGGCGCTTGGCCTGACGGTGCCCGCCTCGCACGCGAACTTTGTCTTGATCCGCTTTCCGGACGCCGTCCAGGCGGCGGACGCCGACCGGGAGTTGCGTGCCCAGGGCATCGTGCTGCGTGCCATGGGCGGGCACGGCCTGGCCGATTGCCTGCGGGCCACCATCGGCACCGAAGATGACATGACAGCCGCCGCCAATGCGCTGGCGCGGTGGCAGCAGGGATGCCATCGGGGATACCACCTGGGAGAGGGCCAATGATCGACATCCCCTCCCAGAACACCCGCCACCGGCTGCGTCTGGGCGTCCTGGTGCCCTTCACCAACACCAATCTGGAACCCGACATGGCACGTCTGGCGCCGCCCGGTGCCGCCGTCTATGCGGCCCGCCTGGGCGGCTATGACCAGGACGAGATTCCAGATGAACACCAGATGGCGGATCTGGGTGCCTCGGATATGGACGAACCGCTCCGCCTGATCCTGGGCGTGCGCCCGCACGTCGTCTTCTACGGCTGCACCTCGGCCACGCTGACCCACGGCCCCGCCTTTGACCGCGACCTGGCGGCGCGCATCCACGCCACCGCCGGGGTGCCGACAATCACCGCCGCGGGCGCGCTGGTCCATGCTTTGACCAGCCTCAAGATTACGCGCGTCGCCTTCGCCTCGCCCTATGTCGGGAAGATCAACGATATGGCCGAGGCGTTCCTGGCCGAGCAGGGCATCACCACGGTCAGCCGGGCCGATATCGGTGTTGCGCTCGACAATTATGGGCAGGGGGCACTGACCCCGGATCAGATCTGCGCGCTTGCCGCCCGCGCCGTCAGCCCGGATGCCCAGGCGATCGTGCTGTCCTGCACGGACATGCGCAGCGTCGAATGCATCGCCCGGTTGGAGGACGCGCTGGGCAAACCCGTAGTCTGTTCGAACCAGGCCATGATCTACCAGGCAATGGGGCTTTTGGGCTTAGAGCCGTGGCCAGCTTTGGCGGCACACGGGCGCCTGTTCGCTACGCCCCCCTAGAACAGGCCCGGGCGTAACGGCGATGACGCCGTCATCCCGCCGTCAACCGTGAACAGCTGACCGGTGGCAAATGCGGCCGCGTCCGAAGCCAGCCAAACCGCCATGGCGGCGATATCTTCTGGCCGGCCAAAGCGCCCCACCGGATGGCGTGCCACTGCATCGGCCCGGGCCGCCGGGGGGTCGTTCGCCAGATCAAAGGCGGCCTCCAGCATCCCGGTCTCGATCCAGCCTGGACAGATCGCATTGCAGCGGATCTGGGGCCCGTGGTCGACGGCGATGGAGCGCGTCAGCCCATGCACAAAGGCTTTTGACGCATTGTAGAGCGCCATCTCCGGGTCCGCGACACGACCGGAGATCGAGCCGATGTTGATCACCGATCCGCCCGCGCGCATCATCGGAATGAACGCCCGGCAGCAGTTGAAAACGCCGCGCGCGTTCACCCCCATCACCAGATCCCAGTCAGCATCGGTCGAGGTGGTCACCGTCTTCTCCACCTGGACGCCGGCATTGTTGACCAGGATGTCCAGGGCGCCTGCGGCTTTGGCCAGCGCGGCGACCTCTGCGGGGTCCGCCACATCGGTCTGATGCCAACCAATCGCCGCTTGCATGTCGTCCGGTCGCGCGCCGCGTCCGCAGGTAATAACCTCGGCACCTTCGCGCACAAAGGCGGCCACGATCGCCCGGCCGATGCCCTGCCGCCCGCCGGTCACCAGGGCGCGCTTACCGCTCAGGACCATCGCCAACCCTCCGTTTGACCAAACCCCGGGCACGTCACGCCCGCTGCCCCAGAGCCCATCACAGCCGCATCTGCTGGACTTGAGCGCTCAACCCGCCATCCAGCACCCATAACTGGCCCGATGCATAGCGTGCCTCGTCCGAGGCCAGCCAAAGCACCAGGTTCGCGACATCCTCCGGCGTGCCATAAATGCGCAGCGGATGCACATCCCGGACCGCCTGCTGCAAGTCACCGATCGCGCGGCCGCCCCCGCCCGAGCCCTCGCCGGTGAAGAAACTCTGCAGCATCGGCGTGTCCACGTAACCCGGGCAGACGGCGTTCACCCGGATCCCCTCCGGTCCGTGATCGCACGCCATGGCGCGGGTCAGCGCGTGGACGGCGCCCTTGGTCGCGCAGTAGGCCGCCAGGCCCGGGTCCGCGATGAACCCGTCATAGGAGCCGAAGTTCACCACGCTGGCCCCGGGCGATTTGCGCAGCACCGGCAGGGCCGCCCGACAGGTCAGGAACATGCCAGTGACGTTGACGGCAAACGACCTGTTCCATTCGTCCAGGGTTGTGTCTTCGATGGTCTTCTCGATCTCGATACCGGCGGCGTTCACCAGGACATCCAGATGTCCCCAATCCCTGGCCACGTCGGCCATCGCTTCCGCCGCGGCGTCCTCTCGGGTCACGTCATAGGGGATCACGCGCACCCCCTCTGGTGGCCCCTCCCATGGCGCCAGATCGGCGGCGATCACCTCGGCTCCCTCCGATGCAAACCGGGCGCAGATTGCGCGGCCAATACCGCCGCAGCCGCCGGTGACAAACGCCGTCTTGCCTGCCAGCCTCACGTGCAATGGCTCCGGCCAGGCGCCGCGCGCGGGTGGGTGGGCACGCCGAATGTCCAGGCCGCTCCGATCTCGCAGGGGAGCGCGCGGCGCGTGGCCCCGGTCATGCCCCACCCCTCGGCGGCGGATATTGCATCCGATGCAGGACATCGTCCCAGCTGACAGTGTTGCGCACGAACTCGTTCGCGGCATCCCGCGGTGGCTGGTAGTCCCAACTGGTCAGCAGTCCCTTCTCCATGGCCGCGTGTACGGCCCGGCGCTGCTTTTGCGTGGCGATCACATCAGCCGAGATCTGGGCGCTGTCCCAGCGCGTCTGCACCTCCTGCGCAAAGCCTTTCGCCACATCGTCACACAAAGGATCACCCACCAGATTGACCAGCTCGCCCGGATCTTCCCCCAAGTCGTAGAGCTGCGGCGGATCGGCGTCGCAGTGGATGTACTTCCATTGCCGCCCATCCACATCCCGCCGGATCATGATCACCGGGGCGGCGGGCGCCATCTCGGCGCAGTACTCGCCGATCGCCTCCGTCTGGCTGGGCGTCCCTTCCGCCAGGGTTGGCCACAACGAGACACCGTCCACCGGCATGGCCAGCGGCCCATCTACCCCCGCCATCTCCAAGAAAGTGGGCAGCAGATCGACCAGCGAGCACGGCGCGCCTGCCACTTGTTGGCGCACGCCCGGTCCCGCCACGATCAGGGGCACCCGCGCCGAATGCTCGAAGAACGTCATCTTGTACCAGAGGCCACGCTCTCCCAGCATGTCGCCGTGATCCGCGGTCACCACGACAATGGTGTTCTCCAACTGGTCGGCCTCTTCCAGCGCCTGGATCACCGCGCCAACCTTCCCGTCAAAGTACGACGTGTTGGCATAGTAGGCGTGCCGGGCATTGCGGACCTCTGCCTCCGTGATGTTGCCCTGATCCGCCTCGATCCCCTTCATCAGGCGCGCGCTATGCGGATCGGCTGGCGGCGGTGCCCCGGGCATGTCGATCGCCGCGTGATCATAGAGATCCCACCATTCCGGCCGCGCCACGTAAGGGTCGTGGGGGTGGATGAAGCTGACCACCATGCAGAACGGCGCCACCCCCTGCATGGCATAGTCGAAGATCCGCCGCCGGGCGAAAAACGCCGTCTCCTCATCGTATTCGATCTGAAAGGTCGTCGCGGCCTGGCCCGCGTTCCGGACCGCATCCATGTTGTGGTAGAAACTGTCGATCCGCTCGTCGGGCAGTTCCCAGTCCGGCGTCCAGGCATGGTCCGCCGGGTAGATATCGGTGGTCAGCCGCTCCTCGAACCCGTGCAGCTGGTCCGGCCCCACGAAATGCATCTTGCCGCTGAGGCACGTGCGATAGCCCGCCGCCCGCAGGTAATGCGCGAAGGTCGGGATCGTCGCCGGAAACTCGCTGGCATTGTCATAGGCGGCAATCCGGGTGACCAGTTGACCGGACATAAAGCTGAAGCGGCTGGGCGCGCACAGCGGAGCATTGCAATAGGCGGCGTCGAACCGGGTGCCGCGGGCGGCCAGCGCCGACATGTGCGGGGTCTGGACCAACGGGTGGCCATAGGCGCCGGTAAACTGCGGCGCCAACTGGTCGGCCATGATCAAAACGATGTTTGGGCGGGTTTTGTCGGACATCCTGAAGCCTTCTGAAAGCGTTGCACGCGGATCAGAGGGTTCCGGGCGGCGGCTGGTAATGCATCGGCTTGGTGTGGTGGATCATCGCGAGCTTCCTGATCATTCTGCGGCGACCTTCGACGCCGCCTGATAGGCGTCCAGCACCAGACCGTGGAAGTGATGCACCGCATGTTCCGATTTGCCCGACCCGTCGGGGTCATGCACGATCCGTCCTTGCGCGAAGGCGGGCGTCTCCATCCCCCGCTGGACCGACTCGACCAGGGCGATGTCCTCGACCTGCAGCACTTCGTCCAGATAACGGATTGCCTCAAGCTCCATGGCGTCGGGCTGGGGCGTCTCCAGGAAAAAGTCGTAGGTCTCCAGCGTGCGGTTCGGCCCGACCGGGATGATGTTCAGCACAATCATCGACGAGCGGCCCGGATAGCGCATCAGGCAGGTCGTCGGCCAAAGCCACCAGACCGCATGGGTGCGCACCGTGGCGTTCGAGGTATCGTAGGCCGCATTCTCGCCCTTGCCCGCCTCGGCCATGTGCGAGGAATAGATGCCGTGCGTGGTCACCTTGTAGGTGTCCATGTCGACCAGCGTGCAGAAATCCTTGTGGGCCGTCGGGCAGTGGTAACACTCCAGGAAATTGTCCACGACGTTCTTCCAGTTGGACTGGATGTCGTAGGTCAGCCGGTGCCCGAAGGTCAGCTGATCGATGTCCGGCGCCCAGTGCAGGATCTCTGCCGCCAGGTCACCCGAAGCTTGCGCCAGGGGCGGGGCCTCGGGGTCCAAATTGACGAAGACAAAGCCGCAGAATTCCTCGACCTGGACGGCGTCCAGGCAGATGTCGGCTGGGTTGAAGCTTTCCAGGTTCTCGGTCTCCGGCGCCCGGCGCAGCTGGCCCGTCAGGTCATAGACCCAGGCATGGTAGGGGCACAGAATGCGCGTCGTCCGGCCCTCCCCCTCCAGCAGATGGTGGGCGCGGTGCTTGCAGACATTGTAGAAGGCGCGCAACGCGCCATCGCGGCCCCGAACCAGGGCGATGGGCATGCCGGCGACCTCGACCGTCAGATAGGCGCCGGTATCGCGCAGTTTTTCGGCATGGCAGACCCATTGCCAGGTTCGGGCAAAGACGGCCTGGCGTTCATAGGCAAACCAACGGGGATCGGTGTAGGCATCTGCCCTGAGCGAGTGCGATCGCCGCGGGTCCTGGTCATACCCACGCGCGATCGCGCGCAGTTCTGATGCCGATATCGCCTGGTTCATGCCCTGCTCCATTGTTACCGGGACACGTGCCTTCGCGGGGAGTGTCTGCCGAAAAAACGTCACCGACAAGCGGAATCAGGCGCAGCTAAGGTGCCCCCGAAAAGATCGGTACGAACCAGAGCGAACCGGCGACCTGGGGCGTTGATGGGCGGGATTTTATCGCCGTCCTGATCTGGACGCGATCCATAAATCATCATGAAAACATCAGCTTACGAAAACATCGCCGCACCATCACGCCCCCCGCGTGAGACTGACAGACAATGAACATTGCGACTCCCGTGCAATGACGCTCGCCGGTTAATCCGAAATCATCGCAAACGACGACGAGAATCGTCTGCTCGAGATTGTAGACACGGCGGCAGCCTGGGGTAACGCCTCTCTGCAGAAACAGCTTCTCTGAACCGGCAACTGTGCCCAGAGGGCTTGCACCGACTGCCGATGGATGGTTGCGGAAACCTGGACGCCGCAGCCGCAGCCAATGGGGTCGAGGTTGCGAACATGCCGACACTAACAGTTACCACCGCGAACGACGAAGTTTTCGATAACGACGGCAACGACGCCACCGATGGCGACGGCCTGTCGCTGCGCGAGGCGCTTGGCCTGGCGGCGGCCGGGGACACGATTGTGTTTGCCGACGGCGTTGACGAGGTGTTTGAGAATGGCGCCCTGATCCGCCTGACCGAAGGCGAGCTGGACATCGACGTCAGTCTGGTGATCGAGGGTGGGGGCAAGGTCACCATCACCGGCGATGCCGGAAACGACGATACCACCACCGATGGCCTGACCGACCTGTCACTCAGCAGCAACGCCCAGCTGGACGACAACAGCCGCATCTTCAACATCACTTCCGCCACGACCCTGACAGGCCTGACCCTGACGGGCGGCTCCAGTGTTGACGATGGTGGCGCGGTCTACGCGAGTGATGCGTTGACGATCACCGACAGCGTTTTCAGCGGGAACCAATCCGGCGAATCCGGTGGTGCCGTTTACGCAGATGGCACCTTGACCGTGCGCGATAGCGTTTTGAGCGGGAACGAAGCCGGTTCCAACGGCGGCGCGATAGCTGCTGACAATGCTCTGTTCATCGAAAACAGTGTTGTCGACAGTAACGTCGCTGTTTTTTTGGGTGGCGGTGTTTCGTCCAATTCCCGCAGTGTGACTGTGCTCAACAGCACCATTGACGACAACACGGCGGGGGCCGGGGGCGGCCTGAAGTCGTCTAGCTCCGGCACTGTGCGGATTCTCTACAGCTCGATCAGCGGCAACCGCGCAGAAACCACGGCCGGCGGTGGGATCACCAACAACACCGGCCAGATACTCCTGATCGGGAGCGTCTTGAACGGGAATCTGGCCCAGGGCTCTGGTGGCGGGATCAGGACAGCCGGTGACGTCACGGCGATCAACAGCACGATAAGCGGGAACACCGTGGTCGGCAGCGGGTCATATGCTGGCGCGATCAGGGGCGACGCGCTCACGCTGATACAAAGCACAGTGACCGGCAACAGGGTGAATGGACAGGCAGCGGCGCTGTTCTCTGTCACCAATGACATCTCTTTGACTAACTCGATCATTCTGGGGAACAGGGGGTCGAGTGAGATTGCCACCGACGATGGCACCGGTGCGTTCACATCGACGGGCGTCAACATTGTCGGCAGCAGTTTACTGAGCGGTGACACAGAGATTGGCACCGTCACAGCGGAAGAGATCTTTGACGACGTCGCAGAGGTCGGCAACGGGACTGGCGTCTATAGCGGTGTTCTGGCCGACAATGGCGGGTCGACACAAACTGTCGCCCTGCTGGAGGATGCGTCAAACCCGGCGCTGGACGCGGGCGATGACGATGCCGCGCTGGTCACCGCGCTGTCTGAAGCCAGCCTGGGCATCGATCTGAACGGCGATGGCGACACCAACGATACAATCGACAGCATCGATGACTTTGCCTTCGACCAGCGGGGCAACGGGTTCGACCGCCAAGCGGACATTCCGTTTGTTGGGGGAGACGACACCGTCGATCTGGGCGCTTTCGAGCTTCAGTCCAGTGTTGCTGATGACCCCAGCCTGATCGTTACGACAACAGATGACGATATAGACCCATTCGACGGCGTCATCTCGTTGCGCGAGGCGATTGCCCTTGTGAACGACGGCACGCTGTCCGGCACGATCACCTTCGCCAGCGGAGCAGGCGAGGCGTTCGAGACCGGCGGTCTCATTCGCCTGACCGAAACGTTGGAGATCACCGCGGGTGTGACCATCGCCGGTGACGGGCTTGTGACAATCACCGGTGACGTGAACAACGATGACGTTACCGTCGATGGGATTACAGACCTGTCGCAGACCAGCGACGAAAACTCCGACGACAACGTCCGCATCTTCTACGCACGCGACATCGGCCAGTCTGTGGAGTTCTCGGGCCTCACGCTGACCGGCGGTTATGCGGGGGCATCTCTTGGAAACTCTCTCGGCGGCGCGATCCGAACAGCGACAGAGACAACCATCCGCGACAGCGTCATAGCCGGGAACAAGGCTTTGTTCGTGGGCGGTGGGGTTGCAGCCAATAACGAGTTTCTGACGCTGATCGACAGCACTGTTTCCGGCAACGTCAGCGGCTACAACGGTGGCGGGGTCTTTTCGGACAATGGCGCGCTGGTGATCGGCAGCACATTGACCGACAACGTGTCCAGCGGTCAGGAAGGCGGGGGCGGCGGGCTTGCCGCGACAGGCGGCGTCGTCGTTGTCAGCAGCGTGATCAGCGGCAATAGCTCGTCTGGTTTCTATGGTGGCGGCGGTATCCTTGCGCAAAGATTGACGCTGATCGACAGCACCGTCAGCGACAACACAACTTCGGGATCCTTCAACAGCGGGGGCGGCGGCGTTCGGGCCACCGGGGCGACCGTTCTGATCAATTCGACGATCAGTGGCAACAGCACAAGCGGCGCCATGCAGATCGGAAGCCGCGTTTACGGCGACGGCGGCGGGCTATCGATCGAGGGCAATGCAACCCTGGTCAACAGTACGATAAGCGGGAACAGCACGTCAGGGACGCCCGCAATCGGTGGCGGGATCGCCATCAATGATGGCGCTGAACTTACGCTGACGAACTCGATCGTCCTGGGCAACAAATCCATCGATGCAAGCGATGACGGTGACGAGATCGGGATTGTGTCCGGCACTGTCGTCTACTCGGGCCTGAACATTGTCGGCACAGGATCGGACAACGATGCATCCGACTTTGTGATCAACGGCGTGGCGAACGACATCTTCGCCCAGACAGCGAACGATCTGGGTGTCTACGAAGGGGTGCTGGGCGATAACGGCGGCACCGCCCAAACGATCGCCTTGCTCGACAGCACCTCGAACCCGGCCCTGGATGCCGGGGACGACGACGCGCCGCTGGGCATCACGCTCAGTGAAAGCACGATTGGCGTGGACCTGAACGGGGACGGCGACACCGACGACACGCTGGACAGCATCGACGATTTCGCCTTCGACCAGCGTGGCGCGGGATACCGCCGCGCCCAGGATGACCCCAACATCGACAATGGCGGAACAATCGACCTGGGCGCCGTGGAACGCCAAGAAGCGCCCAGCCTTGTGGTCACGACCGCCAACGATGTGGTGGATGCCTTCGACGGCGTCACCTCGCTGCGCGAAGCGATCGCGTTGGTCGCGGATGGCTTCTCTCCCGGCACCGCCATCACTTTTGCCGACGGCGCGAACGGGGCGTTCGAGAACGGCGCGACGATCACCCTGACCCAGGAACTGACAATATCCGCCGAGACGATCATCGAGGGTGGCGGCAAGGTCACCATCACGGGCGACGTAGACGGGGACGACATCCCCGATACGAACGGCCTGACCGATGTCGACGCAACGCTGGCCGATGACGCGACGAAGCTCGGTGACAACGTCCGTCTGTTCAATGCCAGCGCTGACCTCACGCTGGACGGCCTGACGCTGACCGGCGGACGGACGGCCCGTGATTTCGATGGCGGTGGCGCCATCAGAAGCACCGCGAACATCGCCATCAGTGACAGCGTGCTCAGCGGCAACAGCACCGCTGGCCAGTACAGCAACGGGGGTGCCATTTACGGCCAGGCCGATGTGCGGATCTTAGACAGCTCGTTCTCAGGCAACAGCACGAACAGCGCCGGCAGCGGTGGCGGGGCCGTCTATGGCGTACGCATTGTCCAGCTGATCGGCAGCACCCTCACGGGCAACAGCGCCCGGACAAGCGACGGGTCAGCCGAACAGCCCGTGCGCGGTGGCGCCGTCATCGGGATCGGCGAGACCATTCTGGTCGACAGCACGGTCAGCGATAACACCGCCACCGGCGGTTATGCGCTTGGCGCCGGCGTCTTCGCCGAGAACACCCTTTGGATCGTCAACTCGACCGTTAGCGCGAACACCACCTCCGGCACCTTCCAAAGCCAAGGCGCCGGCCTCTTTTCGACGGATGAACTTTTCCTGATCCAAAGCACCGTCAGCGGTAACCATGCCGTCGGCGATACGGCACTGGGGGCCGGGATCTACAGCGCTGGCGGCGCATCCCTGATCAACAGCACGGTCAGCGCCAACGTCTCCACGGGCACCTCTGCTCAGGTTGGCGGGATCTGGAGCGATGGCCTCTCCGGTCAGGGCATCTCGCTGACCAACAGCATTGTGCTCGGCAACACGTCTACCAACGACGGTGATGTGCAGCTTTACCAGAACACGTCGTCGGGCGCCGCGACCAGCTATCAGGGGCTGAACATCGTCGGCACAGGCTCGGACAGCGATGCTTCCGACGGTGTGATCAACGGCGTCGCGAACGACATCTTCGCTGCGACCGAGGAGGTTTCGGACGCCAACGACAGCCCCACGGGCGTCTTCGGCGGTGTGTTGGCTGACAATGGCGGGGATCGGCAGACGGTTGCGCTGAAGGCGTCGCTGGACAATCCGGCGCTTGATGCGGGTGATGACGATGCCTCGTTGGGCGTCACCTTGGACGAGGCCACGCTGGGCGTCGACATCAACAGTGACGGCGAC
>JBCCML010000077.1:0-18412 GCA_039026375.1 Pseudomonadota bacterium
CCAAGTTGAGCGTTGTGTTCACTTTCACCCTCGCATACTGACGGCGCGAAGCAGCGCCTGGAGGGCCCATGAAAACAGCGTTCGTATCCGGCATCACGGGGCAGGACGGGGCTTATTTAGCCGAACTTCTGCTTGAAAAAGGATACGACGTGCACGGTGGCGTGCGGCGCATTTCGCACCCTGAAAACGTCCGGCTCGAGATGCTCGGCATCGCCGACAGGGTGCATCTGCACGAGTTTGATCTCACCGACCAGAACAACATCTTCCGCATCATCCGCGACGTGGAGATGGATGAATTCTACAATCTCGCCGCTCAGAGCTTTGTCGGGGCCTCCTGGGAATTGCCGGTCTACACGTCCGAAGTCGATGCCATGGGTGTAGTCCGCGTTCTCGACAGCCTGCGCACGCTGCGGCCCGAAGCCCGCTTCTACCAGGCCTCAACCTCCGAGATGTTCGGGCTGGTCCAGGAAGTGCCGCAGTCGGAAACGACGCGGTTTTATCCGCGCTCGCCCTATGGCGCAGCCAAGGTCTATGGCCATTACATCACCATGAATTACCGCGAGAGCTTCGGCATGCACGCCTCGAGCGGGATCCTGTTCAACCATGAGAGCCCGCTCAGGGGGCAGGAATTCGTCACCCGCAAGATCACCCTGGGCCTCGCGGCGCTGGCGCGCGGGGGCGAGGCGCCGGTGGAGCTGGGCAACATGGATGCCAAACGCGACTGGGGCTTTGCCGGCGATTACGTCGACGGCATGTGGCGCATGCTGCAACAGGAGACGGCCGACGACTACGTGCTGGCCACCGGGGTCACGACGACGATCCGCGATTTCTTCACCTCCGCGGCCGAGGCTTTGGGGATGGAGCTGGACTGGCAGGGCCAAGGCGAGGCCGAGACCGCCACCGACCGCAAGACCGGCCGCCAGGTGATGCGCGTGAACCCGAAATTCTACCGCCCGGCCGAGGTCGACCTGCTGATCGGCGACGCCTCCAAGGCGCGCGACAGGCTCGGGTGGGAGCCCCAGGTCGACATCCAGGCGCTGGCGCAGATGATGGCGCGCGCCGATTACGACGCATTGGGCTGAACCGGAGGTCAGACATGGCGGGACCAGTGGAACGGCGGCTGAAAGATATGCTCGCACTGGCCATGCGGGGCGTCGCAGCGCTCCGGCGGCACCGCCAGCAGGGACCGTTCCGCGGCTACGTTGACGGGCCGTCGGATGACGGCGCGATCCGCGGCTGGGTGGTGCACCGCCAGACCCGCAAGGGCAACCAGACCGTGGGGCTTTTTGCCGGCGACACGATCCTGGAAAGCGGCACAGCCAATATCATCCGCGAGGACGTGCGCGCTGCCACCGGGGCCGACCCCGATTGCGGGTTCCAGTTCATGCTGACGGATTCCCTCTTCGATCGCATCTCCCGGACCGACGGCCTGCTGAGCGTGCGCACCATGGGCGCGGCAGAGCACGTAATCGGCCACGTGCAGCTCACCATCGACGACAGCGATCCCGGCCTGAGCCAGAATGCCATGGAGCGCTGCGCCCATGTGCTGGCCGACGACCTCGAAGTACTAGAAGACCTGCTGGCGCGACTGCCCGAGGGCAACACGGATCTGCTGCCGGTCCGACCCGCCCCTTTCACGCGCCACGGGACGATGTTCACGACCGACCGCATCGCCCCGGAGATCCTGCAGAGCGGGCAACCGGCCTATCTCGATTACGTGCGCTACCGCTACCGGATGGACGCGCATTACGCGGTCGAGCCGAGGCTCGAGACAGCCGACAGGTATCTCTACTGGTATCTCACCGCCTATCGCGCGCAGGATCGCAAGCGCATTCCCCTCGCGCGGGAAACCATCGCCTATCTCAACGCGCCCCTCGTCATGGGCGCGCAGAAATACAGCCTCAGTCGGGCGATGTGGTGGCGCATGGCCGGACGGCCCGACCTGGTGACGCGCTTCAATCTCAACGATCGCGACAGCTATCTGGATGCGCTGTTCTGGTGGGCGCACAACGACCTGCCGCATCTCTATTTCGAAGACGTGCTCATGCCCGACAAGGCGGCGGATCTTTTGCGCAGTGTGCATCCGTCACGGAAGCTCGATGCCTGGCCGCTGAGCTATTTCACCGAGCGCTTCTTCAAGGACACGCCCCAGCTGCACTTCCTCAAACCCGGCACCGCCGAGGGCCGCAAGACATTGCTGCTGGCAATCCTGGTCCGCGCGGCGCGCCGACCGGACCTGCTGCGCTACATCCCGCGCACGTCCGTCCGGAAGCTGCTGGAACCCGGCGATGGCGGGACCAGCCCGCTCGAGGAATTCGTCGCGGCCCTGCGCAAGGCGCAGGCGCCGGAAGGCGAGGATCCAAGGCCACACCTGAGATCACCCCTGACGCGGGCGCGCTATGCCGCGGCGCTGCGACTGCAATCCTTTGATCTCGACAGCTATTCCTTCATGACCCGTTCTCCCGCCGGCGACCGGTTCGAGGCGGCCGCCCTGCCCCGCCCCGATGACGGCGCTGAGGTGGATGTGCAGCTGATCGGCCCCCTGGCCAAGGCAAGCGGTCTGGGACAGGCGACGCGGCTTTCGGCCGACATCCTGCGCGCCACGGGGCTCGCGGTGCGCGGCGTGGATTTCGATCTCGACAATCCCGCCCCCGAGGGTTTCAGCTCGGGCACGATGATCGAGGAATACGGCCCGGCGAAGATCAACATGATCCATCTCAACGCCGAATCCGTGCCCCTGGCCTTCGCCTATCAGCCCGATGTCTTCTCGGGCGCCTACAATATCGGCTATTTCTTCTGGGAACTCGATCAACCCGCCTATTGCCACTATCTGGGCATGGAGCTTCTCGACGAGATCTGGGTTTCCACCGAATACGGGGTGGAAATCTACACCCCCGACGCCCAGGGCAAGCCGGTGGTCAATGTCGGCATGTGCTTCGAGGAAATGCCCGATATGGAGCGCGCCGATTCCCGCGCCTTCGTCGAGCGGCGCTTTCGCTTCGATGGCTCGCATTTCGTCTGTCTGGTGGCCTTTGACAGCTTTTCCTTCGTCCAGCGCAAGAACCCCGTGGCGGTGCTCGAAAGCTTCCAGAAGGCCTTCGCGGGCGTCCCCAACGCCCGCCTCGTGGTCAAGACCCAGAACCGCGACAGCGTCTTTGATCCCGTCCAGGTGCAGCTCTGGGATCGGGTCGACGCGATCATCGCCTCGGATCCGCGCATCGTGGTGATGAACGAGACCCTCAGCTATCGCGATCTGCTGCGCCTCAAGGCCGGATCGGACTGCTACATCTCGCTGCACAAATCCGAAGGCTGGGGCTTCGGCATGATCGAGGCCATGGCCCTCGGCGTGCCGGTGGTGGCCACCGCCTATTCCGGCAACATGGATTTCTGCCGCGAGGATACGACCTGGCTTGTCGATTACGAGATCACCGACCTCAAGGACGGCGACTACATCTTCGTGCGCCCCAGCTCGAAATGGGCCGAGCCCCGGGTCGAACACGCCGCTCAGCAGCTGCGCGCCATGTTCGACGACCCCGCGCAAAGGCAGGCCCGGGCGCAGGCGGCCTTGACCCACATCCGGCAAAACTTCTCCCGCGACGCCATTGCCAAACGCTATGGCGACAGGTTGCGCAACATCCTCAAAGAGCTGGAGAAAAAGAAAGACAAAGCCTGATGACGCCAAAAATCACGACCAGATGCCTCCGCTACACATGCGCCGATCACGCCTCCATGGCACAGATGCAAGCACCGGCTGTGGCCCCAGAACGGGATCCGGCATGACCCTGAACCCCCAGGACATCGAACTGGCCTACCAGCTTTTTCTGGGCCGCAAGCCGTCGCCTGCCGAAACCAACAGGATGCAGTCGAACCAGACCACGCTTGCCGGTGTGCGGCGTGTTTTTCTGACCTCGCAGGAATTTCAGCAGAATGGTGGATTTGGTCCTTTACCGGACAAGGCAGGACAAACTGGGAAAGCGCGCACGCTGATCCATCTGCACATTCCCAAATCCGCCGGATCAAGCCTGTCACGGCTGCTGGTGAAAAACACCCGACCCGAGCAACGTCTCACCTTGGGCAATGATGGTCTCGCAAAGCTGAGAAAGCCGCCAGGCCAGTTGAAGAAGCTTCGGTTCATCTTCGGCCACATGTCTCACGGGGTTGCGGATATGCTGCCTCAGCGCTGCCACTACATCAGTGTCTTGCGCCGGCCCGGGCCACGACTGCTCAGCTTTTATCGCTACGTCGGGCGAACGGATCACCATCCCCTGTATAATATCGTGACGAACCAGAAGATGTCGTTCGGGGACTTCCTAGACTACACTTTTGCCCATCCGGCGGTTCGCTTCGAGGTTGATAATGGCCAGATCAGACGCTTGGCGGGAAATATGCGTCAGGCCGGACTAGGCCGAGAACGTCAACTGCTGCGGCTGGCCCTGCACAACGTCATGGCCCCGAATTTCACCTACGGGCTCACGGAGCACTTCAAGAATTTTCAGACACGGCTGGTCCGACAGGGGTTGCTGTCTGAAGCCACACCCATCCGCGAGAACGCAGCCCCTGAGCCAGGCAAGCTGGATGAAGCATTGGCGGGGCTCAATGACGGACAGCGTGAGATCTACCGGGGCTATATCGCCTGGGACAGTCAGCTCTACAGCATCTGCCGCCAGGTCTACTTTTCAGGCCGAACGGCAAGGGAGCCATTGCCATGATCACTCCTGTCCTGCTCTGCGGCGGCTCCGGCACCCGGCTCTGGCCGCTGTCGCGTCAGAGCTTTCCCAAGCAGTTCGCCAACCTCCTGGGCGAGGAAAGCCTCTTTCAGGCATCGGCGCAGCGCTTCACCGGGGCGGATTTCACCGACCCTCTGCTCGTGACGGGGGACGCGTTCCGTTTCATCGTCACCGAACAGCTCGACGCCGTCGGGCTGACGCCTGCTGGCATCCTGATCGAGCCTGACCCGCGCAACACCGCGCCCGCAGCCATTGCCGCGGCGCTGAAGGTGGCCGAGATGTCACCCCAGGGCCTCATGCTGCTTGTACCCTCCGACCATGCGGTCGCGGATCCGTCAGCCTTTCGCGCCGCGGTGAAACGGGGTCGCCAAGCCGCTGAAGACGGCCGCATCGTCACCTTTGGCATCACCCCGGACCGCGCCGAAACAGGCTACGGCTGGCTCGAGATCGGGGACGAGCTGCAGGGCGGCGTATACGCGCTCAACTGCTTCATCGAGAAACCCGATGCCGCCCGCGCCGCGGCGCTTTTCACCGCGCCGGAGAACCTCTGGAATGCAGGCGTCTTTCTGGCCCGTGCCGACACGTTGATCGCCGCCTTCCGCGCCCATGCCCCCGACATCCATGACCGGGTGGCACAGGCCATGGCTGCGGGACACAGTGATCTGGGCTTTTCCCGCATCGATCCCGACCTCTGGCGCGAGGTCCCGGTGGATTCCATCGACTACGCCGTCATGGAAAAAGCCAGCGATGTCGCCGTGGTGCGATTTGACGGCGCGTGGTCGGATATGGGCAGCTGGGAGGCCGTCTGGCAAGAGGCCCCGCACGACACCCAGGGCAATGCCGCATCGGGGCATACCACGGCTCTGGATTGCGAGAACACGCTGCTGCGCTCGGAAACCGGCGAAATCGAACTGGTGGGTATCGGCCTGAAGAATACCGTTGCCGTGGCGATGCGCGATGCGGTGCTGGTGGCGGATGTCTCCGAAAGCCAGAATGTAAAACAGGCCGTGCAGGTCCTGAAGGACCGCGGCGTCAAACAGGCCCAGCAATTCCCCGTCGATCACCGGCCATGGGGCTGGTTCGAGACCCTGATCCTTGCCGACCGCTTCCAGGTCAAGCGCATCCACGTGCACCCCGGTGCCGCGCTCAGTCTGCAAAGCCACCATCACCGGTCCGAGCACTGGATCGTCGTTCAGGGAACGGCCCGGGTGACGGTCGATGACAGCGTCGAGCTCCTCACAGAAAATCAGTCTGTCTACATCCCCGTTGGCTCCCGGCACAGGCTGGAGAACCCCGGCAAGGTGCCCATGGTGCTGATCGAAGTGCAGACCGGCCCTTATCTCGGGGAGGACGACATCATCCGCTACGAAGACAATTACGCCCGCGATTAAGGGGGCAAGCCCCCCGCGCCACAATGGCTAGAAATCGATGTCGCTCAGGGTCGTGTTCTCGATGACCACGCGCAGATCATCTGCCTCGAAGATCACATCGTCACCGTCCTGAACCATGTGCCCCCGGATCTGGGCATCATTGCCGACCCCTTCGAAAACGAGCCTGTCCCAGGGTTCGTAATCGACGACCACATGGTCCCCCCCGGCTTCTGCGCGGAAGACGAAGTGGTCCGACATCGCGCCGCCGATCAGCACGTCGTTGCCGCCGTGACCATCGAGGACATCATCGGGGCCTCGCGCGCGCATCCAGGCCACCAGCTCGGGGTCTGTGTTACTGACAAATTCCCGGCTCCTGGCGAAGGCCTGAACCACCTCTTCGCGGCTCCAGCCTTCATTTTCGATTTTGCCGAGCCAATGCGCGAGCCCCCCTAGATCGGGTGTGCGATCAAGCACGTTGCCGTAAAGCAGCATCACGAATTGCTCGTTATCGGTGTCTCCGTAATTGCCAATGAATTCCCGGCTTTTGGTGAAGCCCGTGATCGCATCGAGATACGGCAGGCCATCGGCCAGCCTCTGGGTCCAGTCGGAAAAGCCCGTGGGATCCGGGGCACGATCGAGCGTCGCGCGATACAGGCGGAAAACCTCGTCCGAGAATTGCGCCTGCAGCCCGGCACTGCTGAATGCCAGCGCATCGATTTCGGTCTTTGCAACGAACTCGCGGCTTTCCGAAAATCCGTTGACGACTTCGGCGCGGCTGCGCTCGCCGCGGTCCAGAAACCCGGTCCAGTGGGCCAGCCCTAACGGGTCGGGACCGCGGTCGAGCACGTTGTTGTAGAGAAGCGTGACGAATTCGTGGTTCCCGAGGGATCCATAGACGCGCTGGAATTCCAGAGAGGCCACAAAGCGCCCGGCAACCTCGCCGAGGGTCAGCTCTCCGCTTTCCAGCCGGCCGGTCCAGTCCTGCAGGCCCGCAATGTCGGGCTTGCGCCCGAGCGTGGCCTGGTAGAGCCTAAAGACCTGGGCCGAAATTTCGTCGAATGGCGTGCGCGCCGGCTCTCCGTTCAGGAAATCGTCGCCACTGCCGCCCAACAGGGTATCGGGGCCGGCACTCCCGATGAGGATACGGGGAGGATCAGGCTCGGGCGGCGGCGTTTCCGGCAGGGTCATCGAAACGCGCGGCAGGCCGACCAACTGGGAGAAATCGAAATCATCTGGATCGAGGGAACCCCCGTCTGCGGTGTCGATGCGCAGCGACTCGTCGCCGAAATCGATGCGCGCGCCGGTGGCCGTCGCTGACACCAGGGGAGGCTGGGAGGCGTAGGGGTCCACCAGCTGCGACAGGTCCAGAATGTCCAAACCGGGCTGGTAATCGGCGATCCGGTCGTCGTCACCGTCCCGGACCAGGATGAAGACATCGGCCCCTGCCCCCCCCTGCAGCAGATCGGCGCCATCCCCGTCCACAAGCACGTCGGCCCCTGCCCCGCCCTGCAACGTGTCATCGCCCGCCCCGCCATCGATCTGGTCGCGACCGCCGGTACCGGCAAAGGTGTCGGCCCCGGATCCCAACTGCCGTGTGATCCCGATCTCTCCCAGATCGATCTCGAACTGGCCGATGCCGGGGAGGCCTGAGACCATGGTGCCGCTGGCAACAAGGGTGATGCCCTGCCCGTCCGAGGCCGGTGTCAGCGCGAGGCCCGAAGGATTGCCAAGGGCCGTGTCGAGCCCGTGGACCAGGGTATCAAGATGCAGCAGCCGCCCGCCGGGCAGCAGGGTCAACAGGCTGAGCCCGTCGTCACTGCCACCGGCAACGATGAAGGCCTGACCCCCGACCGTCAGCGCCTCGAGCACCGCAAGATCGCTGAAACGCGTGGTCAGGTCGTCGCGGACATGGTCGCGCAGCGCCATGCCGCCGCCCGGCTCTAGCGCCACGACCGCCAGTGAAGAGCTGCCCGAGGCCCCGATCAGTGCATAGGCTTGCCCGTCCACATCGACCGTGGCCAGGTGGTCTGGGCGATCGAGAAAAAGCCCCTCTGCGCTGCCCAGTTGCCGCATGTCGCTCAGCACGCCGCCCGGTGAGATGGCAAAGTTCAGCAAGTTGTCGCCGGTGCTGGAGGCCACCAGCAGACGAGCGTCACCGCCCGGCGCCACAAGGGCAAGGTCGAAAACACCGTTGGCCGCCAATTGATCGGCCGCGATCCCTTCGGCCACCGGGGTCAGCACATTGCCCTGGCGCTGCCAGACCGAAAGCCCGGCTTCCTGACGCGTGGCCCCCACGACGAAGGCGGCGCCGTCGGTGACCGCCAGCGCGGTCAGGGCCGCGTCATCCGCACCGTCCATGGAGAGCGTGAAGGGGCTCCCCAGATTGCCGTCCGAGGTCAGGCGAACCGCTTCAATCTCGGAACCGTAGCGGCCATAGGTCAGCAGAACCTGATCGCCGTCCATCTCGGTCAGAAGTAACTGGCGCGGGGCGGCCAATCCGGTGCCGCCATCCAGGGAACGGGTGGCTTGCACGGCGAGGCCTGCGCCGGTGTCGCGCTGCTCGAGCCCCTGCTCCACCTGACGCACCCCGTAGAGCCGCCCGTGAGAGACATCGCCGGCAAGCAGGTCGGCAAACCCGGGGCCGACTTCCCCGGGATCGGATCCGAACAGGACAGGCACGGTTTCGATATGTCTGATACTGGCCATCGCCAAATACCCCGTCACCCACTCCGCACAGGAATGGCGCACGGCCGTGCAGGCAGGATGCTGGGGATGTGTCCGGAGTGTGGATTTCAGGAAGAATTCGAATAAACCACGTGATGTATCGAGGTCTTTCGCACGGGCGGCCAGCGGTCTGGCGGCCCCTACCACGGGATCTCGGTGCGCCCGTCAGGAGAGCTCCCGATGTCTGATCGCCCACCCGATGCCACGCGCACTGGCAGGATCACCATCCTGCTGGCAACCTGCAATGGCGCCAGGCATCTCGAGGCACAGCTGGGATCGTATCTGGCGCAAGAGGACCCACGTTGGGACCTGTGGGTGAGCGATGACGGCTCTACCGATGACACGAGGGCCATCCTGGACACGTTCCGCAGGGCCCATAGCGCAGCCCATGACATCCGCCTCTTCGAGGGCCCCCAAGCCGGGCCGGCGGCGAATTTCATGGCGCTCCTCACCCGGCCCGAGCTGCCCGCCGGGCCGGTGGCGCTTTCGGATCAGGACGATGTCTGGCTGCCGCAAAAGCTGTCCCTGGCGCGGGCGACGCTCGAGAAAGCCGGGCCTGCCGGGCCGGTAGTTTACAGCGCACAGAGCATCTACACTGACCCCGACCTCCACGAGACCGGCCGGTCACGCCCGCCGGCACGCCCGCCGGACTTTCGCAATGCGCTGACCCAGAACATCGTCAGCGGACACAGCCTGGTGCTGGATGCCGACGCCCTGGCCCTTGTGCGCCGTGCCGGGATCCCGCAGGGCATCCCCTACCATGATTGGTGGCTCTACCAGGTGATCAGCGGCGCCGGGGGCCGGGTGATCGTCGCGCCCGACACCGTGCTCTACTACCGTCAGCACGGCCGTAACGCCATGGGCGCCCATCACGGGATAGCCGCCTCTGTGAGGCGTACAAGTCAGGTCCTGGGGCGCACCTATGGGCACTGGATCGACGCCAATGCCGCCGCGTTGTCGCGCATTTCAGCGCTCCTGACCCCGGAAAATGCCGCCCTGCTCGACACCTTCCGGCGGCTGCCTTCGAAGGCTGGCCTGCGGCGGGCCCTGGCGTTTTCGCGCCTCGGCCTGCACCGCCAATCCCGGCCCGCCACGGTGGGTCTTCTCGTCGCCGCCGGGCTGGGCTGGGTCTAGGATCGCGCCCCGCGCTGGTCTTGTCTTTTTCGACATTTGCCAAACCCACCCCGGCGCCGCTATGTCGGGCAAAGCTCTTTCAACACAAGACCATACATGAACATTCTCTTCGTCCATCAAAACATGCCCGGCCAGTATCGCGAACTGGTGCAGTGGCTGGCGGCCACCGGCCAGCATCGAATCTACTTCCTTACCCAGCGCAAGCAGCCTCCGACCATCGAGGGTGTTGAAGCACGCGTCTACCAGGCCCATCACAAACCGGCCGAGAATGCCTACGGCCTATCGAAGGTCTGGGAAGAAGCAACGGGCTTCGGTTTTGGGGCGGCCATGGCAGCACGACGGCTCGACACGGAAGAGAATTTCCGGCCCGACATCGTCATCGGCCATGTCGGCTGGGGCGAACTGACCTTTTTCAAACAGGTCTGGGCCGATGTCCCAATCATCGGCTTCTTTGAATTCTACTACAGCGAAACCGGCGGCATCGTGGGCTTTGACCCCGAGGACCCGCCGGGGCCGAATACGCCCTTTTTGCTCGCGGCGCGAAATGCCGTGTCGCTCAGCAACATCGAAAGCGTCGATCTGGGCCTGAGCCCGACCCATTGGCAACGCGATCGCTTTCCCGAAAGCTTCCACCGCAAGCTCTACGTGTGCCATGACGGCATACGCACAGATACGCTCGTTCCGGACCCGGACGTGTCGTTGTCGCTCCAGCGCCTTGGCCGCGAGCTGACCCGCGACGATGAAGTGGTTACCTATGTCACCCGCAATCTGGAACGCACCCGGGGGTTTCACATCTTCATGCGGGCCCTGCCCCGGATCCTGCGGGAGCGGCCCGAGGCGCGGGTCCTCGTGCTTGGCGGCAACGAGACATCCTACGGCACCAAGAGCAAAACCCCCGGCGGCCTGAGGGCCGAGATGGAGGCCGAGGTCGGGGACCAGGTGGATTGGGACCGCGTGCACTTTCTGGGCCGGGTGCCCTACCCGATGTTCCAGAAGCTCGTGCAATTGGGCCGGTGTCATCTCTATCTGACCATGCCCTTCGTGCTCAGCTGGTCCCTGCTCGAGGCGATGTCGATGCAGGCCACCGTGATTGCCTCGGACGTCGCCCCGGTGCGCGAGGCGATCACCCACGGCGAAACGGGCCTTCTGGTGGACTTCTTCGACCATGACGCCCTGGCAGGGCAAATCATCGACGTGCTGGCGCGGCCGGATGACTATGCCCATCTTGGCCCTGCGGCGCGGGCCCGCGTGGTGGAAACCTATGACTTCCTGACCCGATGCCTGCCGGAGCATATCGCCCAGATCAACGCGCTGGTGCCGCCGGAAAAGCGCATCGAAGTTCCAGCGGCCTAGGCCGGGCGCCGATCCATCATGCGACTGGCCCGGTCATAAGTCAGCAGGGGTCAGCACGGGGCAGATGTTTCGCACGCGAAACATGAAGGGGAGGCGGCGGGGAAGAGCCTGACAGAGCGTGTCCAAGGTGGTGCAGACCCTGTGCCTGCCCAAGGTGCGCCGCGTCAGGGCTCTCTTTTGACCTTTCCGCGCACCCAGCCCGCGAAGGCGGCATCGGGGTTGGTCAGGGTCGGCGCGCCGGTCTGATGCCACCAGCTGCGCCACTCGGCCTCCAGGGCGTGGACGTCCCAGCCCGGCGCCAGGGCGCGCGCCTCGTCGCGGGCAGCCTCCGACAGCACCACGGAGCGGGTGGCCTCGACGACCACGGCCTCGCGCTCGAAGACGATCAGATCGCCCGGCTCCTCGCGCAGGGCGTAGTCCGGCAGGTTGGCATCGACAATCATCCGGCGCAGGGCGGCGCGAAAGACCCGGACAGGCGCCGTACTGCCGGATTTCTTATGCAGCACCGCCACGCTGACCTTCCATTCGGGCTGGCGGCCGCAATGCTTGCGCGCGAGCTCGTAGATCCGCCGCTCGAGAGGTTTACGCAGGCGGAAATAGTCGCGATGCAGCGTCAGGACTGCTCGGCTCAGCACGGCGCGGTAGATCCATTCGCTCAGGGTAACCGTGACGCTGACCATCCGGCCCGCCCGTGTATGGCGAACGATCTGCCAGCTTTCGATGAGACCGAAACCGGTCGTCGTCTCGGTGCCGCCGGTAGCGATGTCGGTGGTGATGCGCGTACCCGCCAGCCGCTCGAACGCTTCGCGGAGGCGCGCATAGGCATCGCCGCTGGTGTCGCGGTTGGTGGCAACGAGCAGGTCGTGGGCCTTGAGGTGCAAGGTGCGACTGATGGCGCGACCGGCATTCATCGCCGCCATCAGCTGGCTGATGCAATAGATCAGGATGTCCTTGTCATGGATCGTCGCGCGACCCCGCACCGATGGCGTGACTTCCACATGGGTCCCTTTATGGGCATAGCTCAACACCCGCCGATCCGGCCGGGTGCTGAGCGAAAAAATCGGGTGCTCCATGCTGCCGAGGTCGTCCTTGAGGGGCGCCCCGAAAATATCGCAGACAAAGAAATCCGCCGTCGGATGACGATCCGGCAAACGCCCGGACACGGTGGGTCCCGCACTCATCTCTGCAGAGCCATCATGGATTAGTACCTGTCTGTTTCACGCCTTTCGGCACCTGCTCCCCTCGGCCGACTCGGATGGCTCTTATCGGGGTTTCACTGACACTAGCCTAAAGTTATCCACAAACTGCGTCCAGTTTCTAACGGCGGATCGGAATCGCGGGAGCGTGGGATCAGAGTCGTAGAAACGTGGTATCAGAGTCGGTAGGGCTTAAAAAAAGCCGGATAAGCTTTTCAAGAACAATGCTTTAAGCAAGGACGGCTGAACCCTTAACGAAAATATAACTAAGATTAACAAGGATTGGACGGCCACGAGCATCCATCACCCCCAAATGGAAAGGACGTAATACTTTGAATACAAAATGAAATTTAAATTATGTACTGATAATAGTGACATGTACTGTGTTTCTAGATATTACTTGGAAAAGAGCGCACATCGAGCACAAAGAAAGCAGCGCAGTCATGTCATCAGACACTCAAGCGTCCCCTCCCCCCTACGCAACCATAGTGCCTGATTCAGCGCTGTCCTCCCTCGGGGAACCGGCTGGCACAGAGGATTTTGATCGCATCTCCCTGGCCTGCGCAGCGGGACGAGCAGACCTCCAGGCCCGGGGCCTTGGCGAAAGCGGAGAGCGACAGCTGCGGCGGTTTTCAACCTGGGAGATCACCCGCTACCTGATCCCGGTCGCCACCGGCCATTTCCGCCGCGTGCTCAAGCAGAACCCAGATCTTCCCCAGGGCCTCTCGGAAACGGAGGGCGGAGCAAAGTGGTTCACCTACGAAGACGTTCTCAGGCTGCGGGCCCATTTCAGCGAACAGGGATCAAAAGCCAAGAATTACCTGCCCTACCGGCCTGAGGGCCTGCCAGCAAAGATCGCCGCCATTGCGAATTTCAAAGGCGGTGTGGGGAAGACATCGACCGCCGCGCATCTGGCCATGTCTGCAGCGCTGGATGGCTACAAGGTGCTGGTCATCGATCTCGACAGCCAGGGCTCCATGACGTCGATCTTCGGCGGACGCGTGGAGGATGAATGGAAAACTGTCTTTCCCCTTCTAGCCCGTCACTACGGACGCCAGCAGCGCCTGGACAATCAGCGCAGGCTTGATCGGGGCGAGGCGCCCAAATCGCTCGATGACACGCTGAACACCGCGCTCGATATCCGGGCGGCGGATCTGGTGCAGAAGACGCACTGGCCCAATATCGATCTGATCGGCGCGCAGCTGAACCTTTACTGGGCGGAGTTTCAGATCCCGGTCTGGCGCATGGCCAGCCAAAGCTGGAAGCTCTGGGACGCGCTTGCCGATAGCCTGGCCGAAGACGGCGTGCTCGATGACTATGACCTCGTTCTGCTCGATACCCCCCCTGCCCTGGGATACCTGACCATCAACGGGCTTGCGGCAGCAGACATCCTGCTCGTTCCCCTGGGCGCGTCATTCCTGGAATTCGATTCCACCGGGCGTTTCTTTGACATGCTCCATGCCACCTTCGGGTCCATCGAGGCCGCCGAGAACACCGCGGCGCGGGCCCTGGGCCGGGAGGGGCTGGCCTTTCAATGGGATGCCGTGCGCACGGTCATCACGCGCTATGACGGGACCCAGCAGGCCGAGCTCGCAGCGCTCATGCAGGCCTATCTAGGCCCCACCCTGTCCCCGCACAGGCAGGATTTCACGGCCCTGATCGGCCAGGTGGGCGAACAGGTCAGAGGCATTTACGAGGCCGATTACCGCGATTTCAACCGCGAGACCTATGCCCGGGGGCGCGAAACCTTCGATGCCACCTATGCGGCGTTCAAGGCCCTGCTGGTGGGCAGCTGGCGCCGCGACGAGATGGCCGCTCGCGAGGCCGCCGAATGAGCGCGGTTAACTCTTTGTTAGAGCCTGTTTCTGCGTCCAGCGCCCGGTGGCTTCAGCCTTCCTTCAGGGGTTTGCGCGCAGGAGTTCGTATTTTCAACTGGAGGCCCATGGATGGCTAAGCGCAAGCGCCTGACCCCAGCAAACCCCGACTATCTGACGGCGGACGGGCCGGCCCCAGAGATCAAATCGATGTACCCCATGGGCGGGCGCCGCAGTTACACGTCTGCCCCGATCGCCGATGTCGTTGGCCAGAACGCGTCGACGGCCGCCCTTGAAGAGGTGGCCGACACTCTGCGACGGGCCCGGGAAGAGGGGCGCATGGTGCTCGACCTGCCCCTTGCTGCCGTGGACGAGAGCCATCTGGTGCGGGATCGCACGCGCATCGACGACGAGGAAATGGCAAGCCTGCGCGCCTCCATCGAAGCGCGGGGCCAGCAGACCCCCATTGAGGTCACGGATCTGGGTAACGGGCGCTACGGCCTGATTTCAGGCTGGCGCAGGCTCGCCGCCCTGCGTCACCTTTCCGACGAAAAACCCGGTGCGTTCGAGACTGTTCAAGCGCTTTTGCGACGCCCTGACCAATCCGCCGATGCCTATCTGGCCATGGTCGAAGAGAACGAGATTCGCGCGGGACTCAGCTATTATGAGCGCGCGCGCATCACTGCCAGGACGGTGGAGCAGGGTGTGTTCGAGACCCCGAAAGCCGCGCTTTTGAGCCTCTACCGCAATGCCTCGCGCGCCAAGCGATCCAAGATCCGGTCGTTCCTCGTTCTGGTGGCTGAACTGGACGGGGTTCTCCGGTTCCCTGAAGATCTCAGTGAACGGTTGGGCCTGCGCGTGTCTGGGGCTTTGTCTGCGGATCCAGCAGCAGCAGAGTCTTTCCGGCGGGGGGTGCAGGCGGCCAATCCGGCCACGGCGGAGGACGAAAAGGCCTGTCTTGAGGCGCTGTTGACACCTGCCTCGGGCCGCGCTTCCGCGCCCCCTGCCCCCATGAAGAACACGCCGCGCCCCGGCCTCACTATGGAGCGCAAAGGCGACAATCACGTGGTTCTGCGGGGCCCTGCCATGGATGCAGAGCTCTACAAAAGTCTTTTGGCCTTCCTCTCTGCCGCAGACTAGCCGCTTGCCCCGGATGTTTCGCGCGCGAAACATTTCTCTCCGCGATCTTCCATGGTGCTTCGTGGTCCCCGGTTCCCATGGCTTGTCTGCCTGCGCGGGTATGCGTAGATCGACACCGGCCAACCTACGGAGAATGCCGTGCTGCTTCAGCGTGTTTACCGCGTGTTCACGCGCTACGCAGATCGCACGGTCGCGCTCACGCGCGGGGGGCGGGCCCTCTATGACGATCAACGCCGACAGGTCGCCCGTGTCAACGGGCTGTGGCTCGAGGATAACCGGCTGATCGTCAAAGGCACCGCCGACAGCGACCGTGTGGGCGTGCAGTTCGAAGATCGACAGATCTGGATCGCGCCCGCTGAGGGGCGCTTTGAACTGGACGTTCCCTTCGAGCCCGGTCCCCTGCAGATTCTGACGGAACGGGACGGCCAGACGCAGCCCCATGCCTTTGCCGGGTTCTCGCCGGGGCGTGTGGCGCTAGCGCGGGTGGCACGGGCTGGCGTCTTCATCGCCGATTTGCTCCGATTGGTGCCGGCAATCTGGCGGTGGAAGCGCCATGGCGACCTGGGCGCGCGGGAAATCGTGAAAGAAGGATTGCGGCTGGTGCCAAAATCCAGGGCCATCGTGCTGGATCCCGCAGTGCTAGAGCCCACTGCCCGCTTCTCTTGCCCCCATGACAGCGTCACGCTGGTGATGCCGGTCTACAATGCGTTTGAGACATTGAAGCTCGCCCTGTGGCGCATCGAGGCCCATACCGATCTCGAGTGGCGACTGATCCTTGTCGACGACGCCTCCACCGAACCCGGCCTCAGTGACTGGCTCAGCCACTGGGCGGGCGTCACAGACCGCGCCGACCGGGTGCATCTGCTGCGCAATGAGCAGAATCTGGGCTTCGTGGGCTCGGTCAATCGCGGGCTGGAGCATGCCCGGCAATGGCCGGACGCGCCGGTGGTTCTGATGAATTCGGACGCGCTGGTGCCGGCCGGTTGGGCCACGCGGCTGCTTTCCCCCCTGGCCGATCGGGGTGTTGCCAGCGTCACGCCGCTTTCCAATGACGCAGAGATATTCACGGTTCCCACCCAGTGCAGACCTCACGCCTTGCTGGACGGGGCAGGGGACGCGTTGGATGGCGCCGCAGCCCAGCTGGGAGTGAGCCCGGCCGAGGCGCCCACCGGGGTGGGGTTCTGCATGGCCCTGGCACCGCGATTTTTGGCAGACCTGCCGACCTTCGACGAGGCCTTCGGGCGCGGCTATGGCGAAGAGACCGATTGGTGCCAGCGCGCCCGCGCCCGGGGGGGACGCCATGTCTGCGCGACAAACCTCTTTGTCGAACATCGGGGTGGCACGTCTTTCGGTTCCGCTGCGAAACAAAAGCTCTTGGCGCGCAACGGAGCAGAGATCAGCCGTCGCTACCCGCGCTATGACGACGAGGTGCAGCGCTTCATCCTGAACGATCCCCTGGGGACCGCGCGGCTGGCTCTTGGCCTGACATGGGCCGCCACACTGCGAGATGAGCCCGTGCCGGTCTATCTGGCCCATGCCTTGGGAGGAGGGGCGGAGAATTACCTTCAGTCCGAGTTGGCAGCCCACATCGCAGAAGGCGGGGCCGGGCTCGTGCTGCGCGTCGGGCAGGGGCGGCGCTGGACGCTCGAGCTCTACAGCGCGCAGGGCGTGTTGACCGGGCGCACCGACGACACGGCGCTCATGCGCGCGCTTGTCGGGCGCCTGCCGCGGCGACGCCTGATCTATTCCTGCGGGGTAGGGGATGGAGATCCGGTCAAGCTGCCGGATCTGATTCTGGCGCTGGCGGGGCAGGGGCCCGAGGCGTTGAGAGGCGGGGCGCAATCCATCGAGGTTCTGTTTCACGATTTCTTTCCCATCAGCCCCTCCTACACGCTTCTTGATCGACATGGTCATTTTCGGGGCCTGCCGCGTCCTGACAGTGATGGCGCCGGGGATCACCGGTGGGTGAACGGCGGGGCGGCTGTGGACCTGTCGGACTGGCAGGCCGCCTGGGGGCGGCTCATGGGCGCTGCGTCGCGTGTCATCGTCTTCTCTCCCAGCAGCCAGGCCTTGGTGGCGGCGGCATACCCGCAGGCGCGCGACGCCATCGAGGTGCGGCCCCATGCGGTATCGGGGGATGTGCCGCGGATCTCGCCCCCGGCGCCGGGTTCTGCGTTCACGATCGGCGTGTTGGGCAATATTGGCCCGCAGAAAGGGGCGGGCGTGGTGCAGGAGATGGCGCGCGCCTTCGCAGCGTCGCAGGACGCGCGGGTCGTGGTGATCGGGCATCTCGCCCCCGAATTCACCCTGGCCGCGCCGTCGCGGGTCCACGGGGCCTACCGACTCACGGATCTGCCCGGCCTTGTGGCGCGCTACGGTATCCAGGCTTGGCTGATCCCGTCGATCTGGCCCGAGACGTTTTCGTTCACCACCCATGAGGCCATCGCGACCGGGCTTCCGGTCTTCTGTTTCGATCTTGGCGCCCAGGGGGATGCCGTGCGCGCAGCCCAGGCGCGGGGCGCACCGTGCCGGGCCTTGCCGCTTCCCGACGATGAGCGGCCTGACGCGTCAGAGCTTTTGGCGGCGATCCGGTCCGAGACAGCCGCGATGCCGCGGAGCACGCCATGAGCGCGCCGCAGGCCATCTTGCACATCGGGGCTCCCAAATGCGGCAGCTCGGCGCTCCAGATGGCGCTGACTCGGCATCCTGAGCTACGGGACGCCGAAGGCCGCAGATTGCGGTACGCGGTGCCCTTGCGCGGGAAGCTCGGAAAGTACTCTCTGAGTGGACGTGCCGTGGCGCGGCTCAGCAGAGCGTCAGCCTATGGATATGTGTCATGGCCCAATTTCGGGCGGCGCGTGGATCCCGCGCCCATTCGCGCCGCGCTGGAAAAGGTCCTTCTTGCGGGAGGGCAGGGCGGTTGGGTGCCGATCCTCTCGAGCGAAGGATGGATC
>JBCCML010000078.1:0-17981 GCA_039026375.1 Pseudomonadota bacterium
CCTGCCTTCGACAACGCCGCATACCGTTCATCAAGATCGAAGAAACCGCGCTGATCAGCCATCTTATGCCCTTTGCTGCTGAAAGGATGGAATCACGATCAAGCACTCAGGGCGAGAGGTTTTTCAGGGCGTCCGGTTGATTGGTGTTGCTTTGCTTTCCTTTCCTAAAGCCGTCGAACAGTGTCCCCCTTCAAAGAGGTCGAAACCAAAGAAAATCGGCCTGTAGCCCGCCAGTTCTCAGCAATCTGACGCAATTGTCTGAAAGTTGTGTTTAACGCCGCGTTGTCCGTTGCCGGGGGTGGAGGAAAACACATCGACTGCCGTCCGGCACGTTTGGCATACGTAAGTCATACGCAAATCATACGCCGATCATACACAGGGTTTGACAGCGCCATCTGGGCCAATGGGGCCTCACGAAGCGTCCGAACGAACTGGCCAGGCGGGGGTTTCCCGCCGGTAGCCATAGCCCACCCGAAAGGCCAGACCCGCCGGGAAGCGCACCGCAAGTTCATGCGCGCGCGCCGCATAGATCTCACCGTATGGCGCCCCGGGAAAGGTGGTCGGACCAGCGTAGATCATTTGGCGAAATCCGATCTTGTGGATGCGTGCGATCTTCTCGCTGACCGAACCGGCAACGATCCAGCCACGGCGAACACGCATGGCATCGACCACTGCCGACAGATAGATCCGTGTGCGCCTGAGGTTGTTTATTCTGCGCTGGTCTAACCACATGCAGCCCAATTCGACCGTTCGTCCCTCTGCCAGGAAATGCCGTGTGTGCGGGGTGTCGCGGTACGCCGGTGGGATCATGTCAGTGTAACGAAAAGGCGCCTGCATGTTCACCAGATAGCCGCCCACAAGCTCGCCGCCGATGGCAAACCCATAAACTTGGCATTGATCCAGGTAGGTCTTGGGCAGCGGGTTTGCCGTGCGCTCCGCGAACTTGGCGTCAAATGCCGCGCGATCCGCGGCTGCGGTCAGAAATAGCTTTTTCATGATAATATCCGTTACTTGCGGCAGATAGCCAGGCTGGAATAGCCGCGGTAGACGGTGTCGCTGTCCAGGACGGTCCAGCCCGCTTGCTGTAGCGCGCCGACGAAGGCTGTCCGGTCATGGCGCCAGAAGCGCCCGCTTCGCTGCAGTTGGCCCACACGGCCATTTTGGCGCGCGATCTCGCGGCCTGCCCTCGCCAGCCTCCAGGTCTTCAGCGGTCCTGCGGACCTTAGCAGCTGGGTCATCAGATAGAGCCGCCAGTCCCAAATCCGCATTTGCCGCCCGAAGTCGATGGCGAAAAGCCAACCGCCCGGCCGCGTCAGCTGGTGCATTTTGGCTAAGCCAGCCTGCGGGTCCTGAAGCGTATAAATCGCATGGGTGGTCACGATAAGGTCGAATTGCACGGGGGCGTCGTAGTCCTCAAACCCAATCGAGATGTACTTGGCGGAAGCATTTATCTTGGCCTGCGCACGGGCCCGCATTTGGGGATCTGGCTCTAGCAGGCTTAGCTGAACGTGGGGTCGTTGCCTGGCCAGAAGAGCTGCGAAGTTGCCCGTTCCAGCACCGATATCCAGCGCAGTGGCCACCGAATCTGGCAGGCTAGAAACAAAGCGTTCAAAGCGGTTCAACAGGTCTTGATAGGCTGGGTTATGGTCCAGCAACATGTCATAAGTCTCAGCGTACGTTGACCAATCCACCGCGGCGGCCTGCTCGGCCGGCGGCATGTCTAAAAACGAGTTCATCCGATTTCCTCCCCGCAAAATGGCGGGCGTCTGAGTTAAATGAGCGGCCATGGTACGGGGAGCTGTCGGCCCCCGCATGATCCAAAAGGATCATGCTCATCAGAACTCAGCACATCAGTGGTGTTGCCCCGGCGTCAGGCCTGGCGTACGCATGCGCTAACGGCAGAAGGAGCTGTGATGTCCACCGGCAATGCCCGAAAGACCCTATTGCTGACCGGCGCAAGCCGTGGGATCGGGCACGCGACCGTCAAGCGGTTCTCCTCCGCCGGCTGGCGTGTGATCACGTGCTCGCGTCAGGCCTTCCCCGAAGACTGTCCCTGGGAAGCGGGCGAGGAGGACCACATCCAGTTGGATCTTGCTGACCCTCACTCGACGATCGAGGCGGTCGAGGAGATCAAACGCCGGCTGCCTAATGGCCGGCTGGAAGCACTGGTCAACAATGCCGGGATTTCGCCAAAGGGCCCAGAGGGCGAGCGACTTTCAACCATCACGACTGACCTGCGGACCTGGGGTCAGGTCTTTCACGTGAACTTCTTCGCGGCCATTGTGCTGGCGCGCGGTCTGATCGACGAGTTGAAAGCGGCGCAGGGCGCAATCGTGAACGTGACCTCGATTGCGGGCAGTCGTGTGCACCCGTTTGCCGGGGTAGCCTATGCGACCTCGAAAGCGGCCTTGACCGGCCTGACTCGAGAAATGGCCAATGATTTCGGCCCCTTGGGTGTCCGAGTGAATGCCATTGCACCCGGCGAGATCGAGACGGACATCCTTTCGGCCGGCACCGAGAAACTGGCCGAGACCATCCCGATGCGCCGGCTGGGTAAACCCGAGGAGGTGGCCCGAACGATCTATTATCTCTGCACGCCGGAAAGCAGCTACGTGAACGGCGTCGAGATCGAGATCAATGGCGGCCAACACGTCTGAGCGTTGCGGGCTTGTGGCGTGAAAGCCGCCCGCATGCACGGGCGCGCGGGCCTGATCTGGACGGTGTTGGCAGGGTTGCCAGTTGTATGCCTCTACATCTGGGTCGGGGCGACGAGTCCGGGGTTCGATGACGAGATCTGGACGTTGCGTGCGGCCGAGCGCGCACCCGACATCAAAGCGCTGCTGTACTATCTGCGCACCGAAGACGTGCATCCGCCGCTGTCGTATCTGCTGCCTTGGGCGTGGATGCAGGCGGGGTTGTCGCCAGAGGATCTGAGGGCGGCCATTGGTGCGATGGTCGCCCTGTCATTGGTGGTCTTGTGGCGTGTCGCGTCGCCGGTCACCGGGTTGCCAGCGGCCTTCGCCTTCCTGGTAATCTGTCTGAACCCCACGCTTCTGCTCTGGGGCGCAACACTTCGTTGGTACAGCTTGGCCTTGCCGATGATGGTGACCGTTTTGGTCATCTTGCGTGTGAACCCGGCCAGCCCTGGGCGTTTCTGGGGCGCGCTCAGCTTGCTGGGTGTTCTTATGGGTTACACCGCCTACGCATGCCTTCTGTTTTTGCCAGGTGTCCTGCTGGCTGCCCTATGGCGGCGGGGCTGGCCGTGGCGCCAGGAACGGGTGTTCATCGCCTTGGCTTGCCTCGGTGTCATCGCCGCTCTGTTACCGCAGATTGTATACGTCATGCCGGACCAGCTGGCCCTCGGCCAGAGACTGCAGGACCATGGCTGGCTGCGTCAGGTCGGCGGCCTGATCGTGCATCTGTTGATGGGGCATGCGTCAATGCCGTTAAGCATGCCTTCAATCGCAATGCTACTTGGCAGCCTGTTGCTGTTTGCGGCGGCCGTTTGGCGCTGTGACAAGGCGCTGATTACAACTTGGACGGTGGTGTTAATTCCTGGGCTGCTCATGGCGTTGCTGCTGGGGATCGCCGCAAGCTTTCGCAACCTCACAGTGCTCATACCCGCCCAGGCATTATGGCAATCGACGCTGTTTCACAGGACGTCGAGCCGCCCGATCGTTGGAGCCGTTTTTGGACTGTTCGCGGCGGGCACGGCGGTCGGGTTGTGGAATGTCGTGGCGCATGAAGACACCTCAAAAGGCAGTTGGAACCGGCCTTACTGGGAGATCCTTGACGTGATCGAGGCGGCTCGCGATCGCTGCCCGGATCTAAGTGTGGTCAGTCACGACCCTGTTTTGCGCTGGCATTTGAGCCCGCGCGATCAACCAATGCTGGACATTCCACGGCGCGGGCCGGAAGGCCGCGTCCTAGCGCATCCGGGATGCCTGCTAGTTGTCGAAAGTTACTCCGTCAGAGCCGGCCGCCAATACATGCAGTCTTTGCGGGATGAGGTTGCACAGCGCCCTGGGCAACTATCGCGCCACGAGCTGGGGTACGATCGTCACGCCGAGTTCAAACGTCTCTTCATCCCGCGCATGATGGACCACGCAGCGGTCGTGACCGTTTTTGCGCCCCTAGCTTCGCCGTAGGCGCAGTGATCAGTCCGCGGGTATCCTGCGATTTGCCAGTCTATTGCTCGGCAAAGCGCACGCCGCCTTGACCCCTGCGCTCGAGATGGCATGTTGCCGCGCACGTCATCCCGCTCAGAACGAGGCACGCTGTGATCGATCTCTACACCTGGACCACTCCGAACGGCCGCAAGGTCTCGATTCTGCTCGAGGAGTTGGGCGTCCCCTACACGACCCACGCCATCAACATCAGCCAGGACGAGCAGTTCCAGCCGCACTTTCTGGAGATCGCGCCCAACAACAAGATCCCCGCTATTCACGACCACGAGACCGGCGTGAAGATGATGGAGACCGGTGCGATCATGATCTATCTGGCCGAGAAATACGGTAAATTCATCGGTGAGGGCGCTGATCGTCTCAAGGCCATCGAATGGCTTATGTGGCAGATGGGCGGCCTGGGCCCGATGGCTGGCCAGACCCACCACTTTGTGAAGTTTAACCCGGGCACGTCGGAATATGCCGAGAAGCGTTTCCAAGGGGAGACAAAACGTCTTTACGGGGTTCTGAACGCGCGTCTCGAAGGGCGCGACTTTATCACGGATGGCGGATACTCGATTGCCGATATGGCGTGCTGGCCCTGGATCAGCCGTTTTGAATGGCAGGGTATGGACCTGAACGAATTCCCCAACCTCAAGGCGTGGTACCTGCGCATTGCCGAGCGGCCAGCGACCGTTAAGGGCTATGACGTGCCAAAGCCGACACAGCCGATACCGATGCCGTGAAATGGCTGGCGCAGGTTTTCCTGGCGCTGGCCTTGTGCGCCATGCCTGGGGGCTGTGCGGTCAAGGGCTATGACCTGGGCTGGCATACGGACGATGCCTTGGCCGCGTCTTTCGGTGAACCGTTAGACGCACTTTCGGGCTGTCGGTTCGAGAGGGCGCAGCAGGGTCGGCCGATCTGCACCGAATTGGTTGCCGAACTAGACGCGGCATTAGCGGATTTGCCAGGGCGGCCGGTGGCGCCGAGTACCCTGGGCTTCAGTTGCCATGGCCAACGCTGCACGTATGCCAATCAGTGGGAGCGGCGAGATATCGGCGCCGCTGCCGTCATTCCGGTGTACCGCAAGGTTGTCCTGCGCGAGGTGCGCCTGGCCGCTGAGCGTGGCGATGACGGCGTCTGGCGCGTTTCTGCCCTGTCCGTCCGTGACCTCACGGGGCCATCATACGGGCCAGTTCGTATCGGCGGCATGCCGGTAAATAACTGAAATATTGAAATAAAATGATTGCTTTGCGTTGAGCGCATACCGGGTTGCGATTATTGTGCGTTGCAACAAATACGCTGGTGTACCACATTTGGTCCATCGGATTGACCAAACAGGAGGCTTCAGATGGCCACCGTTACAGCAAATCATACGCCGACCCGTCGTGATGCTCGGGCCCCCGATGTCTTTGCGCGCATCGGCGAATTCTTCGCCGCCCTACGTGCCGGCTATGCCGCGGCGCGCGAATACGAGGCTTTGCAACACCTGTCAGACGACGCCTTGGCGCGCAAGGGTCTGACGCGCCCGGATGCGATGCGCCGGGTGATGGAACGTAACTTCGGTTAATGCATTCTGGTGGCGCCAGTTGCGCCACCATTCTGTTGTAGTCGGGCGCAGGACACTGCCCGGCTGTTGTTAGACCTCAGCGGCCATAATGTCGGCTGCTTCCCCGATCGCCCCCGCAATGTGGTCCAAGTCACTCTGCGTCAACGCATGGTGGACGTACATCTTGCCGGGCGGCTTCAGGATACCACGCTCACGCAGCAGCGCGTTGAACCGCCCCTCCGCTCTTTTGTCAGATCCGAATACGCCCCGGTAGTTGGTGACCTCCTTATCGGTGAAGACGAAGTCAAACAGAGTGACGTCGCCGACGGCCTTCACGGGCAGTCCCACCTTGGCAAATGCGTCCAGCCCTGCAGCCATGATGTGCTCGCCGTTTGCGCGGATTTGTTCGTACGTGCCAGGGCGACGCAGAATCTCCATGGTTTTTAGACCGGCGACCGACGCAATGGGGTTCCCGCTGAGCGTGCCCACCTGAAAGGTGAAACCATCGCCCGCAAGCGCCTTGTCGAAATGCGCCATGATCGCATCCGAACCTGCAATGGCGGCCAGTGCGTAGCCGCCGCCGATCACCTTGCCCAGGGTGCATAGATCTGGTGTCACGCCGTACTTTTCCTGCGCCCCGCCATAGGCTAGGCGATAGCCGGTAACGACCTCGTCAAAGACCAGCACGATGCCTCGCTTGGCGGTCTCGGCACGCACCAGTTCCAGCCAGCCGGGGGCGGGTGGGATCAGCCGCTGCAGCGGCTCAATGATCACCCCGGCAATCTGGCCATCGTACTCGTCAAGCAGTTGCACAAACGTCTCGGGTTCGTTGAAGGGCGCGACGATGGTCGAGTCCTTAACGGCTTCCAGGATACCGGCGCTATCCGGCACGGCGACCGGATAATTGACCATCTTTTGGGGCGCTAAGCTCATCATGCCGTGGTCGGACATGCCGTGATAGCCACCTTCGAATTTTAGGATCTTCTCTCGGCCGGTATACGCCCGACATAGACGGAGGGCGTACATGTCCGCCTCAGAGCCCGAGCAGACAAAGCGCACCTTTTCGGCGCAAGCCATGTCGGCGACAATCTGTTCGGCCAGCTCGATCCCACGGGTGTTGTTTGCAAAGAAGGTCGAGCCAAGCGGGATTTGCGCCATCACCGCCTCGACCACTTCCGGGTGACAATGCCCCAGTAGCATCGGGCCCGAGCCGATCAGCAGGTCGATGTACTCGCGTCCGTTCTCATCCCAGACATGGCTGCCATCGCCGCGGGCGATGACGATATCCGCCGCGAAGTTACCGAAACCGCCGGCCGGCAACACCTTGGCTGCACGGTCCATAATGTGACGCTGCGGGTTGGCCTGATCGTCGGGCATGGGCTCCTCCATGGGCTGGGCGCGCGGCGCCGGTTCATCTGTCTCGCAAATGAATAGGCCGGTACAAACGTACCGTCTAGCGAATTCACGCCACCGGAACTGCCAGAAAGCGACAATTACTTGGTCCCTGGAGGCTAGGCGTGCGGTCGAAGCAATGCAACGCCGCAAGTGGCAACCGATGCAAGGCGGCTTTGCCAAGCGTGCGGTCGACCTGGCGCAAAGTGACGGTTACCGTGGGAACAGCCGGAGGGATCCCATGTCATTCACTGCCGTTCTGATTTCGATCGCCCCGGTATTTGTCATCATCATCCTCGGATACGGACTGCGGCGCGGCGGAATCCCCAACGTCGAGTTTTGGAACCTCAACGATAAGCTGGTCTACTGGGTCCTGATGCCAGCCCTGCTGTTCCAGAAGACCTCAACGCTTGAGATTTCTTTCGGTCTGATCGGGTCATACGCAGTGGTCATCCTTGGTGGTTTCTCAGCTGCGCTGATAGTCGGCCTCGTGACAGCACGATTTGCGGGGATGGAGGGGCCGCAGGCGAGTTCGGTCATGCAGGGCGCCGCGCGGCACAACACGTTTATTGCGTTGTCCGTGGCGGAGCGGGTTTTTGGCGCGCCGGGCCTGTCCCTTGCCGCGCTTGCCACCTCGCTGCTGATACCGGTGACGAATGTCAGTGTGGTCACGCTAATGACGGTGCTACTCCACGCCAAGGACGAACGGGGCATCTTGCCGGCCATCTTGCGTGATCTTGCCCGCAATCCACTTTTGTTAGCGGTTGTTGCGGGCGTCGGAATGAACCTCAGCGGTGTTGGTGTCATTCCAGTGCTGCATGAAGTCGTTGAACTCCTGGGCAATGCGGCGCTGCCCGTTGTGCTGATGTGCGTTGGTGCCAACCTGAGATTGCGCGCCATGCAAGCATCGACGGTGCCCCTGGTCCTGTCCATTGTCGCGAAGATGATCGTGTTTCCATCCGTCGTATTGGTTGCCGGCTTGGCAATGGGTTTGAGTGAACTGGAACTCACGATCGCCATGTTGTTCGGTGCAGCGCCCACGGCGACCAATGCCTACACGCTTGCGCGCCAGATGGGGGGTGATGCGCCGCTGATGGCCGCGATCGCGACCATCCAGACGGCGCTGGCGTTCATGGTGCTGCCGCTATGGCTGCTGGTGCCGGGCTGGGTGCTTTAGGCGCCGCGCGCTCCCCTGCATAGATCGCGACGGCGTCGGGCTCTTATGCAACCCACCCACCCGCGCGCGGCGCCCGCCTACCAACGAGCTGTTGGCCAAAGGGGCTCGGCGCACGGGTGGGTGGGTTGCGCTGAACATGCAAACGGTGCGGCGATAGCCTGGGAGCGCGACGAGCCCCTACTTGAGGATGCCTACGCCGGCATAGTGCGCCTGGAGCCCCAATTCCTCCTCGATCCGGATCAGTTGGTTGTACTTTGCCAGGCGGTCCGACCGCGCCAAGGATCCCGTCTTGATCTGCCCGCAATTAGTTGCGACGGCCAGATCCGCAATCGTTGCATCCTCGGTCTCACCGGAGCGGTGCGACATGACGGCAGTGAACGAAGCTGCGTGCGCCATATTCACCGCATCGAGCGTCTCGGAGAGTGTGCCGATTTGGTTGACCTTCACCAGGATGGAGTTCGCGGCTCTCTGGGCGATCCCATCTTTCAGGCGCGCAGGGTTCGTGACAAAAAGGTCGTCACCGACCAACTGACATTGGCTGCCGATCTTCTCGGTCACCAGTTTCCAGCCCGTCCAGTCATCTTCGGCCATGCCGTCTTCGATCGAGATGATCGGGTAGTCTGCAACCAGCGCCGCCAGGTAATCCGCCATGCCGGCGCTATCTAGGGTCAGGCCCTCCCCCTTCAGATGATACTGCCCGTTCGAAAAGAACTCGGTCGATGCAGCATCCAAGGCCAGGCGCACATCGCCCCCCGGGGTGAAGCCCGCCTTCTCGATCGCGGCCATGATGAAATCCAGCGCCGCGCGTGTTGAGGCGATATCCGGAGCGAAGCCGCCTTCGTCGCCGACATTCGTGTTGTGTCCCGCGGCCTTCAACTCGCCCCGAAGTGTATGGAAAATCTCCGAGCCCATGCGGACTGCATCTGCAATCGTCTCGGCGCCAACCGGCATCACCATGAATTCTTGGATGTCGATCGGATTGTCGGCGTGCTCGCCGCCATTGATGATGTTCATCATCGGCACCGGAAGCGTGCGTGCCGCCACGCCTCCGACATACCGGTAAAGCGGCTGGCCGCAGGCCTCTGCCGCTGCCTTTGCCGTTGCGAGACTCACCCCCAATATCGCATTGGCCCCAATCCGCCCCTTATTCGGCGTACCGTCCAATTCAATCAACGTGTCGTCGATTGCGCGCTGTTGCGTGACATCCTGGCCCATCAGCGCCTCGGCAATCTCGCCGTTGACCGCGGCCACCGCGGTCAACACGCCCTTGCCTTTGTAGCGATCTCCACCATCGCGCAATTCAACCGCTTCGTGCGCGCCGGTCGACGCACCCGAGGGTACCGCCGCACGGCCCATCTCGCCGTCTTCCAACGTCACATCGACTTCGACGGTCGGGTTGCCGCGGCTGTCTAGGATTTCGCGGGCAGTTACATCGATGATGGCGGTCATGCAGTTCTCCTGGCGTTGGTGTCGGTGCCCTAGCCGATGAATGTGACAGGGTAAATGCAAATCCGGTTGGGCGAAGGGCTTATGCTGGCGGGTCTAAGGCAGAGCACGTCGTGCGATGGTGCCTCGTCAAATTCCGTCTGGCCTCGAAGATGTCAGTCTGACGCGCGTTCTTTCGCCTTCTCGGCGTCCCAAAGGGCGTCCATTTCGGATAGGGTTGCGTGCTGTGGCGTGCGGTTCTCGGCCTTCAGCGCGGTCTCGATGCCGCGGAACCGGCGGTTGAACTTGGCATTTGCACGGCGAAGCGCATTTTCTGGATCGACCTTCAGATGGCGGGCCAGATTGGCCATGACGAACAGAAGATCGCCGTACTCTTCTTCGATCTTTGCCTGATCCCCTCCGATCTCGGCCACCAGTTCTTCGGCTTCCTCGGTTAGCTTTGCCAAGACGTCATGGGGGTCTGTCCAATCAAAGCCCACCTGCGCCGCGCGCTTGGTCAATGCCACTGCGCGGGTCAATCCCGAAAGTGTGACGGGAATGCCGTCTAGCTGACTGTCGCGGATTTCCCCACGGGCGGCGCGCTCTGCGGCTTTCATGCCCTCCCAGTCTACCGTGTCGGGATTGGCCGGTGCCGCCCCCATGCTTGGTCCGAAGACATGCGGATGTCGTCTGACCATTTTGTCCGAGATTGCGCGGACCACGTCCTGGAAATCAAAGGCACCCGCTTCCTCGGCAATTCGGGAATGATAAACAACCTGCAGGAGCAGATCGCCAAGCTCGCCCGGCAGTTCGTACAGCGCATCGCGCGCAATAGCATCTGCGACTTCGCAGGCTTCTTCCACGGTGTAGGGCGCAATCGACGCCCAAGTCTGTTCGCGATCCCAGGGGCAGCCATCTGGCGCGCGCAGCCGCACCATGATTTCCAGGATCCTGGCGATACCCGCTTCGCTATCCCATACCAGCGCATCAGAGTCTGCGCGCTCGATCATTCGGCGACACGCAGGTTGCAGCACCCCCCAAGAAGGTAGCGACGCTCGCCCTGTTGCGCGAAGACGGTCAGGGCATAGCCATATGTCTGATCGCTCATGCCGTCAGAACAGGCCGCGTTACTGAACGTGGCGAGCAGCTTGCCGGTTTCGCCCACCAATTCCAGGCTGGCTGGCATAGATTGGTAGCCCGCAGCAATGTGAGCGCGTTCGATGCGATAGTGCACGCGTCCATCGTCCGGGGTGGATAGAACGACGCCATCTGTGTCCACGATCTCTAGCCCCCAGAAGGGTTCTGTGCCTCCGCAGTTCAATCCGATTGGCACCCCTGTTTGGCGCCCGTTGTTCGATACGAATGCAACCTCAATTGGGCTAAGATAGCGCATGGACACCCATCCGTCGTCGCCGAAATAGGGCATCCGGCCCCAGCGACCGTCGGGCGTAGTGGCCGTAATCTCGATTGGCTGCGCCCCAGGTGCCAGCTCGCCCAGAATGTCTGCTTTGCCAGATGGCCCCAGCCGGACGTTCAGTGTGTCACCTGCCGCGACGCCGGTTACCTGATAGTAGGCAGGGGGCGCGGCGATATCGCTGGCGGCTGGACCTGACATCCAGATGAGGCAGATCAAGGCGGCGCAGATCCGGGCGGTCAACGCGGTCATGCGGGTCTCTCCGATCTTGTCGGTCTACGGGTTTCGGCACGCAAATTCAGGACATTTGCGCTGAGGATCAAGACCGCACCCAGGATGACGGCCAGGCCGATCTCCTCTGAGTAAACCAGCCACCCGACAACCGCGATCAGCGGCAATCGGGCAAAGTCCATCGGGGCTACGACAGAGGCCGGCGCCAGTCCAAGCGCCTGGGTCAGGCAGATATGGGCGGTCAAGCCACCAACGCCGACGACGATAACCCAGACCGTGTCTGGCCCCTGGGGTAAGGTCATCTCCCCGTCCCACAGCACGATGGCGGCGCCATAGATCGCCTGGGTCACCGTAAGCCAGAACAGGATGGTGAAGGTCTTCTCGGTTCGGCTGAGGGCTTTCGTCATCATGATCGAACCGGCGAAACCAATCGTGGATAACGCGGCCGTCAGATGCCCCAGGCTCAATTCCGACGTTCCAGGTTGCGCGATGATCAGGATCCCCGTGAACCCCAAAACGGCAGCAATGATCCGCCATTTGGTCATTGCCTCGCCCAGCAAAAGCGGTGCCAGCAAGGCGATCCAAATCGGCGTCGTAAACTCGATGGCGAAAAGCTGGGCCAGCGGAATGAAGGCGACCGCGTAGAACCAAAGGTTCTGGGCGGTAAAGTGAAAGACATTTCTTACTGCGTGTAGCGGGAGGCGCCGGGTGCGCACATCAGCCATCCGACCAAGCACCAGACCATACGCCAGCACCAGCGTCAGCCCGATCAACGATCTGAGGAACATCAGTTCGAACGTATTCAGATCGCCTACCACTTGGCGCCCGCCAATCGCCATCAGCGAGAACGAGGCGACAGCGCCAAGCATCCAGAAGGCGGCCAGCATAGGGGCGGATTTCGTCGTCGACATGGCGCGGACCATGACGCCCGCCTTGATCGGTCGCAAGCGTTAAGCTGAGCGTTCCCGGTCTAATTGCCCAGCAGGCTCAAATGTTCAGGTCCGGCACCCGATCGAACAACTGCGCGCGCTCGGCGTCCGAGTATCCGGCTAAGCGCAATGCCGTTTCCACGGCAATCCGCATGAGGTTATGCCACCAGGCTGCGTTCTCTCGTGCCAGGTAAAGAGCCGGCAGCGTCTTGTTCCAATGCGGATTGGGAGGGACCACGGCGATGCCTGCGACCTCAATGCCCAAGTATGCCGCCAGCAGTCTTGCTCTGGCCATATGCACATAGTCCGTCACCAGGATCGGCGGGTTATCAAGGCCCCGCTCACGCAACAGGTCCATGCTGTATGCCAGGTTTTCCTGCGTGCTTTGGCTACCACCTTCTACCAGACCGCCCTCGGCAGGGAGACCGCGCTTAATGGCGAACGCGAGCATTGCTTCACCGATGACTAAATCGTCCATCGTTTCTGCGATGCCGCCGCTAAACACCGCAAAGCCCGCACGATCGGTCAGCACAAGGCGAACACCTAGTCGGGTCCGCATGCGCCCAGGAATATCTGGCGTCCCATCCGCAAAATGACCAGCTCCCAAGACGATTGCTGGCGCGTCACTAGGCGGTAGATGATTCCCCAATCGATAATGCGTTTTGTGATACTCGGCGACTAAGATCACAGCGGCCTGCGACAGCAGCAAAACACCTAGGCCCAGTCGCAACAGCCGCCATATCACTCCCATTCGATGGTGCCGGGCGGCTTCGAGGTGACGTCGTAGACCACCCGGTTGATGCCGCGCACTTCGTTAATGATCCGCGTCGCCGTGCGGCCCAGGAAGTCATGCTCAAACGGGAAATAATCCGCTGTCATACCGTCGACCGAGGTCACCGCACGCAGGGCGCAAACGTGATCATAGGTGCGTCCGTCGCCCATCACCCCGACCGTGCGCACCGGTAGCAGCACCGCGAAGGCTTGCCAGATCGTGTCGTAAAGGCCTGCTTTGTGGATCTCGTCCAGATAGATTGCATCAGCCGCGCGCAGGATATCCAGCTTCTCGGCGGTGATCTCTCCCGGGCAGCGGATTGCCAGGCCCGGCCCAGGGAACGGATGGCGCCCGACAAAGCGATCAGGCAGGCCCAGTTCACGGCCCAGCGCGCGCACCTCGTCCTTGAATAATTCACGCAGCGGCTCGATCAACTCCAGATCCATGCGCTCGGGCAGGCCGCCCACATTGTGGTGCGACTTGATTGTCACCGATGGCCCGCCGGAGAAACTGACCGATTCGATGACATCGGGGTAGAGCGTGCCCTGCGCCAGGAACTGGGCGCCGCCCGCTTCGCGCGCATGTTCTTCGAAGACATCGATGAACAGCTTGCCGATGGTTTTGCGTTTTTGTTCCGGGTCGGTGACCCCTTCCAGCGCACCCAGGAAGCGGTTGGTCTCGTCGGCGTGGATCAGCGGAATGTTGTAGTGGTCGCGGAACAGGCCGACCACCTCCTCAGCCTCGCCCATCCGCATCATGCCCGTATCGACGAAGACACAGGTAAGCTGGTCGCCGATGGCTTCGTGGATCAGAACGGCAGCCACAGACGAATCGACCCCGCCTGACAGGCCGCAGATGACGTGACCGTCGCCCACCTGTTCTCTGATCTGGCGCACTGCCTCGTCACGATAGGCCGCCATGGTCCAGTCGCCGCTCATACCGGCGATCCTGTGGGTGAAATTGCGCAATAACCGCGCGCCGTCAGGTGTGTGCACCACCTCGGGGTGAAACATGACACCATAGTAGCCACGGTCGGGGTCTGCCAGCACAGCGTAAGGAGCATTTGGCGAGGCGCCCTGCACGTGAAATCCCGGGGGCAGGGCGGTGACCCTGTCGCCGTGGCTCATCCAGACCTCGGTCTCCTGGCCGGGGCCAGCGACGCCGTCGAACAGCTCTGACTGCTCTGATAAATTCACGAACGCTCGCCCGAATTCCCGGTGGCCGCCGCCAGCGACCTCGCCGCCCAATTGATGGACCATGACCATCTGACCATAACAGATGCCCAGCACCGGGCAGCCGTCCTCGAAGACTGCGGGATCGGCTCGGGGAGCGCCCTCATCATCGACCGAGGCGGGTCCACCTGACAGGATAATGGCCTTGGGCGCCAACCGCTGAACCAGTGCCGCATCCACCGACTGGAAAGGGTGGATCTCGCAATAGACGCTGCTTTCACGCAGTCGCCGGGCGATCAGCTGTGTGACTTGGCTGCCGAAGTCGACGATCAGGCAGGTTTCGTGGGCGTACTGTTCGGCCATTCTCACCCCATCCGCGATGCTTTCTGGGTCTATATGCGCGTTCGGTTGGGCTGTCACCATGTCGGAATCACGCGGCGAGACGGCGTGAACGGCGACAGCGTCAGCCTGTCCCATGTCTATACAATGCGCTCCGAACGGCCCATTTGCGGGAGAGGGACATGATCGAAGGCGAAAGCATCGGCGGCGGACGCAAACGGGCACGCGGCGGCGGAGGCGCAGCCCGGCGGGCTGAGCGCACGGCCCCCAAGCTAGAGGCTGCCCGTTTCATCGATCGTCAGATCCCCAATTTCGAGATCTTGAATGACGAAGCGTTGGAGATCATCGAGGCGAATGCCGAGACCGTACTGGAGGAAATCGGCGTCTGTTTCATCGAAAACCCTGCTGCCCTGGACCGCTGGCGCGATGCCGGCGCCGATGTGCGCGGTGACCGCGTGCACATTCCGCGCGGCCTGGCCCGCAAGCTTTGTGCGACGGCGCCCGCCTCTTACACGCAGCATGCCCGCAATGCCGAACGCTCGGTCGAGATCGGCGGCAAATCGCTGGTACTGGCGCCGGTCTATGGCCCGCCTTTCGTGCGCGATCTGGATGGTGGCCGACGCTACGCAACCATGGCCGATTTCGAGAAGTTCGTGAAGCTGGCCTACATGTCCAAATGGGTCCACCATTCCGGCGGTACAGTCTGTGAGCCCACGGATGTGGCAGTGAACAAACGCCACCTGGACATGTTGTATGCGCACATGCGGTGGTCCGATAAGCCCTATATGGGCTCGGTCACCGACCCGGTGCGCGCCGAGGATTCGGTCAAGATGTCCGACATTCTGTTCGGTGGTCTGGACGACCGGACGGTCATGACATCGCTGATCAACATCAACTCGCCGCTGACCTTCGACGGCATCATGATGGGCGCGCTTGAGGTCTATGCCCGGGCGAACCAGGCAGCGATTGTCTCGCCGTTTATCGTGGGCGGTGCGATGGCGCCGGTCTCGGTCGCGGGTACGTTGACTCAGGTTTTGGCGGAGGTATTGGCCGGCGTCAGCTATTCCCAACTGATCCGGCCCGGCGCGCCAGTGATCTTCGGGGCGTTTGTCACCTCGATCGATATGAACTCTGGCGCCCCGACCTTCGGCACGCCCGAGGCGTCGAAGATCCTTTACGGTGCGGGGCAGTTGGCCCGCCGCCTGAAACTGCCGTTCCGTTCCGGCGGGGGACTTTGTGGATCGAAACTGCCGGACGCGCAGGCGGCCTATGAGACGTCTAACACGCTGAATGCCGCGCTTCTGGGCGGGGTGAACTTCATGTTGCATTCCTGCGGTTGGCTCGAGGGCGGCCTGGTGTCGTCGCTCGAGAAGTTCGTCTTGGATGCGGACCAGTTGGGCGTTTTGCACTCGGTCGCGGAAGGCGTGGACACATCAGAGAACGGCCAGGGCATGGATGCGATCCGCGAGGTTGGACCGGGCGGGCACTACCTGGGCTGCGCGCATACCCAGGCCAACTTTAAGGATGCGTTCTGGCGTAGCCAAGTGCTGGACTACAAGCCGTTCGAAACCTGGGCAGACGAAGGCGGGCGCGATACGGCCCAACTGGCCGCGCTGCGGGTCCAACGGATGATGGCTGACTATCAGGCGCCGTCGATCGACCCGGCGGTCGATGAGGCGCTGAAAGCCTTCATCGCCGAGCGCAAGGCCGCGGAACCAGACGCCTTTGCCTGACGTGCCTCAGGTACGCGCGGCCGCCGTTTCAGCCAGCAAAGCCGCCAACACCTGCACGTGCCGGCCGGGGCGGTAGCATTCCGGTTTGCTGGTGCGTTCGAACTCGCAACGCGCTTCTACTTCGGCCAAGCGCGGCAGGATCTGGCTCTCCGGTTGGCTGAGCAGACCGGCGACGGCGCCGGGCAGATCACGCACGCGGCGATAGCGCCCGGCGGCCCAGCGGGCGGTGTCGATCAGCAGGCGGGGGCGGATCAACGCTGTCGTGAGCTCGTCGAAATTACAGTCTTTGGGCATGATGTCCTCCGAATAGATGGAAGCATCATGGGGTGGAAACTCGCCCGTTGCGGGTATCAACAAGTCAGCGTGCGATCAGGCTGTGGAAAGTTCAGATTTTCTTAACCTTCTGAGTAAGCTGAGCGTTTCAATTTAATCCACAGATTAATAAACCGTTCAGAATTCAACCATAGGAAGAGTTTGCGTCAAAGTTTAATCAAATGTAAGGCGATCGACGTGGACAACACTCAGGACATCCTCGCGGACTGCGCACGCCGTGCCATGCTTGCGTTTCAACAAACCGAAGGACAGGCCGCAGCGCGCGATGCGGCTTTCTATTTGGCTCACACTGAAATGGGCGAAAGCCTGCGCCAGTTAGCCAAGGTATCAGGTAAACATCCCTCGACCGTGATGCGGGCGGTCAGACGAATCGAGCAGCGACGAGACGACCCTCTTTTTGATCGGGTTCTCACAGCCGCTGAAACCGGTTTGGAGGTGAAGGGCGGGCTGCCAGCAAACGAAAATCGCACGCCTGCGCTGACCGACACGCTGGAGCCGATGCCAGATGAGGACGTGAACCGCGAAGCGAAGAAGTTCCTGCGTCGATTGTGCGAGCCGGGTGCATTTCTGTTGATTGCCCGGGCCGCTGAGAAAGCCGGCGTCTTCTGTTCAACGAATGAACATCACCGCCCGATTGCCCTGTTTTCTGTGCGCGTGGCGGCAGAGTTTTTGCGCCGGGATTGGATTAAGGCGTCAACGCGAGGTGCCACGTCCGTCCGTTATAAGATCAGCGACGTTGGACGGACGGCCCTCAGACGCTTGCTGGCCAAAGATCAGGCGGTCAAAAGCGGTCTCGCCGAAGGTGTGACGCCCTTTGTCAGCCAGCATCAGGAAATGGGAGAGCGCCTGTTCGCCGATCCCGAGACGGGCGAGGCCGAATCCATTCAAGTCAATCTGGGCGAGAGCCCGCTGGGTTGGTTGGCGCGGCGCAAAGGTCCCGATGGCAAGCCGTTTTTGGCGCCGGAAGAAGTCGAAGCGGGCGAGCGTCTGCGCACCGACTTTGAATCAGCGCAGATCGGTCCCCAGGTGGCCCAGGACTGGCGCAAGTTCCTGACGCCGTCCGACCGGTATTCAGGCTCACCGGTGGCCACTGGCCCCGCCGGCGGCCCCACAGCGGCCCGGGCGCGTGTAACCAAAGCATTGGGGTCCCTGGGGCCTGGTCTGGCAGATGTCGCGATGCGAACCTGCTGTTTCCTGGAAGGGCTGGAGGCATGCGAGCGGCGCATGGGTTGGTCGGCGCGATCTGGTAAAGTTGTGCTGAAGCTGGCCCTGCAGCGGTTGGCCGACCATTACGGCCTGAAGGTCTTCGCCGACTGACGTCTGCGAGTACGGCCCGGGCGGGTCGACGGCCC
>JBCCML010000079.1:0-17962 GCA_039026375.1 Pseudomonadota bacterium
CGCCTGCCTTCGACAACGCCGCATACCGTTCATCAAGATCGAAGAAACCGCGCTGATCAGCCATCTTATGCCCTTTGCTGCTGAAAGGATGGAATCACGATCAAGCACTCAGGGCGAGAGGTTTTTCAGGGCGTCCATCTGAGAGAACGCCGCGGTGGCAGCGGCACCTCCGAGAGATCCCACACAGGTATCGCATCGTCAGGGAAGCCCTGGCTTAGATCTGCGTAATGGACGGAGGACGGGTTTAGCCCGCCATCGCCTCCGGCTGCATGATCCCTTCCAGCTTTGGCATAAGCGACAGCAGCTCGCCCGTGTAGTCGTGGCTGGGTTGCTGGAACAGCTGTTCTGTCTCGGCCACTTCCAGCAGCTTGCCGTGGCGCATCACGCCCACGCGGTCGCACATCTGGCGGATCACTGGAAGATCATGGCTGATGAACAGCATGGTCAGGCCCAGCTCTTGCTGCAGATCCTTCAACAGGTTCAGGATCTGCGCCTGGATGGACACATCCAGCGCCGAGGTTGGCTCGTCACAGATCAGGAACCGGGGGCGCGTCGCCAGGGCCCGCGCGATCGAGATCCGCTGCCGCTGACCGCCTGAGAATTCGTGCGGGAAGCGCTGAGCCGCCGCGGCGCCCAGCCCCACCACGTCTAACAGGTCATCCACGATCTGGTACGCCTCCGTCGGGGAGCTGGCCAGTTTATGGAAGTGGATCGGCTCTGCCACGATATCGCGGACCCGCATCCGTCCGTTCAGCGACGAGAACGGGTCCTGGAAGACCATCTGCATCTGGCGGCGGAAGGGCGCGGCTTCAGCCCGGTTCTTAAGGCCGGTCAGTTCAGTGTCGCCGTACCAGATCTTGCCACCGGTCGGTTGGTAGATCCCTGTGATCATGCGGGCGACGGTCGATTTGCCAGAGCCGGATTCACCCACCAGCCCGAACACCTCGCCGGTCTTGATGCCGAAGTTCACCTGATTGACCGCATCCAGGTACCGCCGCTTCGATTTCCACATCGACCGGGTGGTCAGGAACCGCATCGAGGCATCTTCCAGGCGCACAAGCTCCTCGTGGCCCGACCCGAAGTCGCGCGCCTGACCCAGCCAGTGCTTTGACAGGTCAAAGTCTTCGCTCAGCTCTGTGGCATCCTCGATATACGTGACCAGCGGGAAGCGGGCGACTTTGCGGTCCGGGCGTGGCACGGCAGAGATCAAGCTGCGGGTGTATTCGTGTTGGGGCGCGCCCATGATCTGCGCAGTCGCGCCGGTCTCGACCACGCGCCCGCGATACATGACGGCCACGCGGTCGGCGGTGTCGGCGATGACCCCCATGTCATGCGTGATTAGGATCATGCCCACCTGGCGGTCGCGGCAGAGGCCCTTCATCAGGTCCAGGATCTGGGCCTGAACGCTGACGTCGAGCGCGGTGGTCGGCTCGTCCGCGATCACCATTTCAGGGTCGGCGCACAGCGCCAGGGCAATCACCACGCGCTGGCGCATCCCGCCCGAGAACTGGTGCGGGTACTGCTTGATGCGCACGGCGGGATCGGGGATGCCGACGGCGTCCAGCAGGCCGATCGCGCGTTTCGAGGCCTCGGCCTCCCCCACTTTCAGGTGGTAGTCGATCGTGTCGACCAACTGACGCTCGACCGTGCGCAGTGGATCCAGCGAGGTCAGTGGATCCTGGAAGATCATGCCGATCTTGGCGCCACGCAGCGCGCGCATCGGTGCCTCTGGCAGATTGTCGATGCGCTGGCCCTGCAGATAGATCTCGCCGCCGGAGACGCGGCCGGGCGGTTCCAGCAGACCGACGACGGCATTGCCGATGGTGGATTTCCCGGCCCCGGATTCGCCGACAATACCCAGGATTTCGCCCGGGTTGACTGTGATTGTCAGGTCCTTGACGGCGACGACGTGCCCGCGGCGCGAGGGGAATTCGACCTTTAGACCTTTGACATCCAGAAGGCTCATGGGTTCATCCGATCTAGGGCCGCGCCCGACCCTGGGTGGGCGCTTCGTGGTCTTTGAGTAAGGCACACGGGTTGTTTTTGGGGCCGGCCTAAAAGCGGCGCGCGATGTTGCCATGCGACCTCCCGGGGGGAGGGTCGGGCGCGGCCCGGCTGTGCCGGGCGAAGAGGGTCAAACTCAACCATCACCGCAGCTTCGGGTTCAGGGCGTCGCGCAGCCAATCGCCCAGCAGATTGATGGCCAGCACCAGCAGCACCAGGGCGATGCCCGGGAAGATCGTGATCCACCAAGAGCCTGAGAACAGGTAGTCGTTCCCAATCCTGATCAGCGTCCCCAGGGACGGCGTGGTCGGCGGCACGCCGACACCCAGGAAGCTGAGCGTCGCCTCGGTGATGATGGCAATCGCCAGGTGGATGGTGGCGATCACCAGCACCGGACCCATGACATTCGGCAGCACGTGACGCCACAGGATCAGGCCCGGGCCCATGCCGATGACGCGGGCCGCCTGCACATATTCCTTGTCGCGCTCAACCATGGTTGAGCCGCGCACGGTGCGCGCATACTGCACCCAGCCAGACACCCCGATCGCGAAGATCAACACGTAAAGCGCGATCTCGCCGTGATATTCGCGGTCGATCACGGCGCGTGCCACGCCGTCGATTAGCAGGGCGATCAGGATCGCGGGGAAGGTCAGCTGGATGTCCGCGACCCGCATGATGAAGGCGTCAATCCTGCCGCCGACATAGCCCGAGATCAGGCCCAGCCCGACCCCTAGGATGATGCTGAACAGCACCGATGCCACCCCGACCATCAGACTGATCCGGGCGCCGTAGATGATCGTCGACAAGACGTCGCGGCCCTGGTCATCGGTGCCCAGCCAGAAGACATCGCCCTCGAAGCTTTCACCGCCGGGGGCGGTCTCGGCATTCATCAGATCGACCTGGGCCAGATCGAACGGATCGTAGGGGGCCACCAGTGGCGCGAAGACCGCGGCCAACAGGGCGATTATCAGGAACAGGGCCGACAGCACGACAATGGGCGAGCGCGTGAACGAGTGCCAGATGTCGCCTTCCAGGAACATCCCAAGACGCCCCTTCGGCGCGCTGGGCAACAGGTGCGAGCGGCCGGCGGGTTTGTCGTGCGGCCCGTCGGCGTTCTGTTCAGGGGGAGAGGTCATCTCGGTCATCAGTGCCCTCCCGCCCGGTCGGTGCGCAGCCGGGGATCGACCGCGAAGTACAAGAGATCAACGATCAGGTTGATCACCACGAAGAAGAAGGCGATCAGTACCAGGTAGGCGGCCATGACCGGGATATCGACCTCGCCCACCGCCTGGATGAACATCAGCCCCATACCCGGCCATTGAAAGACCGACTCGGTGATGATGGCGAAGGCAATGATCGAGCCCAACTGCAGCCCGGTGATTGTGATCACCGGGACCAGGGTGTTCTTTAGGGCGATCTTGAAGTGGACGTGCCGGTCGGTCAGCCCGCGGGCGCGGCCAAATTTGACGAAATCGGTGCGCAGCACCTCGAGCATCTCGGCCCGGACCAGCCGCATGATCAGCGTCATCTGGAACAGCGCCAACGTGATCGCGGGCATGATCAGGCTGCGCAAGCCATCGGCGGTGACCAGGCCGGACGTCCACCAGCCGAAGTCGACTACGTCGCCCCGGCCAAAGGTCGGCAACCACCTGAGCACCACGCCGAACAGCAATATCAGCAGGATCCCGATCAGGAATGTCGGCAACGAAATCCCGATCAGTGACAGTGTCATGAAGGCGCGGCTGATGATCCCGTATCGTCGGAGCGCTGTGTAGACGCCCATCGGTATGCCGATCGCGATGGCCAGTATCGCGGACACCAGTGCTAGTTCCAGCGTGGCGGGGAGCCTTTCGCCAATCAAATCGCTGACCGGACGGCGGTGCTGGTAGCTGAAGCCGAACTCGCCCTGGGCAGCGTTGGCCGCGAAACGGGCAAATTGCTCTGCAAACGAATCGTTCAGGCCCAGGCGTTCGCGCAGTTCGGCGCGCTCCTCCAGGGTGGTGTCCTGGCCGACCATGTTGTTGATCGGGTCACCGACATAGCGAAACAGCGCGAAGGCGATCAGCGCCACCGTCAGCATGACGACGACGGATTGCACCAAGCGCATGGCGATAAAGCCGATCATGACACCCCCACTGCACGAGCCCCAAAAATCGGGGCCCGAAAATTACAGGCCCAAAGCACACGGCCAAAAGCACAAAGGGCGAGCGCATGGCCCGCCCCTCGGCTGTTCAGGTCAAAGCCTTAGTTTACGACCACATAGCGCAGGTCCAGCACATTGTCAGGGCGTTGCACGACGCTGACGCCGTCGCTGATGCCCCAGCTCAGTGGCTGCTGGTGAAGCGGGATGTGGCCCACTTCCTCGGCGTGGATCTTGAAGGCTTCGTCGATCATCGCCTGACGCTTGGCCTGATCGGTTTCACCCTGGATCATCTTGGTCAGCTCGGTGACGCGCTCGTTGCAGTAGCCACCCAGATTGAAGGCGCCCATGCCGTCCTGACGGCAGGACATCAGCGCGCTCAGCGGGTTGTGTGCGTCAAAGGTCGACGGTGTCCAGCCCAGCAGGAAGAACGAGGTGTCGTAGTTGTTCTGCGCCAGGACCTTGCCGAAGTACTTGGACTTGGTTTGGGCCAGCAGGTCGACGTTCACGCCGATCCGGGCCAGCATTGAAGCAACCGCCTGACAGATCTTCTCGTCGTTCACATAGCGGTCGTTCGGGCAATCCATCGTGACCTCGAAGCCGTCGGGGTAACCCGCGGCGGCCATCAGGGCCTTGGCACCGTCGACGTCGTAGTCAGGACGTGCGTTCAACGCATCGCTGAAGCCATTCACTGCCGGGGCGACCATCAGGCCGGTCGGCTGGCTGGCATTGCGCATCACCTTGGCGCGGATGGCCTCGATGTTGATCGCCTGGATGAAGGCCTGGCGGACACGGACATCCTTGAAGGGGTTCGCGCCTTTAACCGACGAGTAGAGCAGCTCGTCGCGATCCTGGTCGAAGCCCAGGAAGATCGTGCGGGCCTCTGGCCCGGCCAGCGGCTTCACGCCGTCGGCGGCGTCCAGACGCTCCCAATCCTGCACGGGCACCGGGTAGACCATGTCGACATCGCCCGAGATCAGGGCGGCGACGCGGGTCGCATCCTGGCTGATCGGGGTGAAGACGGCCTCGGTTACGTTGCCTTTGACGTCGCCCCAGTAGTTGGGGTTGCGGGTCAGCACGGTTTTGACGCCCGACTGACGCTCGGCCAGCATGAACGGACCGGTGCCGTTGGCGTTCAGGTTGGCGAAGTTGCCTTCGTCGCCGCCCTTCACGTTGGTGGCCGCGGCCGCGCCGTTCGCCTCGGACCACTCCTTGTCCATGATGTAGAAGATCTCGAGCTGGTTCACCAGGATCGGATCCGGGTTGGGCGTGATCAGATCGATGGTCAAGTCATCGATGATCTCGTAGGATTCGATCAGACCCGCGACCACTTTCATGTCCGAGCCTTCGGTGCGGATGCGGTCGATCGAGAAGGCCACGTCCTCGGCGGTGAAGGGATTGCCGTTGTGGAAGGTGACGCCCGGGCGCAGCTTGAAGCGCCAGACGGTTGGCGATGTGTTCTCCCAGGACTCGGCCAGGGCGCCCACGGTTTCCATGTTTTCGTTCCGGATCACCAGGCCTTCGTAGATGTTGCGCTGGAAGCCCAGCGTCATCGTCTCGAACAGGCCGTGCGGGTCCATGGTCTGGACGTCGCCCTGGAAACCCCATCGGAAGGTTTCTGCGCTGGCGCTGCCAGCGATCACTGCCGAAGCCATCAAGGCCGCGGCGACACGCTTGAATGTCATGTTCTCTCTCCCTGGTTGCCGCGGCCCCTGCCAACGGCATCTCCTGGCGCTATCTTGTCGAGGGCACCGCCCGTTGGCAAGCCCGTGTGCAGGTGCACAATCGCGTGATTTCGACCCTGAGGACAGGATTGGGTTGGACCAAACGGAATCCCGGCCCGCAAGCGGCCCGGGATACACGATGCCTGGCGTGCGCCGGCTTCGCCGTGCGCGCGCCGTTGGTGCCAAGCCGGGCGCTTAGAGCACGTTCTTGAAGATTTGTCCGTCCTTCATCACCAGCGGGATGCGGGCCCCGTCATTGTGGAGCACTGTGATGTCCTCAAGTGGGTTGCCATCGACAGCGATCAGGTCGGCACAGTAGCCGGCTTCGAGCCGGCCGATGTCTGCGATACCCATGATCTCGGGATTGACCTCCAGGCTGGCATGGAGGGCGCCCTGGTTGCCCAGTACCTCGGCAGCCAGGCCGAACTCGTCGGCCTGGTAAGGGTGGCAGGGGCCCAGCAGATCGGTACCCAGCCCGATTTTGACGCCCGCATTCTTGGTGATCTCGACCGCTTGCAGGCCGCGGTCGACGATCATGCCGAGCTTCTCGATCGAGACTTGGGGAAAGCCCCATTCCGCGCCGTGTTTGTTCAGCGCGAAATAGGTGATGTTGGTGGGCACGTGGTAGGCGCCCTTTTGCGCCATCAGGGCGGCGGTGGGCTTGTCGATCAGGTTGCAGTGCTCGCAGGTGCGCACCCCGGAATTGACCGCCATGGAGATCGCCTCGGGCGTGTAGGTATGCGCCATGGCGTAGGTTTGGGACGCGCGGGCCTCCTCGCAGATCGCGGTCATTTCTTCGACTGAATACTGGGTGTTCTCGATCGGGTCGGAAGGTGAGGCGACGCCCCCGCCGGCCATGATCTTGACGTGGTGGGCGCCGCGGCGCAGTTCGTCCCGGGCGGCGCGGCGGCATTCGTCCACGCCGTCGGCGATCCGGCCGAAAAACTGCCGGGTGTTGTGGTCTTCGTTGGCGAAGGCCTGGCTGATCTTGGTCCGGGGGCGGAAGTCGGAATGCCCGCCTGTCTGGCTGAGCGCCATGCCGCAGACGCGCAGGCGCGGGCCCACATAGAGCCCGTCATCCACCGCATCGGCCAGGCCCCGGTCCGCCCCGCAGGCATCGCGAACGGTCGTGAAACCGCGGGCCAGCATGCCCTTCATGATCTCGTGGGTCTGGCCGAAGAGATAGCTGGGCAGCGTCGTCTCCAGCACGCTGAGGTTCAGCGCCGTCGCCATGACGTGGACATGGGCGTCGATCAGCCCCGGCATCAGCGTTTTGCCTGCCAGGTCGATCACCTGGGGACCATCGGCAGTCAGACCAGGCCCCATTTCCTTGATGCGGCCATCCTCGACCAGCAGCGCCCCCTCGACCGGCTCCTGGGACCGGGCGTCAAGCATCATGGCATTGGTGAATAGGGTCGCGGTCATCGGCTGGCTCCTGCGGCAGTGTGGTTTTGTTCAAGTCGTGGCGGTCGTACCGCGCCCCAAGACCCTAGACCCATGGCGGCGGGCAAGTCACCTGCCGTTGCCCTGGGCTGTGCCTGTCGATACGGTAGAGCCGGGAGGACATTGCGATGCCGATGACGCTGGAGGCCCTGGCCGCGGAGATCCGCACGGCGCTGGAACGTGGCACCATCGATGAGGTGGCGCCTGAGATTTGTGCGTCGGTGAGCCGGGCGCTTACTGACGACGGGTTTGTGGCGCGCCACCTGCCGGATCGCAGCGCAGGCGCGCATCCGCGCGAAGTGCTGTACGAGGACGCAGACCTGGGCTTTTGCATCTGCGGGCATGTCTTTGAGGGTCCGGCAGAGACCGGCCCCCACGATCATGGTAACAGCTGGGCTGTTTACGGACAGGCATCCGGCGAAACCGAGATGACCGATTGGCAGATCGTCCAGGAAGGGACTGGGGAAAGCCCAATCATGGTCGAGCCCGCCCGGCGCTATACGTTGGCCCGGGGGGATGCGCATTTCTACGGGGTTGGGGCCGTTCATTCGCCCAAGCGGGTTGCGTCCACACGCCTGGTGCGTGTCGAGGGTGCCAATCTGGACACGATCAAACGCTCGAACATTCGGGCGGCCTGAGCGGCGGGCGCGGCGGCTAGATCCGAAAAACGGCGCGCTCTTCCGGTGACAGGCGGTCGATCAGTTCGACCTCCCAAGACAGATATGCCCGAGCGGCGTCCAGGTTGCCCTGGTGGCGGTCATGGGTGTGGAAGATGAAGTCGATCCGGTCCTCATCCGGCGGGTCAGATGGGCTTTCGGTGACCGGATGGCCCGCGGCGCGCCAACCGCCCATGCCGACCTCAAGGTAGCCAAGCTCGGTGACACCGGCCTCGCGCAAGTCGATGGCCGCCAATTCTGCAACCTTCGGGTCCTGCGCGACCAGCAGGTTATGACGCGAGCCCGCAACCGTGGTGATACGCGCGCGGGTCGACCAGCGCGCGCCGGGGATGTGCGCGGCGCGATAATCCGCCGAGCTGCGCAGGTCGATGATCGTCGCCGTCTGCCGTAATGGACCGCTGGTCAAAGCCGTCAGGTTGATCCGCGCCAGCGGCGGGATGTTCGTTGCAACCGGTGCGGGACGCGTCGGCAGGCCAGCCAGGGCGCTGATCCCGCCTTCGACCACCGCCGCTTTGTGGCCTAATCGGGATAGCCAGGCGGCGACAACGGGGGCGCGCACACCCTCGGTATCCATCACCACGATCCGGGCGTGACGTACGCCCACCCAGCGGTCGGTCGCCTGGACCAACTGACCCCCTGGCGCATGCACAACACGTTGATGGGTGAGCAATTCGGCCAAAGCGTCGTCGTCATCGGCACGCTCGGTGGCGGTGCGGACGTCGAACAGGTAAAGCGTGTGATCGGTATCGCGCAGCCAAGCCTCTAGCGTCGCGCGATCGATCCGCGTGGAGCCGTGCTGTTCGGCCATCGCCATCGCCGTATCGCGACGCGCCTCCACCGCCGCCGGTTGGGGCAGGCTGCCCTCTGTCCCACGGTGCAGGGTCAGCCCGGCAAGCTCCCAGCCCTGGGTGCCGTTTTCCAGCGCGTAGACCGGGTTCGGCAGGCCCAGATCGATCAGCGTCTGCGCCCCGATGATGGACCGCGTGCGCCCCGCGCAGTTGATCACCACCGTGGTGGCTGCGTCGGGCACCAGGCTGTCGATGCGCAGTGCCAACTCGCCATTGGGGCAGCAGGTGGCGCCCGGAATGTTCATCCGGCGGTATTCGTCCAGGGGACGGCCATCGACCACGACCAGCTTTTCGCCCGCATCCCGGCGGGCCTGCAGCTCGCTGGCGGTCAGACGAGGCGTGTGCTGGTCAAGCTCGATCAGCTCGCCAAAGACCTTTGACGGCACGTTGACCCCGTCGAACAGCTCATAGCCCGCGGCCCGCCAGGCGGCGACGCCGCCGTCCAGCATGCTGATATCGTGATAGCCCATGGACTCGGCGCGCACCGCGGCGCGGGCGGCGACACCGTCGCCTGCATCCAGCAGGATCAGCGGCACGCGCCTGTTGGGCACCAGATCGGGCAGGCCCAGCTCCATTCGGCTATAGGGCAGGGGCGCCGAGAACAGGATGTGCCCCTGGGCGATCTGGCCCAGCTCGCGCACGTCCAGCAGCGCAACTTCCCCGGCGTCTGGCCCGTGCAGGCGGGCGTGCAATTCAGTGGCCGAGATTGTCGCCGCCATTATCTGCCGCCCGCGCCGGTCTGCAGGAATCGCGCCTCTTGTTCCGGCACAAGCACGGCCGCGGTCAGCCGCCCGGTAAAGACCGCGCCTGTGTCAACGGGGATGCGGCCCGGCAGAACCTCGGCCTGGTCGACAATCGTGTGCCCGTGCACCACACAGATGCCATCCGTGCGCGGGCGTCGGGCAAACTCGGTATGGCCCCACAGCATGGCGTCTTCGGTTTGCTCGTCGACTTCGCGTTCCGGGTCCAGCGCAGCGTGGACCACGACGACATTGCCCGATTGATAGGTGAAATCGCGATTGCGCAGCCAGCGTTCCTGCTCGGCGCCCAGGATCTCGCGCAGCTGCTTGGCCGCCTCGCTCAGCGTGTCTTTGTCAGAGGCCGGGGTGATCCCGCCGATCCCATAGCTTGCCAGCGTCTGCAGCCCGCCGTTGCGCAGCCACATCGGGCCGTAGGACGGCGTGTCCAGGAACCGCAGCATCATCTCTTCATGGTTGCCGAACAGGCAAATCGTCGGGACCGTCTGGGCCTTGTGCAGCTCGATCACCCGGTTCAGCACTGCCGCGCTGTCATCGCCCCGGTCGATATAGTCGCCGACCAGCACGATCGCGGGCTCCGGCGGGGCGTGGGCCGCGATGTCCTGGTGAATACGATCGATCAGTTGATCCAGCAGGTCGACGCGCCCGTGCACGTCCCCGATCACATAGAGCGTGTGCTCGGGCTGCGGCAGCGCGCCCTTCGTCCCGCCCATACCACCGGGCAGGCGGGCGAACGACCAGACCTTCCGCAACAGCTCCATGGCAAACCTCGTGCAAGCAGGCCGCCGGGGCGGCACCGCTGGACTAGCGGTTGGAACTCGCCTAGGCAACTGCGCTCAGGGTGCGATGTCCAAACAGCGCGGGATCGTCAATGGCCACAGGGCGCGTCTTTGTCACCGGAACGGCTGGCTTTATCGGCTATCATCTGGCGCGTCTGCTGCTGGATGAGGGCTTCCTGGTCATGGGGTTCGACGGCGTCACCGACTATTACGACGTCACCCTGAAGCAGCGCCGCCACCAGGCACTGGCGCAGTCGCCGGGCTTTCAGACGGTCGAGGCGATGCTGGAAGCAGACGTCGCCGTGGCCGATGCAGTCGGGGCATTCCAGCCCGATGTCATCGTTCATCTGGCCGGTCAGGCGGGCGTGCGCTACAGCCTGGAGAACCCCCGCGCCTACCTGGACAGCAACCTCACCGGCACGTTCAACGTCATCGAAGCGGCCAAGACGGCCGAGGTGCGCCACCTGCTGATGGCCTCGACCAGTTCGGTCTATGGCGCGGGCAAAGAAATGCCCTTCCACGAGCGTTTGCGCACGGCCGAGCCGCTGACCTTCTATGCCGCGACCAAGCAGGCGAACGAGGTGATGGCGCATGCCTATGCGCACCTCTACGGCCTGCCCGTCACGATGTTCCGCTTCTTCACGGTCTACGGGCCGTGGGGGCGCCCGGACATGGCGCTGTTCAAGTTCACCCGCGGGATTTTGGACGGCACGCCAATCGATATCTACAATCACGGAGAGATGTGGCGGGACTTCACCTATGTGGGTGATCTGGTCCGCGCGATCCGGCTGTTGATCGATTGTGTGCCTCCGGCGCCCGATGCCCGCGACGCGGACACCCCCGTGACTCCTGGTGACACCCTGTCGGACCAGGCGCCCTATCGGATCGTCAACATCGGCAATTCGCAGCAGGTCAAGTTGCTGGATTTCGTCGATGCCATCGAGGCCGCAACCGGCCGGACAGCCCAGCGCCGCTATCTGGAGATGCAGCCCGGCGATGTCCCGGCGACCTGGGCCGATTGCCAGCTGTTGCAGCATCTTACGGGCTATGCGCCTGCCACCGATCTGGCCGATGGCGTGCGCGCATTCGTCGATTGGTATCGGGACTATTACGGCGTCTAACGGTCACCGCGCGCGGCCTTACCGGCAATAGGTGCTATCGCGATAGGCCGTGTCGAAATGGAAGTGGTCTTTGTGGAGCTGGTCCGAGTCCGGTCCCAGCACCGTGTTGAAGGGGCCGCAGGCCTTCTCCCACACCGTGTGGAGGAAGGCGCCCGCCGTCCCTTTACCCCAGTTGTCCGTCAGGGTGATGCGCCGCCCGTTGCCCAGGAAGAAGCCCGCCACGTCGACCGCGCGGCCAACGGAGTGTTCTGACAGGCGGGCGCCGGGCCGGTGGTTGCGCGTGCGGCAGACATAGCTGCCGACGACCCAGACACGGTCGATCCGGGCGCCCAGCGTGCGGCGTGCCTCGGGCACGGCGATCCCGGTCAGCCAGTTGGCGAAGGTCCGCGCCGTACGGCAGTCCAGTGTGACCTTGCCCTCCATCTGAATGCCGGCGATTTTGGTGATCTCCACGGGCTCGAAGATACCGCAGCCGGGTAAGCGGCCGACAATGTTGGGGCGCGTGCGCCCGATCAGGCGCGGGTCGCCGCAGATCAGCGCGTCGCCGCTGGGGATCGCTATCGCGGGCGGATCGGACTGAGGGGTGGACCCGCCGGTGACGGGCCGCTCCGGCGGTTCGGGCACGCTTTCCCACCATTCTGCGGCCAAGGCCGGACCGCCGCCAACCAGGCCAAAAACCAGAAGGGCCGCGCCCAGCCCGCGCATGCTACTCGCCCGCCGCCTGGCCGCCCCCGCGGCCAAAGTTCGGCGCATCCGTGTCCTGACCCGCCTCGATGATCGAGCGGCGGATCGCCCGCGTCCGCGTGAAGTAGTCGTGCAGGTAGTCGCCATCGCCCAACCGGATCGCCCGCTGCAGTGCCATCAGCTCTTCAACGAAGCGGCCCAGCACTTCGATCGTTGCGTCCTTGTTGGTCAGAAAGACGTCCCGCCACATCGTCGGGTCGGACGCCGCGATCCGCGTGAAATCGCGAAAACCCGCGGCCGAAAACTGCACCACCTCGCGGTTGGTCACCCGGTTCATGTCATCGGCCACGCCGCACATCGTGTAGGCGATGGCGTGGGGCACGTGGCTGGTGACGGCGCAGACCAGATCGTGGTGCTCGGGGTCCATGCTTTCGGTGCTGGCGCCCAGCGACTGCCAGAAGCGGGCCAGCCTGTCGGTCGCTGCGGGATCGGCCCCCGCCATGGGTGTCAGCAGGCACCAGCGGTTGTCGAACAGCTCGGCAAAGCCTGAGTCTGGGCCCGAATGCTCGGTGCCCGCCAGCGGGTGCGCCGGCACGAAGTGCACGTGGCCCGGCAGATGCGGGGCAATCTCCTCGATGACCGCATGCTTGACCGAGCCGACATCTGACACCGTAACGCCAGGCGCCAAGTGGGGCGCAATGGCCTTGGCCACGGCGCCGCAGGCCCCAACCGGCACGCAGACGATCACCAGATCGGCGCCGGTCACGGCTTCTTCCGGGGTGGCGACGATGGCATCGCAGAACCCCAGTTCTGCCGCGCGCTGCCGCGTCGTCTCGGACCGGGCGGTGCCGACGATCTGACCGGCAGAGCCAACCCGCCGCGTGGCCCAGGCAATCGACGATCCGATCAGGCCCAGCCCGATCAGCGCAACCTTGTCGTAGATTTGGGTCATCGGAAAACGGTCACTGCGATCACAGCGGTCGCTCAGGCGCCAAAGGTCGTGATGGCGTCGGCAACCAGGCGGCAGGCCTCCTCATCCCCAACCGAGATCCGCAGATACCCGGCCAGCCCATAGGCATCGACCCGCCGCGCGATCAGCCCGCGTGACTTCAGGTGCGCGTCCAGGTCCGCCACGCGGTCGCCCGCTTGCACCAGGACAAAGTTGCCCTTGGAGGGGACGACGCCCAGGCCAGCCGCTTCGATCTCGCGGGTCAGCCAGTCGCGCCAGACCTCGTTCGTGACGCGGCAGCGGTCCACATAGGCCTGGTCGCGCATGGCCGCGACACCGGCTGCCAGCGCGGGGGCGGTCACGTTGAACGGCCCGCGCACCCGGTGATAGACGGCGGCCACATGCTCGGGTACGTAAGCCCAGCCCAGCCGCAATGCCGCCAGCCCGTAGATCTTCGAGAAGGTGCGCGTCATCAGCACGTTGTCGCGCGTCGCCACCAGTTCCTTGGCACCGTCATCCTCGGCGGGCTTCAGGTATTCGGCGTAGGCCGCGTCGATCACCAGCATCGCCTGCGGGGGCAGGGCATCGGCCAGCCGCGTCAGCTCGGCCTTGCCGATCATCGTGCCGGTCGGATTGTTCGGATTGGCCACGAACACCAGCCGTGTGCGGTCGTTCATGGCAGCGATCAGCTGATCGACATCCGCGGTCAGGTTGCGCTCGGGCGCCGTGACCGGGGTTGCGCCCGCGGCCATGGACGACAGCTTGTACATCAGGAAGCCGTGTTCCGAGTAGAGCACCTCGTCGCCCGGCCCGGCATAGGCCTGGCACAGCAGCGAGATGATCTCGTCCGACCCTGCCCCCAGCACGATCCGCCCCGGCTCTAGCCCGTGGACCTGAGCGATGGTGGCGGCCACTTCCTCCTGCGCTTCGGGGTAGAGGCCCAGATGCTCGGCATGATCGCGATAGGCGTCCACGGCCGACGCCGAGGGGCCGAACGGATTTTCGTTGGCAGACAGTTTGATCACCCGGTTGGCGCCGTCGATATGACTGGATCCGCCGACATAGGGGGCGATGTCCATAATGCCGGGGCGCGGCACGATCGTTGCGTGGACGGTCATGGTCCTTGATCCCGTACTCTCGTCAAGAATGGGGTCCATAGCCGCAAAGCCCGCGATTTGCCAGGGGGGCAGATCGGCGCGGACAGCTCCTAGAGGCTCGTAGAGGCTTGCACTCGCGCCCCAGCGCTGCAATTCCCATCCGATCGGAAGACCGGAGACTGACATGCGTTTGTTCCTGCCCTTGCTGGCGGCATTCCTGATGGCTTCTTCATTGGCCATGGCGGGCCCGAAGATCTGGGGTGTGGCCGAGGCGGGCATGTCCCCGGACGAGATCCAGCAACTGTTCCCCGAGGCGAAGACCGGCACCCGAGACACGGCCGGTGCCTCCGGCGCCGTGGAGCTGCTGCGCCTGAAAGGTCACCGGTTCCAGGGCGAACCCTTCACCGTGCGCTTCTTCTTCGATCAGGACAGCCTGCAGATCGTGATGTTGTCGCATGAGGAACCGGGCACCACCTCGATCCGGTCGATCCTGGCGTTCACCGGTCATTTCACCCGGCTCTACGGCTCACCCGACTATCAGGACTCGCATCCGCTGTTGGATGCCAGCGATTTTACCTATCGCCGCTATGCCTGGGACGCGCCAGAGCGCAACGTCGTGGTCGCCTGGGTACAGCGTGGTGACCTGGACCCGTTCATGAACATCAACTTCACGGCCCCTTAACACGGGTTGGGCCGGGGGGGCGCGCGGCCCGGTGTACATTTAGGCATCGGACGATCCAGGTTGCACGGCATTCTTTTAATATTCAGATTGACATTTATTATGAGAATCGGTACATTCGAATCGTCAAATGGAGAAGCCCGATGGTCCGCACGTACCACTATTTTCTCACGATTGCTCTGTTGCTTGCGGGCTTTGCCCTGACGGCTGCTGCGTCGGAAAATGAGGCGGGGATCGTCGCATTGTTAAGCGACTTTTGCTTGGTGGCTGGGTTCGTCGGCGCTGCTTGGCTGTTGGATAAGGCGTTGTGGCGCCTGTTGACCGAGGATCGCTGACCACTCCGTCGCGGGGTTGTCCCTCCCCCTGACCTCTTCAACCACTTCTGGTTGGCGATCCTTTTGGCCCCCTTCGGAAGAAGGGGGTCTTTTTTCGTCCAGCTTTTGGGATCAGACCCAAGACGGATCAGCGTCTGGCCGAACGGCCCGCAGGTTTCGGCGCCGGAGCGCCCAGCCCCGTCAAAACGCTGATCGGATCGCGGGCTGTGACTTTCGAGCCGGATTGCGGTGTGATGTAGACCAGCTTTTCCGCCTCGACGATGATGGCGCCTGCAAAGCCACGGGCGGAGATCCGCTGGCCCATCTGCTCGATGGCCGGGCCGACACGCAGCCAAAAGCGCCGATGGCTGGGTGGCAGATATAGCGCCGCCGCATGGCGTTCCGGCGTGAATTTGTGCGCGGCCAGCGTCGCATCCAACTGGCTGATCGAATAGGGCCGGCCATAGCTGAAGGGGGTGCCGTCGCGCCGCGCCCAGATCCCCGCCCGGTTTGGGACGATGAAGACGGCTTTGCCGCCGGGGGCCAGAACACGCCAGATCTCCTCCAGAAGGGCGCTCGGTCGCTCACACGTCTCCAGCCCGTGCGCCACAACCAGCCGGTCGGCAAACCCACCCGGCAGCGGCCACAGCGTTTCCTCGACCAGGGTGCTCAGGTTTGGCCCCTCGGCCGGCCAGGCGGCGACCCCCTGCTGGGCCGGCATCAGACACAGCGTGCGGGACGCTTCGCCCAAAAACGGCCGCAGCAGTGGCGCGGCATAGCCAAAGCCGACGACCGTCTGGCCGCGCACGTTCGGCCACAACGCCCGCAACCGCGTACGCAGGCTGTGCTGCGCGATCCGACCCAACTGGGTCGATGAATAGAATCGCCGAAGATCAACAACGTCCAGGTGCATTGCCAGCCGCCTTTCGATCGGACAGGTTGACCCTAACCTATGAACGGAGGATTTCCCATGCCAATCCAGGTTATCACCGTCCCCTGCCGCACGGACAACTACGCCTATCTGATCCGTGATGAAGGCTCGGGCCAGGTGGCGCTGGTCGACGCGCCCGAAGTGGCGCCGATTGTTGCCGCATTGGACGCCCGCGGCTGGGGGCTGGACTGGATCTGGGTGACCCATCACCACGCCGATCACACGGACGGGGTGCCGGATCTGGTGGCCAAGTACGGCGCCAAGGTGGTGGGCCATGCCAAGGACCGCGCGCGCCTGCCCCCGATGGATGTCGAACTGGTCGAGGGGGAGACGATTGCGTTGGGTGACAGCCAGGCGCGGGTGATCGATGTCTCGGGCCACACGATCGGACACATCGCCTTTGTCATGGACGCGGACAAGGCATGCTTTTCCGCGGACAGTCTGATGGCCCTGGGCTGCGGGCGCGTGTTCGAGGGGACGCACGCGATGATGTGGGAAAGCATGGAGAAGTTCCTGGCACTGCCCGACGACATGCAGGTCTATTCGGGGCACAATTACGGGAAGGCGAACGGGGCCTTTGCGCTGTCGGTCGATCCGGACAATCAGGCGCTGAAGGACCGGATCGCGGCGATTGCGGCCGCGGATGCGGCGGGCACGCCCATTGTGCCTGTGTCGATTGGGGAGGAGAAGGCCACCAACCCTTTCTTCCGGGCCACCGCACCCGAGGTGAAGGCTTTCATCGGCCTGCCTGACGCCGACGACGCCATCGCTTTCGCTGAAGTTCGCCGTCGGAAGGACAATTTCTGACAGCCATGGCCTTTCAGCGCGACGAGGAGGCTGGGATCCCAATCCCTCCGTCGCGCTGGTTCAGGCATCCTCACGCTGCCTCGGCGCCTAGGTTGCCCATCAATTGCATCCAGCGTTGGACCATGCCTTCCTTGGGGTGGCTGGCGCCTGCCAGGTAGGTGACCTTGGCCGGTTTGATCCCGATGAAGCCCAGGATCTGGTCGCGCAACTGGCGGATCATCGCGTTGGCGTAAAAGATCCGCATGAACCAACCCGGCGTGTCCGAGGTGACGACAACGCGGCCGGTGCGGCCCGTCATCATGGGCGAGGGCAGGCCTGCCATGGTCGTTTTGCGTGTATCGAAGGCCCGGCCCGGCAGCAGCGCCCGGTCGAACAGGCCCTTCAGCTTGGCGGGCAGGCCGCCCCACCACATCGGGCTGAGAACAACCACGTGCTGGGCCCAGTCCAGATCGCCCAGGAACGCCTCCAACCCCGGCTCCAGCGGTTTGATGTTGCGGTAGCCGCCAAACTCGAAGTCCAGATCGAACGACAGGTCGTGCAGGTGGGTCAGCCGAACGTCGTGGCCGGCGGCACTGGCGGCGGCGGCATAGGCTTCGGCCAGGCCGCGAGACAGAGACGTGGCGCCGGGGTGACCGTTCAGGATGAAGATGCGTTTCTGGGTCATTGGGGTGCTCCTTTGATTAAATTGACCGCCGTCAGTTTATTTTCAGATAAAATGACCTCGGTCAATATAAAATTTGACTACGGTCAGTTATTTTGTCAGAACGATCCCATGAAGCGCGCAGTACAGAAGAGAACGCTGGAAACCCGGGCCCGCCTGATCGCTGCGGCCGAGGAGATTGTGGCCCGCGACGGCTACGAAGCCCTGCGGGTCGAGGAGGTCGTGCTGCGCGCGGGCGTGGCCAAGGGCACGTTCTTCGCCCATTTCCGCGACAAAGACGTCCTGATGGAGCGGCTGATCGGCCCCAAGATCGACGCCGAGCTGGACCGCATCGCCGCTCTGCCGA
>JBCCML010000080.1:0-15307 GCA_039026375.1 Pseudomonadota bacterium
ATCCCAGTGCGCAGTATCCCACGATGACGCTGGTGTTCTTCGCCTACATTCTTCTGGTGGGCATCCTGGTCTGTGGCATGGCCCGACGGGACGGCGCCTCACCCACCTCATATGCCGTACCCCGGGATCTTCATCGCGCGCTCCCACCGGGCCATGCCACAGACCAGGATGCCCACCAGAAGAATGTAGGCGAAGAACACCAGCGTCATCGTGGGATACTGCGCACTGGGATAGTCGTTCCAGATACTCACCGAGTGATACAGCAACTCCGGCACCGCGATCGCATAGGCCTGCGTCGTGGTCTTCACCAGATTGACCAGATTGTTATTCAACGCGGGCAGGCAGACCCGGAAGGCCAGCGGCAGCACGACATAGATGAAGGTCTGGAACCGGCTAAAGCCCAGACTCTCGCTGGCCTCGCGCGTCGACTCTGGAACCGCCTCGATCCCGGCACGGAAGATTTCGACGTTGAAGGCACCGGCAAAGAATGACAGCGAGATGATGGCCCAGCCGACATTCGTAATGATGGGCACTTCCAGCCAGCCGTCCGGGCTGTAGGTCGGCGTGAACTGGCCCAGCGCAAAGTAGAAAAGCAATAGCTGCACCAAGGGCGGCGTGTTGCGGAAGAATTGGATATAGCCAGCCACAATTGCCCGCACCCAAGCGGACTTGGCCCCCTGCATCCAGGCGCCCACCAGCCCGATAATGACGCTTAGGATCAGGCAGGCCACAGACAGCTTCACCGTCATCCACAGACCCGCCAGGATCTTGCCTTGCTGGCGGTCGTCATACATCCAGATGAAGTTCCAGCGCGGCGCATCATCGGCCAGCTGGCGGAAGAACTCTTCCATGCCGCCCCCTATCGAACACTGGGGACACTGCATCGCACTGTGCGCTCTGTCCAGCCGCATCGCGGCACCCGACGCACATGCCAATCACCGCAACTGTTAACCGTCGTGAGGTAGGCGGCAAAGCTGAAACACAAAGTGTGGGAAAAATTTCCACTTCGTCTTGACCGCCATGCGTGCGAGGCTATTTCGAGCCGTGTGTAAATTGCACACAAACTGAGAACGGCCCCAAACCAATGGAGGCGACATGCCACTGCCCATAACCTTCAAAGTGAGAGATCAGCTTTTCACGTTCGAAAACGGACGCATCCTGCTGGATGATCACCCCGTCACTCTCACGCAACTGATCCTGTTCGCGCGTGGCAAGATCGACCTGGCGCCGAAGCCATCGATCTTCGACATCGTGGTCCAGACCTCGGGCGAAACGGGCCTCGACACAAACGGCCAAGACTTCGACATTCTGCGCACCGCGCTGGAGGTGACGGGTTTGGACGTGGCGCTATCCAACCGCCAGGCAGACGTCACCGTCTTTGCGCCGACAGACGCCGCCTTTATCCAACTTGCCCGCGACCTTGGCGCCGAGATTGATGACGGCGACGAAGCCGCGGCGCTGGATGCGATTTTGGCTGAACTGACCGAATTGGCGCCCGACGGCAAACCGATCCCGCTGCTCAAGCAGATCCTGGAATATCACGTCTCGCCCGATGGCCGCTCTCTGGAAGAGCTGCAGGCGGATGGCACGATCGTCACGGCCGCTGGCGGCTCGCTGGCCCTGCGCGGCGTAGATCTGGTCGATGCCGAACCGGACGTGGCCAACGCCAAGATCGTCGGCCCGGACATCGACGCCAAGAACGGCACCATCCAGATCATCGACCGTGTGCTGATCCCGCTGGACCTGATGGGCAACGACCAGCCTAACATCGTGACCATCGCGGTAGACGACGGCCGCTTCACTCTGCTGGTCAAAGCGCTGCAAACGGCCGGCCTCGACGACGATGTGGCGGGCTTCACGGACGTGACCGTCTTTGCCCCGACCGACAGCGCCTTTGTGCAACTGGCAGTCGACCTGGGCTACACGGAAGATCAGGGCAACCTGGACATGGTGTTCAACTTCCTGGTCGGGGCCCTGGACGACCTCAGCGATGGGGATGCCGTGGGGTTGTTGACCAATATCCTGCTCTACCACGTCTCGGACGGTGCAAAGTCGGCCGCCGCCATCGACGCCTTGGGCACCATCCAGACCAAGCTGCCAGGTGCCACCTTCGGCGCGGAGGGCACGGAGCTGATCGATAACGAACCCGATGTCGACAACCCTGAAATCATCATCCCGGACCTGATCGCCGGCAATGGCACGATCCAGGCCATCAACCGCGTCCTGATCCCCATCGACATCCCCGGCAACACGCCCGGCGAGACGATCGAGGGCACCAAGCGCAGCGATCACCTGGTCGGCACCGCGGGCGATGACGAGATTTTCGGGCTGAGCGGGCGCGACCGTCTGGATGGCGGCGCTGGCAATGACACGCTGGACGGCGGCAATGGCCGTGACATTCTGGAAGGCGGCGCAGGTGACGACCACCTGATCGGTGGCAGCGGGCGGGACTTCTTCGATTTCCGCGAGCTGGACGGCACGGACACGGTCAAGGACTTCAGCCGCAGCGACCGGCTGGTTTTGGACCGCGATGAATTCGCCAACCGGTCCGAGCTGTTCGCAGCCCTGGAAGAAGTGAATGGCGACGTCGTCATCACCGGCGACGACGGCACGATCGTGCTGGAGGACACCGAAGCCGGCGACATCCGGTCCAGCAACCTGATCTTCGGCTGATCCTGGTTCGTGGGTCCATCCAGAGGCCGCCCCATTGCGGGCGGCCTCTTAGCAATCACGACGCGAATCCGAAGAAACACGCGTCCCGTTACCGCCACTTCGGCTTAGGCGCTGCCTAAAAGCACCGGGAACTCAGCGCCCGCCAGGGGCGCCCCATGGGCCAACGTCACCTTCGGGAACGGCGGAGAGGTCACGATCCCCTCGCGCCGCACGAAGCTGACATCGTCGCCCAGTAGTCTCAGCGAGAACGCTCGCCGCTCGCGCGTCTGACCGGTATTGGCCGGCGCCCCGTGCACCGTGCGGTAGTCAAAGGCGATTGCATCTCCAGGCGAGACCGGCCAGCCCAGGATCTGATACTCGGCCTTATTGCCCTCGATATCCGGGATCTCCTCCAGCCCGTCATTGGCGTTCAGCGCCTCACCGTTGAAGCGCTGCGGCCGGTAGAACTTGCCCCATTTGTGCGAGCCCGCGATGAACTCCAGCGTCGTCTCGCGCGGGACCTCGTCCAGCGGCACCCACAGGCTCAGCGTCTTGGCCGCATCCACGCAGTAATAGGGCGCATCCTGGTGCCAGGGGGTAGGCACGCCCGCCTGCGCCTCCTTGACCAGCACATGCTCGTGGAACAGCTGGACCCGCCCGGCGCCCATCAGCTCGGCGCCAACCTCGGCCGCGGGCGAGTTGAAGATGAAGTCGCGATACTCAGGGATCCTGTCCCAGTTGCAGTAGTCGACGAAGAAGCGCCCCCCGCCGTTCTCACCCTTGTAGATGCGGGCGTTGGGGTCGGGATCGTCCATGTTCGCGGCAATGCCCTTGCGCAGCACCTCGACCCAATCGGCAAAGACGCCGCGCAGCACGCAGGCGCCGTCTTCGTGGAACTGCCGGATCGTCGCGTCATCCAAGTGTTTGGGCAAATGTCTGGCCATGTTCCCCTCCGTAATGCCGTCACCGCTCCGTCAGCCTAGCGCGCTCTCCCCGCGTTGGAAAACCCCCGACGGATCGTGCGCGCCGTTCGGGTGACCTCGCGTCAACCCCGCAAAAAACTTCCCGACCTGTAGCATCTGGTACGGAATTTAATACGCAAATTGACAATTAGTGAGCGCGTCGGACGGGTGAGCCGCCGGCAAGCGAAACACCAGCGGGCCCAGCCCGCACATTCAATGGAGACGACAAATGCCTATCTTCAACTTCTTCGGCCAATACTGGTTCGGGACCAACCAACAAGATCACTACGTCGGAACAGATTACGGCGACATCGCCGCGGGCTTCAATGGCAACGACCAGCTCTGGATGGGCGGGGGCAACGACAAGGCCTATGGCGGCGAAGGCAACGACATGCTGAACGGCGGCGCCGGCGATGACCTGCTGGTGGCAGGCGCGGGCAACGACTACGCCTATGGCGGCACAGGCGACGACGTCATCCACGGAGGTCTGGGCAACGACACAATGGTCGGCGGCGACGGCGACGACTTCCTGAACGGCGGCGAAGGCAACGATATGCTGTTCGGTGACGCCGGCAATGACGAGATCGTTGGTGGCCAAGGCGTGGACACCGTCAACTACGCGATGTCCTCGTCGGGCGTTGGCGTGAACCTGGCCATCGGCAAAGGTTTTGGCGGCGACGCCGAAGGCGACACCTATGACAGCATCGAGGGCGTCATCGGCTCGAACCACGACGACATCCTGTTCGGCAGCGCCAACCACGACCGCCTGGACGGTGCCGGCGGCAACGACATCCTAGCCGGTGGCGCGGGCTCGGACCATATCCGCGGCGGCGCCAATGGCGACGGCCCGTTTGGCGACCTGCTCAGCGGTGGCCAGCATGCCGACATCTTCATGTTCGCCCTGGGCGACAGCGGCGCTGGCAGCGGCATGGACATCGTGACCGACTTCGTGAAGGGCGAGGACTGGATCATGATCGAGGGCGACTTTGCCACCGTCACCGGCCAGCAAGGCGGGTTCGTGACCAACGGGGCCGAGCTCTACTTCCAGCAGACCTTCGTCCAGGGCGTCGGCGAGGCCACAACCGTCCACTACCGCGACGAGGCAGGCGCCAGCAGCGATCTGGACATCTTGTTGATGGGTCACCACGACCTGGACGCCAGCGACTTCTTCTTCGTGTGAGCACGATGACAGGCCGATGGGGCAGCGGGAAACAACCGCTGCCCCTGATGCATTGGATGAGGGGCAATCGCCGCGACCCCCTACGACCTCAGCGGCGGCTCCACTCCTCCCGCAGGGCACGGTAATCCGCGGTTTGCGCGGGATCCGGGGCTGCACGGGTGGTTCGTACAGGCTGATTTGCCCCCAGCAATGACAGCAGCCGCGCTTCGAACGTGGCCAGACACCCCAACAGCATCTGTGCCGCCACGAGGCTTACGAAACCGGCTAACAACCTCCACAGTGTTCCATCGAGCAGAGAGCCGAACCGAAACAACAGTGCGGCGGCCAAGGCAAAAACCAACACCGTGACGAGCCCGTAGAACGGCACCACGATCAGCACGCGCAGGGCCACCAGGCCGGGGCTATAGGCGCGGGCAGGGGCGGCCTCTTCCAGGCACACCCGGGGCACCACCCATGCAGCCAAGACGGCGTAATACCCGGACACAAGCAGCCCAAGCGCCAAGCCGGCGGACAAGCCTATGCCGGCGTTCAGAAGGCTGGCGCCATCGCCTGCGCCATCACCGGTCCCGCTCGCGCCGGAGCTGCCGGCGCCCAGGCCGCCCGCACCCTGGCTTAGCAACCCCGCGACGCCGCCGAACGCCAGGATAACCGCCATCAACACCACCGCACTGATCACAGTGATCACCAGAATGCCAACGAAGCTGGTCCAGTAGGCGGACATGAAGGGCGGTTGCTTGATCAGAGGTCTCAGCCCGCTCATGGTTCCCGCGTACCGCGCGGCTTGCACGGTGATCAACACCGTGACCGCGAAGGACAGAATTGCCGCGATGATCCCGGCCAGAATCATGCCAGCTGTGCCGAGCACAGACAGCAATGCGAAGACTAAGCCAACCGCCCCGCTGACCACCGTCGCGACAATGATTAAGGGGACGACCAAAGCCGCTACCAAAGGTCCGCGAAGAAGCCCGGCGCCAAGCGCCCGAAAGAAATAGCCCGTCATCAAAATCGCCATCCAGCAATCATAGGAATCGCGACACCGTATCGCGTCACTGCGATGGCGTGAACCGCTCAGCTTTGATTAACCCGTCGACTTGCCGCCGACGCGTTTGGCATACGCTTGTCATACGGAAGTCATACGCAAATCATACACGGGTTTTGACAGCGCCAGGCCTCAGGCGGCGGCGTGGCCCCGGATCAGGTCGGCGCCCTTTTCAGCGATCATGATCGTCGGCGCGTTCAGGTTTCCGCTGGGCATGGTCGGCATGATCGAGGCATCGCAAACGCGCAGCCCCTCCATCCCGCGCAGCTTCAGGTCCGGCGTCACCACGGCCCGGTCGTCGACCCCCATCCGGCAGGTGCTGGACTGGTGCCAGGTGGTCGAAGATCCCTCCTTCGTGGCGCGGATGATGGCCGCGCGATCGGGGTAGTCTAATGCCACCTCGTCACGCACATCCTTAAACGCCTTATGATGCGCAACCTGTTGATTGAATTCGATTAATTCAACATGGCGGTCCAGGTCCTCGGGATCGCTGAAATAGCGCGGATCAATGGCGGGTTTGTCGAAGGGACTGCCCGTGTTCAGGGTAACGGTGCCCTGGCTAAGCGAGCGGGCAACATAGCCGTAAAGGTTCATGCCCGGCGGCTGGATATGGCGCATCCGCTCGACATTGGTGACGCCGCAGAACAGCTGCGCGCTGGGGTATTCATCGGTGTCGCGCAGGCGCGCAAAGGCGCCCACTTCGATCGCCAGCGAGGCAAAGGGGCCGGTGCGCTCGGCTTCGAATTCGGCCATGGCGGCCTCGGGCGAAACATCTGAAAAGCCTAGATTTTCTGGGTTCTTGACCGTCATGAAAACCGCTGGCCGGGCGATATGATCCAGCAGATTTTTACCCACCCCCGACAGGTCGTGGACCGGGGTGATCCCGTGGGCTGCGATCTCGTCGGCGGGCCCGATCCCGGACAACAGCAGGATGTGCGGCGAGCCGATTGCCCCCGCGGCCAGGATCGTCTCGGTCGTGGCAAGGGCCTGGCGCGCATCGCGCCCGACGATGTAGTCGACACCCGTGACACGGCCCGGCGCGGTCACCAGCCCGGTGACATGGGCGCCCGTCTCGACGGTCAGGTTGGGGCGACCCCGCGCGGGCGTCAGATAGGCGTCCGCCACGCTGAAACGGCGCCCCTGTTCAATGGTGCCCTGGTAGTAGCCGCACCCCTCCTGCTGGGCACCGTTGAAGTCCGGGTTCCGCGGTATGCCCAGATCCTCCATCACCTCAAAGTATAGCTCGTGCAATGGGTTACGGATGCGGTACTCGCCAACCTTCAGCGGCCCATCCGTGCCGTGATAGGCGTCGTCAAAGGTCTCGTTACTCTCGGCCCGGCGGAAATAGGGCAGGATATCGTCATAGCCCCAGCCGCGGTTACCCAGCTGCGCCCAGTGGTCATAGTCGCCCCGATTGCCGCGCACGTAGAGGCAGAAGTTGATCGCACTGGAGCCGCCCAGCGCCTTACCGCGGTTCAGCAGAATGCGTCGGTTATCCAGGAACTCCTGGGGCTCGCTGCGGAACGCCCAGTCCATCTGCGTGTCCCAAAGATGCAGAGCAGCACCCGGGATCGGGGCCAGCGGGTGCGAGGCGGCCTCTCCCGCCTCCAGCAGCAGGACCCGGCAACCCTCGTCCTCGGTCAGCCGCGCGGCCAGGACGCAGCCGGCCGATCCACCGCCGACGATAACATAATCGTAGCCTGCCGCTTGGGTCATGGTTTCCCCCCAGAAATGCGGCGCCTTCTGTGGGCGCCCTGTCCGTGCCCGCATAGGGGCATGTGGGCGGGCCAACGCCAGGTCGGCCCATCCCGGTTTCCGCTCACGTCGTCAGATCACTTCAGCCAGTCGCCGTACCGCGCCGCCTTGTCCTGCAGGTAAGCGGTCGGCTTGATGCCCCACTTCTCCTCCAGCGCGATCAGCGCGCCCGAGCGGTGCCAGTTGTACTGCATGCCCGACATCACCTGACCGAAGACGCAGTCAACCTCGGCCAGCGGCACGGCCAGACCCCAGGGGTTATCGTCTTCCGATGCCAGCGGCATCTCAAACTCGTCCCAGTTGCCCGAGGCCAGATCCGACCCGATCGAGCTGTCGTCATACACCCAGGCAACGCAGCGCTTGTCGCGAAGTGCCTGTTTTGCCTCGGCATTTCCGGTGAAGGCGATGACCTCTACGCCGTAACGCTCTTCGACGATCTTGTTGTAGAAGGCCCCCTGCTTGCCGCAGACCGGCTTGCCGCGTAGCTCTTCCCACTCGGTGAAGCCCAGCGCCTTGGGCGACATGATGTTCGTGCCCGAGGTGTAGTAGTTCGGGCCCGGAATGCCGACGATTTCGCGCCGGTCGGCCCGGTCCGACATGGTCGCGATGAACATGTCGACCTTGCCCTGCTCCAGGAACTGCATCCGGTTCGAGGATTGCACAGGCACCAGCTCGACATCGACGCCCAGGACGCGGCCCACGTCCATGGCCATGTCGATCTCCATGCCCACCAGGGTGCCATCGGAGTCCCGGTAGCCCCACGGTTTGTAGTCGGCCTTCACGCCGATCACGACCTTGCCGCGCTCCATCACCTTGTTCCAGACATCGTTGGTGCACTGGGCCGCATATCCCGTGCCGGCCACGGCGGCCATGGCGACGGCGGCGACGGCTGTCTTCAACAGTCGTTTCATCAGATCTTCTCCCTCTCTGACGTGCTATCCCTGGGCGAGCGTAGCAAATCGCGGCGGGGAAGCGAGGGGATTTTCAGGGGCCAAAGACGCCCCTGAACCCTGCAAACACCGCCCTGGGGGGTTCATGGCCATGCGTTGGCGCATTCTGGCGCTGTTGTTCACAGTGCGCGCCGTGATGGGGTTCCAGTTCCAGGCGATCGGCGCCCTGTCACCCGTGGTGATGGAGGCCTATGGCGTGGCGCTGGCCGATATCGGCCTGATCGTCGGGCTTTACCTGGCGCCGGGGGTCATCCTGGCGCTGCCTGGCGGGTCGCTTGGCGCGCGATTGGGCGACAAGCGGGTGGTCATGATCGGCCTGGCACTGATGCTGGGGGGTGCCATCTGGGCGGTACTGGCCACCGGTTGGGAGGCACAGATCGCCGCCCGCATCGTAGCCGGGATCGGCGGCGTGCTGCTGAACGTGATTATGTCGAAAATGGTCACCGACTGGTTTGCTGGGCGTGAGATCGCGACCTCGATGGCGATCTTCGTCAATTCCTGGCCAGTGGGGATCGCCATCGCCCTGGGTGTGCTGCCCTGGGTTGCCGCGTCCGGTGGGCTGGGCGGGGCACTGATCCTAGTCAGCGTCCTCGCCGGACTTGGCCTGCTGGCGATCGCGATGCTCTACACCGATGCCCCTGGCGCCGGGGCGCCCGGCCAGCCCCAGAACGCAGCGCCCCGGGGCGCCGTGCGGGGCGCTGTGCTGATGGCAGGCCTGGTCTGGGGCACCTATAACGGCGCGCTGGGTATGATCTTCAGCTTTGGCCCCGTCCTGCTGACGGAAAGGGGCTGGAGCCTTGCCGAAGCCTCCGGTGCCAGCTCGCTGGTGCTGTGGGTGGCCGCACTGTCGATCCCGCTGGGGGGCGTGCTGGCGGACCGGTTGGGCCAGCGCGATGCGATCATCCTGCTTGCGTGCCTGGGGATGGGCGCGCTTATGGCCTGGGTCCCCTATGCGGGTGATGAGCTGATCTGGCCCCTGCTGGCGGTGCTGGGTTTCATCGCCGGGCTGCCACCTGGGCCGATCATGAGCCTGCCATCCCTGGTGCTGAGGCCAGAGAACCGCGCCGTCGGCATGGGATACTTCTATTCGGTGTTCTGCGCCTGCGTGGTGGCGGCACCGTTTTTCGCGGGCTGGGTGGCTGACCTGGCGGGCTCGGCCGCGGCCACCTTCCAGACGGGCGCCGCCCTGCTGGTCGTCAGCTGTCTGTCCCTGGCCGCCTTTCACGCGATCGCGCGGCGGGGCCAGATCTAATCGACGCGCCGCTGCCGCCAATACCGCGTCGTACACCCGGTTGGTGCGCCCTCAGGCGCGGTCGTCTTTGGCAGAATCCACAACGATGTACGAAGTTAACGATTGCACATGGGGAAGCGAGCCCACGATGTCCGTGTGAAACTGTTTATAGGCAACAAGGTCAGCGACCTCGACCCGCAACAGGTATTCAACCGCGCCGGTAATGCCGTGACACTCCACCACCTGAGGCGCCCGAGCCATGGCACGTTCGAACCCTTCCCGCACGATCTTTGTGTGATTGGATAGTCCAACGGTCAGGTAGGCGACGAAGCTGCGATCCAAGGCATCGCGGTCCAGGACCGCGCGGTACCCCTTGATGACCCCGCGGCGCTCAAGTTCCTGCACGCGGCGCAGACAAGCGGACGGTGACAGGCCGACACGCGCTGACAGATCGGTATTCGAGATCCGTCCGTCTCGCAGCAGCTCTTGCAATATTCTATCGGTTATCTGATCTATTTCGCTCATTAATTGCAAAAGTATGCTGGCTAGATCAATATTTGCAAGGATATTGCGCGCCCTTGAGCTCATGTTTTTAGGCAGGAGGATGCCTGTGATGCCAATAGATCTGATCCCTGCGCTCGCCGCGTTTGCGTTCGCTACGTCCATCACGCCCGGGCCCAACAACCTGATGCTGATGGCATCGGGCGCGAACTATGGCTTTCGCCGGACGGTGCCGCACATGCTGGGCGTGGGCATCGGGTTTGTCGTGATGGTCATCGCAGTCGGCGTCGGTCTGGCCGAGGTCTTCGATATCTGGCCCATCACGCTGACCATCCTGCAGATCGCCTGCCTGGCCTTCCTGCTGTACCTGGCCTGGAAGATCGCAACCGCCCGGCCATTCTCGCCCAACGCAGAGAGCGCCGGGCGCCCGATGACCTTTCTGGCAGCCGCGGGTTTTCAGTGGGTGAACCCGAAGGCCTGGGCCATGGCGCTGACGGCAATCACGCTTTACGCGCCAGACCGCGATGTCCCGTCAGTGCTGTCTGTCGCTGTGATCTTTGGGATCGTCAACATCCCGTCCGTCGGGTCGTGGACCTTTGTCGGGCAGGCCATGGCACGCTGGTTGACAGACCCGGGCCGTGCCCGGGCCTTTAACATAACGATGGCCTTACTGCTGATCCTGTCGATGTACCCGATGCTGGCTTAGGCGGCGGGCGCCAGAATGGCCCGCTCGAACGCCGGCATCCGATCCTCGGGCGCATCTGTCACCAGCATCCGGCCCGGCGTGTGGGTGATGCAGATCGGCGGTTTGCCCGCCCGCAGCACGTTTTGCGGCGTCACACCGCATGCCCAAAAGACCGGGACATCGCCCGGCGCAAACTCAGCGGCCTCGCCCCAGTCGGGCGCGTCAACATCCGCAATCCCGATCTTCGCCGGATGACCTACGTGGACCGGCGCGCCATGCGCATGGTCAAAACCTTCGGTGATCTGGATCACCTGATCGACCTGTTCCTGGGGGATCGGGCGCATCGAGACGACCATCGTCCCCTCGAACGGGCCCCGCTTGGCCAACGGAATATTGGTCCGCCACATCGGAACGGTCTTGTTGGCACGGATGTGCTTCATGTCGATGCCAGCCTCGGCCAGTGCGCGTTCGAACGTGAAACTGCAGCCCAGCGCAAAGGCCACCATGTCGTCGGTCCACAGCGTAGAGATATCGTGCACTGTCTCGGCCATCTCGCCATGGCGGTAGACGTTGTAGGACGGCACATCCGTGCGGATATCAATGTCGCCCAGCATGGACATCCGGGGATCACCGCGCTTGTCCGAGATCCCGACCAGCGGGCAGGGCTGGCTGTTCGCCTCGCAGAACGCCAGGAAGTCGTCGGCATAAGCGCCTTCAAGGATCGCAAGATTGGCCTGCAGCTTTCCGGGACCGAAGCCAGCGGTCTGGCCGCGATAGGCACCGGCGCGGATCTGTTCGCGGATCTTCGGGACGGGCTGTTTCAACAGCGAGCGGTAATCGTTGGCGGTCATCGTTCATACCTCCTGGGGATGCACCGCAGCATGCCCAAAACCGGCGCGCTTGGCAAATGCGAGTAGGGCGCTCGTGCCAGCGTTATAGAATTGCAAACCTGGTCCGATCCCCTGCTTTCAGGGTGCAGCACTGCATGCCCTGTCCCAAAACAAGCTGAAACAAGGGTTTGCATCTTTTGAGGCCAGGCCTATGGTTTTTGGTGCGAGGCGGGGTGCGCCCGTCCAAAATGACAGGAAGGTTCACGATGATGAAACGTGCGATTGGCGCGGCGCTGGCCGCAATGATGGCAACCACTGCCCCTGCGGTGGCCGATATCGAAGAGACAGAGTTCCTGGTTGTCGGCACATGGGGCAACCTGCTGAACTGGAAAGACCACGAAAGCCGGTTCTGGGGTACGGTTCTGCCGGAAGCGTCAGGCGGCAAGCTGACCGCCAACGCCAAGCCCTACACCGAGCTGGGCCTGTCCGGTTACGAGGTCGTCAAGCAGCTGGAGCTGGGCGCCTATGACGCCGTGCACGCGCTGACCACCTATACCAGCCAGGACAGCCCCGCGCTGGAAGGCATCGACCTGGCGGGCGTGTTCCAAGACTTCGGCACCTACCGCAAGGCGCTGCAAGCCTACGAGCCGATCATCCGCCGCGAACTGCGCGACAAGTACAATGCTGAACTGATCATGCTGTACACGTTCCCGTCACAGCAGCTGTTCTGCAAGCTGGGTGAGGGCGAAAGCGGCGCGCTGTCATCGCTGGAAGGCAAGAAGATCCGGACCTACTCGACATCGCTGGCAGACTTCATCGAAGGTCTGGGTGCGTCGTCGGTGACCATCGCCTTCGCCGAAGCCGTCCCCGCCCTGCAAAAAGGCGTGGCCGATTGCGGCACCACGGGCACGTCGCCCGCCTATAACGCCAAGTGGTACCAGGTCACGACCCACAACGTGCAGGTCCGCCTGGGCTATGCGGCCACCTTCATGGCGATGAACGGCGAAAGCTGGGATGCCCTGTCGGAAGACGCCCAGAAGACGATCAAGGATGCAGCCGCCAAGGTTGAGTCCGAGATCTGGGCCTCGATCGAAGAGACCGACGCCATGGCCCTGTCCTGCATCGCGGACGGCGAGTGCGCCTGGGGTGAAAACGGCGGCCTGGTCCCCGTGCCGATGAGCGACGACGACAACGTGATGATCAAAGATATCGTCGAGAACGTTGTCCTGAAGCGCTTCGCCGAGCGTTGCGGCCGCGCCTGCGCCGAAGAGTGGAACGCCACCATGGGCGAGATCGCGGGCTACAAAGCACCGCTGCCGGCCGAATAAGGCCCTAAACCCACCGGGCGGGGCCTTCCTGCGGTCCCGCCCCCTTCTCCGCGCTGAGGTGGGATCATGAACATCTTCGACCGTATCTACGCCTTCCTAGGCGGTATCTCGTTATGGGCGGTCTGGGCTGCCGGCACGGCATTGCTGCTGTCCGCGTTCATGATTGGGGTCGAGATCGTCGGCCGCAAACTGGGCGGGACCGAGATCTTCGGCCTCTTCACGATGCCGCAGTTCCGCATCCCCGGCTCGGATGAATATTCTGGCTATGTCTTCGCGGGCGGCACGGTTTGGGCCTATGCCTACTGCCTGATCCACCGCAGTCACATCCGCATCGACGCGCTCTACAATGTCTTGCCAGCGGGCGTCCGGGCGTTCCTGGATGTCTTCGGCCTGGTGCTGCTGGGCATCTACATCACCTATTTCACCAACAAAGCCTGGGGCGTCTTTCTGGAAAGCTGGGATCGGAACTCCGTCTCCGTCACCCCGCAGCTGACACCTCTTTGGATTCCCCAGATCTTCTGGGTGACTGGGCTCACCTTCTTTACGATCGTGACGCTGTTTTTGATTGTCTACACCTCCGTCGCGCTGCTCACCGGCAGGATCGGACAGGTGCAGCAACTGGCCGGGACCATGTCGGTTCAGGAAGAAGTCGCCGAAGAGACCAAGGGCGTGAAGGAGCTTGATCGATGAAATGGTTCATCGGGATCCTGAAGGCCGGGTCGCCCTGGTCGATCATCATCGCGCTGATGGTGCTGATCCTGGCCGCCGTACCGGTGGCCGCGGTGCTGGGGCTGTTGTCCATGGGCCTGGACGAGGTCTTCATGCGCGGGCGCCTCAGCCGTGCCATGGGCGAATTCGTCTGGGAACAGCAGCGTAACTTTCTGCTGATCGCCATCCCCATGTACATCTTGATGGGCGAAATCATCCTGCGATCCGGCATCGGGCAGCGAATGTATTCGGCTGTGGCCTTGTGGCTGAACTGGCTGCCGGGCGGGCTGATGCACGCCAACGTCGTGTCCTGTTCGATCTTCGCGGCCACCTCGGGGTCCTCGGTCGCCACGGCGGCCACCATCGGCACCGTCGCCTACCCGGAGATTGAGAAGCGCAGCTACAAGGAAAGCCTGTTCCTCGGCTCGATTGCCGCCGGGGGAACGCTGGGCATCCTGATCCCGCCGTCGATCATCCTGATCCTGTTCGGCTTCATCACCGACACATCCGTGCCGGAACTGTTTCTGGCAGGCGTGATCCCAGGGCTGACCTTGGCCATCCTGTTCCTGTGCGCCATCCTGATCGCCTGCGTGATAAGGCCGTCCTGGGGCGGCGAGAAATCCGAGGCAACGTGGGAACAACGCATCCGCACCCTGCCCGACCTACTGCCGCCGCTGTTGCTGATCATCGGGGTGATGGGCTCGATCTACACTGGCTGGGCCACGCCGACCGAGGCGGCAGCCCTGGGCGTCATCTTTGCGCTACTGCTGGCAGCTTTCTTCCGGGCACTCAGCTTCGAGCTGTTGCTGCGCGCCTTCGAAGGCACCATGCGCATCACCGCGATGATCATGTTTATCATCATGGCAGCGGTGTTCCTGAATTTCATCCTGGGCTTCATCGGGGTCTCGCAGGCGCTGATCGGCTTCATCGGCGACCTGGGTTGGAGCTCGCTGCAGACCATGATCGCCCTGATCATTTTCTACCTGATCCTGGGCATGTTCATGGAGACGCTGTCGATGCTGCTGACGACGGTGCCGGTGGTCTTTCCACTGGTCGTGTCGCTGGAGCTTTGGGGCATGGGCCCGGCCGAGACCGGTGTCTGGTTCGGCATTCTGATCACCATCCTCATGGAAGCGGCACTGATCACACCGCCGATCGGCGTGAACCTTTACGTGGTGCAGGGCATCCGGCAGCGGCCCGGCCCGTTCGGCGACGTCGCATGGGGCGCCATACCGTTCGTGCTGATGATGATTGTGATGGTGTTCCTGCTGCTGTTCATTCCTGATCTGGCGCTTTGGCTACCACGCCAGGTAATCGGTTAACGGGCGCAGCACCCCCACCCTAACCCTCCCCCCAAGGGGGAGGGAATACCATCGCAGCGGCGTCGGTTACCGGTCATTTACTGGTGGGCAAAGTCGACTTTCTGTACATACGGGTGCGGTACAGTTGCTGCACACTTGCTGTACGGGTGCTGTACGCTTGCTGC
>JBCCML010000081.1:0-14346 GCA_039026375.1 Pseudomonadota bacterium
CAGCGCCAACAGGCTGTGACCCAGGCGGGCCCTGAGCAGTGGAAAGACGCTGACCTGCATGGCCCCGGCCGTAACCGTCAGCACCGTCACAACCATCACCTTCATCCAAAGTTTGGGCGAGAAGTTCGCCATCTCGAACCCTGTGCGGATCCAGATCAGCGCGGCGCCACTCAGCCAAAGGCCCACCAACGCCAGCTTCACCAGATGATGGATGCCGTCCAGTTGGTCCAGCTTGGCCTGGTCCAAAGGTGCCCGCAGGCTTTTCAGCGTCGAGGCATGGGTCGCAGCAATCGAGCCCATGGCCACCGCCATGGCGCACAGATGGATCAGCCGCACGGCGTCGGTGACAAGCGGATCGGATAAGTCCAGCGAGAGGTCGAACAGGGTCATCGTGGCATCTCCTTTCGGGCGCGGTCTTTTGTCCCTTCTGGCCGCGCGGTATCGTTTGCCCGCGGGGCATCTCCGCGGGGGTCCGGTCGTCGGTGGGCGTCTTCTTTGGTCAGCCTTGGCGATCCCTTGGGCGTTGCGCCCGCCGCCAATTCAGCTTGTGGGAGAGAGTCTACTGGCGATTCGCCTTTCGCGACTGTGAACATGTTCACAGGGAAATCGGCCCCTGGGGCGCGTGAGGGGGCCTATGTGAGTAGATGTGCCGTCAGAAACGCCGACGGCTTCCAAACGTTCAGACGCTCTGCGTGGGATAGAAGATCGTCATCCGAGGTGACGATGGCGGCACCCGCAGCCAGGGAAAGGGCGGCGAACTTGCGATCCTCCGGGTCGGTGACGAAGTCGACCGCCGCCAGATCCAGGGCCCCGTCATGGCGCCCCGCATCGGCGAAGACGTCAGAAACGGCTGCGAAACTGAGCCTGGGGATCTTATCAAGGACTCGCTGCGTCTCGGCCAGGGTTTCCGGCGCCCAGACCTGGATAAGGCGCCTGTGCCGTGCGGCATCGATCAACTTGTAGGAGGCCGAGTGCCGATTGAACCCCGCCCCTACAAAGACGTTGGTATCCAGGATGGCCCGAACGGGAGGGGTGTGCACCCTAGTCCCGCTGGCGCAACTCGTTCCGGCGCATGGGCATCGTGTCGATCAATGCGTTCAGGTCACCCGGTTGCACGACTCCATCGCTGCGGAACTTTTCACCGCCGTCCAGGCCTACCAAGATGACCGTGAACTCGCCTGGGCTAAACCGATCGCGCAACGCCGATCCGGGGCTCGTATCCAGCACGACGATGTTGTCCCGGTCGACCAGTTCGGGCTCCGCCGCTTCCAACATGTCCAGCTGTTGATCCAGCCTGGGATCGTCCGGATCGGCGAAAATCACGATGGGGCGATACTCCCATCGGAAGGGTGTCAACGAAGGCGCGTCCACGGGGCCGATGGACATCGTGCCTGCGATCAGTATAGCCGTCATGCTCATGGGTCTGTCTCCTGGGCAAGGACGTGGTATGGTGGCGGCCGGGATCAAGGGTCGCCCTGCGCCCCAAGGCCGCCGAGGAGGACGAGATGAGCGATAAGACCGACGCCTGGAAAGCTACGGCCGCCCGGGAACTGAAGGGTCGCGACCCGGAAGAGTTGATCTGGCAGACGCCCGAAGGGATCGCCGTCAAACCGCTCTACACCGAACAGGATCTGGATGGCGTGGACCATCTGGGGACGGTCCCTGGCTCGGCGCCCTTCATCCGCGGGCCAAAGGCAACCATGTATGCGGGCCGCCCCTGGACGATCCGGCAGTACGCCGGGTTCTCGACGGCTGAGGAGTCGAACGCCTTCTACCGCAAGGCGCTGGCGGCGGGGCAGCAGGGTTGTTCCGTAGCCTTCGATCTGGCGACCCACCGGGGGTATGATTCAGATCATCCCCGTGTGGAGGGCGATGTTGGCAAGGCGGGTGTTGCCATCGACAGCGTCGAGGACATGAAGATCCTGTTCGACCAGATCCCGCTGGATCAGGTCAGCGTCTCCATGACCATGAATGGCGCCGTGATTCCGGTGCTGGCGTCGTTCATCGTGGCGGGCGAGGAGCAGGGCGTTTCTCGCGATAAGCTCTCCGGGACCATCCAGAACGACATCCTCAAGGAGTTCATGGTCCGGAACACCTATATCTATCCGCCCGAGCCGAGCATGCGGATCGTGTCGGACATCATCGCTTATACCGCGGCCGAGATGCCCAAGTTCAACTCGATCTCGATTTCCGGCTACCACATGCAGGAGGCCGGGGCGAACCTCGTGCAGGAGCTGGCCTTCACGCTGGCCGATGGCAAGGAGTACGTGAAGGCGGCGCTGGCCAACGGCATGGACGTGGATGCCTTTGCGCCGCGCCTCAGCTTCTTCTTCTGCATCGGCATGAACTTCTTCATGGAGGCTGCGAAGCTGCGCGCGGCCCGCCTGCTGTGGCACCGGATCATGACGGGCTTCGATGCGAAGAAACCCCAGTCCCTGATGCTGCGCACCCACTGCCAGACGTCCGGGGTCTCGTTGGCGGAACAGGACCCCTACAACAATGTCGTGCGCACGGCGTTCGAGGCGATGTCGGCGGTGTTGGGCGGCACCCAGTCGCTTCATACCAATAGCTTCGACGAGGCCATCGGCCTACCGACCGAGCACTCGGCGCGGATCGCCCGGAACACCCAGCTCATCCTGCAGAACGAGACCGGGGTGACCAACGTGGTCGATCCGCTGGCGGGGTCCTACTATGTGGAGGCCCTTACCCAGGAACTCGCCGATGCCGCCTGGAAGCTGATCGAGGAAGTCGACGCGCTGGGCGGCATGACCAAGGCGGTCGCCTCCGGCATGCCGAAGCTGCGCATCGAACAGGCCGCCGCCGAGAAACAGGCCCGCATTGATCGCGTTGAAGAGGTTATCGTCGGCGTCAACAAATTCCGCCGCGAGACCGAGGAAGAGATTGACGTGCTGGACGTCGATAACGTGGCCGTCCGCGAGGCTCAGGTCACCCGGCTCAGCACCATCCGCAACACCCGCGACGAGGCGGCCTTCACCGCAGCGATCACGGCGCTGGAGGAAGGCGCCAAGGATGGTGGCAACCTGCTGGCGCTGGCCGTTGAAGCGGCCCGAGCGCGGGCCACGGTGGGCGAGATCTCGGACGCAATGGAGCGGGTCTTTGGCCGCCACAAGGCCGAGGTGAAGACCCTGGCCGGCGTCTATGGCGCCGCCTACGAAGGCGACGAAGGCTTCGCCCAGATCCAGCGGGATGTGGAAAGCTTCGCCGAGGCCGAGGGTCGCCGCCCCCGCATGCTGGTCGTCAAGATGGGCCAGGACGGCCACGATCGCGGCGCCAAGGTGATCGCGACGGCCTTTGCCGATATCGGCTTTGACGTGGATGTAGGCCCGCTTTTCCAGACCCCGGCGGAAGCCGCCCAGGACGCCATCGACAACGACGTGCACGTGGTCGGCATCTCCAGCCAGGCGGCGGGGCACAAGACCCTGGCGCCGCAGCTGGTTAAGGCGCTGGCCGAGCAGGGAGCCGAGGACATCATCGTGATCTGCGGCGGTGTGATCCCGCAGCAGGACTACGACTTCCTAATGGCCAGCGGGGTCAAGGCGATCTTCGGCCCCGGCACGAATATCCCCGAGGCCGCGGCCAACATCCTGGGGCTGATCCAGGCGGCACGGCGACCCGAAGCGGCGGAGTAGCGCGGGTCGCGCTCTGCCGGGCGGTCGGTTCTCGGTGTGGGGAGTGGCCCTGGGGCCATAAGCGGTCCGCATCGCTGCGGGAGAATAAGAAGGCGGGCTTACGCCGGCTGCCGCAAGGCTTGTCAGGCCAGGGGTCGTCCGCGCCCTTGCGATTGTTGCTGACGGCAACGGGCGCGGTGTTCATGAACAGGTGTGTGTCTACGGCCCGTTCGCTAAAATTCGATTAAAATCAGACTTACCGGGCGACCCTTCCTGCATCAGCTTCATGTCATCATCCCTTCATCTCGGCGGCATTTCTGGTTAACAGCGTTGGAGTGTATGCGGACGGACCCAGAGGTGCGAACCTGATCGGGCGCCCGCATCGAAGGAGACGCGATGAACTGGGCCGAAGGACGCGATGGCGTGCACGAGGTGGTGTCGGAGACCGACCGCCACGGCAACCCGCTCTGCACCGTGATCGACATGGATACCGGCCTGGTGCGCAACGATCCGATCCCGGGCGACAGCGAGCTGGCCAAGTTTTACTCCGAAGACTACCGCACGTCTTACAAGGGCGCTGCCAAACCGCGCAAACGCCAGATTCTCAGGAACTTTCGCCGGGTGGCGGGTCATGTCCGCCAGTACCGCGATGTGCTGGACGCGGCTGATCAGGTGCTGGACGTCGGTGCAGGCTCGGGCGAGTTCGCCTATCTGATGACCAGCCTGGGCAAGACGGTGACGGGGATCGAGCCAAATGCCGGGTATGCCGCCTATTGCCGCGAGGATCTGGGCCTGGACATCCAGACCGCGCATCTGGACCCGTCGCTGTTCCAGGCGGGCAGCTTCGATCTGATCCGGCTGAACCATGTGCTGGAGCACTTGAACGACCCGGTTCGCTATCTGTCAATGATGGGCGCGTGGCTGAAACCGAACGGCGTGCTCTATGTCGAGGTTCCGAACATCGAGGTCTATTGCCGCCAAAAGAGCCGCGGAAACATGTTCCACTACGGCCATATCTTCAATTTCAATCCGTGGACCCTGCGCACCGCCGCGGGTCTGGCGGGGCTGGACGAACTGCCAAAGGCTGCCAGCCGGGCCGCAAATACAACGGGTGTCTTCTTCTGTCGCGGACAGATGCTGGCGTCCGATGCGGCACGCAACCCCGACAATGCCAGGCACGTGCGCGATATGATCACCCGCCACTACGCCGGCGGCTTCCGGGAAGGCAAAGCCGCGAAACCGGTCACAAAGCTTGCCGCGCGGATCGAGGAGACGTTGAGCGGGCTGGCGGCGGGTTCGCCCCGTGCGATAGGCTCTGCCGTGGCGCGCACACTATAGGACCAAACAACACCGGCGATGACCGGAAGAAGACACTTACCCTGGGGAGGGGACATGACCGACCACAATGCGGCAGAGCAGGCGCTGAAGCAGGCGGCGCTGCGCTACCACGCCGAACCAACCCCCGGAAAACTGGCAATTCGGGTCACCAAGCCGATGACCACGGCGCGCGACCTCAGCCTGGCCTATTCGCCTGGCGTGGCGGAGGCGTGCGTCGAGATCCACCGCGACCCCCTGCTGGCGGCGAAATATACCGGCAAGCAGAACCGCGTGGCGGTGATCACCAACGGCAGCGCGGTGCTGGGTCTGGGCAATATCGGCGCGCTTGCGTCAAAACCGGTGATGGAGGGCAAGATCGCGCTCTTCAAAAAGTTCGCCGAAATCGACGGGTTCGACATCGAGGTGAACGAATCCGACCCCGTGAAGCTGGCTGAGATCGTCATTGCGCTGGAGCCGACCTTTGGCGCGGTTAACCTGGAGGACATCAAGGCGCCGGAGTGCTTCGAGGTCGAGCGGATCTGTCAGGAACGCATGTCGATCCCGGTTTTCCACGACGATCAGCACGGCACTGCCATCGTGGTTGCGGCAGGCGCCATCAACGCGCTGCACCTGGCTGGCAAGGACTTCAGCCAGATCCGGGTCGTCTCGACCGGGGGTGGGGCTGCAGGTATCGCCTGCCTGAATATGTTGCTGAACCTGGGGCTGAAGCGCGAAAATGTCTGGCTGGTGGACGTGGATGGTCTGGTCCATCTAGGCCGGGACGATCTGGATGACACCAAGCGGGCGTTTGCCCAGCCGGACCAGGGAAAGGCGGTAAAGCTTGGCGAGGTGATCGCGGGGGCCGACATGTTCCTGGGCCTTTCGGCGCCCGGTATCCTGACGCCAGAGATGGTGGGCCAGATGGCATCTGACCCGATCATCATGGCGTTGGCCAATCCGACACCCGAGATCCGGCCGGAAGATGCGCGCGATGCCAGGGCCGATGCGATCATCTGCACCGGCCGCACTGATTACCCGAACCAGATCAACAATGTGCTCTGCTATCCCTTTATCTTCCGGGGGGCGCTGGATGTTCAAGCGACCAAGATCAACGAGGAGATGAAGGTCGCCTGCGCCCATGCGCTGGCGGAATTGGCGCGCAAGACATCCTCGGCCGAAGCCGCCGCCGCATACCAGGGCGAGCGCATGGTCTTTGGCCGCGACTATCTGATCCCGAAACCCTTTGACCCACGCCTTTTGGCCGAGATTGCCACCGCCGTGGCGCGCAGTGCCATCGAGACGGGCGTGGCACGCGAGCCACTGGATCCTGATGAGTATCATGCACGGCTCTCGGGCTCGGTCTTCAAGACAGGCATGCTGATGCGCCCGGTGTTTGAGGCCGCGCGCAGCGGCTCGCGCCGGATTATCTTTGCCGAAGGGGAGGACGAGCGCGTCCTGCGGGCCGCCCAATCAATGGTCGAAGAGGGCGTCGACAATCCCATCCTGATCGGCCGCCCAGACGTGATCCGGGGACGCCTGGAACGCGAGGCGCTGCCGATCCGGCCGGGCCGGGATTTCGAGATCATGAACCCCCAGGACGATCCGCGCTATCGCGACTATTGGGAGACTTTGCACGATCTGCTGCAGCGCGACGGCGTCACGCCAGACACTGCTCGCACGATCATGCGCACCAACACCACGGCCATTGCAGCGGTGGCGGTGCGCCGCGGCGATGCCGACAGCCTGATCTGTGGGACGTCGGGGCAGTATCGCTGGCATCTCAGCTATGTCCGCCAGATTCTGGGTGGCATGGATGACGGCGGCGGTGGCGGTCTACATCCGGTCGGCGCCCTGTCGCCCGTAATCCTGGAGGAAGGCGTGATCTTTATCGCCGACAGCCAGGTCCATCTGGACCCAACTCCCCAGGCAATCGCAGAGACCTGCGTGGGCGCCGCGCGGCACATCCGCCGCTTTGGGCTGGAGCCGAAGATCGCGCTCCTCAGCCACTCGGTCTTCGGCAGTCTGGACACGGACTCTGGCCGCAAGATGCGCGCTGCGCTGAAGCTGCTTGACGAGATGCAGGTCGACTTCGAGTACGAGGGCGAGATGCATGCCGACCACGCCCTGAACCCGGAATTGCGCGCCCGGGTCTTCCCGAACACCCGGCTGAGCGGTGCCGCCAACTGCCTGATCTTTGCCAATGTCGACGCGGCCAGTGGCTCGCGCAATATCCTGAAGCAATTGACCGGCGGGCTGGAGATCGGCCCCATCCTGATGGGCATGGGGAACACTGCGCACATTGTCAGCCCTTCGGTCACGCCGCGTGGCCTCTTGAACATCGCCGCCTTGGCGGGCACACCGGTGGCGAATTACGGCTGACGCCTGGGCGTCTGCCCAGCTGAGCTTGATCGACATCAACGCGGCGACCGCCCCAACGGGACAGTGAGAGACCGCGCAAAAACGTTAAGGGGGACCGGATGGGGTACAAGGAAATCTATGACGGCTGGAAGGCGGACCCGGAGGCGTTTTGGCTGGAGGCTGCCGAGGCCATTGACTGGACGGTCAAGCCGACCCGGGCGCTGGGCGGCGAAACGCCGTTCAACACTTGGTTCGCAGATGGCGAGGCCAATACCTGCTGGAACGCGGTCGACCGCCACGTGGCAGGCGGCCGTGCCGATCAGACGGCCATCATCTATGACAGCCCGATCACCGGATCGAAACGCCAGATCACCTATGCTGAGCTAAAGGACGAGGTGGCCACGTTGGCGGGCGCGCTGGCCGCTCAGGGCATCGACAAGGGCGACCGTGTCATCATCTACATGCCGATGATCCCCGAAGCTGTCGTCGCCATGCTGGCCTGCGCGCGCATCGGCGCCGTGCACTCTGTCGTTTTTGGCGGCTTTGCGTCGAACGAATTGGCGGTTCGGATCGATGACGCCAAGCCGAAAGCGATCCTGTCGGCCAGCTGCGGGATCGAGCCGGGCCGCGTCATCGCCTACAAACCCTTGTTGGACGGGGCCATTGATGCCGCCGCCCATAAATCCGATTTCTGCGTCATTCTTCAGCGCGAGCAGGGCCCTTGCGAGCTGACCGAGGGGCGCGACCATGACTGGGCCGCGTTCACTGACGGCGCTACCCCGGCCGACTGCGTGCCTGTGGGCGGGGCGGACCCGCTCTATATATTGTACACCTCAGGCACGACAGGCCAGCCAAAGGGCGTCATCCGCCCCTCGGGCGGGCACATGGTGGCGTTGGCCTGGACCATGAAGAACCTGTACGGCGTCGACCCCGGTGAGGTGTTCTGGGCCGCCTCGGACGTGGGATGGGTCGTTGGGCACTCGTACATCTGCTACGCGCCGCTGATCACCGGCAACACTACCATCGTCTTCGAAGGCAAGCCCGTCGGCACCCCAGACGCCGGCACATTTTGGCGGATCATCGCGGAGTATGACGTCAAAGCGCTGTTTACGGCGCCCACCGCCTTCCGCGCCATCAAGCGCGAAGACCCGGAGGGGGCCTTCGTCAAGAAGTATGACCTTAGCGGCTTCCGTACGCTGTTCCTTGCCGGGGAGCGCGCTGATCCCGCCACCATCGAATGGGCGCAGGATCAGCTGGGCGTGCCGGTCATCGATCACTGGTGGCAGACCGAAACCGGCTGGGCCATTGCGGGCAATCCGGTTGGCGTGGAACTGATGCCGGTGAAGCTGGGCTCGCCCACATTACCCATGCCAGGCTATGACATTCAGATCCTGGACGATGCGGGCCATCCGGTGCCGGCGAATACCCTCGGCGCCATTGCGGTGAAGCTGCCCCTGCCGCCCGGCTGCCTGCCGACACTGTGGGGCGCGGACGATCGCTTCCTGAAAAGCTATATGAACGCCTTTCCCGGCTACTACGAGACCGGTGATGCCGGCATGCTGGACGAGGACGGCTATGTCTACATCATGGCGCGCACCGATGACGTCATCAACGTGGCGGGCCACCGGTTGTCCACCGGCGCCATGGAGGAGGTGCTGGCCGGCCACAAGGACGTAGCCGAATGCGCGGTCATCGGCGTCGCAGACGAGCTGAAGGGCCAGCTGCCCATGGGGTTCCTGTGCCTCAATGCAGGGTGCAATCGACCGCATGACGATATCGTCAAGGAATGCGTCGCCCGCGTGCGGGGCGAGATAGGCCCCGTGGCGGCTTTTAAGCTGGCCACGGTGGTCGACCGGCTGCCCAAGACGCGATCGGGCAAGATCCTGCGGGCGACCATGGCCAAGATCGCAGACGGCGAAGCCTACAAGATGCCCGCCACCATCGATGACCCCGCGATTTTGGACGAGATCACCGAAGCCCTGAAGGGGATCGGATATCCCACTGCAGACCTGAACGGATAAGCGTCTCGCAGCGTTCGCAAATTTGAAAGTCTCTGCGGTCATGTTCGCGTTCAGTGCGGCAAACACCGAAGGAGACGTTCGGAAGATGCGGGACCGGCAGCAGCGAGCTTCCGGCGCCAGGGTGCGCAAGTGCCCGCGGCGGGTGCTGTGTATCTGGCGTTTGCTAAGCTTTGGCGTCGTCCTGGCGGCTGGGCTTTCTCCGGCTATGGCTTCAACGCCGGATGTGGCGCTTTCCGCGATCTCAAAGGTCGGGCCGCTTTCGACGGCTGATGTTGTGTCATCAGGGTACGTTGCCGATTTGATGCCCTGGGGACCTGCGCTGCTGCTTATGATGCTCGCCGCGACTGGTTGGGCGCTATGGCAGACGGTTCAGGTGCAACGCCTGACCAACCAGCTTGCGCTTTCGGTTCAGAACGCTGCGGCACCGGACTCAGCCAGCCAACGCTTTCTCACCATGCTAAGTCATGATCTGCGCACCCCGCTGAATGGCGTGATGGGAATGATCGCCTTGGTCCGGCAATCAGGATTGTCGCAGCGGCAGGCGCACCTGCTGGCAGAGGCCGAGCGAACGGGCAGCAACCTTGTGGGCCTGCTGCGCGATACGCTGGATTGGTCTGACCTGGAACACGGCCAGGCAAAGATCCGCCAAGAACCTTACCGGACGGACGTACTAGCTGGCGCAATCGAACAGTGCCTTGCCGATCGCGCGCAACATCTGCAGTTGGTCTACAGCCTGCGTATTGATCCCAAGATACCGGAATGGATTGCCGGCGATTTGCCTCGATTGCGCCAATCCGTGGCCCATCTTTGCGTGTTCTTCGCCGAGATTGTACGGGTGCCAAGGATCGATGTAATCTTGTCCTACAGGGGCACCGACCTCGTTTGCGAGTTTGACGTGACGGCCAATGCGACGAATCCCGGCGGCTGGCGCCCCCACGAGGTCTTTGGCAGAGGCAAAGGCGCCGATAGCGCCTTCGCGACCGATACGATCGGCGCGATGATGGCGCGTCGGGTTCTCCACTTAATGGGCGGCAACCTGACAATGGGCACCCCACGTGCTGGCGTCACGCGTCTAAGCCTTTGCATGCCTGCGCCTGTGGCGATTCCAAAGCGGGATTTTGTTCGGGTCGAGGTCCGGTCAGACACGACACAGCTGCTGGTGCACGCCATTCTGGACGAGCGGGTCTGGCAGGTCTGGTCTCCCGCCGATGGTGCCGATCAGGTATCTGCCGTCATCTTGGAAGGTGGGTCACGCGATAGCCAGGATGACGTGTCGGCGCTGCGCCAACAGCATCCCAGTGCGCGCTTCATCTCTTTGGGCACGCCTGCGCAACCCTCTCTTTTCGACGCCGTCTGCCCCTTGCCGGCCGGTGCCGCCTCGTTGTCGGCCGCATTGGACGATGCGACAAACCCGCGAAAGGCCGCAAGTTGATGCCCTTGAGCGGATTGAACGTGTTGCTGGCCGAGGACAATCCGACAAACCAGCTGGTCGCGATGCAAATGCTGGAAAGCCTTGGCGCAAATGTCACCCTGGCGGTTGATGGCGCGCAGGCGCTGGAGATCCTGAACGAGCAGAGTTTTGACCTCGCGTTGATCGACATCGAAATGCCGCGAATCTCGGGCATCGATCTGATGAAGACGGTCCGTAACATGGCCGGCCCGGTCGCTCAGATGCCCCTGGTGGCCTTGACGGCGTATGTGATGCGGGAACATCGGCTGGCAATTGACGATGCAGGGGCCGACGGCATCATCGCGAAGCCCATCGTCTCGATCGAGGAGTTTGGCAGAGAGATCGCGGCCTTCGTCCAGCGGCGTCGGGTGATCACTAGAGCCGCTGCACCGACCCCGATGCGGACAGCGAACTCCATCGACGAGGCAACGTTCACCGCCCTGCGCGCATCCTTCGATGAAGCGACGTTCGCCGAGCTTTTGGAAAAGCTGCTGGCCGATGTCGGCTCGGCGGCCGAGCGGATCGGCGCAGGGCTGGAAACCGAGGATATTGCCGAATTGAGGGCCGCCTCCCACATCCTGATTTCGGTTGCTGGTTCTGTCGGCGCATTTCGGCTGCAGGATCTGTCCCAGTGCCTTAATTCTGCCGGACATGCCGCAGATAGTTCCGAAATAGAACGGGTTGGGCCAGAATTGCTCAAAGAAGCTGAACGGGTCCTGATGTTCGTACGGAGTGCTCAGGGGGACTAAACGGGTATGACGCTGGAGTTCGACGAACCGGTTCTTCTGGTGGAGGATACGCCGTCGCTGTCGATGGTCTACCGCGCTGCGTTGGAGCGGAGCGGAATGTCAGTGAACCCTGTCTACCGTGCGCGCGATGCCCGCTCAGCCTTTCGTGAAAATGCCAACCGGATTGTGCTGTTGGATCTGATGTTGCCGGACGGTGACGGTCTGGACATCTTACGCGAAATCAATCGGCACCGCCCGAACACCAAAGTCATCGTGATCACGGCGAACGGCTCGATCAATCGGGCGGTTCAGGCCATGCGCGGCGGGGCCTTCGATTTCTTGGTGAAACCGTTCGATGATCGTAGGCTGCTGAGCGCGGTGGAGAACGCCGTGCGCTCCCTGGAGATAGAGGCGCGTGAACCCGCGCCCGCCCAGGCGGTTCAGCCCCCAAGTGGGCGTCTTGGCAGCTTCGTTGGTTCCTCTGATCAGATGCGCCGGATATACGAGATGATCCGAAACATCGGACGCTCGACCGCAACCGTCTTCATCACAGGCGAAAGTGGCACCGGAAAAGAGATCGCTGCGCAGGAGATCCATGCACACTCGAACCGCCGATCCGGCCCCTTCGTTCCGATCAATTGCGGTGCGATCCCACGCGGGTTGCTGGAGTCCGAGGTGTTCGGCCATCTCAAGGGCTCGTTTACAGGTGCTATCTCGGACAAGATCGGGGCGGCGGCTGCTGCGGATGGCGGTACGCTGTTTCTAGACGAGATCTGCGAGATGGATCTGGCGCTGCAGACGAAATTGCTGCGCTTTCTTCAGACGTCGATGATCCAACCAGTCGGCGCGGTCGAGGCGCGCAAGGTCGATGTGCGCATCGTCTGTGCGACAAACCGCGATCCTTCGGCCGAAGTACAAGCGGGGCGGTTCCGAGAGGATTTGTACTATCGCCTGCACGTTGTTCCGATTGAGTTGCCGCCGTTACGTGAACGTGGCGACGATGTGATTGAAATTGCTGAGACGCTTTTGCTGCGCTTCTCTCAGGAAGAGGGGAAGTCCTTCCGGCGCTTTGACACGGCGGCGCGAAGTGTCCTTCGATCCTTTGATTGGCCGGGCAATGTTCGCCAGCTGGAGAACGTGCTGCGCAACGCGATCGTGCTGAACGACGGCGGCGAAGTGACCTCGGACATGCTGCCGGATGTGTTAACTTCACCGGCCGAGCGGGCGGCTTACGCAGCGGGTCTCAGGGCGGTTAACGACCGCAACGTCGAGCAGATTGGATTGGCGAGCATCTCGTCGCCTCAGCAAAGCGACCCTGAAGAGGCCTTGCGCAAACTGGTTGGGTCGACGTTGGCAGAAGTTGAACGCGAATTCATCGAGGTGACAATTCGCGAATGTGATGGGTCGATTCCCCGCGCCGCGCGAATGCTGGATGTCAGCCCATCGACGCTTTACCGCAAGCGCGAGGCTTGGGATCGATCAGCGTCCTAATCGCAAATTGCTCTCTTTAGGTGGCTTTGGCCGGAGAGCCTAAACGATAGCAATTGGAACTTGTTTGATTTGCTGGTCGCGCGTCGGACATGTTTTGGTCCCCACTTGGCTCCAAACCGCCCAAAAGTGTACCGCCCCAGCCGTTTTAGCTTTGGTTTTTGTCAATGAAATCATTGGGGGTTCCGACTCGTTCTGCAGTTGTTCAGGGGTTATGAATCAACAACTTACGACATGAATCGGAATGAGATCTGCTATCCTCCACCCATGCCCAACACTGTGCGAATCCAATGCCCGTCCTGCCATCATGCTTTAGACATGACGCCCGAAGAGTTTGCCAAGAGGTTCGGAGAGTCTGCCCATGCAGGCAAGTGGGGAGAGATAGGGGTAGTGGGTCACTTTGAAATCTAACCGCTATCAGCTTTGATTTGCGCTCTGATCCTGCAGGCGCCGCATTTCTCGGCTGTTGCTCATATCCGGTCTTTTTGCTTGCTCTGCGCCGGGGAGCCCCGGCTTCAAACAAGCATCTCGGCCGGGGCATATGAGAATTAGTACATACACATTGGCCATAAATCAAGATATACACGGTAGGGACTATGGGGTCACGACCTTAAAAGGCTTGCGAGAAGTTCCATGACAAGAACGTGCGCAACGTCAATGTCTTGGGGCAAAGCGCTCGTAAGGCCTGCAAGTCGGACCAATTCATCGGCGGCAGCGTCAAGTGAGTCTGCCTGCTGGCGGAAGTCGGCGCCCTTGTCGGGCGACAGTCCCTCGCGCTCTGAACTGCGGCGAAAACGCTCTGCTGCGCGCTTGACAGATTCCGAGTGTTCGGACACAATAGTCCTTCATACATGAGGCGGATCATATGGGATTGGAGCCCGACCCGCCGATTGTCCAAAACCGCCCCATCGGCAATGCCGATTCGGGGCGGTTTTCTTCGTTGAACAAAAGTCCTCCTTAGTGTGCGTAGACGGCACGGAGACAAAGCGCCCGGTCTGGGCCATGTCACGGCACTTGCGCGCCCAGAACCGCCAAGGCGATCCAATATCCTGCTCTGCCGCGTCTAGCGCTGCCTCCGCCTCAGCAAGATCTGCCTGTAGTCGTTCGAGTTCGTCAGCGGCCCGGCCCAACGTGTCGCTCATGTAAGTGGCGTTTCCCTGTGGACCACGCTGACGCTCTTGGAGCACCCGAAGTTCTGAGATGAGGTCAACCATCTGTCGAAGGCTCTTAATTGGTGGTTGCGTCTGAGGGCGCGGCGGCCGCTCCGTGACCGCACTGAACCCAGCGTGTCTTGCGTCCGCACTCACACTCGGTTCTCTGCTGAAAGGCACCACCAGGCCGCCACATGACTGCCG
>JBCCML010000082.1:0-12550 GCA_039026375.1 Pseudomonadota bacterium
AGAGCGCCGTGGCGTAACGAAGAAGAGGAAAATCGCAAGCCGAACATCAAATCGACAACGGAAAAGAAGACCTCCTTGCTTCGCTGGCCCAAGATCATGCAGCAGCAGTCAGAAAACAGGGTTCTTCAAGGCTTCCAACCGTTCCAGTGATTGAAATCCATGCCGTCATCCCAGTCGGCAAATCCCGAAGTTTGTTGGATAATGGAGACATCCGCTTACACAGAGCAGCGAAATGCTCTTCAAGCGGCGCGCCTCTTGGCACGCCACTAGTCAAAGACCAACGAGAAAACTCGTACGTTGGCCTCAATTTGTTTGGTACTTTTCTAGCGTCGCCAATTGACCAACAGCTTCCATCCGGATCTTGCCCTACAAAGTCCACTATTTCTTCCAATGGTACCGTCTCGGACGTGATCGTTAGATACGCATAGGCATCTTTCTCACTGGTTTTCATAGCTCAGGCTTTCTCACACCGTGAATTGATCAACAACCACTACCTCGCGCATCTAGGTCAAGGTCATCAACGTCGCATTGTTCGCAGACTAGCCATTCAAGCACCTGAGGTTTTACACAATTTCTCACTGTGTTGAATGACCGGTACGAGCCCTTCTCGACCCATGCTGCGGCGCGCAGAAAACTCAGCTTTCGGTTTCGATCAAGCACTCAGAAAGAACTGCTTCATTGAAAACTGCCATTTCAGCGAGTGCTTTCTTAGCGCTCTCGTAGATTACCCCTGACCTGAACAGGACCACCTCTTCAAATTCAATCGCGTCGGGAACGTTTAGTCCATTCGGTAAGACCGGCCCCCCTCCAAAGCTACCGTACCAGGCGAACAGAACTGGGTGTTCGCAGAAGTCATAAGTCTCTGCGGCTGAGTGAAAGTTTGCCCGTTCAGGTGCCCAAGAGATTGAAATTGGAGCAATTTGAATGTGGGAAACCATCTTCAGATAGGTCACTGGTGCAGCCCATGCCGTCAGATATGCACCAACCAAAAAAGCGGCACCTAGCATACCTATCCATTTCAAAACCTTTAGAAACACTGCCGTGCTCGCTCCTTGAAACCTAGGTGTAAGTCCGGAACATTTCCTTCAAGTACCGAGTTAAAATAGGCGCCTGAAACAGTGGTTTAGAATGCGATGTCCAAGGTCGATTGGTCCCGCACAGCGGCCATTTGGGTGGTTGGGATTTAACCGAAGTAACAATAGTGTAAAACGCAATCATAGCGATCTTGCAGCGACCGGTTGTGCCGATCAGATCTCGCGGCCTTGCCAATCGAAGGCCGAGCTGTCCTTGACGCTGCGCGAGATGATGCTGTCCATGTACGCTCTCAGGACGAGGTTCATGCGGGCTTGATAGCCCCGGCCCAGTTTGCGGTACCAGCCCAGGACATCTCGGTCGACGCGCAGGGTTAGCCGGTCCTTCTGCGGCGTGCAGGGCGAGAATGCCTCGGCCATGTACCATTGCGAGGGCAGCAGTTTCAGGTTCTTGGATGCCAGCGTCACGTCAGCGTCGAGCGATTCCAGGTCGTCGATCATCCGCGTCGCGTGGCGGCGTTCGGTGCGTGTTCGGTTTGCCATGGGTCGTCCCCCGTTCTGGTCGTTCTGTCTTCCGGTCGTTCGGTGTTCCGGTCATTCCGTGTTCCGGTCATTCCGTGTTCCGGTCTCTGGGGGACTATCGGCAATTTGTCTTAAATTTTCGTGACCTGCCCAAATCGGTTTTCGGCGGCGGGTTTTGGCACCCGACTTTCTGCGTCGCGGTTGGCATACGCTTGTCATACGCAAATCATACGCAAGTCATACACGCGAAATCCCAGCGCCACGGGCGGCAGAGGTCTCAGCGCCCGGGCCGTGGGGGCCGCGTCCTCGGGGCCGGGATTCCCCCCTTGAAGCACCGCAAAGAATCTGCCATATGCCTGCGACCCACGGATGCGGGCGTAGCTCAGGGGTAGAGCATTACCTTGCCAAGGTAAGGGTCGTGAGTTCGAATCTCATCGCCCGCTCCACTTAAACTCTCACTGCAGATTTTGATGATTTTCCGATCCCAGGCATTGGCCTGGGGGTGCGTTGGCGTCATCGGGCGGTCATAACCTCGACCGGCCAAAGGACCAGCCCCGGGAACGCCACGATGATCACGATCCCCAACAGCATCAGGAAGAAGAAGGGCGCCGAGGCCACCGTGATCCTTAGGATGTCTCGCCCCGTAAGCGATTGAAGCACAAAGAGATTAAAGCCAACCGGCGGGGTGATCTGCGCCATCTCGACCACGATCACCGTGAAGATGCCGAACCACAGAAGGTCGATCCCCGCGGCCTTGACCATGGGCAGGACGACGCTGGCCGTCAGCACCATCATCGACACGCCGTCCAGGAAACAGCCCAGCACGATGTAGAGGAGCGTCAGGACCGCCAGCAGCTCGAACTGGCTGAGGCCCCAGCTGTCGACCTCGGCCGCGATGACCCGGGGCACGCCGGTGAAGCCCATAGCGATGGAGAGGAACGCCGCCCCCACCAGGATGAAGGCGATCATGGTCGAGGTGCGCACGGCTCCCATCAGGGCGTCGACAAAGCTCTCCCACGTCAGGCTGCGCGACCAGGCGGCCAGGCCCAGGGCACCCACGACGCCCATGGTGGCGGCCTCGGTCGGGGTCGCATAGCCCCCATAGATCGAGCCAATGACCAACGTGATCAGCAGTACCACCGGGATCAGAAGGCGCATCCGCGACAGCCGCTCGCCCAGGGACAATCGGTCGGTGAAGGGCGGCGCCAGCCCGGGGTTCAGCTTGGCGCGGATCGCCACGTAGGCCATGAACAGTAGGATGATCATCACCCCCGGCACGACGCCGGCGATGAAGAGCCGGCTGATCGAAACCTGCGCGATCACCCCGTAGACGATCAGCATGATCGAGGGCGGGATCAGCAGGCCCAGCGTGCCCGACCCCGCCAGCGTCCCGATGGTCAGCTTCTCGTCATAGCCGCGTTTCTTCAGCTCAGGCACCGACATTCGCCCGATGGTGGCGCAGGTCACGGCCGACGAACCCGCCACCGCCGCCATGACGCCGCAGCCCAGGATGTTGACGTGCAACAGGCCGCCAGGCAGGCGCCCGACCCAGGGGCTGAGCCCGTGGAACATGTCCTGGCTGAGGCGCGTGCGGAACAGGATCTCGCCCATCCAGATGAAGAGCGGCAGGGCTGTCAGCGCCCAGTTCCAGCTGGCATCCCAGACGGTCGAGGCCAGGAGCGACCCCGCCGGGGCCGGAGAGAAGAAGAACAGCGCGACAAAGCCCACGGCAGTCAGGCTGATGGCGACCCAGATCCCACTGGCCAGCATCACGGTCATGACCAGGAAGACGACGATGGCGACGATGCCGGGATCAGTCACGGGCGGGCCACCTCGCCTGCGTCCTCGGCGGGTAAGACGGTTTCGGCATTGGCCTCGTAGCTGGGTTGGTCGTTCGTCGTGATCAGGCAGACCAGTTCGTCGATCAGGGCAATCAGCAGGATGATCAGACCGATGAGCATGGCTGAGCGCGGGATCCAGAACGGGATTGCCAGAAGGCCGGGGCTTAGCTCGTCAAACTGCCAAGAGAACCAGACAAGATCCCCAGCCCACCATGCGAAGTAGGCAATCCCGACGATCGAGACCGCCAGGCACCACCCTTCGATCCAACGGCGCAGCACGGGGCCGGCGTGCCGGATACCCAATGTGACCCGGATATGGCCGCCAGCGCGCAGGGTGTAGGCCAGCCCCAGAAAGGTCGAAGCGGCCAGGCAGAAACCCGCTGTCTCGGTCGAGTCCACGGTGTATCCCAGCAACCGCCCGGCAACCTGCGCGATGATGGTGACGGCGATCCCGACGAGAAAGAAGCCGGAGAGGTATCCGGCTCCTAGATAGAGCGCGTTAAGCGCCCGGCGCATCGGCCGTCTCCGTCAGCGCAGCGACAGGTAGCGGTCGAGCACTGCGATCGCCTCAGGGCTCGCCTGCTCGCGCCAGCCCTCCATCATCACGCCGCCAATCTCGATCATCTTTTCGATGATCTCAGCCGGGGCGCTTTCGGTGGTCATGCCGTTGTCGGCCAGGATCTTGATCTGCGCTTCGGTGGTGGCAGCGCTCATCTCCCAGGCGCGCAGTTCGGCGGCCGCGGCGGCGGCAAGGACGGCGGCCTGCGTCTCAGGCGGCAGCGACTGGAACATCGCCTCGTTCACGACGACGGCGTTCTTCGAGAAGATCGCCCCCGCATAGGTGAAGTGCGTGGTGTTATCCCAGGCCTGTACGTCGATGCCGGTCTGTGGGCTGGTGAACAGCGCCTCGATCAGACCGGTCGAGAATGCCTGCGGGATCTCGGCAAACGGCAGGATGGTCGCCTGGAAGCCCAGCAGCTCGCCCATCTTTTGAGTGGCCGTGGAATAGATCCGCAGCTTCTTGCCATCGAAGGTGTCCAGCCCGGTCACCGCCTCGCCGGTGTAGAAGCCCTGGCCCGGCCAGGGGCTGTAGTAGAGCACGCGCAGGCCCAGCTCGGCGAACTTCGCATCGAGGTACTCGCGCTGTAGGTCCTTCAGCAGCCATGCCTCGGCATAGGTCGACGCGATGAACGGCAGACCTGCCAGAATGTACATCGGGTCTTCGTTACCGTAGACGCCCAGGCGGATTTCACCGATTGGCACCTGCCCCCGCTGCAGCGCGGTCTTGATCGCATCCAGTTTGATCAGCGTGTCGTTGGACTGAAGATCAATCTCCAGGTCCGAAGCTGCCTGAACATCCTCGATGAACAAACGGATGTTCTTGGTGTGGAAGTTATCCTCGGGATAGCCGGACGCCATGATCCAGCTTTGGGCCATCGCCGGGGTACTCAGCGCCAGCGCAAGGGCGGCGGAACCAACAATACGTTTCGTCCATGAGGCAAGCATGTGGTCTCTCCTGTCGTCGGGCGGGTGCCCTGGTCGGCGCATCACGCGCTCTTCGCAATTGCAACATCAGCGTAGTCACTGGCGCCGCGGCCTGTCCAGTGGTTTTGATTACTTAGCCGGCACGAAGTTCGCAGGCGCGTATGAAAAGTGCGCAACTTTGAATTCGTGTTGCATTTTTAGTCATTCTGCTGCCAACCCTAAGGCGTGGGAGGATGGGGAACATGGCAGATCGACGAGACTTGAGGGGGTACTGGGACGGGGTGCCGCCGCCGCCCTGGCCAAACGGCGCGCGGCTGGCGGTGTCATTCGTCGTCAATGTCGAGGAAGGCGCCGAGCATTCTGTCGCTGATGGCGACAGCGAGAACGAAGCAAATCCCGAGGCACCGCAGAAGGTCGAGGGCGCGGCTGATCCTTGCATGGAAAGCCATTTCGCCTATGGGCCCCGCGCGGGCTATCGCCGGATCGCAGACGCGTTGGATTATGTGGGGGCGACGGCGACGTTCTCGACCTGTGGGCGGGCGGCGGCCCGTACGCCGTGGCTGTTGCAGGGTGCCGTGGCGCGCGGGCACGAAGTGTCCTGTCACGGTTGGACCTGGCGGACCCACGCGCATCTGGCCGAGGCCGAGGAACGCGACATCATCGCCCGCACCCACGCCGAGCTGACGCGTATCACGGGCGTGGCGCCGGTCGGATGGCATACCAAGTCCGCCTCCAGCCTCAACACCCGCCGACTGCTGCTGGAACATGGCGGATTTCTCTACGACTCCGACGCCTACGACGATGACGTCCCCAGGATCGAACAACATGGCGGCCAGGACCACGTGATCCTGCCCTACGCATTCGACACCAACGACATGCGCTTCCGCCCAGGCGGGGCCTTCGTTCAGGGCGACGATTTCGCGCGCTACTGCATCGCTGCCTTCGACCGCCTGTGGGAGGAGGGCCGGACCGAGGCGCGGATGATGTCCGTGGGCCTGCATCTGCGCACCATCGGGCGGCCCGCCCGGATTGGCGGGCTGGAGCAACTGCTTGGCCATATGGCTGCCAAGGGCGGGGTCTGGTTCGCCGCGCGCCGCCAGATCGCCGAATGTTGGCGCCGCGCCTGCAACCTGCCAGAGTGGCGCGCAGGGGAGAGCGCATGACCTATGACCTGATCATCCGCGGGGCCGAGATCGCCACCGCCGCCGACGTGACCCGCGCCGACATTGGCATCCGGGATGGCAAGATCGCCACGCTGGGCCTGGATCTGGGCGCGGCGGACGAGGTGATCGAGGCGGACGGCCTCTACGCCCTACCCGGCGGGATCGACAGCCATGTGCACATTGCCCAGCCCTCGGGTCCGAATGTGATCATGGCCGATGACTTCGAGAGCGCGACGCGTTCGGCGGCCTTTGGGGGGAACACCACCGTCTTGCCCTTCTGCCTGCCCGAGGAGGGGCAGTCGCTGCGCGAGGCGGTGGATGCCTACCACGCCAAGGCAAAGGGCAACTGCCACATCGACGTCAGCTTTCACCTGATCGTCAACCGCACGGATCCCCAGACCCTGGGCCAGGATCTGCCCGCGCTGCTGGAGGCGGGGCATACCTCGTTCAAGGTCTTCATGACCTATCCGGGCATGCGCCTGACGGATCGCGAGATCCTGGATGTCATGGCCGTCGCTAAGCGCCATGGGGCCATGGTCATGTGCCATGCCGAGAACGAGGACGCGATCGACTTCCTCCGAGACAATGCCGAGCGGGACGGCAACACGGGCCCCTACTACCACGCCGCCACCCGGCCTGTGCCGGTCGAGCGCGAGGCGACGCACCGGGCGATCACGCTGGCCGAGATCGCGGGCGTGCCGCTGACCATCGTGCACGTCTCGAACGGCGAGGCGCTGGACGAGATCAAGCGCGCCCGGGCCCGCGGGGCTCGGGTCCATGCCGAGACCTGCCCCCAGTACCTGACGCTGACCGCCGAGGACCTGGACCGCTCCGGGTTCGAGGGGGCGAAATATGTCTGCTCGCCGCCGCCCCGGGATGCGGCCAACCAGGCGGCCTGCTGGGCGGGGCTGGAGCGGGGGGATTTCGAGCTCTACTCCTCGGACCACTGCCCGTTCCTGTTCCTCAGCCCCGAGGGCAAGGACACCAAGGGCGCGCGCGACAGCTTTCGCCATATCCCCAACGGCATCCCTGGCGTCGAGACGCGGCTGCCGATCCTGTTCTCGGAAGGGGTGATGACGGGGCGGCTGGACCTGACCCGGTTCGTGGCCGTCACCGCCACCAACCATGCCAAGCTCTACGGTATGTATCCCCAGAAGGGCACGATCGCCGTGGGCTCGGACGCGGATATCGTGCTGTGGGATCCGAGGCGGCAGGAGGTGTTGCGCCAGGAGATCCTGCACCACGGCTCGGACTACACGCCCTGGGAGGGGTTCGAGGTCACCGGCTGGCCCGTGATGACGCTGCTGCGCGGCGTGCCCGTGGTGCGCGACGGCGCGCTGGCCGCAGAGCGACGCGGCACACACCTGACCCGCGATCTGCCCGGCAAGCCGTTCTGATGCGCATCCTCTGCCTGAACGCCAACACGACGCCTTATGTGACTGAGACGGTGGCCTCCGCCATGCGCACAGCGCTGGCCATGAGCGCCGAGGTCGTCGAGGCAACGGCGCGCTTTGGCCCTGCCATCATCAAGACGCGGCTGGACCATGCCGTGGCAACGCACGGGATCGTCGACGCCGCGGCCCATGCCGGGGATGTGGATGCCGTGATGCTGGCGGTCTCGTTCGACACGGCACGTGAGGCGTTGCGCGAGGTGCTGGATGTCCCCGTCATCGGCATGACCGAGGCCTCGGTCGCCATGGCGCGGATGCGAGGGGCGCGGATCGGGTATGTCTCGTTGGGTTCAGCACCCAAGGCGCTGTACCTGGAGACCCTGCCCCACTGTGGCATCGAGCGCGACATCGCGGCTTGGGAGTCGGTCGAGGCCCCGGCAGCCTATGCGCCGGGTGATAAAAGCGCGGTGGACCGGGTGCTGGCGGATGCCTGCGGTCGTCTGGGCGATCAGGGCGCGGACGCGGTAGTGCTGCTGGGTGCTGTGCTAGCGGGGGCGGCGGCCCGGGTCCAGGGAAGCAGTCCTTTGCCCGTAGTCGACGGCGGGGTTGCGGGCGCATTGATGGCGCGGGCGATGGTCGACTTGGGCGCGCCCAAGCAGGCCATGGGCAGCTTTGCGGTGCGCCAGGAGACGCCTATGTCTGGAGTGTCTGACGCGCTGGCGCAGTTTCAGGTGCCCGAGGGGTGAGGCACCGCCAGACCTAAGCTGTCAGCCAACCAGGCACGCAGGACCGCAAGTGTTCGGGCGAAATCGTCGAAGTCCATGGCTTCGTCAGGGTTGTGGCTGCCGTTCTCGTTGCGCACGAAGATCATGGCCGAGGGAATGCCCTGGCCGGCGAAGACAGCGCAGTCGTGGCCGCCGCCGGAGGCGAGTTCCATCACCGGTATCTTTGCGCTTTCGGCTGCCTGCATCAGACCACTGCGCAGTTGCGGGTCCATCACGGCCTCCGCTGCCCGGGTGTAGGCGCCGAGATCGATCTCTACCCCGCGCCGTGCAGCGATTTGATCCGACGTCTGTCGGAGGAACGCGTCAAAGCGGTCGAGCACCTGCGGGTCGATGCTGCGGAAGTCCAGCGTGAAGTGGACGGCGCCGGGCACCTTGGTGATACCGTGCTGGGCGGGGTCGGTACTGAACTCTCCTATGGTCAGGACGAAGTCTTGGCCTTGGGCATCCAGCGCCAGCCACTCGGCTTCGAGCGCTATGAGCAGTTCGGCGGCGGCGAGCACCGCATCGCGGCGGCTGCGGCGCGGGACGCCGCCTGCGTGGGTTGTCTGGCCAAGGATCTTCGCGTGGCGGTAGCGCATGTTGCCGCGGATGGCAGTGACGATGCCGACGGGGGTGGTCCGCTCGACCAGGACGGGGCCCTGTTCGATGTGGAGCTCGATGAACGCAGCGATGCGGGTGGGATCCAGCAGCGCCATGCCCTCGCGGATAGGCTGGGGGTCGAAACCGGCCTCGACCATGTGCTCGGCCAGGGTGCGGCCGGTATCGGCCCGGCGCACGCGGTCTGGTGCGTCACGGGGGAGGAGGCCGAAGGCCGCGCGGGAGCCGAGGTAGTGCTCCGGGAACCAGATCATCTCCTCGGCGCGAATGGCCATGCAGGTGACATCGCAGGGCGGCTGGAAGCCTGCGGCCAGATCCTCCAGCAGCGCGAGCCCGGCCAGGACCCCTGCCGCCCCGTCGAAGTTGCCGCCATGGGGGACGCTGTCGAGGTGGGAGCCGAGCAGGACGCACGGCGCATCCCGGTCGCGGCCCGGCACGGTCATGTGGAGGTTGCCTATGGGATCGGTGCGGACCTCCAACCCAATCCGCTGCGCCTCGCGGCGGACCAGCGCATGGGCGAAGGCCTCGCCCGCGCCGAAGCTCGCCCGGGTCACGCCGGGCGGGTCGGCTGTTTCGCGAGCCAGTTCGTCGAATAGTCGCCGCGCGGTTTCCAAACCACTCAATACAGAAGCTCCGGCACGATCATGACGATCTGCGGAACCAGGATGATCAGTGCGACCATGGCAAGCATGGCAAGCACGAAGGGCGCGATCCCGTTGTAGACGTCCGAGAGTTGCCCCCGCCCCCGCACCCCCTGCACGACGTAGAGGTTCATGCCCACGGGCGGCGTGATCAGAGCCAGCTCCATCATGATCACCAGGAAGATCCCGAACCACACCGGATCGATTCCCAGGTGCAGGATCACCGGCATCACAACCGGGATCGTGCCCACCATCATCGAGAGTGTCTCGAGGAAGCAGCCCAGGATCAGGTAGAAGAGCACCAGCAGCCAGATCATCTCCACGGGGCCAAGGCCCAGGTCCGTGACGTAACGCGTCATCGCCTGCGGCACGCCCAGGATGCCGACGATGAAGTTCAGAAAGAAGGCCGCCGTGATGATGAAGAGCAGCATGGCCGAGGTGCGCGTTGTCGCGATGAACGCCTCGTGGAGCATCGCGAACGTCAGGGTCCGATTGGCGCCGGCCAAGGCGAAGGCCAGCACGACGCCCAGCGCCGCAGCCTCGGTCGGGGTGGCCCAGCCGCCATAGATGGCGCCCATGACCACGACGAAGATCCCCAGGGGCGGCATCAGGTGGCGCAGGCGGCGCAGGCGCTCGGCGCGGGGGGGCTTGGTTGTCACCCGCTCGGCGACCGAGGGGCGCAGGATCGCCGCCACCGCGATGATCGCCATGAACAAGACCGTCAGCAGGATCCCGGGCACGATCCCAGCCGCAAAGAGCTGCCCGATGGAGGTGTTTGTCAGCGCCCCGTAGATGATCAGGTTCACGGACGGCGGGATCAGGATGCCCAATGTCGCCCCCGCCGCGATCGAGCCCAGCACCAGCGGCTCGGAATAGGCCCGGCGCTTGAACTCGTTGAGCGCCACCGTGCCGATGGTGGCCGCGGTCGCCACCGAGGACCCCGAGACCGCCGCGAACAGGGAACAAGCCCCGATGTTGGTGTGCAACAGGCCGCCGGGCAGACGGCTCAGCCAGTCCGACAGGCTGTCGTACATGTTCTTGGTGATCCCGGAGCGCAGCAAGAGCTCCCCCAGCAGCACGAAGAGCGGGATCGTGGTCAGCAGGAAGTCGTTCATGACGGACCAGAGGTTGGTCCCGAAGCTCAACAGCACCGGCGGCCCGAAGTAGACCAGCGCGCCCAGCACGCCGATGGCCAGCATCGCGATGCCCACGTGCAGGCCGATGAACATCAGCCCCAGCATGATCGCAAAGCCGATCAGCGCACCCGTGATGTCGATCATCGCCGCGCCTCCTCGATCTCTTCGGCGACGGTGGGGGGGGCCAGCACCCGGTCGGCATGGGCCAGCCCCTGGCCGAGCGCCCAGACCCCGCGGGCGGCCATGACAATCGCCGTCAGCCCGAAGATCACCAGCCCCGCCAGCCACAGCGATTGCGGGATCCAGAGCGGCACCTGCAGCGGCGTCGAGGAGACCGAGTTGAAGGCCAGGCTATCGGCCAGCGTGCGCCAGGCCATGTAGGCCATGAACGCCGCCCCCGCCGCGAGGCAAAGGTAGGCCAGCAGGTTCAGCACCGCCTGCGTCCGGGGCGGCAAGCGCACCAGCAGCACGTCGATGCGCGTGTGCGCCCGGTTGGCCGCCGCCAACGCCATACCGAAGGTGCCGGTTACCGCGACCACGTAGCCCCCGATCTCGTCCACCCCCTGGATCGAGAAGTTAAACAGCTTGCGGGCCACGATCTCGACCACGATGAGGAACGAGAGGCCCAGGCAGGCATAGCCCGCCAGGATACCGATCAGGCGCATTGGAGGTCTCCGCTCGGGGCCAGTAGGGGCCAGTCGGGGGCGGGTTACCCGGCTTGGGCAGTCCCGCCCCCACGGATCATTTCAGCTCGATCCCGCGGGCGGCACCCACGGTGGCGTTCCAGATCTTCGTGCACTCGGCAAAGGTGGCGTCACAGCTGGTGGCCCAGCCCGGCAGCACCTTCTCCACGGTGGCCTTGGTGACGGTGGCCTGATCCTCGGGCGAGGGCTCGACCAGCGTCATTCCAAAGGGGGTGTAGTTCTCGCAGCCATCGCCGCCGGTATTGCAGGCAATCGCCCAGCCGTTGTTCTTGGCGGCAAGGTCCCAGAACGCCTGCTCGAAGGTCGCGAACTCGGCCTCCAGCTTGGCCTGCTCTTCCGGTGAGAAGCTGTTCCACTTGTCCAGGTTCATGAAGTGGCCATTGACCGACCAAGAGATGCCCAACGGCAGGAAGTGGGTCGTCACCTCGGGCCAGTTACCGGTATTGCCGGACGTGGGCGAGGTGATCGCGCAGTCCACAACGCCCCTCTGCAGGGCCGGGTAGACCTCCTTGAAGCTCATGGTGACGGGGGTTGCGCCCACAGCCTCCAACAGCGTCGACATCGACGGCGTGTAGGACCGAACCTTCAGCCCGGCGAGCCCCTCGACCCCGGTGATCTCGGCATTGCAGTAGAAGACCTGCGGGCCATAGGGCCACAGCGCCAGCACCTTGGCGTTGAACTTCTCGGCCACGCGGGCCTCCAGCTCCGGGCGGAAGGCGGTGACCGCCTCCATGAGCTGCTCCATGGAGGTCGAGACCCCGATCAGGTCGATCCCCTCCAGGAAGGCATCATCGCGGGCAGCGGCGCCGACCGTCGTCTGCACGATGTCGAAGGCGCCCGTGCGGACCATGCGCAGGGTGTCCTGCATGTCCACGCCGACCACATCCAGAGGGTTGAAGTTGATGGCCAGCGGAATGCCCGTCTTGTCGGCGAGGCCAGCGTAGAATTCTTGCTCTAGCGCAGTATGGAATTTGTGGGTGGAGACCAGACCCGTGGCGCGGATCGAAGTCTCGGCGCTGGCTGGAAGCTGGGCAGCCCCCGCCAGGAGGGCCGCGGCGGCGGCCATCGTGATCGTCTGTTTCATAGCTCGGTTGTCCCTTTCGGTTGGTCCTGGACTACGTGAATGGGGCTCAGGGCGGTGCCTGAGCCCGGCATTGCCGCCGGTCGGCGGCAAATTCTGCGGCAAATTCTGGGGAGAGGGTAGACTTACAGAGACGACCACCCACCGCCCCGCGCCCCCGCCCAACCCCCTTC
>JBCCML010000083.1:0-11601 GCA_039026375.1 Pseudomonadota bacterium
AGGCGCGCTTTGGCGTTCGTGTAGAACTCCCGCGTGAACAGGACGGCACCCGGCCCGATCGGGTCCGTCGAATCGATGATGATCACGTCGTAGGTGCTGGTATCCTCTGCCATGAAGGCAGCCCCATCGGCGATCACTAGATTGAGCCGCGGGTCGTCGAAGGCGCCAGCGGACAGGCTGGGCAGATAGGTCTTGGAGAATTCGACGACGCCGGCGTCAATCTCCACTTGGGTCAGGCTCTCAACGCTTTGGTGGCGCAGCACCTCGCGCGCCATCCCGCCGTCGCCCCCCCCGATGATCAGCACCGCCTTCGCCGCGCCATGGGCTAGGACCGGCACATGGGTCAGCATTTCATGGTAGATGAACTCATCGCCCTCGGTCGTCTGGACGATCCCATCGAGGGTTAGCACTCGACCAAACCGTGCATTCTCGATCACGCGCAAGCGCTGATGCTCGGTATTGCTGTCGTAGTGCACCTGGTCCTCACGAATGACCTGGCCGTACCACTCATGCAACTGCTCAACATTCCAACCAGTGGGGAAGTCGGTCCAGGGGTCTTGCGGCGCGGTCATGGGTGATGTCCCTTCGTGGCAGGTGCGCGAGGAGGTGAATTTGGCGGAGGCATCGTTACCCCTGCGGGGCGGCTGTCAATGCGGGGCGGTTCGTTACGAAATTTTGGCGGAACCGCAGGCGCTCTACGTATGCCACTGCACCGAGTGCCGGGGACAATCCGGCTCGGCCTTTGGCATTTCGGTCTACGTAGAGCGCAGCGCGTTCAAGGTCGTTGGCGAGACGCGAACGTGGACGCGGCCTTCCGACAGTGGGCTGCCCACGCATTGCCACTTCTGCGCAGTTTGTGGCAGTCGTGTCTGGCACGATGGCCCGCACGACGACCCCATTGTTTCGGTAAAGGGCGGCACACTGGACACGCCGCCGGATCTTTCCGAAGCGGTGCATGTCTGGACCCGCAGCAAGCTGCCCGGTGTGATCATCCCTGCGAGGGCAGAACAACATCCTGCTGAACCGGATTGATCCCGTTTGCCGCGCAGCCGGGACGGTGGCCGTGGCCGCGCGGTGGAGCTCGGGAAATTGGGCTTCGGGTTGGGACACGTTATGCCTCGACGTGATCGTATTACCCGGCGATGCTTGACGGAAGCGGCGGCGCGCGCCCCGGCCGCAGCATCGCTGCTGATCCGGAACTCCCGCTACCGCCCAAGCAGAAAGTCGGCAAGTTCAGCCGCCGGCGGCCTCCGCTACGACCAGGCCTTCGCCGCGGCGCAGTTCCTTCACACGGACATCGCCCGCGTTGAACGCCCCGCGCAGCACGTCCACGGCCTTCCAAGGCTGGGCATCGCCGCACATAAAGACGTCGAACGCGCCATAACCGATCTCGGGCCACGTGTGCACGGAAATGTGGCTTTCCGCCAGCACGGCCACGCCGCTCACGCCCTGGGGCGAGAACTTGTGCGTGTGGATGTGCAGGAGCGTCGCGCCGCACGTGTCCACGCAATCGCGGAACGCCTGTTGGATGCGGGCTTCGTCGTCCAGGCCTTCGCCGTCGACCACCTCGATGATCAGATGGGTGCCTGCAAAGACGGCTCCATCCCGACGGATGAAGTGGTCGTCGCGGTCCTGATCCAGAACATCACGCTCCAAGACGTCACGGTCTGATACAACGTTCAAATGAGCGCGCGCAGTGCGCGTGTCTTCCGCATGGGTGGTGCCTGCCTCCAGGTCCGTCCCCAGTTGGAAGAGGTGTGCCGTGTCCATGGCATCGCCTCCCCTACCAGTAGATGTACCCAGGTGCCCCTTAGCTACCCCCCGCGGACGAGGTTTGGGTCGGTTACCCTGACGGCTCCGCAGATACTGATTCCCCGGCCAACGCGCAAGCGCAAAGCTGGCGCGACGGACAGAATCGTGCTGCACTGCAACGACCTGTTGCAGATCGGTGATGGTCGGCAGGGATGTTGTGTCAGAACGCACGACGGGGGATCCATGGGCGCCTATCTAAAGTCGCTTATCTGGACGCCATGGTGGGCGCTGTTGGCCACACTCGCCACGCTGCCCCTGTTGGCGGTCGGCGGTGGGGTCATCGGGTTCCTGGGCTATGGCATCGTTAGTCGATCCGCTCAGGGGGTCGTGGTGCCCAGCGAGCTTAGCGGACTGGGCCTCGGCATCATCCTGGCGGCGATCCTGTTCTACCTGCTGATTTCAGTGCAGATGCCCAGATATGCCGCCTCACTGTCTGGCGCCCAGAAGCTGTCCCAACAGCCCCCGTTCGGCCAAGCGTTCCTAAAGGGCCTAGTCGTCTTCGTCCTGTTCAACATCATTATCATCATTCTGGTCGTTTTAACTGTGATCGGTTTGCTGGCTGTTGCGGGTGACGGGGTCCGGGCAGAGATTGAGCAGTTAGCGGCCCTGGAAGACGGGGCGGAGCTGCCCACCGACGTGATGTTAATTTTCCGCGCCATCGGCGTGGTGCTAACGATGATCTTTGCGATCGCGCTGGTCTCCCGGGTCACCGGCATGGTCAGCGCCTTGCCGGAAGTGCTGGGGATCGGCGCGATCCTCTACCGGCTGCTGATCGCGGCACCGGTGATCATGCTGTTGTCGATGCTGGCGGGCCTGGCGGTTGTTTCGACGGTGAACTCTTACGTCCCGCTGCCCCGTGGACCGGCGCAACAACTTCTATCTTTGCTCGAGCAATTCGTCATGGTGCCGTTGATCTACGCGCACGAGGCATTGCTGCTGGGCGTTGGAGTGCGCCGCCGCGCGCCGGCTGTCCCGCAGGATGGGCCCCTGGAGGAGAAGCCGGATTATGCGGCGATCAGGGCCAGCTGGAACAGCTAAACACCGCCCTAATGGCGAAAGTGGCGCATGCCGGTGAAGACCATCGCTAGCCCTGCGTCGTCAGCGGCCGCGATAACGTCAGCATCCCGCATCGACCCACCTGGCTGAATGATGGCGGTTGCCCCGGCCTCTGCCGCGGTCAACAACCCATCAGCAAAGGGGAAGAAGGCGTCCGACGCCACCACCGATCCCTTCACTGTGGGCTCGGACAGGCCCAAGGCTTCGGCCATGTCGGCGGATTTTCGGGCGGCGATCCGTGTGGAGTCCACGCGGCTCATTTGACCGGCGCCAATGCCGACCGTCGCCCCGCCCTTGGCGTAGACGATGGCGTTCGATTTGACGTGCTTGGCGACGCGAAAGGCGAACAACAGGTCCTGTAGCTCTGCCTCTGTCGGGGCGCGTTTTGTAACGACCGTCAGATCCGCGCTGTCGATCTGGCCGATATCTGCGTCCTGAACCAGAAATCCGCCTGCGACCTGGCGCCAGAAAGGGCGCGGCTGGCGGGGCGGCAGCGCGCCGGTCACCAGCAAACGCAGGTTCTTCTTTGCGGCAAAGACCGCGCGGGCGTCCTCGTCGGCCGCGGGGGCGATCACGACCTCGGTGAAGATCTCGGTGATCTTCTCGGCGGTCGGGCCGTTCAAGGGCCCGTTCAGCGCGACGATGCCGCCAAATGCCGAGACCCGGTCGCAGTCATAGGCCCGGGCATAGGCATCGGCAAACGTGCCGCCGGTCGCCACGCCGCAGGGATTGGCGTGCTTGATGATGGCGACGGCGGGGGTGGTGGGGTCGAACTCTGCCACCAATTCGAAGGCCGCGTCCGTATCGTTGATGTTGTTGTAGCTCAGCTCTTTGCCCTGCAGCTGTTCGGCGGTGGCCGGGCCCGGGCGGGCCGAGCCGTCCAGGTACAGGGCGGCTGCCTGGTGCGGGTTCTCGCCATAGCGCAGCGGTTGGGCTAGCTTTCCGGCGAAGCTGCGGCGCCGGGGCGTCGTGTCGTCAGTGGCACCCGCCATCCAGGTCGAGACCGCCGCGTCATAGGCGGCGGTGTGGGCATAGGCGATCCCGGCCAACTGCTTGCGCAGGGCCAGATCGGTTCCGCCACCGGCCACAGCCTGGGTGATCGCGGCATAGTCCATCGGATCGGTAACGACGGCCACGTGAGCATGGTTCTTTGCGGCGGCGCGGATCATAGCGGGTCCGCCGATGTCGATGTTTTCGACACAGGTGGCATAGTCTGCCCCGGCTGCCACCGTTTGCTCGAACGGGTAGAGATTGACGACCAGCAGATCGATCGCCTCGATCCCGTGCTCTGACATTGCCTGCAGATGCGCTGCGTCATCGCGGTCCGCCAGCAATCCGCCATGCACTTTGGGGTGCAGGGTCTTGACCCGGCCATCCATCATCTCGGGAAACCCGGTGATATCGGCGACATCGGCGACGGTCAGGCCGACCTCGCGCAGCGCCCGCGCCGTCCCCCCGGTCGAGATTAGCTGGACGCCGTGGGTCGCAAGGGTCTGGCCCAGCTCGACAAGGCCGGACTTGTCCGACACGGACAGCAGTGCACGGCGTATCGGGACAAGATGGGACATGGAACCCCCAACGGCTCTACTGGCTGTCGGCCACCCTCAGGCGCAGGGGGCTGGAGCCCTGCGGCAACTGCTCAAGCGACCAGATGATCCGCCCCCAGTAGTCCAGGATCGGCGCGCGGGCAATGATCTGCTGGGTTGCGCGTGGCTTCGGGCGGTTTTCGTCATAATATGTACTGTCGGCTAAAGTGATATTGTCCGTGTCAGCGGCGAACATCCAGGTGCCGCCGTCGGGTACCTTAAGTGATATTGCCCGGCCGTTCAGCGCGGTGGCGGCAACAACATCCGGCGCCAGGTGCAATCGCACTGTGATTTCCGCCGGTGCATCCAGTTTTTCGAACGCTCGTTGTACCTGGGTGCGTGTCTCTGCCCGGTTGGCCAAGACGGTGTCCTCGCCCGACAGGCGTAGCCCATCCAGCCGCAGGTGCAGACGGCGTTCGTGCAGCATCCCGAACCAATTCTCGTAGAGCGCGCTCTCCCCCAACAACCAAGCACCCGCGGCATCATAGCTTAGACGTGAGCGCACACGGCCATCGGTCAAAAGCTGTGCCGCGCCTCCATCTGGTGCCAGCAATCTGCCAGGGCAGCGGCGCCCTAGCTCGACGCCAGAGTGTGCGGCTGCGCGGCGCGATGACTGTGCTGCACGGGAGCCAAAGGCATGCCCTGAACCAGAATTCACAACGACGGCATCGCGCCCAACGGACAGTTCAAAAGCCATCGCGCTGGCATGTGCTGTCTTGCCAAACGCCCCGCTGGGCGGGATCGCTCCATCCATAATTAAACAGGTCCGCCCGCACGTCATTCGCTGATAACCCATTGGCGCGCTGACTTCGGATGGCGGGCGACCCTGTGACAGCTGATTTCGGTGTTCCGGGGCCAAATCGACGCCAGGTTTGCCACCGTGAAAACGTGCCAAGTCACCGGAGGGATGGCGCAGCGCGGCCAATACCGGTTCAGCCCGGCGAATGGCGGCCTCCTGTCTGACTGACGGCGTCAGGCCCGAATCCTCGATCGCACGTAGGCTCCAGGTCAGCATTGCGACGATACGGGCCAGATCCTCGGGGCTGCGGCTGGCAATGCCACCGTCCGGACCAATGATCCTTGCTGCCTCGCGTCCCAGATCGGCAATGGCGCGCTGAGTGTCCCGCGTCTTTCCCTCTAGGCTTAATCGGGCGTAGACCAATCCTGCCAGCGCCTCGATCCGCTCGGGTCCGTCCGATGTTTCACGCCAGCGCCAGTCGACGTAGCGTACGTGTAGACCCATTGCGCGAAAGAACTGGTTCGACCGTTCACTGGGTTGGTTAGTCAGGATGCGAACGGAATGCGCAATCCACCGGGTCAGGCGTCTGGATGCCACCTCCGGCTCCCACCCTGGGCCGGTGCCTTGGCCGTAACGCTCGATCCATGTCCAAAGCCAGCCTGTGAGGTGGGTCCAACATGCCGGATCATCCGAGGCTGCGGCATCGTCAAGCCACGCCTGACCGTGCAAACCGTCCTGCCAGACCTGGTCAGGTGGCCCAAGATCCCAAGGATGGGTCTCCATCGTTTCCAAAAGTCGACCGTCGAACAGCAGCACCCCTCTCGATAGTTGGCGCGCTATGGCCGGGTCACCCTTAGTCGGTGGGGCGGGTTGCCATACCAGCGCCGATGGCGTGCTGCCAATTCCCGCCAGCCGGGCTGTTACCCGACGCGGTAATCGCGCCCCGGCGATTTGGCCGATGCTTTTCATCGATCGCGATCTTCCTGTTCACTGCCCGGTTCTTTTGGCTGAAAGGCTATCGCCTAACCGCAAAAATGTCATGGGCGCCTCTTCAGGCGTGCTGCGAAGAAGCCATCCATGCTGCCCTGATCAGGCAAATGATCGGGCCTGGTTCTTAGACACCCTAATCGATCGATCAGCTCTTCCGGGATGGCGTCAGTATCCTGGATTGGGTCCAGTTCGATGATTTCTTCGTATTTAGTCAGCGCATGGGACAGCACATCCTCGCCCTCAGCCTTGAACAGCGAGCAGGTTGCATAGACCAGCGTGCCGCCAGGGTTTAGCCAACTGAGGGCACGTTCGAGCAACCGCTTCTGCAACTTGGCCAGCTTGCTGACCGAGCGTCTTTCAAACCGATATGGCAGATCCGGGTGGCGGCGGATCGTGCCGCTGGCTGAACAGGGGGCATCCAGCAGGATGGCATCGAATGGTGTGTCCGGCTCCCACTCCAGCGCGTCGGCGACGACCAGCTCCGCACTCTGCCCCGTGCGTTCCAGATTCTGGCGCAGGCGCCCCATGCGGGCATCCGAGGCGTCCAAGGCGGTCACTTTGGCGCCCGCCGCGGAGAGTTGTAGGGTCTTGCCGCCAGGCGCTGCGCAAAGGTCCAGCACGCGCTTTCCTGCTGGCTCCCGGATCAGCTGCATTGGTAGCGCGGCGGCGGCATCCTGTACCCACCAGGCGCCTTGGGCGTAGCCAGGAATTGCGGTGATCTGCGGCCTTCCTGATAGGCGGATAGACCCAGGGTTAAGACCAGGATTAAGGATCGTTGCTCCGATCTCTCCGGCCAGGGCCTGGGCATCGGCGGGCTCTGCCAGGGTTAGATCATGGGGCGCGGGCGACATATGCGCCAACGCCATCGCGCGCGTTGCAGGATAGCCCCAGTCCTTTGCCAGACGTTCCCATAGCCAACCAGGCGTGTTCAGACGTGCGGCATCCTGATCAGTCAAAAGATCAGCACCGGCATCAGCAATGCGCCTGCCTACCGCGTTTACCAACCCCCCCAATTTTGCGGTTGCACCCTGGCTTTGAGCCAGCCTGACTGCTGTATCCACGGCCGCATGCGCCGCCGTGTCGGCAAACAACAACTCGGCTGCCATCAGACGCAGGATATGCCGTCCAACGTTTGGGGGTGGCCGTTCGACAAACACATCGATCACCGCATCGATCTGACCCAAGCGGCGCAGCGTCAGATCGGCCAAACCCAGCGCCTCGGCCCGCTCGGGGCCGGAAGCCGCAGGCGCGCGATCTTCCAGCATGCCACGCCGCTCCAGGACATGCGACAGCAGGGCCAATGCTGCACGCCGCGCAACCAAGCCCGGGGCTTCTTGACGCCGCGCAACGGGCCGGCGCGGCCTGGGCCGGTTCATGCGATCAGCTCCATGGGCCCTTTCCGCTAGGGCCAGAGGTATTGCCCCAGGGCGAGGCGCCACGGGCCGGCGTGCTGCTAATGCTCGCCGTTCGACCCATCTCTGCCGCTTGCTGTTGAAGGGCGGCAATTCGGTTCTCCGCCTTCGGGTGGGTCGAGAACAGGCTGTCAAAGCTCTGCCCACTTAGCGGGTTGACGATGAACAGGTGCGCAGATGCCTTGTTCCGCTCGGCCGAGTCCATCTCGAACCGACTGGCCATGCCCGAGATCTTCTGCAGGGCCGAGGCCAACCACATGGGGTTCTGACAGATCTCGCCGCCCAAACGGTCCGCCGAATACTCGCGCGTCCGGCTGATCAGCATCTGGATGAGCATGGCCGCGAGCGGGGCCAAAAACACAGCCAATAGCATGCCAATCAAACCTGCTGCGTTGTTGCCTCCGCGCCCGCGAAACAGAAAGCCAAACTGCGCCAACATCGAAATGGCCCCAGCTATGGTGGCCGAGATCGTCATAATCAGCGTGTCACGGTTCTTGATGTGCGCCAGTTCATGCGCCATCACGCCTGCCAGTTCTTCCCGGCTCAGCATCTGGATCAGACCTGTCGTCGCCGCAACGGCTGCCTTGTCCGGTGAGCGCCCCGTGGCGAACGCATTGGGCTGCGGCGTGTCGATCACATAGACCTCGGGCATTGGCAGATCGGCATTGCGCGAAAGCTGCTCGACCATGCCAACCAATTCAGGCGCAGAGGCCCGCGTTACCGGGCGCGCGTTGTGCATCCTCAGCGCCATCTTGTCCGAGTTCCACCAGGCATAAGCGTTCATGCCCAGCGCAATCACCAGCGCCAGCAACGCCCCGCCCAGCCCCGCCAACAGATAGCCCGCGGTCAGGAACAGGGCGGTCATCGCGGCCAGCAGCATGCCTGTCTTGATCAGGTTCATTCGTCTGTCCGTTGCCTCACTGTCTTTGGATATCATATCCTGGACAAAATCGGAGTGGATATATGAGCGACGAACCAGAGGCGGAAGAGCCCGCCGCACCAGACCCCGCCACCTTGCCCGAGGCGGCAAAGCGCGCGCTTGCCGAAGCCGAGGAACGCCGTTTGCAGGCGACGCAGCCCAATCTGCCTAAGGAGTTGGGCGGGCGCGGCGGCCTGGAGCCAACCCGTTACGGAGATTGGGAAAAAGACGGCATCGCCCACGATTTCTAAGGCTGCTGCGGGGGCAGGGATATGCGACGTTGGATCGGACGGATCGTCCTCTATGTGCTCTTTTTGGCCATCATGGCGGCGGGCGTTTTCGCTGCTGCCTATTACGCCGGAATGCGTCTGCCGGTATCGTCAGATGTCGTTGCCTTTGCTTTCCAGAACTGGAATCAGACGGCCGAGGTCGAGGGCGAGGCCGATTATGATGCGTCGCTTGTGCGCCGCGACGGCCGCATTCACATCACCGTGGACTTGGCGGTGCCCGAGACGGTGCAGCGGCTGCAGGCCTATCTCGATGGCGGTAAGACCAAGCTGGTCGAGTGCGGCCAACAGCAGGTCTTCTTGCACGGGATGCCGGACGCCGAATTGGCGGTGCAGGATCCCACGATCTCGCTCAGCGGCACCGTCGACGTTGAACTAGAGGGCCTGTTGCAGATCCGCGAGGGCCGCCAAATCTCTGCCGCGGTGACCATGGGCCACACCGCCACAACGGTCTGGGCGCAACTGGACAGCCTGGTGATCGAGGGGCTGCCAGATCCCCTGGTCGAGCCCTTGATCCGCGAGTTGGCGCGCAAGGAATACACCCGCGAACAGATCCTCGCGTTGGCTGCGGGCGGCCTATCGCCGGATCTGGCCGATCTATTGTCGCGCTACCAGGACCCGCTGGACCTGCGGTTTGAGGATATCATCCCGGGTCAGGATGGCCGCACGGTGACCTTGCAGGCTGTGTTCTCGATCGACGAGTCGACGGCGTTTTCGATGCTGGGCGACCATTTTGCCGATGCGGGTGCACAGACCGGCACGGCGTTGGCGGCGCTGTTTGGCTTGGGGACCGCCCATGCTCAGTTGCCCGCCGGGATCGGTGATGCACTCGAGCGTATGGGTGGCAGCGGTGCCAGGGATGCGATCGAAGGGGCTTTGCAAGGGCGCAGCATCGAAGATCTGATCGGCGACTTGGCGGACTGCCAAACGGCGTTTTGATCTGTTGGCAACGGTCAGGTCTGCTTTGGTTCACGACTGCCACTGAGCCCACAAAACCGCGCTGAAGCAACCGGCAAAACCGCCCATGCCAGCATCAAGCTCAGCGCGCAATTCCCAAGCTTTTCAGCAGGGTACAGGCGTTTGGTATCGATGTGACCTTGGGTCGGCGCACCCAGTCAGGGACGGGTCATTCCGCGGCGGTTCCCAGCCCTTGCTCCAGTACGGCGACGCCGTCCTGCACCTCGGTTCGCAGCACGTCGTTGAACCGGTTGAATGCGCCGCAAAGCGCAATTCTCCAAGTCAGTTCAACGATTTGGTCATCCTCAAAGTGCGCCTTCAGGCGGTCGAACATGCTGTCGCGCACCCGGTGAAAATCGGTTGTCACCGCGATCGAGTACTCGACCACCAGCCGGTCGACATCATCGAATTCCGGGACAGCAGCATAGTCGAGAATGTTCTCCGCCGCCTCCTGGCTGATACCGGCAGCGGTCAGCCTGGGCGTATGTGACGACACGCAGAACGTACATTCGTTCAATTTCGAAACAGTTACCAACGCCAGCTCCAGATATCTGGCTGGAAGGCGGCCCTCTGCCTTCAGATCCAACAACAGGCCGAAGGTATGCGCCAGCACCGGCGGGCGGTTTGCCATCACGCCGACCAGGCCGGCAAACGGACCGTAAGCACCGGATTTCTCGTGTATTTCCCGGGCCTTACCGGTCAGCTTCTCGGCGCCTACGACGGGAACTCTGGGCATGGCTGGCTCCTGTTGACGGGGGTCTGCGAAGCGGCACTATGGTCCGCGTACCAATAAGGATCAAGGAGCGGCGGATGGGCATTGACCGGGGATTGAGCGCGTGGCGGAGTCGCGCGAACCACAATCGCATGATCGAGTTTGCACAGGGCCGCGACGATGCAGGGTCGGTGAAGCTGGCATTCTTCGGATCGTCCGCTTTCCGGATCACAACATCTAGGGGCCTGACGGTCATGGTCGATCCCTGGCGAAATCTGCCGACGGACAAGTGGGATTGGTATTTCCACGATTTTCCAATGACTTCAGTGGATATTGGTGTGTCGACCCATGCCCATTTCGACCACGACGCGTTGGACTGTCTAGACGCCAATGTCCTGTTAGATCGGCCGATTGGCGCCTACGAGTTCGCCGATGTCCGTATTGAAGGCGTTCCGGATAAACACGCCATTGACCCCAGCTGCGCGACTTATGACTTCAAGTTGATCAACGGCTATTTTGGCGGCCAAGCCATTGAACCGCCTGATAATTCTCGAAACTGGGACAACACGGTCGTGGTGGTCGAGACAGGTGGAGTGCGGTTTTGCCACTGGGGTGACAACCGCCACAATGCGCCGGACCATGTCTACGAGGCGCTGGGCAGAATCGATATCTTGTTGATGCCGGTCGATGACTCACAACATGTCATGGGCCATCCAATGGTTGCCGAGGTGATCGCGCGTGTCGCGCCGAAAATCGTCGTGCCGCACCACTATTACACCTGGAACATCGTCCAACGTGGCTCAACGCTGCTGCCGGTGGAGAAATGGCTGGAAGATCAATCGGTTGTACGCCGCCACACCGGACCCGAAGTCATATACGATCCCGCCAATCTACCCGATACGCTGACGGTCGATTACTTTGGGGATCACGTTGCTTTCGACGTGGATGCCTGGCACCGCGCAAACGGGTTGGAGCTGGGATCCTAGGCGTGCAGCAAGCGTACAGCACCCGTACAGCAAGTGTGCAGCAACTGTACCGCACCCGTATGTACAGAAAGTCGACTTTGCCCACCAGTAAATGACCGGTAACCGACGCCGCTGCGATGGTATTCCCTCCCCCTTGGGGGGAGGG
>JBCCML010000084.1:0-11347 GCA_039026375.1 Pseudomonadota bacterium
CCTGTCGGCGCTGACGGGACGCAACCTGGACAAGGTGGCCGATGCCATCAACCAGGTGCACGCGGTCTGGAACCGCCGGATCACCACCGCCAAGCTGAACGACTGGCTGGGCCACGTGACCGAGGCGCACCCCCCGCCTGCCCCGGGCGGCCAGCGCATCCGCCTGCGTTATATCACCCAGGTGAACACGCGCCCGCCCAGCTTCGTCGTCATGTGCTCGAAGCCCGAAGATCTGCCCGACAGCTATCGGCGTTATCTGGTGAATGCGCTGCGCCAGGATTTCGACCTGCCCGGGGTGCCGATCCGCCTGGCGTTGCGCAAACCCGACAACCCCTATGCCGACCGGAAGAAGCGCCGCCGCCGCGCAGATTGATCGCGCGCCCACAGTCACGTCGATGCGGCAGAGTTGGCGGGCGCCGCGTGCTCAACGAAAACCGGCTAAGGCGTCCAGTGTAGGAAGTTGCCGATCAGGCGCAGGCCGGTCGCCTGGCTTTTTTCCGGGTGGAACTGCGTGCCCACCATTGGCCCGTGACCGACCACCGCAGTGACGGGCTGGCCGTGCTGGCAGGTCGCCAGACAGTGCGCGGGGTCTTCGGCCAGCAGGTGGTAGGAATGCACGAAATAGGCGTGATCGCACGGCGCGATCCCCGCCAGCACGGGGTGATCGGCCACCCCCTCCAGCGCGTTCCAGCCCATGTGCGGGATCTTCAGTGCCGGATCATCGGGCACCAGCTTGACGACATCACCCGGCACCCAGCCAAAACCCGGCGTCTCGCCATGCTCCAGCCCACGGGTGGCCATCAGCTGCATGCCGACGCAGATCCCCAGGAACGGGTACCCCGCCGCGACACGCGCGGCCACCGCCTGGGCCATGCCGTCGACCGCGTCCAGGCCCCGCCGGCAATCAGCAAAGGCGCCGACACCGGGCAGCACGACCCGCTCGGCCCGCGCCACCTGATCGGGGTCCGAGGTGACCACGATCGGGCCGCCGCCCGTCTCGGCCGACATCCGCTCGAACGCTTTCGCCGCCGAGTGCAGATTGCCCGAGCCGTAGTCGACGATGGCCGTGGTCATGCGGCGACGCTCCGCCCGCTGACATATTCCTCTTCGGCGCCTTCGATGGTGGCGGCCTCGACCAGCCCGGCGGCCCGCCAGCCACGGGCGCGGTATTCCAGCCGCGCCAGTGCACCGCCCTCGAACGCCGCGATAAGCCCAATCGCATAGATAGCGGGGGAGGTCGCCAGCGGATTGATCGTCGCCGCGATTGCCAACAGGGCCAGCATCCAGAACAGCACGACCCAGAGGCCGTTCCAGGCGGCCCAGAACGGCGGCAGCACTAGCGCGAAAAAGCTGAACCCATCGGCCACGAAGTGGACATCCTGGGCGCCCTTGCGATGCACGGTCCAGAGCTTCAGCTCCATCAGACGGTCTCCATCACAGTGCCCCTATCACAGCGTGCCCATTAGAGCGTGCCCACTACAATATGCCCTTGGTCGAGGGGACGGCATCCGCTTTGCGGGGGTCCGTCTCCAGCGCATCGCGCAGGGCACGGGCGACGGCCTTGAAGGCCGCCTCGGCAATGTGGTGGCTGTTGATGCCGTCCAGACATTCGACATGCAGCGTGATGCCGCCATGGGTCGAGAACGCCTGGAAGAACTCGCGCACCAGTTCGGTGTCAAAGCTGCGGATCTTGGGCGCGGTGAAGTCGACCTTCCACACCAGATAGGGTCGGCCGGACAGATCCAGCGCCGCGCGCACCAGCGTGTCGTCCATTGGCAGCAGACACGAGCCATACCGCCGGATGCCGCGCTTGTCGCCCATGGCCTGGGTCAGCGCCTGGCCCAGCACGATGCCCGTATCCTCGACCGTGTGGTGGTCGTCGATATGCAGGTCCCCGGTGGCCCGCACCTGCATGTCGATCAGCGCATGCCGGGCCAGCTGGTCCAGCATGTGATCGAAAAAGCCCACACCCGTCTGGTTGTCATAGGCGCCGGTCCCGTCCAGATCGATCTGGGCGGTGATGTCGGTCTCGGCCGTCTTGCGGCTTAGGGTGGCAGTGCGCATCTCTCTCGCCTCGCTTCGGAGTGCTGCTACTGCCACACCGGGCGGGACGTTTCCAGTTGGGTTAGAAAGAAACTCCTCAAGGGAGACACCAAGGAATTGGACGAACTTGATGGCATCATCAACGTTGATGCGGGCCTTTGGCCGTGACTTGACCTTTAGCAATTGATCGTAGGAGACACCGGCGTCATTGGCGACGGCTCTTAAGGATCTCGGTTGATCTTCAACCCACAACAACAGTGCCTCGCGGAATGTGCGCATCAGTTGATCTCCCAGTCAGGGACCTGTTTCACCTGGATGGTGGAAACAGGCCGCGGACGCAGTTAAGTGACCATAGAGGAGTTTGATGAAATGGCAGAACAAGCTTTCCCCGGCTGGCACGGCACCACCATCGTCGCGATCAAGAAGGGCGATCAGGTGGCGGTGGCCGGTGACGGCCAGGTCTCGCTGGGGCAGACGGTCATCAAGGGCAATGCGCGCAAGGTGCGCCGGCTCAGCCCCGGCGGCCACGATGTCATCTGCGGCTTTGCGGGTGCCACGGCGGACGCCTTCACCCTGTTGGAGCGGTTGGAGGCCAAGTTGGAGGCCGCGCCCGGCCAGTTGATGCGCGCCTGCGTGGAGCTGGCCAAGGACTGGCGGACCGACAAATACCTGCGCAATCTGGAGGCGATGCTGATCGTCACCGATGGGGCGCACCTGCTGGTGGTGACCGGTGCAGGCGATGTGCTGGAGCCCGAGGGCGGCATTGCGGCAATTGGCTCGGGCGGGAATTACGCGCTGGCGGCGGCGCGGGCCATGGCTGATGTGGACATCGATGCCGAAACTGCGGCCCGCAAGGCATTGGAAATCGCCGCCTCGATCTGTGTTTACACCAATGGCAATGCGGTTGTGGATGTGATCGGCGACGCTTAGCGTCTGATCTAACTCACTCAAAAATATACTGATTTAAGTTTCTGCCCCGGTTGCTCTGCCGCCGCCGGTAACCTGTTGTTAACTATTATGTCGCAAATAAGGCAAATGTGTCCAGATTAAGGCAAAGGCATTTTCAGCCGCTATCGGAGATCCCGTTCTTGAAGATCCTCAGCAACGAATTCAGCCCTCCCGCCGGTGCCTTCCGGCTGGACTTGTCCGGTCTGCCGCGCCAGTTTCCCCGGCCTGTGGTGGACCGCTTGAGGACGGAGCCGTTGAACGGCAGCGAACAGATCAGAAACCCGCAGCGCGTGGACGCTGCCGGCCGCCCGATCGAGGGGCGCGTGCGCCAGGCATTGATCGCGCTGGGCATCGTCGTGACCTGGATCGGTCTGATCATCCTGATCCTGTGGGCCCATCAAGGCACCGAACCGATGCAGCCAGCGCGCGTGCTTGCGGGCGTCGGCCTGATGACTTGGGCGTTTGCCGAGATCCTGGGCGGGCGCAACGGGCCGATCTGGCCGATCAGCGCCCTGGGCGTCACCGGCTCGCTGTCCATCGGATACGCTGCCGGCATGGTGGCGCGCACGCTGTCGGACACACCCGATATGACCGGCATTGCCGTGATATGCGGCGCCTCCGCTCTTGCGATGCTGGCCTTCCTGTTCCGCTTTCGCCTGCCGGGGTTGGTCTCGCCCGTCGTCACGTTCTCGGTCGTCTCACTGTTCCTGCTGCTCTACGGCCTGGATCGGGAGGGGTTGAGCCGGGTCGAGGGGTTCTCGGCCCGCGGCATCCTGGCAGCGCTGATGAGCAACCCCGCCTGGGCGGCTTTGTTCGGTGCGCTGGGCGCTGGCGCCGTCATCCTGGCCCGGCGTCTGGACCTTAAAGGCGACGAGTTCGGTCTCGCCTCGGCCCGGCCATTGCATCTGATCGGTGCCGGCGTCACGGCGCTGGTGATGGGGCGCATCCTGGCGGCCCTGCCTTGGGGCCTGGACGCCCCCGCGCTGTTGGCCTGTTGGATTCTGGGCTGGGTCTGGGCGCTGCGGATCAACCGCTTCGCCGTGTTGGTCGCCGTTCACTTTGCCATCGCCAAGCCGCTGATGGTGGCGCTGACGGCTCCTTTCGGCTGGACCCCGGATCTGGAGACATGGTCGATCATCCTGACCGTGGCCCTGATCTTCGACATGATCCTATGGCCCATGGCGCACAAGGCCAGCCAGCAGCGCAACTGGACGTTGGGCCCGGGCGGGCGCATTCCACCGGACAGGCCCGGCTGGACATGGCGCTATTGGCCCTACGCCTAAGGGTCACCATAGATCCGGCAACCCGCCCCGCTTGCCAAGCCTGCCAGCCCCGCATACATCGCGGCCATGACAGACCTGACCCCCCGCGAGATCGTCTCGGAGCTTGACCGCTTCATCATCGGCCAAAAGGACGCCAAGCGTGCCGTGGCCGTCGCCCTGCGCAATCGCTGGCGCCGCCAGCAGCTTGACGACGACATGCAGGCCGAGATCTATCCCAAGAACATCCTGATGATCGGCCCCACCGGGGTCGGCAAGACCGAGATTTCGCGCCGTCTGGCCAAGCTCGCCAAGGCGCCGTTCCTGAAGGTCGAGGCGACGAAGTTCACCGAGGTCGGCTATGTCGGGCGCGACGTCGAACAGATCGTGCGCGATCTGGTCGAGGCCGCCATCGTCATGATCCGCGCGCAAAAGCGCCATGAGATGCAGGCCCGTGCCCACGACGCCGCCGAAGAGCGCGTGATCGACGCGCTGGTCAAGGGCGACGGGTCCGAGACCACGCGCAAGTTTTTCCGCCAAAAGCTGCGCTCGGGCGAGTTCGATGACAAGGAGATCGAGCTGGAAATCGCCGATCAGTCCAACCCCATGCCGATGCTGGAACTGCCCGGTGGCGGCAGCCAGATGGGTCTGGCCAATTTGGGCGATCTGTTCGGTAAGGCGTTTTCGGGCCGCAAAAAGCGCGTCACCACGACCGTGGCCGAAAGCTATCGCATCCTGATCGATGAGGAAGCCGACAAGCTGATCGACCAGGAACAGATCACCCGCGAGGCAATCACCGCGGTCGAGCAAGACGGCATCGTCTTCCTGGATGAGATCGACAAGGTCTGTGCCCGCAGCGAGGCGCGCGGCGCCGATGTCAGCCGCGAGGGCGTGCAGCGCGATTTGCTGCCGCTGATTGAAGGCACGACCGTCTCCACCAAGCACGGCGCGGTGAAGACGGACCACATCCTGTTCATCGCGTCCGGCGCCTTCCACATCGCCAAGCCGTCCGACCTGTTGCCGGAATTGCAGGGGCGCCTGCCGATCCGCGTGGAGCTGCGGGCGCTGACCGAGGAAGACTTCCGCCGCATCCTGACCGAGACGGACAATGCCCTGACCACGCAATATGCGGCGCTGATCGGCACCGAAGGGGTCGATATCACGTTCTCCGACGACGGCATTGCCGCGCTGGCGCGCATTGCCGCCCAGGTCAATGCCGAGGTCGAGAATATCGGTGCCCGCCGCCTGCACACCGTGCTGGAGCGTGTCTTCGAGGAGCTGTCCTTCAGCGCCCCCGACCGCGCCGGCGAGAAGGTCGAGGTTGATGGCGCCATGGTCGAGGCGCAGCTGGGCGATCTGGTCAAATCCAGCGATGTCAGCCGCTACGTCCTCTGACGAAGCCCTGCTGGCCGATGACGCAAATCTACATTGACGCCGATGCCTGCCCGGTCCGGGCGGAGACGCTGAAGGTCGCGGAACGCCATGGGCTGAAGACCTTCGTCGTCTCGAACGGCGGCATCCGGCCTGACCCGAGCCCCCTGGTGGAGACGGTGATCGTGCCCGATGGCGCGGACGCCGCTGACATGTGGATTGCCGAGCGGATTGGTACGGGCGACGTCTGCGTCACGGCCGACACCCCCTTGGCCGCAAAGTGCCTGGAGGCCGGCGGCCGCGTACTGAAACCGAACGGCGAGGCCTTCACCCAGGCCAATATCGGCCACGCCCTGGCCATGCGCGATTTGATGGCCGACCTGCGCGCGGCCAATCCGCTGGGGCAAGGCGGGGGCGGAAAGGCGTTCACCAAGGCCGACCGCTCGCGCTTTCTGGACAGCCTTGACCGCGCGATCCGGGCCGCTCAGCGCGACGTCTAGGGCGCCTCACCGGCGCCGCTTCAAGTAAATGTAGACGGCGCCCGCCCCGCCATGGCGCTGGTGCGCCTGGTAGATGCCGACGATCGACGATGCCATGGGCGAGGCGCTCAGCCATCCTGGCAGCGCGCCGCGGATGATGCCGCGGCCCTGACCGGTCCAGGGATCGCTGCCCGAGCCCTTTCCGGTGATCACCAGAACCATGCGCAGGCCGCGCGCCAGCGAGTCCGAGACGAACGCCAGCGCCGTACGGTGGGCGCGCTCAGCCGTCATGCCGTGCAGGTCGATCCGAGCGTCCGGTTCGCGGTTGCCCTTGCGCAGCCGATCGGCCGTACGGCGGTCCAGCCCGGCCTCGGGCTTGCCGACAGGGCGCGCTTCGTGGCGCGTGTACTCGACGCGGATGTGCGCCTCGCTGTCCCGGCGCCGCTGCGGGGTGGGGCGGACAGGCAGGGCGTGGGATATGGCGGGCTTGAGGGCGGGTGGGCCAGAGGACTGTGCCCCGTTGGCGCCATTGCTCCGGGCTGTTTCGGGTGTCGGCTGGACGACAGGGGTCGGCAGATCAGGTCGCGGCGAGGTGCCCAACGGCTCGGTGGAGGCGGCAACCCGGTCCCACAGACGCCGCTCGTCTGGCGTCAGTCCGCGCCGCTTTCCACCCGTGCCCATGGCAATGCAAGCCTCAGGCGCCGGTGCCTGTCAGCAGCCAGTTGGGGTCGCGCGACCCCATTTCACGGCTGAAGGTCCAGACATCGGTCTGGCGCTTGGCTTCGTTTGGATCGCCCTCGACCACGCGGTTTTCGGCGTCGCGGACCGCGGTGATCAGCTCGCCCACAAACCGCACGGTCACGTCGGCAATGTTCGTGTCATCCTCGAACCGGATCTCGTCGACCTCGGCCTCGCGCACGCCAATGAACCGTGCATCGACCCTTAGGCCCTGATCCTCACGGGCCCGGATCCCGCCTTCGAATGCTTGGAAGACGTCCGGCGCCAGCAAGGATTGAAGCGTCGTGCGATCGCCTTCCTCATAGGCCATCAGGATCATTTCATAGGCCCCGCGCGCACCGCCCAAAAACTCTGAAGGGTCGAAATCAGGTTCGACGGCGCGGATGGACGCCAGCGCACTGCGGCTACCGTCGGGCACGCCTGCATCGTCCGGTTCATCCATTGGCATCGGATCAGGAACGGCCACAGGGCCGGTCTGACCGGCGGCCGCATTTTCCCGGCGGTTCATGTAGTCCGGTGGCCCCTCATGCCCGGTGCGTGTCCCGATCACGGATTTCAGGCGGTACAGGACCAAAGCCGCCAGCCCGATCAGTATCAGGAGTTCCAAAGTGTCGCCGCTCATCGACCGGGCCTCTTGTTTGCGAAAGTCATACGCGCACAACCTTTCACCTCCGCTTTGCGGAAGCATTGTCGGGCCACTACATAGGAACAAAGGCGGTCGAAGTCTATCGGCGGCCTCGTGCAGCAGCAGAAAGAACCCTTCAAATGCGCCTGTTCCTGCTTTTGGTCGCCGTCCCGGTCATCGAGATCGCCCTGTTCATCGAGATTGGCGGCTTGATCGGCACCTGGGAGACGGTGGGCGTCGTCGTTCTAACGGCTTTGATCGGCTCGATTCTGCTGCGCCAACAGGGATTGGCGGCCCTGCAAAGCGTCCAACACCGGCTGGCTGCGGGCGAAAACCCGGGCAAATTGCTCGCCGACGGCGCCATGATTCTGGTGGCGGGCGCCCTGTTGCTGACGCCTGGTTTCTTCACCGACGCAGTCGGTTTTGCGTTGTTGGTGCCCCCGGTCCGCGACGCTTTGTGGCGGGCCTTGGAGAAGCGGATTCACATGGTGTCGATCCAGACGACGCATTCGCAGGGACCAAGGCGGCCCGGTTCGGCCGAAACCGTCGACGGTGTCTATGAGATCGTAGAACCGGATGAGGAGCCGGGCAATCCGCCTCATCCCTCGGCGCCGGTGCGTCGGCCCTGAGCCGCGCGCGGCTCGCTCCTCACGGATTGCCGCTGCGGCAGTGATCTGCTAGGTCGCGCGCAACGCTGCGACGCAACTGAGGAAAAGCAATGAGCGACGAAACTGGACAGGCAGGTGGCGACGCCGCAGCCGCAGGTGCTGCGGCCCAAAACCAGCAGGCTGCACCATCGATGCGCATTGTGGCTCATTTCGTGCGGGATCTGTCGTTTGAAAACGTTGCGGCGACAACCGGGGGCACCTTGGCTGGCCGGCCAGAGATCAACGTCTCGGTCAATCTGGATGCCGCCCCTACCGGTGAGAACCGCTACACGGTCGGCATGAAGGTGAACGCCAAAGCTGAGGTCGAGGGCAACACCCGCTTTATCGTCGAACTCGACTATGTCGGCGTGTTCGAGATCATGAACGTGCCGGAAGAGCATGTGCACCCGTTTCTGTTCATCGAGTGCCCGCGTCAGATCCTGCCCTTTGCCCGGCGCGTCGTCGCAGATGTCACCCGAGACGGGGGATACCCGCCGCTGATGCTGGACAATGTCGACTTCGCCTCGCTCTACCGCCAGAAGCTGACCGAGTTCCAGGCCCAGCAGGCAGCCGGCGGCAACGGCCAGTCTGCCGACGCATAAGGCAGTAAGGCTAAGGCAGGGATACTGGGGCAGGGACACTGGGGCAGTGGCCCTCGGGTCTCGGCTTCACCCGCCCCGCCGATCAGAACTGCGATAGCTGGCCGCAACCTGGTTGGTGAGCGCTGGCCAACCACCCATACCCGTGCCATGTCTTCCGTCATCAAGAGGGAGGAGCGCATGGCTTCCAGGGAAGGGCGCGCAGAGGTGCCGGAGCGTGCCGACGTCGTGATCGTCGGCGCCGGCTTCGCTGGCATGTATTTGCTGAAACTCATGCGCGAGGCGGGACTGGACGCGGTGGTCCTGGAACAGGGCATGGGCGTCGGGGGCACGTGGTACTGGAACCGCTATCCCGGTGCGCGCTGCGATGTCGAGTCGATCCAGTATTCGCACAAGTACTTGCCCGAGCTGGAACAGGAATGGAACTGGTCCGAACGCTATGCCCCGCAGCCCGAAATCCTCGCCTACGCCGAGGAGATCGCAGACCGGCTGGATGTCTGGCGCTCGATCTGCTTCGGGCGCAAGGTGAAGTCTGCCATTTGGGATGATGCCGCTCGCGACTGGACGGTGACCTGCGAGACGGGCGAGGGCGTCACGGCGCCCTTCTACATTATGGCCACCGGCTGTCTCTCGGTCCCCAACAAGGTGGCTTTCCCCGGGAAGGAAAGCTTCCAAGGGGACAGTTACCAGACCGGGCTGTGGCCCCATGAAGGCGTCGATTTCACCGGCAAGCGGGTCGCGGTGATCGGCACGGGTTCCTCGGCCATCCAATCCATCCCCAACATTGCCAGGCAGGCCGCTGAACTCACCGTTTTCCAGCGCACCCCCAACTATGCCGTGCCCGCCCAGAACCGCGACCTGACCGAGGCGGAGCGCCAGGAGGTCAAGGCCAACTATGGCGACCTGCGCGCGGCCCAAGCGCAAGCGTTCGCGAACATCGCGGGCCCGGCCCCCAGCGGTCCTGCGCTGGCGCTTTCGCGTGAGGAGCAGTGGGCCGAGTATCAGCGCCGTTGGGACGCGGGCGGGCTGTTGTTCAACGCGGCCTACACGGACGTAATGGTGGACAAGCGCGCCAACCAGATCGCGGCCGATTTCGTGCGATCCAAGATCCACGAGATTGTTGACGATCCGGCGACGGCGGAACTCCTATCACCGCACAACACGCTGGGTGCCAAGCGCCTCTGCGTCGATATCGGGTACTTCCAGACCTACAACCTGCCGCATGTCTCGCTGGTGGATATCTCGGTGAACGGGGTCGAGATCACGGAAACGGGGGTCGCGACCGGGGGTCAGACCTACGAGGTCGATGCGATCGTCTATGCGACGGGCTTCGACGCGATGACCGGGGCGCTGTTGGCCGTGGATATCCGGGGCCGCGCCGGTCAGCGCCTGAAGGATGCGTGGGCTGATGGGCCGAAATCCTACCTTGGCCTCGCGGTTGCGGGCTTCCCGAACCTCTTCACGGTGACCGGGCCCATGAGCCCCTCGGTCTTCACCAACATGATCCCCTCGATCGAGCAGCACTGCGAGTGGATCACCGAATGCATCAGCGCGCTTCGTGCCGGGAACCAGCAGGTGATCGAGGCGGACGCAGCCGCACAAGACGCCTGGGCGGACCATAACCAGGCGGTGGCCGACGCCCACCTCCGGTCCTCGACGGCCAGCTGGTACACCGGGCAGAATATCGAAGGGAAACCCGTGCGGTTCATGCCCTATATCGGCGGGATGCCCCGCTACCGAGAGAAATGCGAGGCGGTGGTGGCCAACGGTTATGAAGGTTTCCACTTGAGCTGAGGCGTTGGGGCTGCCGCGCGCGGGCGGGTGGGTTGGCGCTTCAGGTGACGCCGCCGCGATGTCGACTGGGAGCGCGCGGCAGCCCTGCCAAGGCACTCAGGAAGCGCTCCCTCAGTACTTCTTCGGCACATACAAATCGTCCGGCAGTGTCTGTCGTTCGTAATCCGGGTTGAATACCCGGTCAGGCAGCGAAATGTCCTCGTGCGGGACATCGCCATAGGGGATCACTCCCAAAAGGTGATCGATACAATTCAGCCGCGCGCGCTTCTTGTCATTGCCTTCAATGATGTACCAGGGCGCCTCGGGAATGTTGGTGCGATCCAACATCTCCTCCTTGGCAAGGGTGTAGGCCTCCCACCGCACCCGAGACTGCAGGTCCATGGGGCTCAGCTTCCATTGCTTCATCGGATCGTGGATGCGCATCAGAAAGCGCATCTGCTGTTCCTCGTCCGTGATCGAGAACCAGTATTTGATCACCCGGATACCGGATCGAACCAGCATCCGCTCGAACTCGGGCACGTCGTTGAAGAAGTCCTCGACCTGAGACGGACTGGCGAAACCCATGACCCGCTCAACACCCGCTCTGTTGTACCAGGACCGGTCGAACAGCACGATCTCACCGCCAGCGGGAAGATGCGGCACATACCGTTGAAAGTACCACTGCGTCTTTTCGCGGTCTGACGGGGCTGGCAGGGCCACGACCCGGACGATCCGGGGGTTCAGGCGCTGGGTAATGCGCTTGATCACGCCGCCCTTGCCCGCCGAGTCGCGGCCTTCGAACAAGACCACGATCTTTTCGCCGGTGGCGGCAACCCAGTCCTGCAGGCGGATCAGTTCGGATTGC
>JBCCML010000085.1:0-9183 GCA_039026375.1 Pseudomonadota bacterium
CCAACAGCTCGAACGCCGCCGACAGGCCCGCCGCGCCCCCGCCGATGATCGCCACCTTGGCGCTGGGGGCGGGGTCGAAGGTGGCGATACGCGTCACGCCGTCGACCTGGGATGCCCTCAGCCACTTCACATAGGACAGGTACGGCGTGTCGATGTAGGGGCGTTCTTCCAGGCCTTCAGCCGCGCCCAAGCGCGTGGTGTTCGGATGCAACCACATTCTGTTTCCCCCAGATGTTTTTGGCCTGCTGTTCGGGCAGCACGCGCCATAGTTGTCCCATGATGGGGCAATTCGTCCCCGATCACAATTGTCTGGCCTCAGGTGTCGGCGTGATCGAAGCTCTGGGACAGCAGCCAATCCCGGAACAACAGCGCGTCGGGGGAGGGACCCTGATCGCGGTGCGGCCGAACCAGGTAATGGGCGTTCCGGTGTGTCAGGGCACAGCCGGAGGGTGCGATGACGCGGCCTGCGCCCAGGTGGCTGGCGGCCAGATCGCGGGAAATGATGGCCGCGCCCAGGCCGCCTGCCACCATCTCCAGCGCGATCAGCGAGGAATCGGCGGCCAGCGTGCCCGCAACCTCCAACCCGTCCAGCCCATGCTGGCGGAAGAGAGCGGCCCAAAAGCTCTCGTAGCCCGAGACCTGGATGGCCCGGCGCGCCACGTGTCTCAGCAGCGCCACGGGATCGTCTGCCGCCGGATCATTTGTTGCAGAACCGCCTGTTGCGTTACTGCCCGCGGCCGTATCCGGCGGGCAGACCAGAACCGAAACAGGCGCGCTCAGGCGCACCACCTCGGCGGCGTTCCACTGTCCGTCGCCATAGCGGATGTCCAGGTCGATCGTGCTGTCCTCGGCCGTCTCGGCCCACAGCGCGGTGCACAGCCGGACCGAGGCCGCTGGGAAGCGGGCGTGAAAGTCGGCCAGGCGCGGCACCAGACACAGCGCGGTAAAACTGATCGGCGCGCGGACGGTCACGGCCGCGGCACCGCCACCGCCGAAGAGCCCTGCGGTCGCTGCCTCCAGATCCTCGAAGGCGCGTCGGACCGACGGCAGATAGGCCTGGCCCATCTCGGTCAGCGCGACCCCGCGCGCCTGCCTCTCGAACAGGCGAAAGCCCAGATGCGATTCCAAGGCCCGGATCTGCTGGCTGACGGCGGCGGGTGTCAGGCCCAGTGCGGTGCCTGCCGCCGTGAACCCGCCCAGGCGCGCCGCGGCCTCGAACGTGCGCAACCAGTTGGGCGAGGGCAGGTGGGTCATGCCTGCAGGATACCCAGGCCAACACCCGCAAGGCCATATAAAACTATAGTCTTAGTACCATTTTCATTTGGTTGTCTTAATCCTGCCCCCGTGATTCTATGCCCCCCAACTACGAGGGACCATGGAACAGTTTGACTTCATCGTGGTCGGGGCGGGCTCGGCCGGCTGCGTCCTGGCCGAACGCCTGACCCGGTCGGGCCAGCACTCGGTGCTGTTGCTCGAGGCCGGCGGCAGCGACCAGCGCCCCTGGACCCGCCTGCCGCTGGGTTACGGCAAGACCTTCCACGACGACCGCGTGAACTGGCGCTACCGGGCCGCTGCAGATCCCGGCCTGAACGGGCGCGAGATGTACTGGCCGCGGGGCAAGGTGCTGGGTGGCTCCTCCTCGATCAACGGGTTGGTTTGGATGCGCGGCCTGCCCAGCGATTTCGACGATTGGGCAGAGGCGGGCAATCCCGGCTGGGGCTGGGACGCCGTGCAGCCGGTCTTCGATCAGATCGAAGACGTGGGCGACGGCCGCAGCGCCGCCTGTGGCCGGATCAGCGTGGCCGACCGCAGCGGCGATTATCACCGCATCGGCCGCTCCTACATGTCCGCCGCCCAGGCCGCAGGGCTAGACGCCGCCGACCCACACTGCAGCCACTGGCAAGAGGGCACGGCCCCCTACCGCCTGACCACGCGCAAGGGCCTGCGCGACTCCGCGGCCCAGGTCTTCCTGAAGCCCGCCAGGCGCCGCCAAAGCCTCTCCGTCAGAACCGGCGTGCTGGTCGACCGCATCGCGTTCCAGGACAAGCGCGCCAGCGCGATCCACTACAGCATCGGCGGCCGCCCGCATGTGGCCCAAGCCAGCGCGGGCATCATCCTGGCCGCGGGCGCCATTGGCTCGCCCGCGATCCTGCAACGCTCCGGCATCGGACCCGGCGACTTGCTTCGGGACCTGGGCATCCAGCCCGTCCATGCCAACGACGCTGTGGGCGGCGGCCTGCAGGACCATATCGGCATCGACTACCTGTTCCGCGCGACGGAGCCCACGCTGAACCAAACCCTTGGGCGCCTCAGCGGCCAGATCCGCGCGGCCCTGCGCTTTCTGGTTCGCCGCGATGGGCCCCTGACGCTCAGCGTCAACCAGATGGGCGGCATGGTCCGCAGCCAGCCAGGCGCCGCGCGCCCGGACATCCAGCTTTACTTCACGCCGCTCAGCTACTCGACCACCTGGCGCAACAAGCGCCCTTTGATGCGCCCCGATCCGTGGCCGGGCTTTGCCTTTGGCTTCAATACCTGCCGCCCGACCAGCCGGGGCCGCGTCGACATCACCGCCACCGCGCCCGAGGAAGCGCCCCGGATCGCGCCCCACTACCTGTCGACCAACGAGGACGTTGAAAGCGTGGTCGCGGGGGGCCGCCTGATCGAGCGGATGCTGGGCACGTCGGCCATGCAACAGCTGATCACCGCGCCTGGCAGCTTCACACCTGAAGGCGCTGAGGACGATGCCATCGTCGACGACTTCCGCAGCCGGGCCTCGACCGTCTTTCACGCCTGCGGCACCTGCCGGATGGCGCCCGAGACTGACCAGGGCGTGGTCGATCCCGACCTGCGGGTCCACGGGGTCGAGGGATTGCGGGTTGTCGACGCCTCGATCTTCCCGAACATTACCTCCGCGAATACCAACGCGCCGACGATCATGGTGGCCGCCAAGGCCGCCGAGATGATCCTGGCAAGCTGAGGCGACAAGGCGGCGCCTTTGCCCAACGAAAAAGGACAGCCCATGGACCGGATCACCAAGCTGGAGACGTTCACGACCGCGGATGTGGGCTTTGTCCGGGTCACCATGGCGGATGGCGCCACAGGCTGGGGCCAGGTGTCGACCTACCATTCGGACATCACCTGTCAGGTGCTGCACCGTCAGGTTGCGCCCTGGATGCTGGGCCAGGATTGCACCGACCTGGACGACCTGCTGGATCTGGTGACCGAGCGCGAGCACAAGTTCCCCGGCAGCTATCTGCGCCGCGCCATGGGCGGGGTCGACACGGCCATCTGGGACATGCGCGGCAAACGGGCCGGCCAGCCGGTGGCGGCCTTGCTGGGCGGCTCGGCCGGGCGAATCCGGGCCTATGCGTCGTCGATGAAGCGCGACATCACCCCGGCCGACGAGGCCGAGCGCCTGAAACGCGAGGCGGGCGAGCGCGGCTTCACCGCCTTCAAGATGCGCGCAGGCGCCGAGGTCGGCCGCAACCAGGATGAATGGCCGGGCCGTACCGAGGAGATCATCCCCACCATGCGCCGCGCCCTGCCGGAGGCGGACCTGCTGATCGATGCCAATTCCTGCTATTCGCCGGATCGCGCCATCGAGGTGGGCCACCTCTTGCAGGACCATGGCTTCGGCCATTTCGAGGAGCCGTGCCCCTATTGGGAACTGGAACAGACCCGGCAGGTGACCGAGGCGCTGGAGATCGACGTGACCGGCGGCGAGCAGGACTGCGACTTGCCCACCTGGCGCCGGATGATCGAGATGCGCGCCGTCGACATCGTGCAGCCGGACGTGATGTATCTGGGCGGCATGTGCCGCACCTTGCGCGTCTGCCGCATGGCGGGCGAGGCGGGCCTGCCGGTGACGCCCCATTGCGCCAATCTCTCGCTGGTGACGCTCTTCACCATGCACCTGCTGCGGGCGATCCCCAACGCGGGGAAATACCTGGAGTTCTCGATCGAGCGCGAGGACTACTACCCCTGGCAGTACGACCTGTTCGTCGAGGATCCGTTTACGATCGACGACGGCCACGCCACCGTCACCGATGCCCCCGGCTGGGGGGTCGAGATTTCGCCCGAATGGCTGGCCCGAGCGGCCTATCAGGTCAGCGAAGTGGCGGGCTGACACAGACGCGGCCAGTTAGCGGTTTCCTAGGTTTGGCCTTCTCGTCGCCAACCGCCTTCATCAAGTGAGTTTATCGAAGCGAAGAGAATCATCGGTTTTGTATTCCGAGGCAATCCGAGAGCTTGACGCGACGCGCGCTGACCGCGACCGACCTGGATGGCGCGTCGCCTCGAAGGGACTTTGGGTCACTCCAGCAGCTTGATGGGTATGCGACCGTCGTCATCCATCTCTATCGCGCCCTCCTGGCGGAGGTCGGGCGCGGCCCGGCTGCGCCGGGCAGAGTATATGGCAGGCAATCTGTCCATCGAAACAACGCCAGCAACGCTTCTACCCAAGCAACCCCAATTGGGTCTGTCGTTCACCCCAACATGGCGGGTTAGCAGCCCGCCGACGTCCCGCACTCTGGGGCATTTGAGTTAAGTTTTAGTGAACGGGATTTGGGGGATGCGGGCTCGGGGGTTTGGCCAGTGCAAAGCCCGGGTCGACTGGTGTGTGACACGGTTGGCATACGCAAGTCATACGAAAGTCATACGTGAATCATACACGGGTTTTGACAGCGCCAGGGCAGGGCGGGTGCCTGCCTGGAGGGTTCGTTTGTGGCGTGTCTTTTGCCGTGATCACGGCCCCGGGCCGGGCCGCAAATCAGCCCGTTTCTCAGGCCGCCTGAGCCAGGTTTCGCAGCACGTAATGCAGCACACCGCCGTGCTCGACATACTCGATCTCGACCTCGGTATCGATCCGGCACAGCAGCTCGATCTCGCGGCGGCTGCCGTCCGGATAGCCGATGGTGGCGGGCACGATTTGGCGGGGCTGAACGCCCTCCAGACCCAGAATGGTCACGGTCTCCTCACCGGTAAGGTTCAGCGATTTGCGGCTGTCTTGCCCGGTGAATTCGAAGGGCACCACGCCCATCCCGACCAGGTTCGAGCGGTGGATGCGCTCGAAGCTTTCGGCGATCACGGCCTTGATGCCCAGCAGGGCCGTGCCCTTGGCCGCCCAGTCGCGCGACGAGCCCGTACCGTATTGCGATCCCGCGATCACCACCAGCGGCGTGCCCTCGGCCTTGTGGGCCATCGCCGCCTCGTACATCGAGGTTTGCTGCCCATCCGGGCCCTTGGAATAGCCGCCCTCGACATTGTCCAACATCTCGTTGCGGATGCGGATATTGGCGAAGGTGCCGCGCATCATCACCTCGTGATTGCCGCGGCGCGAGCCGTACGAATTGAAGTCGCGCGGGTTGACCTGACGGTCTTCCAGATAGCGGCCTGCGGGGGTCGTATCCTTGAACGACCCGGCGGGTGAGATGTGGTCCGTGGTCACGGAATCTCCCAGCAAGGCCAGGATCTTAGCCCCCTCGATATCGCCGATCTTGCCGGGTTCTGCCCCCATGCCCTGGAAGTAGGGCGGGTTCTGCACATAGGTCGAGGTGGAGGGCCATTCGTAGGTCAGGCTGGCCCCCGCATCGATCGATTTCCAGGCCTCGTCCCCGTCGAAGACGTTGGCGTATTTCGAGGTGAAGGCCTCGCGCGTCACGGTGCGTTCCACCAGTTCCGCGATCTCCTTGGTGTCGGGCCAGATGTCCTTGAGGTAGACGTCGTTGCCGTCCTTGTCCTGGGCCAGCGGCTCGCGGGTGATGTCGATGTTCATGTCGCCGGCGATGGCATATGCGACCACCAGGGGCGGGCTGGCCAGGTAGTTTGCGCGCACGTCGGGGTTCACGCGGCCCTCGAAATTGCGGTTGCCCGACAGGACCGAGGCGGCGACCAGGTCGCCCTCGTGGATCGCTTTCGAGATGTTTTCGGGCAAGGGCCCCGAATTGCCGATGCAGGTGGTGCAGCCATAGCCCACCAGGTTGAAGCCCAGGGCATCCAGATCGTCCTGCAACTCGGCCGCTTCCAGGTACTCGCTGACCACCTGCGAGCCCGGCGCCAGCGAGGTTTTGACCCAGGGTTTGCGGGTCAGCCCCAGGGCGTTGGCCTTGCGCGCCACAAGGCCTGCGCCGATCATCACATAGGGGTTCGAGGTGTTGGTGCAGGAGGTGATGGAGGCAATCACCACCTTGCCCGAAGACATGGTGTAATCCTCGCCCTCGACCGGGACCTGCTTGTCCAGGGGCCGCTTGAATTCGGTATCCATATGCCCCTTGAAGGTGGGCGCAGCCTCGTCCAGCAGAATGCGGTCCTGCGGGCGTTTTGGGCCGGAAATGGCGGGCCTGACGGTCGACATATCCAGCTCCAGCGTCGAGGAGTAGACGGGGTCGTAATCGGCGTCCCGCCACATCCCCTGGGCCTTGGCATAGGCCTCGACCAGGGCGATACGGTCCTCGTCACGGCCTGAGGTGCGCATGTAGCGCAGCGTCTCGCCATCCACCGGGAAGAAGCCGCAGGTGGCCCCATATTCCGGCGCCATGTTGCCGATGGTGGCCCGGTCGGCCAGCGGCAGGTCGTCCAGGCCCGCGCCGTAGAATTCCACGAACTTGCCCACCACGCCGTGAATGCGCAGCATTTCGACCACGCGCAGCACCAGATCGGTCGCGGTGACGCCCTCGCGCAGTTTGCCTGTCAGCTTGAAGCCCACGACCTCGGGGATCAGCATCGAGATCGGTTGGCCCAGCATCGCGGCCTCGGCTTCGATCCCGCCGACACCCCAGCCCAGCACGGCCATGCCGTTGACCATGGTGGTGTGGCTGTCGGTGCCCACCAACGTGTCGGGATACGCGACCTCCTTGCCGCTCTGATCCTTGTCGGTCCAAACGGCCTGGGAGAGATACTCCAGGTTGACCTGGTGGCAGATACCGGTGCCCGGCGGCACCACCCGGAAGTTGTCAAAGGCGCCCTGGCCCCATTTCAGAAACTCGTAGCGCTCGCCATTGCGCTCGTACTCGCGCTTGACGTTGTACTGGAAGGCGCGGGGCGTGCCGAACTGATCGATCATCACGGAGTGATCGATGACCAGATCGACCGGGTTCAGCGGATTGATCTTCTCCGGGTCGCCACCCAGCGCGATGATCGCGTCGCGCATGGCGGCCAGGTCCACGACCGCTGGAACGCCCGTGAAATCCTGCAGCAGGACGCGGGCAGGGCGATAGGCGATTTCGCGCGGGTTCTTGCCCCCGTTCGCGGCCCATTCGCTGAACGCCTTGATGTCGTCGGTCGATACGGTCTTGCCATCCTCGAACCGCAGCATGTTTTCCAGCACGACCTTCAGCGCCGCGGGCAACTTCGAAAAGTCGCCCAGCCCCGCGACCTCGGCGGCTGGGATCGAGTAATAGGCAACGGCCTGATCGCCGCTGGTCAACTCGCGGCGGGTCTTGGCGCTGTCGTGGCCGACGGTGATTGGCATGGCTGGAACCCCTGTTCTGTCGCGGGCGCCTTGGTCGGGCCAAGGCTGCTGGCTGAGCGCGGGTGATCTTGCGCGGTATCGGTCTTACCTAGGATCACACCCCGGCCCCTTGCAACCGCAAATGCCCAAGGATCTTTCAGGCTATTGGACCCTGCGAACCCGTTGGTAACGATATGTCAAAAACTTTATGAGATTTGGGTAGAATTACCGGCGCCGCCGAAGAGCGGCCCAGAACTGTTGGAACGAAAACACTCAAACGACGTCGCTGACCTGAAACGCGCCGGAACGGACAGAATGGCTGAAGACCCCCAGGCGGCAGCGACCGCCCTCGTCTCAAAGATCGTGGCCCAGCCGCATCTGACGCTGACCGAAGATGATGCCGCGATCTTGTTGGCGGCGCCTGATCGCACGCTGATGATGGATAAGGTTCTCACCGTCCACTTCAACCGATTACAGGACTATCGCAAGGCACTGCCATTGGCGCAGCGCATTCAAGTCGCCGAGCCAAACTCCGAGAATACCAAGAACGTCGCGCACCTGATGCGCTCCGCCGGCAGGGTCCAGGATGCGATCCGGTTCCTGGAGGAACAGCGCACCCTGATCGAGCCGATTTTGCTGGCCGATATGCTGTGCATGATGAATACGTCCGCCGGCAACCTCGGCGAGGCCCGCCGCCAGGGCACCATATCGCTGACGCTGAAGGATCAGGTCGGCGCACCCGCCCCGCCGATCCAGGCGCTCAAGAAGCCATTCGATCCCAAACGTCCAAGACGCAATGTGATTGCATTCTCTCTTTGGGGGCAGGACCAGCGTTATTTGGATGGGGCGGTGCAGAACGCGATCGTATCGCGGCATCTCTATCCGGGGTGGAGCGTACGAGTCTACTTGGATCACTCGGTGCCTGGCGAGTATCAGGAAATGCTTCGGTATCATGGCGCGGATTTACGCAGCCCGCCGGAAGACTGGCCTGGGCCTACACATGGGTTGTTCTGGCGCTTCCTGGTCGAGGATGACGAGGATGTCGACTACTACCTGATCCGCGATGCGGATTCTGTGCTGAACATCAAGGAACGCGCCGCGGTCGAGGATTGGCTGCTATCCGGACGCAGCTTTCATGTCATGCGGGACTTCCCCTCGCATTGTGAACTGATCCTGGCTGGGATGTGGGGCGCGCAGCGCGGGTACTTGGGCCAGATGCGGGCGCGCGTCGATCAGCATATCGCCACGACTCCCAAGCGGCTGAACCACCGGACCACGGACCAGGAGTTTCTGCGCCACGCCATCTGGCCCATCGTGCGTCAGGATGCCCTGGTCCACGACGAAAGCTTTGACTTCGGCGATACGGTGCCTTTTCGGAAGGAATTTGCCCTGCCGCCCAACCGTCATATCGGCCAGAACGATTGGGTGCACCGCAGGCCCGCGACAAAGGGCTGAGCGGGCGCTCTTGTCAGGGTCAGGTCCGCGGGCCAAAAGGCCGCAATGGAGCTGGTGATTGACGATCTTTCCTGCCGGCGTGGCGGGCGGCTGGTCTTCCAGGGCTTGTCGGCGCGGCTCGATTCAGGGCGCGCCCTGGCCGTGCGCGGGGCCAATGGGTCGGGTAAATCCAGCCTGCTGCGGGTCTTGGCCGGCCTGGTACCGGCCGCGGATGGCACCGCGTGCCTGGGGGATGCCGATCTCAGGTCGCGGACATCCTGGCAGGAACAGGTCGCCTATGC
>JBCCML010000086.1:0-9121 GCA_039026375.1 Pseudomonadota bacterium
GAGGCGCTGCAGCACAAGGTGATGGGCGCCATCGACGGCCTTGATCTGGAGGCAGCGGCGCGCGCGCACGTGCACCAGACCCTGGACCAGATCGATTTCGTCGGCATCGAGCGGCGCGTGACCGCGGCCATCGACCACGCCACGGCGCGGGCCGAGGAGGCCTTGGAGCACGCCGTCACCGCCATCGAGCACGAGTTGGCTGACTGGTTTGACAGCGCCATGGACCGGGTCACCGGCTGGTATGTGCGCCGGGCCAAGACGATGCTGTTTGTCATCGGCTTTCTGAGCGCGGCGGTGATGAACTTTGACCTGATCGGCTATGCTAAACAGTTGGCAGACGACGATGCCCTGCGCTCGGCCATCGTGCAGCGGGCCCAGGCGGCCACCGTCTCGGGCCAGGTGGGCTCGTTCACGCTGGACGCGCCCAGGATCGCGCAGACCGCCGCGGAAACCGCGGACAAGGACCCCGCCACCCTGACCGAGGAGGAGCTGACCGCCCGCCGTGCCATGTCGTTCTTCGACAGTGACCGCAACGGCGAGATCGACGCGGCCGAACTGGCCCGCGCCGATCAGACGCTGCGCGCAGCCCTGGGCCTGGTCGCGGATAATGCGGATAATGCGATCACCACGATCACCAGCGAGTTCGCCGATCAGGGCGTGAAACTGGGCGCACCCTTCTGGTCGGCGCCCCTGATGGACAAGCTGCGCATGGTGCTGAGCTGGTTGATGATCGGCCTTGGCTGCACCCTGGGTGGCCAGTTCTGGTTCGATCTGTTGAAGACGATCTTCAAGGTCCGGGCCGGGGCGTCGGGCTTGAATTCTGACATTGAGAAGCTGGCGAGGGACCTTAGCGGGCAGCGCAGCGCCTCTGGCAGCAGCCCCGGTAGCTGATACCAGGCCGACGGGGCAGGCGCTGGCTCCCAGTGGGGTGCGGTGCCGCCAACCGCAGGCAAGACCATCCCCTGGCATGCATCGCCGCGATGGGCTACAGCCTCGCTAAACGCTGGTTTCGTGAGCAGCCTTGTGGGGAGTAGCCGTCTGCGATGATCGTCTCTGACGCCCCGCATTTCATCTATGTGCGCGTGCCCAAGACCGGCAGTACCAGCCTGTCATCCGCGTTGGAGCGTTATGCCCGCCCCAAGCCGCTGGGCAAGCTGGGCGCGGTGCTGCGGCGTCTGCCCTTGCCGGATCGCCTGTACGGCCGGGTGATGTTCTATCGGGCCCAAGCGCACCTGTCGTTGTGGGGCGCCACGCATTTCCTGGGCTCCGACTATGTCGCGCAGGCCTTCAAATTCTCGATGGTGCGTCACCCGGTCGATCGTCTGATCTCGCTGCACAAGCACATGCTGCGGACGCCAGAAGACCCCGTGATCGCGCAAAGCTTTGCCCCGATCTTCGAAGATCCGCGCTTTGAATTCTTCGTCGAATTGCTGCAGGACAAGGTGGCCACGCCGCAGATCAACATGCTGATCGATCAGGATGGCAGCTTCCTTGCGGACGGCGTGATCCGGCTGGAGCAGATGGCCGCAGAACTGCCCCCGATTTTGGCGCATCTGGGCCTGACGCTCGACATCCCCTATCTGAACCGCGCCGATTATCAGCCGCCGCAGATCGCGCCCGCGACCCGGGCGATCATCGAGCGGATATTCGAGGCGGACTACACCCATCTGGGCTATGGCGCGACGGGGGTTGCGGGCCCACCCAATCTGAGCGCATCCGCGCTCAGCCGCCGGCACGGGGCCGATCTGGCGCGGATCGGTGCCCGTTATGACCCGTTCCGGGGGTATCCTTTGCGGGATGCCGCGTAACCGGCCATCTATCCCGTTGATCGCGTCCATCAGGCATGGACGTGTGCGTTCAGGCGCAAATTCAGTTTATGCTGCGCGCGAGACCCAACCGTTCCGCCCACCTCGCACCCCCCGAAGGCCCGCAGATGACCCTCACCAATGATCTTGGCCAACCGATCGGCGCGCCCGTGCCAGGCTGGACCGCGCCGCCCCTGCCGCCGCGCGCGCCCCTCACCGGGCGCTATGTCCGGCTGGAGCCACAGACAGCGCACGACCATCTGGATGACCTTTGGGCGGCGTTCTCGGCCGAGCCCACCGGCGCCGACTGGACGCACCGCTTTATCGGGCCGTTCGCCGACCGCGCCGCGCTGCAGACTTGGATGCTGGGCGCCGAACAGGACCCGGCCGCGCATTTCTTCGCCTATGTCGATACGGCCAGCGGTAAGGCGCTGGGCAACGGCTCCTTCATGTCGATGGACCCTGCGGCCGGCTCGATTGAGGTCGGCGCCATCATGTTCTCGCGCGCCCTGCAGCGCACATGTGCTGCGACCGAGGCGATCTTTCTGCACATGCAATGGGCCTTCGACGCGGGCTATCGCCGGTTCGAGTGGACCTGCGATCCGTTGAACACCGCATCCATGGGCGCGGCCGAGCGCTTCGGCTTCAGCTACGAGGCGACATTCCGCAGCGCCTATGTCGCCAAGGGCCGGAACCGGGACAAGGCGGTCTTCGCGATCATCGACCGCGACTGGCCCGCGATCCGCACGGCCTTCCAGACCTGGCTGGACCCCGCGAACTTCGACGCCGACGGCCAGCAGCGCCAAAGCCTGCGTGCCCTGACGGCGCCCCACGTCACCGCGCGGACGACCCTAATGGACCGTGGGCTCAGAAACGATCTGGACCAGCCCGTGGATCACCCTGTCCCCGGCTGGACCGCGCCGCCGCCGCCCACCCGCATGGTGCTGACGGGGCGCTATTGCCAGATCGAGCCGCTCTGCATGGCGCACACGCCCGACCTGCACGACGCCTATACCGGCGACCGGGATGGCGCGATGTGGACCTATCTGACCACGGGCCCGCACGCCGATCTGGCCGCGTATCAGGCCTGGGCCGCGCCGGCCGCGCGCTCGCCCGATCCGCTGCATTTTGCCATCACGGTCAACGGTCGGGCCATCGGCACGGCGTCCTACCTGCGCATCGCGCCCAGCGCCGGGTCGATCGAGGTGGGCTGGATCACCTATTCGCCCGCCCTGCAGCGCACGCGTGCCGCGACCGAGGCGATGTTCCTGATGATGGCCTGGGCCTTCGAGGCCGGCTACCGCCGTTATGAATGGAAATGCAATGCGCTCAACGCCCCCTCGCGCCGGGCGGCCGGGCGGCTCGGCTTCAGCTTTGAGGGCGTGTTCCGCCAGGCCACCATTGCAAGGGGCCAGAACCGCGATACCGCCTGGTTCGCGGCAACGGATGCGGAATGGCCCGCGCTGCAGGCAGCCTTCCGGACCTGGCTCGATCCCGCCAACTTCGATGCCGATGGCCAGCAGCGCCAGTCGCTCAGCGCGCTCACCCGGCCGATCCTGGTGGCCACCGACTGAGATGTCAGCCACGGGCCGCGCGCGGGTGGGTGGGTTGCGCCGCGGGTGAGGCCGGGTGCGCCGTCAGCAGGGGAGCGCGCGGCCCGTCAGCTCCAATGGTTCGCCACCTTGGGCTCCTGCTGGGTGACGCAGTGGATGCCGCCGCCGCCCAGCGCAATGTCAGACACCGGCACCTGCACCAATGTGCGGTCCGGGAACACATCGGCCAGGATCTCGCGCGCCGCGCCGTCCTCGGGCACGCCATAGGCGGGCATCACGACGCCGCCATTGGGCAGGTAATAGTTCAGATAGGACTTGCAGAAGCGCGAGCCGATATCGGGCGCGCTGTTGGCATCCAACAGCGTGCGCACCGTCAGGGGCCTGCCCATGGCATCGGTCGCGCCTTCCAGCGCGCGGATATTCTCCGCCCGAATGGCGTGCCAGGGGTGATCGGGCGCGCCCGGCGCCTCGGCCAGCACCTCCCCCGGCGCGGTGAAGACCGCGATGCAATCGACATGCCCGTCGGTCTCGATTTCGTCCGCGTTTCCAGGCAGCCAGATGACTTTCTCGGTGCCCAAGGCCGCGTTCAACCGCGCCGTGACCTCGGCCTTGTCCAAGCCGGGGTTGCGGTTTTCGTTCAACAGGCAGGTTTCCGTCGTCAGTACCGTCCCCTCCCCGTCGACCGAGATCGCGCCCCCTTCAGCCACCAGATCGGCCCTGTGGGCGGGCACGCCCATCGCCCCGGACAGGGCGCCGGCCAGGGCCGCGTCCCGGTCATGGGGGTGGTACTTGTTCCCCCAGGCATTGAAGCGGAAACAGCTTGCCGCCAGCCTCTTCCCGTCATGGACAAAGCACGGCAGCTGGTCCCGCGCCCAGCTGTCATCGACCGGCAGGGCCAGCACCTCGATCTCTGCGCCCAGGATCGCCTGCGCACCCGCCGCCTCCGCGGGGTCGGCAATCATCGTCACCGGCTCGAACTGACGGATCGCCCGGGCCAGATCGGCATAGGCCGCGCGGGTCGCCGCCAGCCGCCCTTCCCAGACCTCGGCCCGGCAGGGCCAGATCATCCAGGTCCGCTGGTGCGCGCACCACTCCGCCGGCATTCGAAACATCGCGCCCTCTCTCTCCAGATCGACCCAACCCTAGAAAGCGCGCCCGACCACAGCAAGACCGCAACAAGACCAAGCTAAAGCGACAGCCAAGACCCAACCAAGACCACCTCAATCTCGGGCTTGCGGGCGATTGGGCGCTGACATACCTAACGGCGCAGGTAGGCGACCTTGCCGAAGCCGTTTGACCCCAGGCCCACCCATCGGCCAAAGAGGCGCCCGGACTGACCCGAGCGCCCCTCAACGAGGAGATCGCCATGCCCGAAAAACGCCAAGACGTCCTGGACTTTTTGCTGACCCGCCGCTCGCGCCCGGCCAAGACGCTGGGCCCCGAAGCCCCCGACCGCGCCGAGCTGGAGATGCTGTTGACCGCCGCCTCGCGTACGCCCGACCACGGCAAGCTGGTGCCCTGGCGCTTCGTGGTGCTGAGCGACCCCGCGCGCCGGGCCCAGATGGCCGAGACCACCGCCAAGCACATGCGCGCTCAGGGCTATGCCGAGGACCGCGTCGAAAAGCTGACCACCACCGCCGGCTATGGCGGCGCGGTGATCGCGGTGATCGCCTCACCCAAACCCTCGGCCAGCATCCCCGTCTGGGAGCAAGAGCTGGCCGCAGGCGGCGTCTGCCTGGCCCTGGTGAACGCAGCGCTGGCCGCCGGGTGGGGCGCCAACTGGCTGACCGGCCCCTTGGCCCGCGATGCCGATTTCCTGGCCGAGGCCTTCGGTGCGACCGAGGGCGAGTTCGTCGCTGGCTTCATCCACATCGGCAACGAGCGGATGACCCCCGCCGACCGCGACCGCCCCGATCTGGAGGCCATTGTCACGTGGCACTGATCGCCGATTTCTTCCGCGCGCTCGGCCAGGCCTTTGACGGCCGCTTCCTGGGCGTGCTGCTGAAGGCCATCGCGCTGACACTGGCACTGCTGTTGGGCCTGACGGTGCTGACGGGCTGGCTCGCCAGCTTCATCCCCACCGATTGGGGCGAGTGGCCGCTGATCGGTCAGGTCACCCTGCCGATCGAGGCGTTCCAGGGCCTGGCCGTCGGTGCCGTCCTCTTCGCGTCGTCCTTCCTGATGATCCCGGTCGCGGCGCTTTTCGTGGGCTTCTTCCTGGACGAGGTCGCCGACGCGGTCGAGGCCAAGCACTACCCCAACCTGCCCGAACCCCGCCGCGGCACGTTCCTGCAGGACATCGGCGCGGCGCTGCGCTTCTTTCTGGCGGTGGTCGGCGTCAACCTGCTGGCGCTGATACCCTATCTGATCTTTCTATTTCTGATCCCGCCGCTGGCGATCGCGCTGGTTTTTGGGATCAACGGCTATCTTTTGGGCCGCGAATACTTCGAACTGCTCGCCGCCCGCCACATCCCCGTGCGCGAGGCCGAGACCCTGCGCCGGCGCAACTGGGGCAAGGTCTGGTTCGCTGGCATCCTGATGGCCCTGCCGTTGACCATCCCGATCATGAACCTGATCGTGCCGGTCCTGGGCGTGGCCACCATCACGCACCAGTATCACCGTCTGCGTGACCGCAGCGCCGCCGCCGAGACTTAGCCCCTAGCCCAGCCTGGCCTGGCCTGGCCTTGCCTGGTCTAGCCTGGCCTATCGCGGTCGGATCTCGACCCGCCACAGCTCGAACCCTGTGCAGCCCGGTATCTCGGTGATCTGGAAACGATGGCTGTCGGGGGTCGGTATCTCTGCCGCGAAATTACCCGTGCTAGGCAGGGATTGCGCCCTATCCAGCACTCGCGACACCAGCCGGCCACTGGCCGCGTCGACATAGTCGGAGGGCGGGCGTCCCCCCGGCACGCGGGCCAGGTAGATGTCCGATCCCAGGTATCGGCTGCGCGATGGGTCCAGCAGGACCGCGCCCAGCAGATAGGGCTTGCAGGCCCAGGGATCGACAAATCTGCCGTACTCTTCATAGACGTCCTGGCGCACGAAATCGCCGCAGGCTGGGGTCTCACCCTTGGGAAAGCGGTGGCTGCGGGTGCCGCTTTTGACGCCGTTCACCTCGCGCCAGACCGTCTCGGTCCCATAACGGATGCAGCCGCCGGGCACCGCGTCATAGCGGTTGAAGTAGACTTGCGAGGCGTTGGTCGGGTCGTGCCAGTCGGGGTAATCCGGGCGGAAGAGCGCGTCGACAAAGGCCAGATCGCCCAGCTTGTTCGGATGTGGTGTCTTCGCTTCGTGGATCTCGCCCGCCAGCCAACTGACGGCCACCAAAATCGCCGTCACCACCCCCAGCGCGGCGATCAGCAGCCTGCGCATGACGCGATCAGTACTGCACCGGCGGCATCAGCCAGGGGAAGTCGTCGATGGTGATCAACTTGAAGTAGACGATCGCGAAGACGACGATGAAAACCGCCATGGAGATCAATGTCGTCAGTTTCGCCTTCTTGCCAATGCGCGCATTGGACGGGGCCGAGGCCGGGGTGCCCGGCACCACATCGCCCGCCTCGTGCTGGCTGACCTGCCCAAAGGGCAGGACGATGAAGAAGACGACCGACCAGATAACGGCGAACAGAACGATGGCCGAGGTAATGCTCATGGGATGATGCTCACGCCTGCTCTAACTCCACCAGTGTGCCGTTGAAATCCTTGGGGTGCAGGAATAGCACCGGCTTGCCGTGGGCGCCGATCTTGGGCTCGCCCGAGCCCAGCACCCGCGCCCCATCCGCCGCCAGCTTGTCGCGCGCGGCGATGATGTCGTCGACCTCGTAGCAGATGTGGTGGATGCCGCCCGCGGGGCTTTTCTCCAGGAACCCGTTGATCGGCGAGCCATCGCCCAAGGGCTCCAGCAGTTCGACCTTGGTGTTGGGCAGCTCGATGAAGACCACGGTCACGCCATGATCGGGTTCGGGTTGCGGATCGGACACGCGCGCGCCCAGCGTGTCGCGGTAGAGCGCCGTCGCCGCCGCCAGATCCGGCACGGCAATGGCCACGTGGTTCAGGCGTCCGATCATCACTCCCTCCGCTTTGGTCCCGGTTTCGCGCATGCGATCCCGGTCGATCCATCTCGATACGGCCCCGGACGTAGACCGGAAAGAAGACGCCGGCAAGCCAAAGCGGCTGCCGGCGTCTGGGGTGCGATCCCACGTCGGGGGGGAACGGGATCGCGGGTCGTTGGTCGTCGGGTCAGCCCGACCATGGAGCGTTGATCGGGCGCGTTACTTGGCCGAACTACTTGCCCGAAGGCGGGTAGAAACGGCCGCCGCGCCAGTTATCCGCCCAGGGCGAGTCGGGTCGCACCTTCAGGGTGCGCACGCCCTCGCCTTCCACCGGGGCACGGTTCACGGACGACTGGCCGGTGGGCGCGGTTTGGCCGAACTTTGACTCCTGCTCCAGCAGGCGCTGCACCTCGGCGCGGGCCTCCTGCCCGGGGTTCTCCTTGGCCAGGGCGGCGGGCGCGCTCAGCGTGGCGACGGCGATCAGCGCAGTGGCGAACGTTGTGGCGAACGTGGTGGCAGTCTTGCGGGTCATCGTGTCCTCCTGTCCGGGCTTGCCGGGGTTGGTTAGGGGGGAGGCAGCGCCTCCGATGACAGACAGGTGGGATGGGGGCGGACACGAACCAATCACCGCCCGATCAAAGGACTGTTACGTTAACGTCAACAATGGGCGGAGGTGGTGCGGGCGCGGCCCGCGCCGTCAATCCGTCTCGATCGGCAGGGCCGGGTCCTTGGCCCATTCGGACATCGAGGCGTCATAGACCGTGACATCCCCATAGCCCAACTGGACCTGCAGGAAGGCATCCAGCGTCGCGGCAATGCCCCCGCCGCAATAGTTCACCACGGGGGCGTCCGGCGACAGGCCGGCGGCAGCAAAGGCCGCGGCGGCCTCCTCCGGCGCCACCAGCAAGCCCGTCGCGGGATCGGTCAGCGCCTTGGCCGGCACATTGGTCGAGCCTGGGATGCGCCCTGCCCGGCCATAGCGCGCATTGCCGCCGGCGTGCAGATCGGGGTCCAGCGTGTTCAGCAGGCAGGCCCCCTCAGCCATGGCGGCCATCACCCGGTCCTTGCCGCAGAACAGCTCGGGCCGCGGCGCGATGCTCAGCCCCGGGGCGGGCGCATAGCTGTCGGTCCCGGTCGCCACCGGGCGCCCCTCGGCCACCCAGCGTTCGATACCGCCATCCAGCAGGGCGGCCCGGTCAAACCCCAGCCAGCGCAGCATCCACCAGAAGCGCGTGGCGCGGGTCGGGCTGCCCCGGCTGTAGAGGACCACGCGCGCCGCATCTCCGACCCCGTGCCGGGTAAAGGCCGCGGCGGTCTCCTCCGGCGACAAGGCCATGAATTTGGTCGGCGCGTCCTGGTCCGAAAAATCGCCCTGAAGGTCTAAAAACCCGGCACCGGGGATGTGGCCCGCCTCATAGTCCGCCTGGCCCGAGCGCACCGAGTATGGGCGCCCCGTCCCCTCCTCGTAATCCAGGTAGAACGTGCAATCGTAGATCCGCAGATCCGGGTCGCCCTGGTTAGCCGCCAGCCACTCGGTCGAGACGATGGCCTCAGGGTACAGATATGTCGTCATCTCAGCGCCCTTTCGATATCTCGGCACCGGGTGCCGGCGGCGCGCCGCGCGGGGTGGGTGGGCGGGCGCGCGCCCCGCCGCCGGCCAAAACCAGCCCCCCGCGAGAACACCGCCACCCACAGCACCCCCGGCACCCCC
>JBCCML010000087.1:0-8568 GCA_039026375.1 Pseudomonadota bacterium
CTCGTCCAGGTCTTTTTCCTGGATGTCGGCATGGCGGTCGAAGTGGACGATGCCGATGGTTTTGGAGGTGCATTCGGCGATTCCGCGCACACAAGGATAGCCGATCGAGTGGTCGCCGCCGATGATGATGGGTGTCGAACCACTTGAAAACACATGAGAAACTGCGCGGCTGATCTGATCGAAGGTCTTCTCGATGTTCCCGGGGATGGTGAAGATGTCGCCCGCATCGCACAGGCTCATTTCTTCCCGCAGGTCCACCCCGATCTCGTAGTTATATGGCGTGTAGAGGGCACTGATCTTCCGCACCCCCTGCGGCCCAAAGCGGGTGCCGGGGCGATAGGTGGTCCCGCCATCGAAGGGCGCCCCCAGCACGGTGGCATCATAGGCGCCCACCTCGGTCACGTCTTCGGTATAGGGCGCCTTCAGGAAGGTGTTGATGCCAGCGTAATGGGGCAGCTCGCCCCGCGCGAAGGTCGGGATCGAGCGATCCTCGATCGAATCCGCCGCGGTCAGCCCCATGCGCAGCGCCCAGGCCTTCTCCTTCTCCCACTCGTCATCTGGGATATCCGCCTCGGCCCGGGCGGCCTTCCAGCCCTGCAGCTTGGTCAAATCGGGGTGGTGATACCGGCGGTCCGAATGGCCCAGATCGGCGGGGTGGTTGGAGCGGGAGCGGTCACGCATGAAGTGCCTCCGGGGGTCGCGCGGGTCTTTTTCTGAGGTGTGTATCATCTGATACGGATGGGGCAGAATGGGCAAGCCATTGTGGGCTCAACGCGGCGGGGAAGCCGCAGTTGGAAACAGAATGGAGCCCGCCATGACCGACGTTTTTATTTTTGACCTGGACGGCGACAACAAGCCCGACCTGAGTGTTGTCATGGGCCCCGAGAGCAAAATGGGCGAAGTCGGCGGCGAAGCAATCACCTTCCCGGACTACATCGATTACATCGGCAAGGGCGAGGACGGGCCCGAGGGTGCCTGGCTCGCCGCCATCCGTCCCGCAATCACCTGGGATTATAATGGGGAGTCGGGAAAAGAGGGCGCAGAGACCTGGGCCAACGAGGCCGACGCACTGATCTTTCTGATCGGCTGAGGTCATGGCTCTTCCCGCGCCAGATGTTGGAACGGGATACCCCCGTCGCGCGCGTCAAAGTCATAGGTGATCGTGGCACCGAAGGCGCTGGGGTCGTCCGGGTCCCAGCGCACCTTGTCGAAGACCACCACGCGGTCGCCTAGCTTGAAGCCTTCTTCCAGGTCGTGGGTGACCATGAACACCGTCATCCCGTGCTCCTGGCGCATCTCGGCCAGAAAGTCGTGCATCGACAGGCGTGTGCCGGGGTCCAGCGCCCCGAAGGGCTCATCCAAAAGCAGCACCTTCGGCTTTGCCACCAACGCCTGGGCAATCGCCAGGCGCTGCTGCATGCCGCCAGACAGCGCCGCGGGATAGGCGCCCCCCATATGGCCTAGGCCGATCCGCTCCAGCACCTCGCCCGCCCGGGCGCGCGCGGCACTTAGGCGCCCACCGAAGAAGCGGCCAAGCACGCCCCCGGCCGAAAAGCTTTCCGCCGCCACGACATTGTCGCGCACCGTCATGTGCGGGAAGACCGAATAGCGCTGGAAGACGATGCCGCGGTCGCGCCCAGGCTCCACCGCCGGATCGGCCCCTGCCACCCGGATCGTGCCGCTAGTGGGCACCTCCTGCGCCAGCAGCAGCCGCAGAAACGTGGACTTGCCGCAGCCCGATGCGCCGACGATCGAGACGAACTCCCCCTCGGCCACCTCCAGGTTCACCCGTTCGATGATCGGGCGCCCGGCATAGGCCTGGTGGATGTCCTGCACCTCGACGAAGCTCATAGACCGCCCCGCCCGTACCAGGGGAACGCGACCTCGCCCAACTTTTTCAGCAGGTAGTCGATCAGGAACGCCAACAACGTGATCCAAACCACGTAAACCAGGATCACATCCATCGCCAGAAAGCGGCGCACCAGGAAGATCCGGTAGCCAAGGCCTGCATCACTGGCGATCGCTTCCGAGGCGATCAGGAACAGCCAGGCCGGCCCCAGCGACAGACGCACCGACTGGATCAGACGGGGCAGCACCTGGGGCAAGGCCACCCTGAGGGCAATCACCAGGGTCGAGGCGCCCAGCGTCTGCGCCTTCACCATCATCTCGGCCGGGATCTCCAGCACCCTTTGGGACAGATCCCGGATCAGAAAGGGCGTGATGCCGATGGCGATCAGCGTGATCTTGGACTGCTCGCCCAGCCCTACGGCCAGGAACAGGATCGGCAGGATCGCCAGCGGCGGCACCATGGACACAACGCTGACAAAGCCCGCAAGTGCTGCACGAACGAATGGCACCAGCCCGATGGCCAGCCCCAGGACCAGGCCGATCAGCGCCGCATAGCCGACGCCTTTGGCCAGACGCTCCAGGCTTACGACGGTATCATTCCAGAAAAGCAGCCTGCCTGAGCGCCGGTCCGGCTGGGTCATCAGGCGGCCCGCCGTCTCGACAATCGCGGCAGGCGCCGGCAGCAGCTTGTCGCGCGGGTTCTCGGCCCGGCGAATGTCAGACGCGACCGAATAGGCCGCCAGCACCGCCAGAAACGGCAGCACCATCAGAAACAGGGCCAGGACCGGGCCGGGTTTTCGGTTGATCAGGCGCATGTCTTTGCCCGGGCAATAGGGCGGGGTTAGACCCCACCCTACCCTGCTCGAACCCTGTTACAGCGCGCCGTCTGCTGCCATCTGCATGTAGCTGGCGTCGAAGCGCAGCTTGACGTTGTCTGCATCCCCCGTGGTCGTCCCACCGGGGTATGCGACCCCAATGAAATCTGCCGACGGGGCGCCTTCACCCAGAATGCCCTTCTCGAACAGGAAGTCGGCGACCTTCACCATCGTCTCTGGCAGGGCCGGGCTTTCCGCGAACGCCACGGCCTCGCCCGGGGTCCAAAACATCTGGGTCGAGGCCAGCTGCGCCTTGTAGCCCGCCAGATCCGTGCCCGAAGCTTCGGCCATGGCGGTCAGCACAGCCTCGTCACCGGCCGCCATCTTGGCCATCACCTCGTACCAGGCACCGACCAGTGCTTTGCCGAAGTTCGGGTTGGCGGCCAGCGTCTCGGTGTTCACCACCATCATGTCGATGATCTCGCCCGGGATGCCGGAGCTGTCGAACAGCAGGTTGGCGCCCGGCTCCTCCAGGATGGTCGAGACCAGCGGGTTCCAGGTCACCACCGCCTGGACGTCATCGGTGGCATAGGCCGCGATCATGTCGGCGTCGGAGGTGTTGATCACCCCGCCCAGGTCCGCTTCGCTGAGACCGACGCTGTCCAGCGCGCGCACCAGCAGGTAGTGGCTGACGCTCAGTTCGACCAGGTTGACCGGCTTGCCGGCTAGATCTGCCAGGCCGCCGTCGCCCTTCAGGATCACCGCGTCATTGCCGTTCGAGAAATCGCCAATCACCAGCGCGGTCGTATCCACGCCGCCGCCCGACGGGATCGACAACGTGTCCATGTTCGTGGCGCTGACGCCGTCGAACTCACCCGCGGTGTAGAGGTTGATCGACTCGATGTAGTCGTTGACCTGTACGATCTCGACATCGATGCCGTACTTGTCGGCCCACTTGTCCATGATGCCGCTGTCTTCCAGATAGCCCCACGGCATCCAGCCCACATAGATCGACCACGCCACCTTGAAACTTGTTTTCTCCTGCGCGTGGGCAGCCGGTGCGCCCAGTGTTGCCGCAATCGCCAAGGCCGCTACGCAAGCGCCAAGCTTCTTCAGAAGTCCCATGATGTGTCTCCGTTCCGTCTCCACCGAGGTCTGTCGCCCATCGGCCATAGGTGGATCGGAGGGCGGCAGGTAACCGAGCGCAGTGCTCCTCCCGGGATTTTGCCCCGCCGTGTACCGGGCGGATGTGGCCGCGCCGGCGCCATCTCTCGGACCAGTCCCTCGACGTAGAGGCGGAACCCTAGACAGCCTGCGTTCCACAGCATGGAAGAAGCCCCGCGAGGGTCAAGAAATTCGGGCATTCGCCCAGCAGCTTTCACGGGAATGCCGAATTGCTGGGCGGATGCCCGGGTCTTTGCTTGGAAATTCATCATCCGATCGGCGGGATCTGGTGGCCACGGGCGGGATCTGGTGGCCGGTCACTCGCGGCGGTGACTCGCGGCGGGGCGGGTGCGGGGCGTCTGGCGGACATCCGCGTGCCCCAAAGCTTTCCGAAAACCTTTCGGTTTCCTTCAGGTAGGCGCCGCGGCGCCCCGCTAATCAGGGTCCACACCGCCGGTGGCGACCTGCTTCCGGCACCTGAGACACCTGAAAGGAGACGGAAATGTCAAACGAACAACAAGCCGCCCACGCCCATAACGGCGTTGACGTCGATGCCCTGTTGGCGGCGCGCGTGGCGATCACGGACGCCCCGCAGGCAGGGCAGTTTACTTGGAAGGCCCGCTCGACCTGGGTCGACGGCACGCACACCCGGATCGAGATGGATAACTTCTTCGGTCTGGGCGAGACGCAGGGGCGCAGCCGCACCCATGTGGTCGAGGCCGATCACCCCGAGCAGTTCTCGGCCCCCGACAACGCCGCGACCCCGGTCGAGATCGTGTTGGCGGCGCTGGCGGGGTGCCTGGGCGGCGGCGTGGCAGCTGTGGCCCAGCGCCGCGATATCCAGCTGCGCTCCGTGACCGCCACGGTCGAGGGCGACATGGATATGGCCGGAATCCTGGGCATCGACGCCGATGTGCGCAACGGCTTCAGCGATATCCGCATCACGTTCGAGATCGACGCCGATGCGTCCGAGGACGAGATCGCGGCCCTGGTCGCCCAGTCGCAAAAGCGCTCGGCTGTGTTCGACATCATCACCAACCCGACGAACGTCCACGCGACGGTCACCAAGGTTGGGGGACGCTGAGGATGGCCGCCATGCTGACACGCGATGCGGTCTGGCTGGAGGTGATAGCGCGCGCCGGTCTGGGGCGCGCCATCATTGCCACCCTCGCCGCCCGGATGACCCGCTGGGTCGCCAAACGCCGCCAGCGCCAGCAGAACCGGCAGGCCTACCTGCACCTGCTGACGCTGGATGACCGCCAATTGCGCGATGTGGGGATGACCCGCGCCGACGTACTGGCGGCGCTGTCCCGGCCCGAAGTTTGGGACGAGGATTAGCGGGCATCTCGCAGGGGTCTCGAGGGTCTCTAGCAGACGCCCGGACCCCAGCCACACCAACCAGGACGCCGCCGGCCACCTCTCCTCCTCTCGGCGACGGCGTCCCTCTCCCGGGGCGCGGGGTGCGGACCTCTCCCGCCCGCCCTGCGCGCCCCGGGACCTAAAGAACAACAAACACAGCGACCCAGAACCTGGAGAATGACCATGATGCAGATCGATACCGCCATCGTCGGCGCCGGCCAGGCCGGGCTGGCCATGAGCGTGGCGCTCAGCACACGCGGCGTCGAGCACGTGCTGCTGGAACGCGGCACCGTCGCTAATTCCTGGAAGACCGAGCGGTGGGACAGCCTGACCACCCTGACGCCCAACTGGGCCAACGGCCTGCCGGGCGCGCCCTATGCGGGCGCGGACCCCGACGGCTTCATGCATGTCTCGGAACTGGTGCGCAACATGGACGCCTATGCCGGGCTGATCCAGGCGCCGGTCCAGCACCACACCCAGGTGCTCAGCGCCACCCCGCAAGACGGGGGCTTTCTGATCCGCACCAGTCAGCGCCCGCTGACGTGCCGGGCGCTGGTCATCGCCTCGGGCGCGTCCAGCCGCCCCACCATCCCCGGCGTCGCCAGCGCCCTGCCCGACGGCATCGCCCAGACCGTGCCGCCCCTCTACAAGCGGCCCACCGACCTGCCCCCGGGCGAGGTTCTGGTGGTCGGCGCCTCAGCCTCGGGCGTGCAGATCGCGCGCGAACTGCTGCTGGCGGGGCACCCCGTCACCATCGCTGTCGGCAGCCACCTGCGCATGCCCCGCCGCTATCGCGGCCAGGACATCGAATGGTGGCTGGACGCGCTGGGCTTCATGGATGAACGCGCCGAGGAGATCGACGATCTGACCCGCGCGCGCCGCCTGCCCTCGCCCCAGCTTTATGGCGGGCCCGATCCGGTGGACCTGAACGCGCTGCAGGACATGGGCGCCCGCGTGGTCGGCCGCCTGATGGATGTGCGGGGCGGCAAAGCGCTGTTCTCGGGCGGGCTGTCCGGCACGGTGACGGGCGCCGATCTGAAGATGCACCGCCTGCTGGACGACATCGACCGCTGGATCACCGACCACGGCCTGGACAGCACCCTGTCGCCCCCGGACCGCCCGGCGCCCACACGCCTGCCCCCCAACCCAGAGCTATCGCGTGGCTTCGGGCTCGGCGCCATCCGCTCGGTCGTCTGGGCCACCGGCTTCCGCCCGGATCTCGACTGGCTGAGCCTGCCCGCCTTCGACCCGCGGGGCAGGCTCAGGCACCAGGGCGGCGTCGTTTCGGTCCCCGGCGTCTACGCCATGGGCATGCCGATCCTGCGCCGGCGCCGGTCGCACCAGATCTCGGGCGTCGGTCAGGATGCCGAGGCATTGGCCGCTCACCTGCACGGGCATTTGTCCGGCCGCGCCATCGCCGCCGCCTGACCTGAATGCCTCAACAATAGGACCAACCTGATGACCCAGAACACCGCCATCGCCGAGGCCCTGCAACGGGCCGAACGCACGGTGACGCTGCGCCCCGAACGAGGCCAGCGCACCTACCGCAACATCGCCCGTGTCACCCGCGGCCTGCGCTGCGAAGTGGTCGAGGGCGACGACTATCTGATCGCCGATGTCGGGCGCGCGCTAGGCGGCGGCGGGGACGGCCCCTCGCCCAGCACGCTGCTGCGCGCGGCGCTCAGCTCCTGCGTGGCCATCGGCGTCAAGCAATGGGCGCTGCGGGACGGCGTGCCCATCGACGAGGTGTCCGTGACGGTCGAGACCGATCTGGATGCCCGCGGCCAGCTGGGCGTGGCTGACGAGATCACACCCGGCTTTCTGGGCATCCGTCTGCTGATCGACGTGGTCGGCCCCGCGGACCCAAAAACAGTCGACGCGGTCATCGCCAAATCGCTGCGCTACAGCCCGCTGCGCGACGTCTTCGAGGTGCCGCAAACCCTCAGCCATCAGGTCCGCCTGAACGGTCCCGGCGCCGCATCCGCACCCACCGAAATCACCCTAAAGGAGGTTCGCCATGGAAGCTAATCTGCAACGTCGCATCCAGCGCTATGGCTGGGACCGCGCCGCCGACGCGTATGAGGACGGCTGGAAAGATCCCCTGGCGCCCGCCCAGAACGATCTGCTGCTGAAAGCCGAGGCATGGCCCGGCGAGCATGTGGTGGACCTGGCCTGCGGGACGGGGCTGGTGACCCTGCCGATCGCCCGCGTCGTCGGGCGTGGAGGCCGGGTCATCGCCACCGACATCTCCGAGCGGATGGTCGAGGTCGTGCGGGCCGAAGCAGCCGCCCAGGGCCTGACCCAGGTCCATGCGCACCGGGCCGACGCCGAAAGCCTGGACGTCATCCCGGACAACAGCGTCGATCTGGTCACCTGCGCCTTGGGGCTGATGTACGTGGCCGATCCGCTGCGCGCGATGACCGAGGCGTTCCGGGTCCTAAAGCCCGGCGGCCGCGCGGTCTTCGCCGTCTGGGGAGAGCGGCGCAATTGCGGTTGGGCGGACATCTTCCCCATCGTCGATGCCCGGGTGAAATCGGCGGTATGCCCGCTGTTCTTCCGGCTGGGCACGGGCGCGACGCTGGCCCGCGAGATGGACGAGACCGGCTTCTACGGAGTCGAAAGCACACGTCTGGAGACACGGCTGGATTACCCAGACGCGCGTGCAGCCCTGCAGGCCGCCTTTGCGGGCGGGCCCGTGGCACTGGCCTACCACCGCTTCGACGCAGCAACGCGCGAGGCGGTACACCGCGAATACCTCGCCTCGATCCGGCCCTTCCGGACGGCCACCGGCTTCAGCATCGCCGGTGAGTTCGTGGTCGCCCGCGGGTTCAAACCCGTCTGAGGCCGGGGCGGCGCGGCGGGTATTGCCCGGGTCGGCCTGGGTCGATCGGTTGGGTCGGTCAGGTCGGTCGTCTTTGGCCCGAACTCTGTCCGCCGGCCTCTCTCCGCTGCCACCATCCGCTCCGGTTCTGCAAGGCCGGGTCGGGCAGTGGCATAAGACTCAACGACCCACGTTCGAAGATCGACCTTCGACGAGCGGCGGCTGACAAACCGTGCTCGACGAACGGCCAGGGTGTACCACGGAGCCTTGGGGCGTTGCGCAGGTTTTTCAGGGTGCGCCCGCTCCGGCATTCCCGCTCTGGCATTAACGACCCGTTAGGGCGTCGACTTTGTGTACATACACGTGCTGTACAGGTGCTGCACACTTGCTGTACGCGTGCGGTACAGTTGCTGTACGGGTGGAATCCCAGCGCCAGGGCCGGTCAGGGTGGTCTGGCGACGCCCAAAGAAAGGGGCTCGGACGCGGCCTGCCAGCATGCATGAACCACCTCTGTTCGGGCACCCACTCACGGGCTCTGAGGCCAACTTTCGCCTCCCTCAA
>JBCCML010000088.1:0-7254 GCA_039026375.1 Pseudomonadota bacterium
AGATGCCCCACCGCCTCGCCCCAGACGCCCACCATGCGCTGTTCCACGGAGGTTCCCCCGGCCTTGGGGGGTGGGGGCGGGCCTGGACGGGTAAGATGGCTTGGGCGCAGCCCAAGACGGCGAAACCCGGAAGAATGGTGCAATCTAACAGGGGCCGAGGTGTCCCGGCACCAGATCGTCGCCGGACTAGATCACGCGACCCGGCGCGGCGCAGCAACCGGTTGCTCGGCATAGCCGTCGCGGGTCTGCGGCAGCTTGCGGCCGAGAATGCCTGAGGCGACTTGCGTGCGCAGGACCTGTGCCGTACCGCCGCCAATCGTGAACATGCGCGCATCGCGCACCATCCGCTCGACCGGGCGCTGGCGTGAATAACCGGCGGCGCCGTGCAGTTGCAGCGCGTCATTGGTGACCTTCACGGCCGTCTCAGCCGCCATGATCTTTGCTTGCGCGGCCAGCCCCATGTCTGGGAAGCCCGACTTGTCAGACGCGGCGGCCTTCCAGATCAGCGCTTGGCTGGCGGCCAGGCCGATCGACATGTCGGCCAGCATCCATTGTAGGCCCTGGAATTCCGCGATCGGGCGGCCGAACTGCTCGCGCTCCTGCACATATGCCACGGCGTGTTCATAGGCGCCCTGCGCAACGCCAAGGGCCACCGTCCCCGCACCGACACGCTGCGAGTTGTAGGCCGTCATCAGCTTGGCGAAGCCGCGCTTGGGATCCCCCTCGGGCGAGACGACCATGTCGTCGGCCACGAACATTTCTTCGAAGTAGACCTGCGCCTCCGGAATACCGCGCAGGCCCATCGTGGGTTCGCGATCACCGATGCGCAGGCCCGGCGTCTCATCACGGATGGCCAGGAAACCGCCGATGCCCAGGTCGTTGCCGCCATCGATCATCCGGGCAAAGATCAGGTGCAGCTTTGAGACGCCGCCGCCGGTGATCCAGTGTTTCATGCCGTTCAGGATCCAGCCGCCTTCGACCCGGCGGGCCGTCGTCGTCATCTCTGTGGCCGCCGACCCAGCATCCGGCTCGGTGATGCAGATCGCCGGCTTATCGCCCGCCAGCACCAATTCGGCCGCCATCTTTTTCTGCTGCTCCGACCCGTAGGCCATGATGGCGGAGACACCGCCCATATTGGTCTCGACCACGATCCGGGCCGTCACCGCGCAGGCCCGCGCGATCTGTTCGATCACCAGCGCGGCATCCAGCCAGTCGCGCCCCTGCCCGCCATAGGCCTGGGGTAGGGTCATGCCCAAAAAGCCCGCCTTGCGCAGCATCTCGACATTGTCCCAAGGATAGGCTTCGGTGCGGTCCACCTCCGCCGCCCGCTCGGCGAAAACGCTGTCCGCAAGTTCCCGTGCTTGGTCCTGGAGTGCCTGGCGCTCGGCTGTCAGTGCGAACATGTCTTTCCCCTTGGCTTGCTTCTGCCGCGTGCATCCTCCGACCCTACCTCGGTTTTATCACGCGTCTGTGAAGACAGTAGCCGTTTGAAAAACGAAAGGAAAACGAGTTATTCTCACCGCTATGGTTAGCTTTCCAAACGATAGTGGGATCAATCCGCGCCATTTGGCCTCCCTGGCGGCGATCGGGCGCCATGGCAGCTTTGCCGCGGCCGGGCGCGCGGTGGGGCGCAGCCATTCTGCGGTCAGTCTGCACATCAAGGCGCTGGAGGAAACCCTGGGCACCACCCTGGTCGACCGGCGCGCCAAGCCCGCGGTGCTGACGGCCGATGGTCTGGCCCTGGCCGAACACGCCGAACGCCTGGCGCGGGTCATCGACGATATCCGTGCCATCGGCAGCGGCGGCGTGCTGGCCGGGCGCCTGACGGCCGGCATCGTGCCGACGGCGATGATACACTTGGCGCCGCACGCCCTGGCGCTGTTGCAGGCGGAGCATCCCAACCTGGGTATCGATATCCGCACCGGCCTGTCTGGCGAGCTGGCCGCAGCGGTCCGCAGCGGTGAGTTGGACGCCGCCGTGGTCACCGCCCCCGACACGCCGGCCGAAGATCTTGAACAGCGCGCCGTGGCTGAGGAGCCGCTGGTGGTCATCGCCCCCGCGCATGCCACCGAGCCGGATGATGCGGGCCTTCTTTCCGCCCACCCGTTCATCTGGTTCAGCCGAAAGACCTGGGCCGGCCAACAAATCGAACGCCGCCTGCTGGACCGCGGGGTGGCCACAAGCGCCCGGATGGAGGTCGACAGCCTGGAGGCAATCCACCAATTGGTGCGCCACGGGCTGGGCGTCTCGGTCGTGCCGGATGCCGGCCCGCCGCAACCGGGCCTGCGCAGCGTGCCCTTTGGCCGGCCCCAGGCAAAGCGCCGCCTGGTGCTGCTCACCAGGCCATCCCGCGGGCCGGTCCGCCAGATCGACGCTCTGCTGAGCGCATTGCGCCAAAGCGCTGTTAACAGTGGGCACGGCTCCCTATCTACGGGCAAGAGATAGCGGGAGTAACATGCGCTCGAAGAAGGTTGCCACCTGGATCGCCGTCATCGGCGGCATCCTCAGCTTCATGGCCATTGCGGGCCTTTTACGGTTCCACGCGTGGTTGCCGCTGGTCGGCGGCACCACAGTCGCCTTGCTGCTATTAGGAGCATTTTGGCCGCGGCGCCTGCCCGCGCCGCCAACGCCCAAAGAGGTGACGGAGGATCCGGTTCAGGAAGTCCTGGATCGCCTGATGGCCGGGGCCGATTGCTTGCGCACCTATGCGCGTGCCGCGCCCTCTGCCGACGGGCCGCTGTTCACCCGCATGGCTGAGTTGCTGGAACAGATCCGCGCGCACCATGTCGCCAATCCCTCCCATGCCACCACGACACGACGCTTTGTCCAGCACGTCCTGGGTCGCATGCTCAGCCAGATTGCCAACTACATGGACCTGGTGAACCGCGCCGGGCCCGAAGAAGGCCAGCGCCTGGCCGACATCTCGCGCCAGTTCGAGGGGTTCGTGCCCGTGCTGGAGCGCATCGACAAGGCCTGCCTTGCCAACGATCTGGACGAGCTGGAGATCAGCGTCGAGGTTTTGAACCAGCAGCTGGACCGCGGCGCCTAGGGCCGGTCCGCGCCGCTGGACATCCACTGCGGCCCCCTGAGCCTGTCCCGCAATTGCACAGGCAGCGTTTTGCCGCCATACCAAGCAGATTGCTTTTGGGGAGGCGTCATTGCGGTCGATCGTGCGGGGTCTGGTGGCTGTGCTGTTCGCGGCACTGATGCTGGCGATCTTCGTCTCCCCTGTCGGCCGCATGTTGGAGCGTGAGTACGGCTTGCCGCTGCTCTACAGCGTGCGGGGCGACCTGCCGCCGCCGCCCGAGGCCATGGTCATCGGGTTGGACAACGCCTCGGTCGGTTGGCTGAACGCCTATGTCATCATGTCGAACCGCACCTCGCCCCGGCTGGACACCTGCCTGCCCGACCGCGCGCGCGAGGATCTGATGGGCGCGGCCAATATCAACCACATCCCCAGATCGGTGCACGCCTGCCTTCTGGATGAGTTGACGGCGCGCGGGGCGGAGGTTGTCGCCTTCGACATCAACTTCAACAAGGAACGCCCGGACGACGCGCTGCTCGCCGCGGCGCTGGGGCGGGCGGGCAATGTCCTGTTGTTCGAGCGCTTCGACCAAAGCCCGGACGGGATGATCCAACGGCGCCAGCCCCGGCCGATGTTCCGCGATGGGGCCTTGGGCACCATGGCCTTCCACGTGGACAGCGCGCGGGGAGAGATCGCCACCAGCTATGCCACGCGCTATGGCGGCACCGGCCTGCGGGCCATGCCCGAGAAGGTGTGGGAGGTGTTCACTGGACAGACCTTGCCCTCGGCCTCCGTGGATAGCCAGCCCATATGGCTGTATGGGCCGCCGGGCACCATCCCGACCGTGCCACTGGCCGCGATGTTCGACCCAGCGCTGGCGGATCTGCTGCCTCAGGACCTGTCTGGGATGGTGGTCTTTGTTGGGTCGTCGGACCCGGACGATCCGGGCATCGACGACCACTTTCCGGTGCCGACCTCGCCCGGCGAGCGCCAACTGATCGGCGGGGTCGAGCTGGCCGCGACCGCCTTTCTGAACCTGCTGCACGGCACGCTGCTGGACCGCCTGGACCCGCAATCGGAATGGGCCATCGTCTTCTTCGTCGCCTTGGCTGGGGGGGTGGTCGTGCTGACACAGACCCGGTGGCGCCTGATGGGCAGCATTGCGGTGATCTCGATCGGCTATCTCGCCGTGGCAATCGTCGCCTTCAGCGAGTTTCGGATCTGGCTGCCCGTCACCGTGCCAGTCTTTCTGACGGCGGCGCTGGTGTGCCTGGCCGCGGTCTCGGTGCGTTACTTCTTCGTGCGCGCCCTGGTCGGGCGCCTGGCCCCCCGGCCCGTGGCCGACATGCTGCTGCAGGGCACCGTCGCCGACCGCAAAGCCGCCAAAAGCGAGGTCGCCACGATCATCTTTACGGACCTCGTCGGCTCGACCGCCCTGGCCGAGCAGATGGACGAGGTCGCCTACACCGCCGCGATCAACCGCTACTATGACGCCGCAACCGAGGTGATCGAACAGCACGGCGGAATGGTGGTCGAGTTCATGGGCGACGGCATCGTCTCGATGTTCTCGGAAAGCGTGACGGGGCCCGACCACGCGGCCAAGGGTTGCGCCGCAGTGAAGGCCCTGGTCGAGCGCATGACCGGCGGCGACGCCGAGCATGAGGGCGACGCCCCCGAGTTTCGCCTGCGCGTCGGGATCAACACCGGCATTACCGCGACCGGCCACATCGGCGCGCGTCACCGGTTTTCCTTCAAGGCGCTGGGCGATGTCGTCAACGTGGCCGCCCGCCTGGAGCAAATGGGCAAAGACGCGGAACACGCCGAACAGCACACCGTCCTGCTGTCCGAGACGACGCGGGCGGCGGCTGGGCTGGAGCCCGCTCAACTGGAACCGCTGGGCAGCGTCTCCGTCCGCGGCCGCGCCGAAAGTGTGGCAGTATTCCGCCTGCCAATAGCGGTAGCCGGCTGAGACGACTTAGAATCCTTGCTTGCGCGGCGCTTTCCTGCTGAAATTTCATTGACCGCAGAAGACGATACTGTCCCGCGGTTTGTTTGGGGGGTGTCAGAAGTTGACGTTACTACGGGGACACGTGCTGATCGCAGTGGCCATACTGGCCACGGTGCTGATCGGCGCGCACGATACGGGCGCCCAATCCAGTTGTCCGACAGGCCCGTCCACGGCCGAGGTGATCTCGGTCGAAGGCGCGGTCCTCCTGACCCGCGGCGATGCGCCTGGCCGCGCACCCCAGCGGGGCGAAGCGCTCTGCCCGGGCGACCAGATCGTCACCGGCGATGCCTCGGCCATCGACATCCGCTTTGCCGCGCGCAGTTCCGTGACCAACATCCTGTCCAGCTCGACCGTGATCATCCCGCTGGGCGACCAGGCGGATATCCGGCTGGAAAGCGGGCTGATGCGGTTCCTCAGCTCCGTTTCGGGCGTGTTCCGTGTCAGCACCCCCCGGACAGACGCCGGCATCGACGGCACCGAGGCGCTGGTGACGGTCGACGGTCCCATGCTGGACACCCTGATCCTGGTGCGCGAGGGCGTCGTCGACGTCAGCGACGTTGCCAGCGGCGCGGGCTTCTCGCTGCAGGCAGGCGAGGCCAGCTATGCCTCGACCCAGGTGCAGCTGGTCCGTGCCACGCCCGACAACGTGCCCGCCAAGTTCCGCCAGTACCTTTTGAACCCCGAAGGCGCCGCGGACTGGGCCGTCTATTACCCGCCCATTCTTCTGTCGACGGATACCGACCCGCAGATCGAGCGGGCGGCGGCCCTGCTGGATGCCGGCCAACCCGACCAGGCGGAGGGTCTCTTGGCCGCCTATCAAGGGCCTGATCAAGCGGCTGCCCTGGCCGTCCGGGCGCTGGCCGCGATCTTCCGCAACCAGCAGGCCGATGGGGCCGCGCTGGCCGAACAGGCCCTGGCGGCGGACCCGAACTCGGCGCCAGCACAGATCGCCACCAGCTATGTCAAACAGGCCGCCGGTGACCTGCCCGCTGCCCGCGATGCGGCCCGCGCCGCGGTCGCCGCGGCACCCAGCGATGCCTATGCCTGGGCGCGTCTGGCCGAGCTGGAGCTGACGCTGGACAACCGCACCGCCGGGTTGAACGCCGCGGACAGATCGCTGGAACTGGCGGAGACATCGCTGGGCCATGCAGTCAAAGGCTTTGCCAGCCTGGCCGCGAATGACCCAGGCGGGGCCGAAGCGTCGTTCGAGCGGGCCATCGACATTGACTCGGGCGCCCCCCTGCCACGACTGGGCCTGGGCCTGGCCCGGATCAAACAGGGCGATCTGGCAGCGGGACGTGCCGATCTGGAGATTGCCGCCAGCCTGGATCCCCAGCGCGCCAGCCTGCGTGGCTGGCTGGGCCGTGCCTATCTGGAGGAGGGGCTGACCCCGAAGGCTGCCGCGCAGTTCCAGCTGGCGCAGGAGCAGGACCCGGACGATCCGTCGGCCTGGCTCTTCTCGGCCGAGGAGCGTTTTCTGGCCAACGATCCGCTCGGCGCGCTGACGGCGCTGCAGGAGGCGGAAGCCCGCGCTGACGGGCGCATCACCCTGCGCGGACGCGCGGGACTGGGCGAAGACCAGGCGGTGCGCGATACCGCGACGGGCCGTGTCTTCGACGTCCTTGGTTTTGAAAGCCAGGCGGCGCAGGCAGGCTCGCGCGCGGTGTCCACCGATCCCACCAATCCCGGCGCCCACCGCTTCCTGGCGGATGTTTATCGCGCCAAGCCGGGCTTCGAGATTGCGGTTTCGTCCGAACTGCTGGTGGCGCAATTGCTGTCGCCGCCGTCGAAATCGCCGGTGCAGCCGCGCCTGTCCGAGCCTGATCTGGGCCTGCAGGCCGATAGCGGCACGTCGCGCGTTAGCTTCAACGAATTTGCGCCGCTGTTCGATGGCGACGGTTTCTATGTGATCGGCTCGGCCGGGGCCGGGACCCAGGCCACCTTTGAGAACGAGCTGTCCCTTAGCCTGTTGTCGGGCAATGTCTCATTGGCCGTGGGTCAGTTTCACAGCCAGACCGCGGGCTTCAGACCCAATGACGACGTGCGCCACACGGTGGTGTCGGTGGAAAGCAAGATCGCTGTGACGGACTGGCTGACACTGACCGGCGAGCTGAGAATGCGCGAGACGATCGAGGGTGACCGCTTCTTACGCTCGTTCAACGCGCCCACGACCATCCGGCAGGAGACGCAGGAAGAACGCGTCCAGCTGACCATCGGCGGC
>JBCCML010000089.1:0-6859 GCA_039026375.1 Pseudomonadota bacterium
TAAGCGCCCAGTCACATACTGCTCCTCACATCGCCGAAATCCGGGGCCAAGTATCATCGGGCCGATCGCCCTCCGGCCAAGCCTCGTCGGGATCCAGCATGTGCTGATGGACACCCGTTTTCCAGCCTCCTCCGCGGGCCTAGGGCGTCATTGCAGGCTGGCCGCTGACAGTCGTCTCGCCCGAAATGCGTCCGCCGAATTTGGAGGCTATTGCGGCGCGATCGGTAAAGGCCCAATCCGCGGTTTCGCGGGGTTGAGCTACAACACGGCTTGGGGGCCTTCGACCTCCGAGAAGAACCGATACCAGGCGCCGTGCCAGCACCGTGAACACCTCTCTCACACCCTGCCTGAACGCACGCAAGTCGCAGGCCTGCTCCGCCTTGCCCTCCTCGAAGTTTTTATTCTGACTAAAATTTGTGTTTGACAGCGCGGCGGGCCATCCGCTCCACTCCAGCCCATGAAAAAGCTGCGACAGCAGGCCGGGAATGTGCCGATGGGTCTGGGTGCCTCGCTTAGGGCGCGGCGCAAGGCGTTAAGCCTTTCGATGCAAAGCGTCGCCGATGCAGCGGGGCTGTCCGTCGGCTTTGTCAGCCAGGTCGAACGCAACCTGACGACGCCATCGTTGTCCTCTTTGGCCAATCTGGCGGAGGCGTTGGACCGGCCGATCACCGCCTTTCTCGATCCGCCCGCGGCGCAAACCGCCCTGACGCGGCAGCGGGATCGTGTGCCGTATTCGGTCGAGGCGGCGGCGGTCACGTACGAACGGATCTCCACCCAATTCGCGGGCTCGCAGCTCTCCAGCGTGATCGTCCATGAGCCGCCGGGCTATCGCAGCGAACCGATCAGCCACAGGGGCGAGGAGATCTTCTTTGTCCTCAACGGTCAGGTCACCGTCGAGATCGAAGGGCGCGCCACGATATTGCGGGCGGGCGATTCGATCCATTTCGACAGTACGCGGGTGCATTCCACCTGGAACCACAGCACGGAAACCGTGTCGTTTCTGCATTGCTGCACGCTGGACGTCTTTGGCGACGCGCCCGCCCCCATTCACAAAAACGGACCACGCGCAGATGTGGCCGATCCAACCCCAACAGGAGAAAACACATGATAAAGACGAAAGGTGTTTTTGCGGCCGCATTGGTGGCCGCGACGGCATTGACGGCGCCGGCGCTTGCGCAATCCGTCCTGCGGCTTGATGAGGTCGCGGTTGGAGAGCTCGACCCGGCGAAAGCGTCGGACTATGCCGACTCCATTCTCATGTTCAACGTCTATGATACGCTGCTTCTTCCGCGTCAGGGCGGGCCAGGGCACGTGCCGCACCTTGCCTCCGGGTGGGATGTGGATGGTGTCAACTTCACCTTCACCTTGCGCGAGGACGTGACGTTTCAGTCCGGCAACCCGATGACGGCGGCCGATGTGGTCTATTCGCTGGAGCGGATGCAGGCCCTGGGCCAGGGGTTGTCATATCTCTTTGGCGGCGTGAGCGCCGAGGCGCTGGATGAGATGACCGTGCGCTTCACGCTCGAGGAGCCCTACGCGCCGTTCGTGTCGTCGCTGGTGCGTCTGCCGATCGTGGATATGGCCCTGATCGAGGCCAACGCCACCGAGGATGATCCATGGGCGGAGGCGTTCTTGTCGGCCAATGGTGCGGGCACGGGCGCCTACACCGTCACCGCGCACAATCCGCAATCCGAAACAGTGATGGCCCTCAACGAAAGCTACTTCCTGCCGATCGGGGAGGCCGCGCCCGATGAGGTGCGCTTGCGATATGGGCTAGAGGCCGCGACGGTGCGGACCCTGATTGCCCAGGGCGAACATGACATCGCAAGCCAGTGGTTGCCGCCGGAGGTGATCGGTGCGCTGGCCGAGGATGGCGCACAGCTTCTGACCGAAAGCGGCACGGGGGCGTTTTATGTCAAGCTCAACACCGCGCGCGCGCCGCTCGACGACGTCAATTGCCGCCGCGCGCTGGCCCATGCCTTTGACTACGGCACCGCGCTTCAGATGATCGAGATCGCCGATGGCGTCAGCCAGGGCAGCCCGGCCACCGGCGCGATTCCGGTGGGCATGTTCGGGGCCAACGGACCCGAAATGGTGATGACCCGCGATATGGATGCCGCCCGCGCCGCGATGGAGGCCTGCCCCTATCCGGCGGCCGACTGGAACCTTGAGATCAGTTGGATCGCCGAGGTCCCGATCGAGGAACGTTTCGCGCTGCTGATGCAGGCCAACTTTGCGGAACTGGGTATTTCGTCGACGATCGAGACGCTGCCCTGGGCGCTCTTCACCGAACGGGTTACGACGCCCGAAGGCACGCCGCATATCAGTCAGATCTTCTTCAACGCGGTGACGGGCGATCCCGATACGCTGTTGTACGGCATGTATCATTCCTCCGTGCCCGGCACGTGGCAGTCGCCGGAATACCTCAACGATCCGATGGTCGACGCCGCGCTTGAAGCGGGGCGCACCGGCGCGACAGAGGCGGAACGGTCTGAGGCTTACGCTGCGCTCAATGCCCTGCTTTTGGAGATCGCGCCGACGATCTACGGCTACGATCGCCAGTCGGTCTTCGCTGCGTCGGACCGGGTGAGCGTCCCGGCGCTGAGCGATCCGGCGATGGCCTTTGGCCTCGACGGGATGGGCTTTACCTTCCGCCTGATGGAAATGGCCGACGGCTGACATCACATCCGGCGCTCGGGCCCCATGCATCGGGGGTCCGGGCGCCTCCCTTAGCGAAAGCTGTCTGACATGTCCCCCGTGCTTCGCATTCTCGCGCGACGGCTCGGTATCTCGGTCATCGTGTTGATCGGGGTGTCGATGCTGATCTTTGCCATCGCGCGGATCATTCCAGGCGACCCGGCGCGCATCGCGCTTGGCCCCAGTGCGACACCCGAGATGGTGCAGGCGCTGAGGGCCGAGATGCATCTCGATGAGCCCCTCGTCGCGCAGTACGGACATTTCGTGGCGGACCTCGCGCGCGGCGATCTTGGCCAGTCGCTCTACACCAACCGGCCTGTGACCACCGACATCCTCGAATTTTTGCCCGCCACGCTGGAACTCGTCCTGGTGGCCGGTGTCCTGATGGTGGTGCTTGGCCTCCCCTTGGGCATTCTGGCCGCGCGCCATCGCGGGCGCTGGCCGGACCATGTGATCCGGGTCCTGACGCTCTTGACGGTCTCCGCCCCTAGTTTTGTCTGGGCGGTGATCCTGATGCTGCTCTTTGCGTTCTATCTGCCGATCTTCCCGGTCGCGGGACGCATATCGGACGTCTACGCGATCGAGAGAGTGACGGGGTTTTTGACCATCGATACGCTCCTTGCGGGGAATTTTGCGGCCTTCGCCGATGCGGTGCATCACATGATACTGCCTGCCGTCGCGCTTTCGCTTTCGGGCATCGGGCAGGCCGCGCGGCTGACCCGCGCCAATATGATAGAGACCTACGACAAACCCTATATCGAGATGGCGCAGGCCTATGGGTTCTTGCCCGTCCGCGTCGCGCGGAGCTACGCGCTCAAACCCTCGCTCATCCCGTCGCTGACGATCATCGGGCTCGATTTCGCAGCGATGCTGGGCAACGCCTTTTTGGTGGAGGCGGTCTTTGCCTGGCCGGGGCTCAGCCGCTATGGCGTCAACGTGATCCTGCGCAAGGACCTGAACGCGATCATGGGCACGGTCCTGGTAATCGCGATCACCTTCCTGATCGTGAACATCATCGTCGATCTGCTGATCGCGTTCCTGAACCCGCGCATCCGCCATTCCACGCGGGGGGCGTCATGATCCGGGCCTGGCGCATCATCGCGGGCAATCCGCTGTCGCTGACCGGTCTGGGTCTGGTGACGCTGATCGTGTTGGCCGCGCTCGTAGCGCCCTGGATCGCACCTTTTCCCAACCATAACGGCGCCGTGGTCGACTTCGCCTATGCCAATCGCGGGCCCACCGCGCGGAACTGGTTCGGGACCGACCTGGTGGGGCGCGATATTTTCAGCCGTATCCTCTACGCCTATCAGATTAGCCTGGGGCTGGGCCTGGTGGTGCTGGCGATCGCCACACCGATCGGGACCGTCGTTGGCCTCCTGGCAGGCTATATGGGCGGGTGGACGGAGACGATCCTGATGCGGATCGTCGACATTTTCCTGTCGATCCCACCCTTGGTGCTGGCCATCGCAGTCATGGGCGTGCTGGAGCCGACACTCACCAATGCGATGATCGCGGTCACTGCCATGTGGTGGCCGTGGTACGCGCGTCTGGTCTATTCCATTGCCCGATCCGAGCGCGAGGAAGGCTACGTGCTGGCCGCCGAGGTCATTGGCGCGCGGACCTTCCATATCGCGTTTCGGGAAATCCTGCCGAATTGCATGCCTGCCATCGTGACTAAGATGACGCTCGACATGGGGTTTGTGATCATCATCGCCTCGTCGCTGAGTTTTCTGGGATTGGGGGTGCAGCCGCCCACGCCCGATCTGGGGTCTATGGTGGCCGAAGGGGCGCGGTATCTGCCGGACAGCTGGTGGCTGACGGTCTTTCCCGGCCTTGCGATCCTGCTCGCTGTTTTCGGGTTCAACTTGCTCGGCGATGGCCTGCGCGAGGTTCTGGGAGTGGATCAATGAGCGCGCTTCTCGACATCCGAGACCTGACGCTGTCATTCAAATCATGGCGCGGCGTGGCCGAGGTGCTGCACGGTATCTCGCTCAGGATCGAGGCCGGCGAACGGGTGGCGCTGGTGGGCGAAAGCGGCTCGGGCAAGTCGGTGACGGCGCGTGTGATCCTGGGCCTTTTGCAGGAGACGCGCGCGGCACGGGTGGGCGGCACCGTTCTGTTTGACGGGGCGGATATCACCGCGCTCCGGCCCGGGGCGCATGCCGCCCTGCGCGGGACGGAGATGACGATGATCTTCCAAGACCCGACATCCTCGCTGAACCCGACCTTTTCGATCGGGCGGCAATTCGCGGAGGTCATGCGCCGCCATGCGCCGGGGCTGAGCCGCGCGGCGTGTGACGCGCGCGCCGCCCAGATGCTGGCCGAGGTCTCGATCCTCGACCCCGACCGCGTTCTGGCCGCCTATCCGTTCCAACTGTCGGGGGGGATGAACCAGCGCGTGATGATCGCCATGGCGCTGGTCAACGAGCCCAAGCTGCTTTTGGCCGATGAACCGGGCACGGCGCTCGATGTCTCGGTACAGGCGCAGACGCTGCGCCTGATGCATCAGCTTGTGGAGCAGCATGGGACGGCTGTCCTTTTCATCTCGCACAATCTGGGCGTGGTGCGGGAGTTTGCCGACCGCATCTATGTCATCTATCGCGGTCGCATCGTGGAGGCCGGGCCGACGCGCGCCATTTTCGAAGCGCCCGGCCACGCCTATACCCGTGCGCTCCTGGCCGCCGTCCCGCGCATCACGGGGCGCGGCCTGCCCGATGTGCCGGAGACGAGCGAGGCGTTCCTGGCGCCGATGGTCTCTCATGGCGGTGCGGGCGCGCCATGAGCCTGCTCTCCGTCGAAAGCCTGTCCAAGACCTTCCAGACCGGCGCGGGGCCGGTTCATGCGCTGAGCGATATCACCTTTGAGGTGCGGCGCGGAGAGTGTCTGGCCGTGGTAGGCGAAAGTGGGTCGGGCAAGACGACGCTCGCCAATATCGTGCTGGGCATTCTGACGCCGAGCGCGGGGACACTTCGCTTTGACGGCACCCCCCTGCCCGCCCGCCGCACACAGGCCGACCGGCGCAGGATCCAGCTTGTTCAGCAAAACCCCCTGTCTGCTCTGAACCCCAAGCGCAGCATCGGCGCGTCGGTACGTCTGGGCCTCGACACCTACGGCATCGGCGACGGCGCGGCGCGATGGGGCCGGGTGGAGCGAGCGCTGCAGGATGTTGGCCTGGAGCCCGGGATGCGCCATCGCGCGCCAACGGGTCTGTCGGGCGGGCAGCGCCAGCGTGTCGGGATCGCCCGCGCGCTTGCGGTGGACCCCGATCTGGTGGTGCTGGATGAACCAACCTCGGCGCTCGATGTGCTGGTACAGGCGCGCGTGCTGCGTCTGCTGAACGACCTCCGGGCGGAAAAGGGGCTGACCTACGTCTTCATCACCCATGATCTGGCCGTGGTGCGCAACATTGCCGACCGGGTCGCGGTCTTCAAGTCCGGGCGGCTGGTAGAGCTGGGCGAGACGGCCCAGGTCTTCAGCGCGCCACGGGACGCCTACACCCGTGCCCTGATCGGCGCCGTGCCGGTGGTGGACGCGGCCGAGCTCGACCTCAGAACAACTTTGGCGGAAGGGACATGAAAGACGTGACAGCGGCACTGGCCGTGCCCGAGCAACCCGGGGCCACGTTCGACGCGCTGGCGCGGTCGGTCGACAGGACAGTGAGCGCGCAGCGTTTCGCGCTGCTGGAGACCAACCGCGGCCGCGGCGTCGCCAAGTGCCGTTCGTCCAACATGCGCGAGGCCTACCCCGTCACGGGCGAAAGGGGGATCGAACCCTATGCCTGGACCGCCATCGCGGACGACCGGCACCCGACCTTCGTCGCCAATGCCTTCTCGGAGATCGCCGCTGTCTGTCGCGGCTACGCCCTGATCCAGGTCCTGGGCTGCGAACGCTGCATCAACGTGCCGGTGATCGCAGGCGGACGAGTGATCGTAACGCGGAACTGCCTGCACGGGGCGGGCCATTCCGCGCCGGTCCGTGGGGCCGTGTCCGAGGCGCTGAAACTGCCCGGCGGCGCCGCCTTTGGGATGGCCGCCAACCTGAACACCGGAGGTTGAGATGACAAAGACCCTGCGCCGACTGGCCACCGATGTGGGCGGGACGTTCACTGATCTGGTCGCCTTTGAGACCGCGCCGGACGGCACGATGAAGATCGTCACCGCCA
>JBCCML010000090.1:0-6822 GCA_039026375.1 Pseudomonadota bacterium
CCAGCACTCGGTCGTAGGTTTGCAGCATGAAGAGCGGACCCGTCAGCATCAGCAAGTTAACGAAAATGCTGAAAAAAGCGGCCGCCCATAGCAGGCCGCGCCCTTCCTTGCGGGCGGCGCGCAGCTCGTTGAGTCCTGCGGCTTTGTCTGCGACTTTCATTCGGTTGTCCTCATCTACGGGAGGGCCGGCATCAGCACGTGTAAACAACACAGATGCGTTTTAAAATGCGGGCGAACTTTAACGGACTTCACCTTACTGCCGTCTTTTATGAGCGTCACCCACCGATTTGTTAAGCACTCCCCGAAGAGCGGCAAATTTCTTAAAATCTGGTGCATCACGAAGCAAAGAACCCAAGATGTGGAAGGCCGCAGCGCAGTCCACGGGATTTATCATGCCATCATGGGTAACGACTGTGGCAGAATCCCCAACAAAGCCATGGTCATTGGGGCTTTATTGACGATCTCGCGACGTCATGTGGTGCCCGGGTGGAATATCCGAAACGGCTGTAATCCTCTCGGTAGAAGGCGGCGATTTTTTCTGCCACGTCGTCCGAAACCTTGACCGATGCGGCCTCTCCCGTGCGCAGGTGCGGGATCTTTGGCGGCCGGGATCCCAGCTCCTTTGACACGTGTTCCAAGACAGCTTCCAGACCGTCTTCGAATTTGAAAGTTCTGGTTCCGGGGGGGATCAGTTCGGTTTGTGGCCGTATGTGATTGTCGAAGACATAGGGGTTTTTCGCGTATCGCGCGAAGGTCTGTCTGACCCATGCGGCAAAGCCAATGGGTCTTAGGCCGCGCAGCTTGCGGCCTGCGCGGCGCATCTTGAATTCGCTGATCAGCCTGCTCTGCGGATCGCGCACGACTGCAAAACGCATGTCATAGAACGCCTCCGGTACAAAGCTCTGAAGCACTTCAGCTTGCATATGCTGAGGAGTACAGCCTCCATAGCCATGGGTGGTTTCACTGAGCAAAGCAGGCCTGCCCCCCATGCGGCGAAGCGCCGCCTCGATGGAAGAGCCTCCGGTTTTGGGCACGTGGATGAACAGAACCACCGCGTTGTCGAACCTGAAAAGAGGCAACAGACCTAGACCTCGCGCTCGCGGGCTTGCCACAATTGCGCAAAGTGCCAGGCCATGGATTGGGGGCTGAGCCTGAAGGTTTCCGGGTCCACATTGTCGGGATACTCTGCGTCGCCGATGGGTTTGAAAAGCCGCGACCGGCCCAGATATTGGCGCGCGACGTAGTCGTTATCCGCCTCGAATTCGTTGAGAAACGCGTGCGCGTCATCGCGCGCCACCGGCATTCCTGATCCTGCGAACAGCTGTCCGCTGAGCGGACCCAGATGCCCCCGCGCCGTACGGGGCAAATGACGGTTCAGCTCGCGCATCGTAAGCAGGGCCTCCACCGACAGGCTTTCATTGATCCTGGTCGTTTCAATTCCGGTGAGACCCTCAAGTCCTGCGACATCAAAGAAGTCCATCACCACGTCTCCCTGGACGAGACTTTCAGGTTCGAAAGTCCGGATGTTCAAGGCCTCGCGTCCAAATACATCGGCCCACAGGTCAACGATGCGACGATAGTTGAAGGTGATAAAATCTCCTTCCGTTTCCACCGACCGGACAGGAAAGACGTTCTCGCGCGTGCCGCCGATTTTAATCACCTGCGAGTACATCGAGCACATGAGCCGGTCCTGGCGTCTCAGGTAGACAACGATGCGAATGCGATCTGCAAATCGTTCGATCAGCTGCTTTAGCCGCTCCAGTTCCTGGCGCTTTTCTAAGCGGCTCAGATGCTCGTTAACAATTAGCAACATATTGGCGTTGCTTGCTTTTTTAATCTCTCGCCTCAGGCGATCCTCGAACTTGATACGGAATTCCGCAATGGTTTCGGGTGTCGTCAACTGGCGACGGCGCTTGCGTAGGTCGATGGTCTCGTCGTCGAGAGAGTAACAGACAATGCGTGGATTCTGACCGGAACGCATCACCGGTGGCCAATAGAAGCCACGCTCCAGAAGGCGTTTTGCGTTAGCGTCAAGTGTGCGCTGGATCGAGGTGGTGCCGGTTTTCTCGGTGCCAATGTGAATAACGCAGTCCATGACTGATACTCTCCGGCTGAGTCACTTCGTCGAAATCGGCCAAGTCTGATGACTGTCGTACCAGCGCTGCCCTTCTATCACCAGTCCGGCCTGAATCAGGTAGTCACCCGGAATTTGCGGCGCCTCTATCTTTATTTTCGTCCGGGATTGGTAATCGAAAGCTGCGGACAGGTTCGTGCGCTTTCCATCCCAGATCACGGGTTCTCCCTTGGCGCTCAGGAAGTGGTACGACAGCGTGACGGGCAGACCAAGAAAGGTTTGCGGTATGCACAGCCGCGACAGATTGAAAACCGTGATCTCGGCCTCGAAGACCTCGGAACATTCAACCTGGCGCGGCACATTGCGCAGATCGATCAGGATACCGTCGAGCGTGTTGGCCTGTTCGGCATTTTCCAGCGGTGGCTTTGCGGGGCGCGCAACATTTCGACGCCGCGCCCTCACGGTCTCGAAATTGGGCGGGCTGCCCGTCTTGTAGGAGCGCATGGAATCGTAGATCGACTTGATTTCCGCCAAACTGAGGACGGTGTCCTCCGATGTGGAGGAGCAAGGACCCACATCAACGTTGTGCACAGAAAAAGCCTCGTCGGCACCCGGGCAGAATTCCTGACCGAAAGCTGCGTTACTTTCCTCCAGCTCGCTGAGAAGTCTGTGGCGCTGCTCTTGGGTGATCAGCTCGAGTTTCGAGCCAGCCTCTCCGGCCTTCGGGCGCAAGGCTGCCATTCGCTCGCCGACGTCCTGAATGAAGTTGAGATACTCGGTGCTGCTCGGCCACTCGTAGGCATTGATCTCGCGCAGCATCGTGACATGGGCAGCGTTGAACGGCATGTCATTGGCCTGACGGCTGCTTGGTCGAGGCAAATTGTCTAAATCTTCAAGCCCAAGGATGTGCAGAAAGTCGCTTACCACGTCACCGTTCTTGAACCTGGAGCGGTCATAGATCCGGGCGTGCACCCTGCCGCGCCCGAGGCGGGATGCCCACATCTGGCAAAACGAAAAGTAATCCAGGCGCGCCCGGGTAACGGGTTCGTCGATCCAATTTTCGAAAGTCTCGGGCACGCGCCCCATGGCCCCGCCTGCCACAAATTCCGCGTATTGCGAGTTTGCCCACTCGTCCTGACGCCGAAAATAGCCCACCATTTCAACGTCGTAACCCTTAAAGTGATCAGGAATAAGGGCTGCACGAGCATTGAGGAAGTAGGCTTCGCTGGACAGGATCACAGTATGGACGCGGCCCTTGGCCAGGCTGAGAGCGGCTTCGATATGGTCACGGATTTCGCTCTCTCCCGTCACCGCTTCACGGGTCATCTCGCCGTGCCCTGCCTGTTTGTGCGGGCGGGTCTTCTGCCAGAATAGCCCCTTGTCCGGCACCCATATGCCAGCGCGCAGCAAGGCGGGGCGATTTTGCTCGAGAAAGTGCTGGATATAGGTCGATCCGGTCTTGGTCTGGCCGACATGGAGGACCAGCCGGGGCTTCCTGTCGACTTTCGTGAGCCCGGTTGCAGTCAGCACTCGCTCGTTTCGGGCATAGAGGGAAAGCGCGGTCTGGAAAGCGGCAGCATCGGCATCTTCGGGATCGCGCAGGATACAGTCCATGACGACGGACTGACTGACCGGGGTCTCGTCGAGAGCAATGTCGACATATTCGAACCGGCGCTGGCGCAGAGCCTCAAAAAGCAGGCGGTAGGCATGGGTACCCAGGCGCTGCTTCGATATCCGCGGTGCGTCGAAGATCATGTCGTCATAGCCAAGGCCAGTGCGCGCCAGCGCACCCGCGACGCGATCCAGGAACTGGCTGCGGGTGTCGGGACCCTGGCTTTTGCACGCCGTACGATAGGCAAAGCCATTGAACAGGATGTCGAGTGCCTGCATCACGACGTAGCCTGCCGTATATGACAGACCCGTTCCCGGCTCGAACGCCCGGAATTCCTCGAGCACGTCCGTGATCTGCTCGAAATTGGCGAGCTGGTTGAAACTGTCTTGCTCGGTCTTGGGGCGCCGGGCCGTGGATGTCTGGCGCAGGCGGTAGACGAAAGCTTCGCTGGTGGTGCTCGAAATCGACGTGGCGCTGAGCAGGGCGCGCAGCAGGAAGGGCCGTTCCTCCCATTGCGCGGTCAGGAAACGGATATTTCCTTCTTCAAGAAAGGCTCGCCGATAGAGCCAGTTGCAGAAATGCCTGCTGCGGAGAATGCGGCGGTCCTCCACAATGGTGGTGCCGTGGAAAGGCCTGTCGAAATGGACTTCGCAGGGATCAGGCCGCATTTCCAGAACTTCGCCCTGCGCATTCTCGACCTGTTCGAAGAGCTTGCGGCCGCGGACCATGTCGGCGCTGTCGGCCAATGCGCATTTGTGAACCTGGCTCAGATGGTGCGGCGAGGGCATATAGTCGTCTGAATCGAGAAACCAGATGTAGTCTCCCTTTGCCGCTTCCAGCCCGATATTGCGAGCGAAGCCCTGCCCCACGTTGCGCTCCAGCACAATCGAACGAATGCGCGGATCCTCTGCTGCCAGCCGGTCTATGACCGATTGGCTCAGGTCCGGACTGCAATCGTTCACGGTGATGATTTCTATGTCTTCGAGCGTCTGCTGCTGTATCGAGCGAAGGCATTCCTCGATGTAGTCCTCGACACCGTATACCGGGATGATGACCGATACTTTCGGACGTTCGCTGAGCTGGTGACGCGGGGCAGGCAGACTGACGGGACGGTGCTCTTCTATGTAGTCCAGCGCGTCTTCGATACTGGAGGGCACGGTCTTTGCGCCCGGCACATGATAAACCGTGTACCAGACATAGAAGGCATGGAAAATTTCCTCCAGCATCCGCGTGCGGTGTCGGTGCGGGATCTTCTGACGGTCATCCGTCAATCCCCATCCGGCATAGAACGGAGCACCGAAACAGACGACTTCCTTGCCCGCAAAAAGCGCTTCCAACCCGATCTGACTGGTGCCGACATAGACCTTGTCGACTTCCTCAAACAGCATGAAGGGATTGACCGGAGCGCGCAGGATGCGCACGCGTCCGGTATTCGCCAGGTGATTGAAATAGCCGGTGCGTTTCTCTTTTTCCCAGGTCGTGTCCGGGTGCGTCTTGATCAGGACCTCGGCGTCCGGATTTTCAGTCAGCGCAGCCATCAACATGGCCTCGAAGCCGGCCTCATCGATCCTGCCGAAAACGGTCGAGGCATCGGCGAAGGTCTGGTCGCAAACCAGCACCCGCCTTGCATAGCCCCGGGTCATGGCCGGCTTGGCCATGGGCTGTGAATTGTACTTGGATACCCTGGCCCTCACGATCCGGTTCATCAGATCTCGGGCACGGGCCGTTTCTTTGGAACTGAGGGTATGATTGCTGTTGAGCCGATGGATCAGGCGATTGGGATAATCGGCCATGAAATAGTAGGCGATGTCGTCATAGACGTAGCCCAAGCAGCCCATCCCCGGGTCTTTGTGGCGGAAGGCTTCCGACCAGCTGTGGGTCGATGCCAAGAACCCCTGCTCGCCCAGAAGCAGGTCATCGCCAGGCTGATAACGCTGCATGGTCGCAACGCTGCCCACATGGGAGTGGGCGGGGTCTGCGTAGATCGTCCCCATGAGCAGGTGCTTGCGCGCCGCATCGGCGGCGGGATCATCGAAGGGAGCGAGCTCGGGCCAGAGGTGACGCATATTGGCGGCATAGGCCTCGTTCAGGTTGAACTTCGCATAGCCGATCGACCACGGCGCCTGACGATCCGACAGAACCTTTTGGCGCAGATCCGTTCCGTCCTCACATGTCCTGTCTTGCTGGCGCAGGTTCAGGAAATCGTCGAACTTCTCAAAAGCCAGCCGGTGTCGTCGCTTTGCCCGGTCGTCTATGCCGTCCGCCATGGTCGCTTCCTTATCGAGCCAGGTTAGAAATCGCCAAAAACAGCGCGATCGAGGGCGGCCTCAAGCCGGTCCTCCAGGGGTATGCGGGAATGCCGGGGCTGATCGGCTGCTTCCATGAACAAGGCCTCCCACTGATCAAAGACCACCTCGTTGGAATAAAGCGTCCGGTAGCGCTCCAGCGAGGCCGTGCCCATATTGCGGCGCAGTTTTGCATTGCTCATCACGCGGTCCAGTTCCCGTGACAGACTGTCTGACGCCAAGGCAGGCGCCGCCAGAAGACCGTTGAGCTCGTGCTTTACCTGAGTATTGAGCCCGTTGCAGGCCGCATAGCCGATCACTGGCAATCCGTGGGCCATCGCCTCCAGGCTGGACATCGGAAACCCCTCGAACAGGGACGGCAGCACGAAGCACTGGGCCTTCGCCAAAGCGCCATAGACATCGTTGATTTCACCGGTGAAGGAGACCTGAGCCCCCAGGTCCAGCTGTCTTGCAAGCGACTCGAGATCCTCGCGGAGCGGACCGCCGCCGACGATCCGCAGGATCCAGTCAGGATGCTTTGGCGCCACTTTCGCAAATTCATGCAGCAACCTGCGCAGGTTCTTGCGCTCCACCAGACGGGCGACGGCGAGCAGTACCTTGGCATGCTTCGCATTTCCGCCCGGATCGGCGATGTTACTTGTGGGGGGCACTGTATTGGGAATGACCCGCGCGCGGGCGCGCAGATGGGCAGGCAACGTGTCCAGAAAGCTGTCAGTCAGCAGATGCAGCCGCGTCGCACCCTGAAAGGCCACGAGCCTCTCGTGGGGGTCAAAGGTGCCGATCCGAGCGGGAAAGCGCGGATCCTGATGTTCCGATAAAACCAATGGCAG
>JBCCML010000091.1:0-6732 GCA_039026375.1 Pseudomonadota bacterium
ACAACGAAGAACGACCGCACAGCGCGATCGGGAACATACCCCCGATAACGCTGGCAAACTCAGCAGGCGAAACCGGCCAGCCATGTTGAGAGCAGGCGGGAAATTCTAAGCCCAAGCGGCAGAAGGTTGGGTCTCAGAGCACTGGCAGCGTCGTCCAGGTTCGCCGTGTTGATGATCACGAAACTTTATCCAACCTCAAGGTTCGCCAAGAACGGTGTCTAGTTTGCAGATTCTCTGAAATGCTCTCGACTTTGGCTCTAGCGAGAGCAAGGCAGAAGTTGGAAACGACGCGTCAAGGAAAAGTTTTACCGATGCAGCTGTAGTTAGGAGGATCAGTTTGTTTACTGTGCATAGACGCGCGCTACGGATCTCCGGATGCTCAAATCATACTGAAACGCAAAACCGAATGCCCTAAGCAACGCGTACTGGAATCGGCTGACCGTTGCGAGCCTTTTGTCAAGATCAGCAACCACCATCGGATTGTCTAGATCGACCCGTTCGCTGATGCGCGCAGCCGCACCAGTCCCCAGTTTTTTCGCACTCGTCCATTGGTAAGCCGTCTAGGGCGTTTGAAGCGCAGCTTGCGCAGCCAATCATCCTGATTATTGGCAAAGAAGTGCAACAAGATGAAAGATCTTTGATGCCACGGCTCGACCGGCGATCCGTCGCGCAGACATGCGTGCGAACCATGGGCCATCTCGGATCTTCCCGTTCGGACGAACACCTTGCCGTGAATGTGCGAGAAGAAACCCATGCGTAATAGCTTCCAGTCTTCGCAATAAGCCAGCCAGATGGCCAAGCGATGCAGACGTCTGGCCAGCCATCGTCGTTTGGCCGTGCGCTTGAATAACCCATCGTAGCGACTGCTGCTCGCACGCCAGCGGGGCCGAAGGCGCTCACAGCGAGGTACGTGAACAGCCGCTTCCTGCAAAGCGATCTGATCTAGTGCGGTGTCCACCTGTCCTCTTGTGATCAGGAATTCATCAGCATCAGTATGGACCAGCCAGTCAGACCCACATCGTCGAAGCGCACCGGTGGCATTGATATCCTGGCGATCCTGGATCATTTCGGGACGCGCCCTTCCCTGCCGCCGCCAATACGCTGCATCGCAACTTTCCATTATTATCCTTCGCTCATTCTGGAATAGCCACAGATTTGGATCGTCCGGATCGTCGAAATACAAATGGACCCGCTCTGCTCCTAGGAGCAGATGGTGGGCGGCGAACGCTCTCAGCACATCAATCGGTTCGCGGACTGTTGCCACGACGGACCATGTGGCCATCTGATTGCTCCCGGCCGCTATTGCACCAGCTGCTGCCGCCCATGAAGTGTAATCTTCATTGATTAGCATGGTGTTTTCGCGAATTGTACTAGGCGGTCGGTGACCAATCACCAAGACCAGGGATAATCCAATTGACTGACGGTTACGGCACCCTTTTTCAGCGCCTTCGCATAGCGCTGCCCTCGCCGCTGGTGCGGCTCTTGTCCCGGCCGCGGCGAGTGCGGCATTTTAAGGCACGCCTGGACGCGGGCAGGTTCGACCGGCTTGCTGGCCTTATCGGAACGGATGACCCATTCGACGGTGGCGATGCGCTGTTTTGGGCCGTGGATCATCTGTTGGTCCACCAGCGTACGGATCTCCTGCCGGACTTGGCCACGCTGGCGCGCAGCACGTCACCCTTTGCCGCTCGGATCTGGCGTGCAGTCTGTCTCTGGTATGACGGGGCGCAGGATCAGGCCCTGGCTTCTCTAGAACGCACCTTTCGCGATGGTAGCCACTCCGGTTTCGCGCGGCGCGGCGCGCGAGCCTGGGCAATGTATCTCTCGCTGCCCCGCTTCGAGACCGTTCTGTCAGAGCCGGAATTGCGTGTGCAGGACGCGCCGATCTTTCAGTTCTGGGACACCGTTCCGCCGCCGCCGGATGTCGCCCGTGAAATGGCAGCCTGGTCTGGTTTGGCAAGCAAAAAATATGCCTGCTTCAGCGCCGAGAAGGCCATCCGTTTCTTTGCCGAGAACATAGGGGACACCGAGGCGAAACTACTTCGCGCTTGCCCGCACCCGGCAATCCAGTCGGATTTTTTCCGTTTGGGCAAGCTGATGGTGGATGGAGGCATTTATGTGGATGCGGACGCCCGCATGCGCGCGCTTTTCTCCGGGGTCTACCGGAACCTGGGCGACCGGACCCTGCTCTGGTTTCGCACCCGTGCCGCCGAGATGACGATCGTCAACGGGTTCATCGTCTCACCCCCTGGCGGGGCATTCGTACAGGCCGCTTTCAAGGTCGCCTGCCGACGTCTTGCGGCCGGCGAAAAACTACATGTGTTTGACTATGCTGGCCCGACGCTTGTGACCCAAGCGGCACTGCGCCTATTCGAAAGAAACCGGCTCGGCGATGTTGCGACGCTCTCGGACGGCTACGTCGCCCGCCATATTCTCGGTCAGGTCGATGCGGCCTATAAACGGGACGCCCGCAATTGGCGGCGTTGGATGACCAGTAGTGATGCTACACACGATGGTGCAGGGCCATAACAGTGCAGCATGTGACTGACATTATACGGGTGCACCGAGGTTTACCGCATCCGATAGACCGATTTCAGGTCCTGGGCGACCGGTGCTCTGGCACGAACTACGTCCGCCACCTTATCGAACGTAACCTGCCAGAGTTGCAGCCCACCGGCGAGTTGGGCTGGCAGCACGGGTTTGTCGACCACTCCAGGACAGCAGTCGCCGGTCTTCTGACCGTAGTCGTCTATCGCCATCCGCTGCGCTGGATGCAGTCGGTTTTTCGCTCGCCCTGGGAAGTCTCGAGATCGCTTCTGGACAACGGCTTTGCCCACTTCCTGCGCGCACCCTGGCAACCAGCCTGGGTCAAGGACTGTCCGGACGGCCGCGTCGAGGAAGAGCCAATCCCAGCCGATATGCACCCCGAAACCGGTGCGCCATTCGGGAATATCTGCCAGATGCGTAACGCCAAGATCGCCCACTACGAAACCTTGGCGAACCTTCCCTGCCAAGTGATCTTTGTTCGTTATGAGATGATAAACCGCGATCCAAAGGCCGTGCTGGGCGCGCTGGCGCAGGCATTCGACCTGTCCCCGCCGCTGCATCTGCGCGAAGTAGTTTCATATAAAGGAGACCGAAAAGCCCGATACCGCCCTAAACCGCAGGCGCCGTTCTCAATTGAGGATCTTTCTTTTGTTTGGACGACTCTGGACATCGAACAGGAAGATCGCATTGGTTACCAAATAGAGCGGATCGACGCCCGTGATGGCCTTCGCTGGTACGACCGCAAATACTTGATGGCATTGCTTCGACGTTACTCCTAGCTTCCGCATAATTGAACAGAGCGGAAGTTATCTGGAGCGCGTCGATGCCGTGCAAACTTCTTGACTTCTGCGCGCGCCGACGCCCTTCAGCGGGCGAAAGAGCGAGCCATTAAGTCCGCCATTGGTCCAAGGAGTTGCCCATCAAGGGCGACATCGGTTCGAGCCCGATGGGCGACGGCGAGCGCAGGCCTGATGCCTTCGGAGTTGAAGCGGCTGCGCAAGCCCGACCAAGAGAATGCCAAACTGAAGAAGATTGTCGCCGGCCTGGCACTCGACAAGGAGATGCTTGATGACGTGATCAAACGAATTGTATGGTCCGCCCGGCCTGTGCAATGGTTTTCAATGGCGACTTCAGGGTTTGCGTAAATGTATCCGGCCTCTCGCGAGTGGGCCGGTTTTCCGGCCAGGCCATGATGAGATCCGCACGCTCGATTTCCAATTAGCTGGTTCGGGCAGTTGATCGGATCTTGGCCCGCTTTCGCACCGGATTTATCGAACGTCGATCGACCCTCTCGTCATCACGTCGAACCTCGCACTCCTTCCCGGCTAAGCAGGATTCCTGGAATTCAGATTGCAGCTGCTGGTGGCCGACGTTCGTAGGTCGCTCCAGGTTTCGTCAAGACGAGCCAGATTATGCGGGCAATCTTGGCGGCAAGAGCCACTACCGCCTTATTCGGGTGCATGCGTGTCCTGAGCGCATCGACCTATCCGCCCAGTCCATCTTTCGCTCTGTCCATGTGCATCATCACCGACCGTGCGCCGTGGACGAGCAGAGTTCGCAAATAGCTGCTACCGCGCTTGGCGATACTCAGCAGTGTTTGCTTTCCGCCTGTCGAATGCTGCCTGGGTACCAACCCCAGCCACGCAGCGACATCTCGTGCTTTTCGGAACCGCGACGGATCTCCGATAGCGGCCAGGATCGCCGTTGCCCCGAGGGCCCCAACGCCGGGGATCTTCATCAGCCGACGTGATAAGCCGACGTGCCGTCTCGTCTGCATCCGCGATGTCTTTGATCCCGGTGCTCACCGACTTGATCCGGTCCTCAAGCTTCAGAAGGTCCGCATAGAGCTCGCGCAGCACCAAGCGGGCGCGGTCGGTCAGATCATTCTCCACATCATCCAGTGCGCGGAGAAGGTCGATCCTGAACACACCTGCTCCTGTCCGCATCGCAACACCATGCTCAAGACAGTAGGAGCGCATCTGGCAGATCAGATTCGTCCGGCTGGTTACAAGTCGGCTTCGGATTCGATGCGCATCTGCAGATCAACCTGATGCGCCTGCTTCACACCGACAAACCGCATGGTCGGTCGAGTGGCGGCGTCAGCAATCGCTGCGGCGTCGATGGCGTCATTCTTGTGGCACTTCACTTAGGGCTTGACGAATTGCGCGGGGATGATGCGCACATCGTGGCCAATCTCCTGGAGCTTCCTGGCCAGCCATTGCGAGCCAGGGCAGGCTTCCATGGCTACCAACGTCCGTTCTGCACGCTCGAAGAATTGTAAGAGCGTCTCGCGGCGGAACTTCACTTTCTGGGTCCGTTCGCCAGTTCGGTCGGGACCAACAACATGGAACACAGTCTTGCCGATATCGATGCCGAAGACGGCACAGTCCTTGGGTTTGTTGCGCATCATGGTTGGTTCCTCCTTCACCTGTTCGCCGCCCACGGTACCGTGGGTGAAGGCAGGGCGGACCATCTCATTAGCTCTGAGGGCTGGCCGGAAACGGATGCTGGTCGACGAGATCCGCGCGGACTGGAAGGTGTCGATCCGGTGTGCCTGCGGCCTGATCCAGTTCGATCCTACGACCTACCGCTATAAATCTCGCCGACTCGGTCAGCCCGCCTTGGAACAGCGCATCAAGGAAATCTGCGAGAGTGAGCCATGTCGCGCCAATGGTCCGAGCGACATTGGCGAACCGTTCGGTTTGGCTATCGGCGCGTCCACGTGCTGCTCAGACGCGAGGGATGGATGATCAATATGAAGAAAACACGCAGGATCTACAGCGAGTTAGGCATCCAGCTCAGGAAAAAGACGCCGAAGAGAAGGGTCAAGGCGAAGCTGCGGAAAAATCGGACCAGGGCTGTTGGACCGAACGACATATGGGCGATGGACTTCGTGCACGATGAACTGGTCACCGGCCGCAAGCTGCGCGTTCTGACGGTTGTCGCTACCTTTTCCCGATACGTTCCGGTGCTCTGTGCACGGTTCAGTTATCGGGGCGAAAACGTAGTGGCGACGCTCGACAGAGTGTGCAGCCAGATTGGCTATCCGAAGACGATCCGCGTCGACCAGGGCTGCGAGTTCATCTCACGCGACATGGACTTCTGGGCCTACCGCAACGGCGTCATCCTGGACTTCTCAAGGCCAGGTAAACCGGCGGACTATGCGTTCATTGAGGCGTTCAATGGAAGGTTCAGGGCCGAATGCTTGAACGCACACTGCTTCCTCAGCCTTGCAGACGCCGCCCAAGAGCTGGAGACTTCGTGCGGAGACTAAATCGAAGAGCGGCCGCACAGCGCCATCGGGAATAACGTCCCGGCAGCGCTCATTAAATCGGCACAGGCAGCCAGCCCGTGTGTCTGGTCGGAGGCCGAAAACTCCAGCCCTTCGCAAGGGCAACTCAGGTCGCAGTCCAACAGACCCGCAAACTCTCGTTATGGACGAGGGAGCCTCGGTCGGCAGGTTAGACATTCTAAGCCTAGGCGGCAGAAAGATGAGTCCCAGCGCGGTCTCAGCGTAACAGGGAAGTCGCTCCAGAGGCCACCGATTGTGATCGTTCGTTCGCCGATAAGTCAAAGCGCCCCCGATCGCTTCTTATCAGTAGAAATAGAACGCCCCGTTGGTTTGGAGGTCCGTGGCGTCGACGTCCAAGAAGGTGATGGTCGAGGTGAAGGTGCCGCCGCTTGCCGTGAAGACCATTTGGGTGTCTGCGATCGCACCGTCGCCGCCGACATTGACCGTCGAGAACTGCAGATCGGCGCGGTCGAAAACCCCGTCATTGGCCGCGCCGCTGGCTGTATCGTCCAGGTTCTTCGCGTCGATGATCACGAAATCCAGTCCGACCTCGAAGTTCGCCACGGTGTCGTTGCCGGACTGCTGCTCGAAGTTGAACTGGTCCGCGTCGGCATCGGTCGCCGTGCCATCCACTGTGCGCCCCGCGTCCAAGACGTCATCGCCTCGCCGCCGAAGAAATTGAAGCTCTCGGTTTGATCGGTGGCATCAAAGGTGTTGAAGTTCGAGCGCGAGCCCTCCCAGCCCTCGATACGATAGAAGGTGTCTTCCTTGATCACGTCAGAGGTAAGGTTGCCTTGTTGGTCGAAGTTGGAAGTGAAGTCGAAGAAAAGATCCTGCGCCTCGGTTCTCCAGCTGGCCCGGTCAAGGTTGGGCGCCTCGTCGCCGCCGTAAAG
>JBCCML010000092.1:0-5671 GCA_039026375.1 Pseudomonadota bacterium
CCGAACCAGCGGTCCCACGGCATCTCCAGGTTGCCGTAATTACACTCGAAATAGCGGTGGTGCATCTGGTGGTGGAAGGTGCCCAACGCCAGCCACTGCTTATCCTTCACCAAAAACGCCTCATACCCCGTGTGCGAACTGGCCCCGGTAAGTGCCTGATGCTGCATGTGAAACAGGATATGGATCGGGTGCGCGGGCACCACGAAATGGATCAACACCGACGAGAAGAACACCAGATGCTCAACCGGGTGCATCGAGATGCCGGACCACGGCCCGACATTGGTGTTGCGATGATGCAGCGCATGCGCCAGGCGATACAATGGCGGCCAATGCAGTGCCCGGTGGATCCAGTAAAAGTGGAACGAGATCCAGATTGGCGTCAGCAGCAGGATCAGCGCAAAGGCCACGGGGTTTTCCACGGGCGACATCACCGGCGCCCAGCCATTGGCCATGGCCCAGAACAGCAGCACTTCATAAGCCGTCCAGAAGCTCACCCCGCTGGCCAGCGTCCAGAAGACGTTGTCCCAAAGCTGGCTGTTGAAGGTGAAGCTGGCCCCGCCCCGCTGGTCGCGCGGGTCATACTTCAGGTCTCGTCCCTGCCGGTGCCAGGTGTAGAAGTAGAGGTGCAGGCCCCCCGCCACCACCGTCATCAGCACCAGATTGCGCAACCAGATCTCGACGATCCAGCCGGGCGCCAGGGTGCGCGCCTCCTCCATCGACGGTTGCACGAACAGGAAGGACAGCGTGGCCAGCACCGCCACGATGACGTTCTCGGCCAGATTGATCCAGCGCACGGCAAACCAGCGGGCAATCGCGCGGGTACTTAGCGGCCAGGAAAACAACGGGGATGTCTGGATCGGCACCGCCGGGCGATAGTGCCATTGGCGGGCGAAGCGGCTGGGTTTTTCGCGCGTGCTCATGCGCCTACGATGACAGGATTGCGGGCCCAGGCAAGCACGCGGTTGCGTTGCCCTGGCAAAGCGGGGCAAATGCCCGCAAACACACGGCAATCAGGCCGTAAAATGACCGCCCACCGGAGGAGCACATGCCCGAAACCCGCCCCCGCCGCTCGTTCATCTTTGCCCCGGGCCTAAAGCCCGAGATGTTCCCCAAAGCGCTGGCCTCGGGCGCCGACATCGTCTGTGTCGAGCTGGAGGACGGCGTGGCCCCCAAGGACAAGGCCGACGCCCGCACCCGAGGGCTGGGCCTGTTCGCAGAGCCCCAGGCCGATGACGGGGTCGAGCGCGTGGTGCGCATCAACTCGATGCGCGAGGCGTTCGGCATCGCCGATGTCCAGGCCATCCTGGCCAGCGAGACACCGCCCCCCGCCATCATGATGCCCAAGGTCCGGTCCGCCGACGAAGTGCGCTGGCTGGACGGTCTGTTGAAGGAACGCGGCCATGCCACGCGGCTCCATGCCATCATCGAGACGAACGAAGGACTGGAGGCCGTGCACGACATTGCCCATGCCTCCCCGCGCTTGGAGGCACTGTTCTTCGGCGCCGTCGACATGGCGGCGGAACTGGGCTGCCGCAACGAATGGCAGCCGCTGCTCTATGCGCGGTCGCGGGTGGTGCACGCCGCCGCAAGCGCGGGGCTGGACGCGATCGATGTGCCTTGGCTGGACCTGGACGATCCTGAAGGCATGGCCGAAGAAGCGGCCCGCGCGCGGGATCTGGGCTTTGCGGGCAAGGGCGCGATCCACCCCCGCCAGATCGCGGCGATCAACGCGGTCTTCACCCCCAGCGAGGCCGAGATCGCCCGCGCCCGGCGCATTGTCGACACCTTTGCTCAGGCTGATACCGGTCTGGTGGTCATCGACGGCAAGCTGATCGAAAAGCCCGTCCTGCGAGAGATGCACCGCATCCTGGCCGTGGCCGAACGGGTCGGCTGACCCCCAAGCGCTGTAGATGGCGAGGATCTCGAGAAGATGAGCGCACGGCTGAAAATTGCGCTGATCGGTGCCGGCCTGATCGGGCGGCGCCATGCCGACCTGATCGCGGCGGAACCGACGGCCGAGCTATGCGCCCTGGCCGATCCTGCCCCCGCAGCGGCCGGTATTGCCCAGGCGCATGGCGTCCCCTGCTATGCCAGCCTTAACGACTTGCTGGCCGCGCACCGGCCGGACGGTCTGATCATTGCCACGCCCAATGCCCTGCACCCGCCTCAGGCCTTGGCGGCGATAGCGCAAGGCATCCCGCTGCTGGTCGAGAAACCGCTGGCCGACAGCGCCAAGGCCGCCGCCACAATCGTCGAGGCTGCCGAGGCACGCGGCGTCCCCCTGCTGGTCGGCCACCATCGCCGGCACAATCCCCTCGTCATCCGCGCCAAGGCAGAGATCACCGCGGGCCATCTCGGCCGCCTCGTCGCTGTGCATGGCCAATTCTGGCTGCACAAACCTGACGACTACTTCAATGCCGATTGGCGCCGCCAGCCGGGTGCGGGCCCTGTACTGATCAACCTGATCCACGACATCGACCTAATGCGCCACTTCTGCGGGGACATCGCCGCCGTGCAGGCGATCAACTCCTCGGATATCCGCGGCTTTGCAGTTGAAGACAGCGCCGCCGCCCTCTTCCAGTTTGGCTCTGGCGCTTTGGGGACGCTGACGGCATCCGACACGATCTCGGCACCCTGGAGCTGGGAGATGACGGCGAACGAGAACCCCGTCTATCCCGCAACCGATCAGCACTGCTATCTGATCGGCGGCACCCACGGCTCACTATCGCTGCCGCAGGGCGTGCTTTGGCAGCATACGGGCGCGCGCAGTTGGTGGGAGCCTATTGCCCCAAAAACCCTGGATGTGACGCCGGCAGATCCGCTGACCTGCCAGATGGCCCATTTCTGCGCCGTCATCCGCGGCGAGGCCTCGCCCCTGGTCACCGGGCGCGACGGTCTGGCCGCGCTGCAGGTGATCGACGCCATCAAGCAGGCCGCCGCCACCGGCCAGCGTACGCCTATTGTCCCCTAACCGCGCCCCTTCCACGACCCGGCCGCGGCTCTGACAAACCGCCGCGTCGATCGTGCGGGACACTGCCTTGCCGACAGGCAATGCCGCGTTAATTCCCCGGCTCAAGGGAGACCATAATGGCAGACCAAAAAGCAGGGCAGGCAGAGCTTTACGCGCTGTTCGATGCCCATGGCATTGGCTACCGCCATTTCGACCATCCCCCGCTGTTCACGGTCGAGGAATCGAAGCGCCTGCGCGGCACCATCCCCGGCGCACACGTCAAAAACATGTTCCTGAAGGACAAAAAGGACCGCCTGTGGCTGGTGACCTGCCTGGAACATCGCCAGATCCGCATCCGCGACCTGGAAAAAGAGGTGGGCGCCGCCAAGGCCAGTTTCGGCAAACCCGAACTGCTGTGGGAAGTGCTGGGCCTGAAACCGGGCGCTGTATCGCCCTTTGGCCTCTTGAACGACACTGACCACCGGGTGACGCCTGTTCTGGACAGCCAGATGCTGGCGGCTGAGCCCATCAACGCCCATCCGCTGCATAATGAGGCGACGACGGCGATCTCCGCCGCCGACCTCAACCGTTTCTTCGACCTGACCGGGCACCAGCCCATTCTGGTCGATTTCGACGCGCTGGAAGCAAAGGAGCGCGCACGTGCCGAGGCCAGCTGACGACCTGCAATTGATCGCGGACGCCGCAGTCTCTATGTGGGCGGCGAACCGGGGCGTATCGGAGGGTCGGATATGATCGAATTGGGCGGCGGCAACGCCAGCGGACAGGCGCCGGGCGGCGCGGCAGGCGGCGTGGTCAAGGACACCACCGACCAGACCTTTGTGCCGGACGTGATCGACGCATCGCGTGAACGCCCGATGATCGCGTATTTCACGGCGGCCTGGTGCGGCCCCTGCAAAACGTTGGGCCCGCAGTTGGAGGCCGCGGTCGCCGCCACCAACGGCAAGGTGGGACTGGCCAAGATCGACGTGGACCAGAACCAAATGGTGGCAGCCCAGTTGCGGGTGCAGTCGATCCCGGCGGTCTTTGCGTTTGATCAGGGTCAGCCGGTCGATGCCTTCTCGGGCGCGGTCCCGCAAAGCCAAATCCAGGAGTTTGTCAACAAACTGGCCAAGGGGGCTGGCGCCAGCGGGCTGGAGGAGGCGATGGACGCCGCCGACCAGATGCTGGAGGAGGGCGCCGCCGGAGACGCGGCCGAAACCTTCGCCGCTGTCCTTGGCGAGGATCCGGAGAATGCCCGCGCCATCGGCGGACTGGTGCGCGCCTTGCTGGCCGCTGGCGATCTGCCCCGGGCCAAGGCGATGATGGACCAGATCCCGGCCGATCTGTTCAACGAACCCCATATCGCCGCTGCTCGCGCCGCGGTCGAGCTGGCCGAACAGGCCGCCGATGCGGGACCGACCGCCGAGCTGCGTTCCAAGCTCAGCGCCGATGCCAACGATCACCAGACCCGTTTCGAACTGGCCGTGGCCTTGTCTGCCGCGGGCGAGAACGAAGAGGCCGTGAGCGAATTGTTGGAGCTGTTCCGCCGCGACCGCGAATGGAATGACGGCGCCGCCAAGACGCAGCTCTTTACGATTTTCGATGCGCTGGGGCCCAAGGATCCCATCGCGCTGACGGGCCGCCGCCGCCTGTCTTCGATGATTTTCGCCTGAGGAGGGTTCATGGTCCGGCGTTTCGCCCCTGCCGACCTGCCGGAGACGATCCCGGTCTTTCCGTTGCCCGGTGCACTTCTGCTGCCGCGCGGACGCTTGCCACTGAACATCTTCGAGCCGCGCTATCTGGCGATGCTGGACGATACGCTGAAGTCCGAACACCGATTGATCGGCATGCTGCAGCCTTTCGAGACGGGCGAGCAGCCGCCGAAACTGCGCGCCATTGGGTGCGCCGGACGGGTCAGTTCGCTCAGCGAGACCGATGATGGGCGTTATCTGATCGTGCTGTCGGGCATCGCGCGCTTTCGCCTGCGCGAAGAACTGACGGGTTTCACACCCTATCGCAGGGTCACGGCCAATTGGGACGATTTCCACAGCGACCTGAACAGCACCGAGGAAATGCCGAAGTTCGACAAATCAGGCTTCATGTCGCTGCTGAAGCGATACTTCGACACGGCCAACCTGTCGTCTGACTGGGACGCGATGCAGGAGGCTGAGCCCGAGATGCTGGTCAACTCGCTGTCGATGATGTGCCCCTTCGCCGTCGAGGAAAAACAAGCCCTGTTGGAGGCGCCGCGCCTGAGTGACCGGATCGAGACGCTGACGGCGCTGATGGAGTTTGCCATCGCCGAAGGGGGCGAGACGGGTTCGCTGCAGTGAGCGACGAGTCAGGAAGTGACGGACGGCGGGGGGATCAGCCCCATGCGGCCGTCAGCCCCCGTTTGCTGGAGACACTGGTCTGTCCGTCCACCGGTGGCCGGCTGAGCTTTGACCCCGACCGCCAGGAACTGGTCTCGAAATCCGCCAATGTCGCCTACCCGGTCCGCCAGGGCATTCCGATCATGCTGATCGACGAGGCCCGGACACTGGAGGAGTAGGGACGGGTTTCCGACTAGGGCGAGCGGCCCGTCTTTGCCCTGATTTATTGGGCAGGGAGGATAGGACGCCTTGCGTAATCCGCCCGGACCACGGTCGTCAGTGATGTCCGAATTTTAGGGACCGGGCGTGGCCAGGCTCCCGCCCACCCACCCCGCCCGGCCACGCCCGG
>JBCCML010000093.1:0-5568 GCA_039026375.1 Pseudomonadota bacterium
CCCCCCCCCCCCCCCCCCCCCCCCCCCCCCCCGCCCCTTTGTTTTCACTGGGGGGTGGGGGGGGGGCCCCGGGGCGGTGGGTGGTCCCTGATCAGGCGATAGGTCAGACATCGAAGATGCGCCCCCAGCCGCGGATCAGCGCAGGGTCGGTGCCTGCCAGTTTCATGGACTTCCATAGCCCGGTGGAGACCGTGTCGTAGACGGGGATGCCTGTCTCCGCCTCGATCTGTTGGGCCACGCCTGCCCCCCGAAAGTTTGTGCAGAACACCGAGATCGCATCGGGTTTGTCCACAACCACGGCCCGGCACATGTCCAGGATCTGGTCTTCGCCGTACTCGCAGAACGAATAGTTGCCGGGATCGCCCAGGTGGCGGTCGGTGATCACCTCGAACCCTTCGGAGGTGTAGTTTGCGTTGATGGCGGACTGGATCTCGTCCAGGTAGGGGGTGACGAAGGCGATCCGCTTGGCGCCCGTGATCGTCAGGATCTCGTTCAGTGCCAGGACGGACGAACAGGCCTGCGCCCCGGTCCGCTCCTCGATTTCCGCGCAAAGATCCCGATCGGATTGGAAGCCGAGCCAACCGGATGATGTACCGTTCCAGCAGATCGTCTGGACCTTGGCATCGGCCAGCAACTCCGCTGCCGCCAGCATGGGCTCGGTCGTGAACTGGCCCAGTGCCTCGTCGTCCAGCGAGATCTTCAAAACCCGGAATCGTCCGAAATGTGCTGTAACGTCCGCTACGTCCGCCAGCATGGCCGAGGTCAGCGGTTCCAGCACCGAATTGGACGATGGCGTCAGCATGCCCAGGCGGTAGCGCGATGGCGGGTGCAAGGTGCTCTCCCAAAGGGTTGGACGGATGTGTCCAAACGGCAGAGAAGCAAATACCGGGCCAAACTCTCCGACAGCGTCACCTATGTCACGCGCGGCGACCCTAGGCTGCGACCTGCCCGGGCCCGCGTTAACCGGCAGACTTCGGGCGCCTACGCGACAATTTTCGACGAATTGGCCTAGAACTTGCAGCCGACGCAACGGTGGCTCGGGATCCCAGGACCAACCGAAACCCCGAGCCCCTTGCGTTTTGACAACACAAGGAGCCTCCATATGTGCGAAAGGGCCCGAAATCGCAACGATCTACACGCACCCCAGACGCACTTTCGCCAACGTCCAATGCGCGAATTCCATGCATGGTGTGCACGTTCTTGATGCATGTCTAAGGCGATGCCTGCAATTACATCAGTTCTCTTCGGTGCCGTCGTCCCACGGCCGGCGAAGGGACCCTCCGCCCGAAACTCGCGTGCCGAATCTCGAAAGGGGATGACATGACCGCGAGCATCGTCCGGGCCAAACATGTGATCACGGGGGTCAGTTGCCGCCATGCCTGGAACCAGGTGGATGACGGCGCGGTCCTGGTCGAGGATGGGAAGGTGCGCGCCATCGGCCCGTTAGACGAAATCCGCGCCGCCCATCCCAATCTGCCGGTTCACGGCACCGGCCGCCAGGTCCTGCTGCCGGGCTTCGTAAACGGTCACCACCACATCGGGCTGACGCCGGTGCAGCTGGGCTCGCCCGACATGCCGCTGGAGCTATGGTTCATCACGCGGCTGGTGTGCCGGGCGGTGGATCTGTACCTGGACACGCTTTATTCGGCCTTTGAGATGATCGCCTCGGGCGTGACCACGGTGCAGCACATCCACGGCTGGGTGCCCGGCAAGCTGCCCCAGGTCACCGCTGGCGCACAGGAGGTGTTGCGCGCCTACGACGATATCGGGATGCGCGTCAGCTACTCGTTCGCGCTGCGCGACCAGAACCGGCTGGTCTACATGGACGACGCCGAGTTTGTGGCCTCGCTGCCCGACGATCTGCGTCCGCCGATGGAGCGCCACTTTGCCCGCTTCGGCATGGATCTCGACGCCTTCATGGAGATGTTCGAGACACTGCATGCCCAGTACCACAACCACGAGCGTATCGGCATCCAGCTGGCCCCGGCCAACCTGCACTGGTGCTCGGACGCGGCGCTGGCGCGGCTGGCCGACACCTCGGAGAGATATGATGTGCCGCTGCACATGCACCTGGTCGAGACGGCCTACCAGAAGGAGTACGCCCGCAGGCGGGGCGGCGGCACAGCGCTGGAGTATATCGACCGGTTTGGCCTGCTGGGCCCGCGCATGACGCTGGGCCACGGGGTCTGGCTAAACCAGTCGGACATCGAGCGCGTGGCCGAGACCGGCACCAACATCTGCCACAATTGCTCGTCGAACTTCCGTCTGCGCTCGGGCGTCGGACCGCTGAACACCTGGGAGAAGCACGGCGTCAACACGGCCATGGGCATGGACGAGGCTGGCATCAACGATGACCGCGATATGCTGCAGGAACTGCGCATGGTGCTGAACGCCCATCGAACGCCGGGCACGGATGACAGCGTGCCAACCGCGGCCCAGGTCTTGCGCATGGCGACCTCAGGCGGCGCGGCGACCACTGCGTTCCGTGGCAAGATCGGACGGCTGGAGGAAGGGCAAGGCGCCGACATGGTGCTGATCGACTGGGACAAGCTGGCCTATCCCTTTCTGGATCCCGACTACCCGGTGCTGGATGCCGTGATCCAACGGGCCAAGACCGATGGGGTCGACATGGTCATGTGCGCGGGCGAGGTGATCTTTGTGGGTGGCACGTTTGCCCGCATGGACCACAAGGCCGCCCTAGAGCAATTGCGCCGCGACCTGACCCGCGCGCTCACCGAAGAAGAAGTGGAACGCCGTGGGCTAGCCAAGGCGCTGCTGCCCCACGTGCAGAAGTTCTATGACGGCTACTTCGACCCGGCCGCACACCAGCCGTTCTACCGGCCAAGCTCGATGGTCTGAGGAACAGCCGGATGCCTACCCTGACGCCAGCCGCCCGCCTTCCAGCGCACGCGCACCCATGAAGGAGTACGAGCGGTGCATGTGCCGAACATGATCCCGGTAAGCCTCGACATTCGTGGCCGAATGCATGGTCGCCCGGTTATCCCAGATCAGCAGATCGCCCGGTTGCCAGCGGTGGGCGTAGACTCTGTCCGGCGTCGTCGCGAAGTCGACCAGATCCATTGTATAGGCCTGGCTCTGATCCTCGTCCCAGTCGTCGATCTGCTTCACCAGATTGTGGCTGAGGTAGTAGAGCGTCTCGCCCGTCACCGGATGGGTCTGCACCAGATCCGTCCAGTGGTCGGGATGCAGCGCGCGTTGTTCGGGGGTCAGGGGCTTGCCCTTCGAAACCGCCATGACCTTGTCATTGTGGAAGTTCCACGAATGCAAGACTTTGCGGCCCTGCATGTCCCGCTGACGGTCTGGCGACAGATCGGCCCAGGCGCGGGTCATAGAGCACAGCATCGTCTCGCCGCCTTGGGGAGGGCTTTGAATGCAGTAGAGGAACGTCGCGCCGTCCAGGTTCTCGTAGCCGGAACTGTCGGAATGCCACTCCTCGCCCATCTCATTGAAAAAGGCAGCCGGGGAGCCGTCGGGGTGGGTCAGGTTCCCCAGCACCGAGACCTCCGGGTGGTCGGGCAAGTTGAACTGGGGCCGCGGCGGGATCGACGGCACCCCGAACCTGCGGCCCAAAGATACCTGCGTCGCTGGGGACAGGTCCTGATCCCGAAACAGCAGGGCGCCGTGCTTGAAGAACGCCGCCAGGATGGCATTGAAGGTTTCATCGTCGAGCGTGCCAAGGTCGACGCCTTCGACCTCCACCCCAAAGTGGTCGTGCAACGGACGTGTGCTGAGCATACTGGACCTCCCGGCTGCGATGTCACCGCCCAGTTTTTGCGCTGCAGCACGAACAGGCAAGCAAAACCTGCGCCCCATGCCCGACAAGGGTCTGCGGGCTGGCTGCAGGTGATAGACTCTCGCAGGGGGGCTGGCCGGCCTGGGCCGTTCAAGGTGTCCGGCTGGGCCGGGACTGATCGTATCGGTCGCATCAAATGCGGGTGGCAGCGCCGCCAAGAGCTTCGGCCCATGCCCTGCAGGACAGGACGGACCACGGGGCCTGGGAAGGTGATGAGCCAACCGTCTGAGGCACCGCGTGCGGCCTTGGTGTTTGGGACCCTCGGGACATGGCTCTCACCACGCCCGGCATGCGCGAGCAGGTGTGCCGCGCCGTGGTTAACGACATATGAATTTGCGCGATCCCGACACGGAGCGCGCGCTCAGGAAAGGACATGACATGCGGCTGATCGGCGTGGACGTGGGCGGGACCTTCACCGACATCGTCTTCCACGACACCCAAGGGATGACACACATTCACAAGGTGCCGACGACCCCTGACAACCCAGCGCGCGGGGTGCTCGCGGGGATTACGGCGCTTTGCGATCGCTTTGATGTGGCGCGCGAGACGATCGACCATGTCTACCACGGCACCACGACCGCGACGAACGCGATCCTGGAACATGATGGCGCCGAATGCGGGATGATCACCAACGAGGGCTACCGCGATATCCTGCACATCGGGCGCCACCAGCGCCCGCAGCACTTCTCGATCCAGCAGGAGATCCCCTGGCAGGACCGGCCCCTGATCAAGCGCCGCTTCCGCAAGACGGTGCCGCACCGGATCGCCCCGCCCACGGGCGAGGTGCTGGTGGCGCTGGACGAGGACGCCGTGCGCGGTGCCGCCCGCGAGCTGCGCGACGCGGGTGTGAAATCCATCGCCGTCTGTTTCCTGTTCTCGTTCCTCGACCCCTCGCACGAGGCGCGTGCCCGCGCGCTGGTGCTGGAGGAATACCCAGAGGCGTTCGTCACCACGTCGTCCACCGTCTCGCCGCAGTTTCGCGAGTTCGAGCGGTTCACGACCTCGGCCATCAACGCCTTCGTGGGGCCGAAGGTGCGCGACTATGTCAGCCAGCTGGAGGGCGAGATCCAGGCCGCGGGCATGAAGGCCGATCTCCACATCATGGCCTCGAACGGGGGGGCGGCGACGGCGGCCATGGTCTCGGAGCGCCCGGTGGTCACGCTTCTGTCAGGCCCCGCGGCGGGGGTCCTGGGCGGGGCGTGGACCGGCGGGCTCTCGGGCAAGACCTCGCTGATCACCTTCGATGTGGGCGGCACGTCCGCCGACATCGGGATCGTGGTGGATGGCCGCTTCGCCGAGGCGACACCGCGCGACACCTGGATCGCGGGCTTCCCGCTGATGGTGCCGATGATCGACATTCACACGATCGGTGCCGGTGGCGGCTCCATCGCGCACCGCGACGCGGGCGGGGCCTTCAAGGTGGGTCCCCGGTCGGCGGGGGCGCGGCCTGGGCCTGCCGCCTATGGCCATGGCGGCACCGAGCCCACCGTGACCGACGCAAACGTCGTGCTGGGCCGGCTGGACCCGGAGAACTTCCTAGGCGGCGAGATGGGCCTGGACGTCACCGCGGCAGAGGCCGCCGTGGACGGCTTCGCCACCGACATGGGCATGGACCGCCTGGCTGCGGCCGAGGGGATCGTGACCATCGTCAACGCCAACATGGCCGGGGCCATCCGCTCACGCACGGTGCAGAAGGGGCTGGATCCCCGCGACTTCGCGCTGGTGGCCTTCGGGGGCGGCGGGCCGCTGCAGGC
>JBCCML010000094.1:0-5531 GCA_039026375.1 Pseudomonadota bacterium
AAAAGAGCGCCGTGGCGTAACGAAGAAGAGGAAAATCGCAAGCCGAACATCAAATCGACAACGGAAAAGAAGACCTCCTTGCTTCGCTGGCCCAAGATCATGCAGCAGCAGTCAGAAAACAGGGTTCTTCAAGGCTTCCATGTGCGTCAGGGCGTCAGGGCGTCAGGGCGTCAGGGCGTCAGAAGAAATCGCCCAGGTTCTCGATGATTGCCGTCAACAGCATGACGGCCAGCACCACGAGCACCATCCACCAGAGCACGCTGAACAGGATGGCGCCTCCGCCCAACCCGGTGGCATAGGCGGCATAGCGCCAGTTCTCGCGCAGAATGCGGGAGATCAACGCCAGTACCACCGCCATAACGCCCAGGATTGGCGCGGCCAGCGCCGCTTAGATCGTCCAGGGGACAGACTGGGGCTGGGCTTCTTCGGGGCCTTGCCCGGTCAGGGCGCGCCAGGGGGCGCGTTTCATCTCGCCGGCCATTTCGCCGATCTGGCTGGCGGCCGATGGGCTGGTCTCCAACATCGGGCCGACGATCTGCACGAAGACCAGGATCATGGCCAGGCCTCCGATCATCACGGCCCAAAAGCCCCAGGTCCGCGTCGGCGATACATCCGATGCTGTTGTCATTTTGCCGTCCTCACGGCGCAGGATCGTGCCATCAGTGCGCCGCACCTGCAAGCACGGCTCAGTCCGCTTCGGGTTCCTGGTCGTCCTCGATCGGGTCCCGGGTGATGCGATCACCCGGTTTCGAGCTGATCAGCACCAGCACCAACAGCACCACGGTTGCGATCGTCAGCAGGATCAGGAACGGGTTGAAGTTCGACACGTGCAGCTTGTCCAGCCCCAGCACATAGCCGCCCCCGACAACGATCAGCAAGAACAGCCAGTGCAGCCAGGGACCCAGGAAGATCGATTTCATCGCGACACCTCCCCGGCGGTGCTACGTGTCTCCATGATCCGGGGGGCCAGGATCAACGCGCCCAGAACTGCGCCCAAGCCCGATACCAACCAGCCGTCCAGCCCCATCAAGGGGGTGTTCGGCGGGTACAGCAGCAGGAAGGCCGAGGCCAGCATACCCATGCGCCGGGCGGCATCCATCGGCCCGCGGTACCATCCCTCCAGCGCGATCGACAGGACCCACAGTCCCGCCAGCGCGATGACCGAGGAGATGATGGTCATCCAAAGCGGCCCGACGAACAGCAGCGACGGATTATAGACAAAGATCAGCGGCGCCAGGTACTTGGCGATGCCGACGCGCGTGGACTCGACCGCCGTCGCCATAGGTGGCGTCTTTGCTATGGCCGCCCCCGCAAAGGCCGCCAGCGCCACGGGCGGGGTGATGGTCGACACCACGCCGAAGTAGAAGGCGTACATGTGGGCTGCGATGGGCTCGACCCCGAACTTGATCAACGCGGGCACGATCAAGGCCGCCACCGTGATGTAGACGGCCGTGGTCGTGATCCCCATGCCCAGGATGATCGAGGCAACGCCCGTCAGCGCCAGCAGCACCAACAGGTTGCCATCGGCCAGTTCGATCACCGAGTTGGTGAACTTCAGCCCCAAGCCCGACACGAAGACCGAGCCGATGATCAGCCCCGCGCAGGCGCAGGCGACCGACACGGGCACCGTGGCGCGCACGCCTGCCTCCAGCGCTGCCAGCAGGTCAACCGGGCTCATCCGGGTCGATGCATTTATGAAGCTAAGCCCCACCAGCGTCGCCAACCCGAAGAAGGCAGAGCGCATGGGGGTATAGCCATACAGAAGGAACGCGATCAGCACGCCCAGCGCAATCAGCAGGTGCCAGCCTCGGCGGAACACTTCGCCGGTTTTAGGCAGCTCTTCCTTGGGGATCGAGCCGATGCCGTTCTTGTCAGCCTCCAGGTGGACCATGAAGTAGACGGTGGCGAAGTACAGCACCGCCGGGATCACGGCCGCCAGCATGATCGTGACATAGGGGACGGCCAGGAATTCGGCCATGATGAACGCCGCAGCCCCCATGATGGGCGGCGTGATCTGCCCGCCCGACGAGGCGCATGCCTCGACCGCGGCGGCGAACTTGGCGCGGTAGCCGACGCGCTTCATCAGCGGGATCGTGAAGGACCCGGTGGTGACCACGTTGGCTACGGCAGATCCGCTGACCGTACCCATGAAGCCCGAGGCAACCGCGGATGCCTTGGCCGGCCCGCCGATCTTGTGGCCCGTCAGGCTGACGGCCAGATCGATGAAGAACTTGCCGGCGCCCGACCGGATCAGCACCGCGCCGAAGATGATGAACAACACGATGTAGGTCGCACAGACGTAGAGCGGGATGCCGAAGATCCCGTCCGACGACATGAACAGCGTATCCACGAACTTCCCCCAGCGCACGGGCGGACCGTAGAAGAAGCCAAAGAAATGGTGCGCGTTCAAGGCATGGAACATGAAGAACCCGGTGATCAGCACCATGGCCCAGCCCACTGCGCGCCGCGTCGCCTCAAAGACCAGGGCGATCAGAATGCCGCCCACGATCAAATCGGGCAGCTCTTTCTCGCCATAGCGCATGTGAAAGGCGGTGATGTCCCAGATCGTCCAGACTTGCACGAACAGGACCAACCCCACCAGGATCAGGTCGATGCCGACACCTGCGGCACGCAATGCATTGCCCTGGTCGCCCGGTATGAACACCGGGTCGCGCATCGATTTGCGGAACAAGGGATACATCAGAATAGCCAGGGTCAGCATCACCGTCAGGTGGACCGACCGGAATGATCGCCCCTCCGGCGTGCCGAACACAGCCGCATAAAGGTGGAAGACCGCCAGCGCGATCGAGATTGTGGCACAGAAGAACAACAGCGCGTTCAGCCAGGTAATTCGCCGGTCAATCAGCAACCGCTCCAGAAAGCCCAGCTCCGGCTTCTCGTGATAGTCCAGCTTGCTGCCCGTGGACTCAGCCTCAGGCGCATCGATAGCCGTATTGCTCATGACATCCCCTGCCGCGCCAATGCGCCCGCGCCGCCCTCGATGGGCGGCGCGGGCGCGCCTTGGTTTATCTCAGCGATCAGCCGGTGACGCCCATTTCGTCATAGCAACGCTGGGCGCCCGGGTGCACGGGGATGGCAACGCCCGACAGCGCTTCCTCGACCTTGACCCGGTTCCAGACCGACTTCACCTCGGCAAAGGTGCCGTGGTTGGCCCAGAAGACCTTGCACATATTGTAGACCAGCTCGTCCGGCATGTCCTTGTGCACGATCATGTTCACGACGATGCCCAACGAGTTCAGATCTTCGGTCACCGCCTGGTAGACACCGGCCGGCATGGTGCCTTCGATATAGCCGGGGTTGGCTGCGATGATGGCTGCCTGATCTTCTTTCGGCAAACCGATGAAACGGACACCCGGTGACTGCTCCAGCTCCAGCATGCTGGCCTGGGGCATGTTGGTGGCCGCCATGAAGACGTCGATGTGGCCGTCCTTCATCAGCGCGACCGACTCGGTGTAGTTCACGTGATGCACCGTGCCGCCGTTCGAACGGATGCTGTCAAAGGTGATGCCATAGTGGTTCAGGATCGACTCGGCGAACGCCGTACCCGTCCACTTGGCCTTACCAGGGCTGATATTGGCGCCTGCCATATCGGCGAAGGTCTTGATGTCGCTGTCCGCGCGTACGGCCACCTGGAACATCGAACCATAGAGCGTTGCGAAGTGGCGTACATCGGGCTGCTCTTTCGAGAACTTGCCCGCACCGTTGAACCCGTTCGCCGTGGTGTGCGCATAGCTAAAGCCCACTTCAGCATCGCCGCCGTTGACGGCCAAAACATTCGAGATACCGCCACCCGACGTGTTCGATGTCGCAATACCGTCGATGTTCTCTTCAAAGACCTGCATGATCTTTGCGCCCAGCGGGTACCAAGAGCCGCCCGAGGGGCCAGATACCATCCGCACGAACTGATCGGCACTGGCTGGCACGGCCAGCAATGCCACCGCGGCGGCAGATACAAATAGCTTTCCAAAACGCGTCATGTTGCTTTCTCCCTGATGTCTGCGATCTGGCGATCGTCTCGATCGAGGTTACGCTAGGACAATAAAATCGCTTTGGCGAGCGTGATCTGGCCCGTATCGCATGGGTGAATTGGCGTCCGCAGGGTGGAAAGCGCGGGGGGCGCCAGGCATTCACGCGTTACCATGCGCTGCGGGTTGCGCGTCCGCGCGGAGTACCGGCAGCCGCTCCGGCGGCCACACCACCTTCCGCTTGCTTGACCGGTGACCGCCAATATCGTAGCGAGCGCCTGCTGCGGTTAGATCTCAGCGGGTATAGCTTAATGGTAAAGCCCCTGCCTTCCAAGCAGGTTATGTCGGTTCGATTCCGTCTACCCGCTCCAACCTCGCACCTTGTGCGTCGCGCCACCTTGCAAGACCCCAGGGAACAATGACCGCGGCCAACCGGGTCCTTGGCGACGCTTATGATCCGTGAACCTTATTGCGGAGCGTGATTGGCTTGCGTACACAGTTCCCGGGCAGAAGATGCGCTCACTCGGGTCGGGGACCGGCTTCCAACGGGCGCTGCCAGCACGAATTGGGGGAAACACCATGGGCCTGTCGCGCGTTCTCGTCTTGCTCGGTTTGTTCCTGTTGTCGGCCTGCGGCGGCGTCACAGGGCCGGTGAATGACACCGTCAGCGGCTGGCAACTGGCCGAAACATCCGTCCGCTTTGGCCCCGATATCAGTCGCACGACCAGTGGAAACGACTACAGCGCAAACTTCGTCTGGAACGGTCTGAAAGACGGAAATCGCAAGCGCCAGGTCGTCAGCCTGTTCCGGTCATCGGTGGACGAACTCGCGCAGGAGGCAATGTCCGGCGACCGCCCCGTCGATGTTGCCATCCAGATCAATTACTTCCACGCCCTGACCAGATTTTCGCGGTATTTCTGCTGCGGCTACCACACGATCGAGGCAGATCTCAGCTTCACCGATGCCGAGACCGGTGAGGTTTTGGCCCAGGGGCAGGATGTCTCTCTGGGCCGGATCGCGCTGGGTGGCATGCCCGCCCTGATTGCCCAGGAATTCGGCCGCACCCAGTTTGTTCGGGTCAAGGAAGGGATCGTGCGCAACATGCGCAATTGGCTGGCCGAACAGCCCCCCTCACCGGGCCCTTCCTAGTCCTGACACCGCAGCGCTTGCCGAAGCCCCCCAAACCCCTTATGTGACGCGCCCGAAAGGCTGAGTCGGCACCTCCAAACGTGTCGGTTCGTCCCCACGCGACCGCGAATTCTGAAGGAGGCCTTTGGTATGGCTAAGGAGAAGTTCGAGCGTAACAAGCCGCACTGCAATATCGGCACGATCGGCCACGTTGACCACGGCAAAACGACGCTGACGGCGGCGATCACGAAGCAGTTTGGCGAGTTCAAGGCCTATGACGAGATCGACGGCGCTCCGGAAGAAAAGGCGCGCGGGATCACGATCTCGACGGCGCATGTCGAGTACGAGACCGACAACCGCCACTACGCCCACGTCGACTGCCCGGGCCACGCCGACTATGTGAAGAACATGATCACC
>JBCCML010000095.1:0-5131 GCA_039026375.1 Pseudomonadota bacterium
ACCTGTCCTATGTGAAGTGGCTGAGGGCATCCCAGGTCGACGGCGTGACGCGTATCGCCACCTTCGACCCCGCCCCCAGCGCCAAGGTGGCGATCATCGGCGGGGGCGCGGCGGGCCTGTCGGCGGCGTTCGAGCTGTTGGCCGCAGGGTTAGACGTTACGGTCTATGAGCAATCGGACCAGCCGGGCGGGCGCATGGACTCGGTGCCCTTCCAGACCGGATCGCCGGACCTGGCCGAACTGGGCGCGATGCGATTCCCGCCATCCGAAGAGACGCTGTTCTACTATTTCCAGAAGTTCGGCATCCAGACGACGCCCGATTTCCCCGACCCCGGAAAGGTGCCGACGCTGGTGTCCTTCAAGGGCGATGTCCAAAAGCTGAGCGGCACGACCCCGCCCCCGGGGTTCGAGACGGTGGCAGGGGGCTGGTCCGCCCTGATGAGCGATGGCGCCACGCTGGACGGCGTCACCCTGGCCGCCCCTACCCAGATCGGCACCTGGATGGCGTCGGGCGACGCGGACCAGGTGGCCCAGGCGATCGCGGCCTGGCAGCAATGGATCCGGGTGATGGTGGACCGATCGCTCTTCAACGGGCTGGCGACGATCTTCGGTGCGCCGAACCCACCGGGCGGCAAGACCTGGGCCTATCCCGAGGATTACGAGCGGTTCGCAGCTCTGGGGTCGGGCTTTGGTGGGTTTGGCCCGCTCTACCAGGTCGGGTTCCTGGAACTGTTGCGCCTGGTGGTCAACGGGCTGGAGACGGACCAGGTGTTCGTGCCGGGCGGCATTCGGCAGGTGGCCAAGGGGTTCCTGACCACGTCGATCACCCGGCCTGATGGCTCCACCACCTACCTGTCCGACCATGTGCGGACGGGGGTGACCTGCGGCCAGATCACCCGGACCGGCACGGGCCTGACCATCAAAAGCAACACCGGCACGATCGAGGCCGACCGCGTGATCGTCGCCACCACAACACGCGCAATGGAGATCGACACCGGCGCCACCCGGTTCGGCGATGGCGCCCTGCTGCTCGCCGAGGCGGCAGCCGGGGTGAACACGCTGCACATGATGAATTCGTCGAAGATCTTTGTGCGCACCAAGACGCGGTTCTGGGAGGGCGGCGGGACGCGGGCCATCCTGAACGACACGTTGAGCCGGGCGGTCTACACGCTGAGTTACGACGACCCGTCGGGCACCGGGGTGGTGCTGGTGTCTTATGTCTGGGGCGACGCGTCGACGAAGCAGATCACCCTGGACAAACAGGCAAGGCTGACCGCCCTGCGTGCCGATATCGCCGAGATTGATCCTGATTTCGCGGCGAACCTGGAGCCCGCCGATGGCGATTACGACACCAACGTCCGCATGATCGATTGGGAGACCGAGCCGCATTACTATGGCGCGTTCAAGCTGAACCGCCCGGGGCAGGACCACTATTGCCAGTCGGCCTACTACGCCTTTCTGACGGCGGGGACCGCCCAGGATACCGGCGTCTTCGTGGCGGGCAGCGCGCTCAGCTGGACGGGCGGCTGGATCGAGGGGGCACTGCAGACGGGCCTGAACGCGGCAGCCGCCGTGGTGACGTCGCTGGGCGGCACGCTGACCAGTGCCAGCTACAACCCAATGACGCAGCTGGAGCCCGGCACGTATGACTACGCGCCTGCTGGTAAATAGGCCGCGAGGGGCGCCCTACGCGTCCAGTTCGGCGTCCCAGTACAGGAAGTCCATCCAGCTATCGTGCAGATAGTTCGGCGGGAACTTCCTCCCCTTGTTCTGCAGCTCCATCGACGTCGGGCGCTGCGGCAGCCGGTTCAACGACAATCCAGCCTGGCGCACGGTCAGGTTACCCTTCTTCAGGTTGCACTTGCTGCAACAGGCCACGACGTTTTCCCAGGTGGTGCGCCCACCGCGCGAACGGGGGATCACATGGTCAAAGGTCATCTCGCCCTTGGCCCCACAATACTGGCAGGTGAACTCGTCGCGCAGGAACAGATTAAAGCGTGTGAACGCCGGATAACGCGCGGGCTTGACGTAGTCGCGCAGCACCACCACCGACGGCAGCCGCATGGCAATCGAGGGCGAGTGCACCTCGGTGTCATACTCCGCCACGATCGAAACGCGGTCCAGAAAGGCCGCCTTGATCGCATCCTGCCAGCACCAAAGCGACAGCGGAAAGTACGACAGCGGCCGGTAATCGGCATTCAGCACCAGCGCGGGATTGTGCCTGAGCGCGCCAGGTTGCCTGAGAAAGTCGGTCGCGAAATCCGTGTCCATCACACTGCCCCGTTGGCAACCCGCCTGCATGGGCCTCACCTGACCAGGCCGCGCTCATCTGGCCCCCTTGATCTGGCGAAGTCCAGAGGCGCCTGGCAAGCAGCCCGCCGCCCCTCACGCTCTTAACTATATCTGGCGTCAGAGTTTGAGCAACCCTCTACATCCAGCCCTGTCCGACTACCATCGAAGCGTGTCAGTCCTGTGAAGCGGATCCACGCCGCCAACCCGCCCTCGGTGTTCCAAGCCATGGATGGGCGGAGCTAGACGGCCCCAGTTTCAGAAAGGTGAGGAAGCGCACCATGCGTCGGGTCCGGCGCACCCCGGCCGCCCGGACTCATCCGAGACCGTGGGTGTGCCATCGCCAGAAGCGACATCACGCGTTGGTCTTGCAGGGACGGTTCATACATCGCGACGCCCCCTTTTATCTGGCTTCAGCCAACGCTCGGAGCAGAAAGATCCAGAAGATCCAGGGTGCCGAAGCAGAAAGGGTTCTTCCGCTTTGATCGTCAGATTACTCGGCGGCCCCGGATGCATCGATAAATTGCACGATGCCCGGAACAAGGTCAGGGTGCAGCGGCAGGGCCGGGTCCGAATACGTGGCGAACGGACGCCCGGCCACCTTCGCCTTCAGCGTATGCGTGCCGGCGGGCAGGTCCAGGCGGCTGGCCTGTGGCAAGGCGGCCGCCAGCGTGCGCGCGTCCGTTTCGCGCACCTGGATGTCCGCCTCGCCGTGGACGATCAGCACCGGCCCCCGCCATGCGCGCGCGATCTGCGCCGGATCATGGGAGAACAGATCGATCATGTAGCGCTGCAAACCCGCCGTGAACAACGGTTGCAGGACCTGAGGTAACGTCTCAGGTGCCCGCGTCCGCCCGGCCTCAAGATCGGCGATTACGGCCCTGAGATCTGGCATGAAGGGCGCATTGGCAGGGTTCGCCACGAACTGGTCGATCATCAGTTGCCCCACCGGCCGCCCAGGGGATGCCAGCAAGATCAACCCGCACAGGCTCTCGGGCGGATCTTGGGCCGCAACCAATGACACCAACCCGCCTTCGGAATGCCCTGCAAGCCAAACACAGCGCGCGATGCCAGAGGCACGGGCAACCCACCTTCGCGCATCCTGGGCGTAGGCGTCGATGGTCACATCGTTCGGGTCGGCGATGGCCGCTGCGCTACCGTGAAGCCCGCGCTTGTCGACGCGCAGTGATGCGATGCCTTGGCGCGCCATTGCCTCGGCCAGCAGGCGGTAGACATCCGTCGACAGGCCAATGGCGGGTGCATTCCCATCCCTGTCGATCGGGCCGGAGCCGGGAACCACTACCACGACATGCTCCGCCCCGGCGGGGTGGAGCAGTTCGGCCTCCAGCGGGCCGTCGGGTCCGGCGATCTGAACCGGTTCGGCCACTGCCATAACCGGACAGACCATCAAAGCGAGGAATAGCTGGCGCACATTGCCCTCAGCCAGGCTGCTGGATTCCCAGATGGCGCGTCAGAAAGCCCAGGGCCAGGCCCAAGCCATCTGGTGCGATCCCGTGCCCGATCCCCCGGCTGATGTGGCTGGAGACGTCGAAGCCGGCCGCGCGCAGCGTCGTCTCGGCCACCGACATCTCGGAGACGTTGATCATCTCGTCCTGGTCTCCGTGCACCAGCAGTACGGGCGGCTTGACCTTGGCCTCCTCGGCCAGATTCTCGCCCACCAACCGGCCGGAAAAGCCGACAACGCCGGCCACGGCCTCCTCGCGGCGGGGTGCCACGTAGAGGCTCATCATCGTGCCCTGGCTGAAGCCTATCAGCGCCGTTTTGGCGGCGGGGATCCCCTCTGCCGCCATAACCTCGTCCAGATAGGCATTCAGCTTGTCGACCGAGGCGCGAAAGCTGGTGTCGCGCTGATCTTCGGTTGAGCCATCGATCCAGGGGATCGGAAACCACTGATAACCCATCGGATTCATCGTGTTCTTCTCCGGCGCGTTCGGAGCCAGGAAGACGGTGTCGGGCATGTGGTCCGACAACGGACCCGACAGGCCAAACAGGTCAGCCCCATCCGCACCATAGCCGTGCAGCAGAATCACCAACGACGTGGCATTGCCGGATTTTGCCGGGGCCCGGTGGCCGGTCAACGTGCTCATGTTGGGATCTCCGTCACACCTTCGCGCTTCTTCGCCACGTGGTAATAGGCCCACAGCAGCCGCGCCGCAACTGCCCGCCAAGGCGACCAGGCCGCGGCCAGGGCGCGCAGTTCCTTGTCGCCGGGCCGGTCCGGCAGATCGAACAGAATGCGGGCGGCTTCTTGCAGTGCCAGATCGCCAGCCGCCAGGACATCGGCACGCCCGACCGAGAACATCAGGTATATTTCCGCCGTCCAGACCCCGATGCCCTTCACCTCGGTCAGCGTGGCGACCGCCTCCTCCTCAGGCATGCGGGCCAAGGCGGGATAGTCGATGTCCGCTTCAGCCAAGGCGCGGGCATAGCGGATCTTGGGGCGCGACAAGCCGCAGGCCCGCAGCGTTTCATCATCGTGGGCCAGCAGATGGCCGGCTTCGGTTGCCTTGGCTTCAACCAGTTTGCGCCAGACAGCGCCGGCCGACGCCACCGACAATTGCTGTGCGCAGATGGTGTTCAACAGGGCCGGGAACCCGCCATCGCGCCGGCGCAGCGGCAACGGTCCCGTCAGATCAAGCGCTTCGGCAAAACGCGGCTCAGCGGTCGCCAACCACGCCGCCCCTTCGGCGACGCAGGCATCAGTGTGAATGATCCGATCTGTCATCGCCCGCCACCCTGTACGGGCTGGGGGCGGGGGTCAATGACAGCCCCGCGGCCCGGGCGGGCGGCGGGGGTGGGCGGGTGGGCCGTCGACCCGCCCG
>JBCCML010000096.1:0-4976 GCA_039026375.1 Pseudomonadota bacterium
CGCTGATGGCGCAAACACGATGACGATGGCGGCCAACGCCACGCGCTCTGAAACGGAAGTGCCGCTGCTTTACGCCATCCGAGCGCCGTTCGCTGGCGAGACACCAGCAGCTTTTCCAAGTGCGTGAGGCAGCGGCATGAGCTTTGGATTTGGCCTTGGCACCACGATTGCCCTCCTCGCGCTTCTGGGCGGCCTGGTCGGGTGCACCAGTGACGAACCCATTAGGCGCCACGACGGCACGCCCACGGCCGGCCCTGGCGGCTGGTAGCGTATGTGCGCTGGGCCCGATCGGATCGAGGCGGTTTGCCCATGACCGATAACGACTTGTTCAAAATCATCGACCGCGTCGATCGACTGGCAAAGCGTCGATGGAAAATCGCGCCCGACCTGGGTCGAGATGATTGGACCGTCGCAGAGCCTGAAGTGCTGCAGCTGCTGAAGAACGGTCAGGATCTTGATCTAGAGGGCGACTGCGAAAACCTGGCTATGGTGGCGTTGATCATGGCCATTGCCGCTGGCGTGCCGAAAGACCGGCTCGACCTCGTGATAGTAAAGGCAGATGGCGAGGGATACCACGCGGTTGCCGCCCTGCGGCATGGCGCAGATCTCCACGACTGGCGCCTTTTCGGTGACACGCTGCGCATGAACCGCGGCCCAGTAAATTGGACCGACCGGCTTGGCTATCGGCGGATCATGTGGCTGCACCTGAACGACCTCAACACTGGATGGGTGAAGTGATGACAGAGACGAAAGACGTGCCTGCCTGGGCCAAACGGCTCAAGTCGAAGTGGACGGCGATCAGCGGTGCAGTCGCTGCATTGTTGATCGCCGTCTTTCAATTCATCGAGCAAATAAAGGAAATCCTCAATGCGCTTTAGCTACACAACTGTGCTGTGTCTGTTGGTCCTCTGCTTCGCTGTCTCGGCGTGCAGCACTTTGGGTTCTACACCCGAGGAGCGTGCCGAAAGTCGGCACACGATCGTGACGACGGGGCATGCGTTCATCGAGAACCTGAATGCCGCTGGCGTCGACCCGCTAAAACTGAAGCCAAACCAGCAGGCGATCGCCATCGCTGTCTGTACGGCCGCGCCATCCATCACGACGGTGGTGAGGCCAGGCGCGCCGGAGGCGTCGGATGCTGTTCTGAAGTACTGCGGTCTAGTGCTTAAGGCGCTGGCTGATGCCGGGACGCCGGTGCCTGCGTCGCCGGTGGCAGATCGCTCGGCCGAGCCTGCAGCCTGATTACCCAGTGATCACCAACAACAACACGCGGAGGCCACTAGCGGCCTTCGCACCACCAACGGAGTGAGCATGACGTTCGACAAGCGCATTAGCCTTGGAAACGTATTGGCCATGATCACCATGCTTATCGGTGGCGTAGGCGCTTTTTATACCGTTCACCAAGACAGCAGAGAGCAGGCCTACCAGATTACGCTGGTCAAAACCGAAGTCATGGCTGAAGTGCGGCGGCTCGAAACCCTCATTGCTCACCAGGTCGCAATGGCCAACCAGCGTGATGATCAGACCGCCCGTGACATTGCCGAAATCCGCAAAATCTTGGAGCGAGTGATGGAGAGCGGTGCGCAGTAACGACGGCCGGCACGTACTCACTCCCGTAAGCACGCGATACCAGCCCGCTCTTACTAGAGCGGAGGTCGGGCTGCTCCAACAGCCCGAACCACGGGGACCGTCTACCAACCCCCGCCGACCGAAAGAACCTTACGGCCGTCCGCACCCTCGCGAGGGCGGGCGGATCATCAGACGGTCACATGTAAAATGAAAGTCGAAATCGAGCCTGTTCATCCTGCCGCCCCATGGATCGGCGGGAAGCGCAACCTGGTCGGTCGTATCGTTCCTTTAATCGATGGTGACAACCACAAACTCTACGCTGAACCATTTGTGGGCATGGGCGGCGTGTTCCTGCGAAGGACGGGCCGCCCCACGGCCGAGGTCATCAACGATGCGGGTCGAGACATCAGCAACCTCTTTCGAATACTCCAACGACACTACCCGCAGTTCCTGGACACGCTGAAGTTCCAGGTCACGAGCCGCGCAGAGTTCGAGCGGATGTCCCGCGTTGCACCAGAAACGCTGACGGATCTGGAGCGGGCGGCCCGATTTCTGTACCTTCAACGCACCGCTTTCGGTGGAAAAGTTGCTGGCCAGACGTTTGGCGTCGCCGCGGAACGGCCGGCACGATTTGATCTGACGCAAGTCGTCCCCATGCTCGAGGATCTGCACACCCGCCTGGCTGGCGTTACGATTGAGTGCCTGGACTTTGAGGCATTCATTGAACGATACGATCGGCCGAGCACGCTCTTCTATTTGGATCCACCCTATTGGGGCTCAGAGACAGATTACGGAAAGGACTTGTTCAGCCGGTCTGACTTCACACGCCTAGCCGATGTGCTGGCGTCCATAGACGGCCGTTTTCTGTTGTCGATCAACGACTGCGCTGAAGTCCGCGACGTGTTCGGCCGATTCGATTTGATTGAGCTGCAGACAACTTACAGTGTCGGGCAGGGCGCAGCGGTGTCGGCGTCGGAGCTTCTCTACACGAACGCAGGTTGGGAGCAGTCAATGCCGCTGTTCGCACCAGCGGAGTCCAGCACGGCGAAGAACCGCTAACAACGCTGGTTAAATGAACTGGCAAGGGTCCTGCCGGTCAGGCGCCGACTAGATTGTCCGAAACTCTACGCTAACGCCCGCTGCCCTGGCGGCCTCTATCCCGTACTTCATGCCCTGGGTAATGCCCCTGTCGGTGTAGACGACGGACGCGTCAGCAACGAATAGCCACGCCAATCCAGCGTCTATGCCTAGTTGGCGTTGCTCCGGTATGTTGTCGTCCAATATCCCCGGCTGGGTGAACATGAGATGCGAAGCTATGGGCGCCTCGCCCCGCAGCACGCTATCGCGCACGCAGCGTCGAGCATACTCTACGTTGGTCTCAAAATCGCCCGCAAACGGACTTTCCAGGATTACTCTGCGCATCTTCAAGCGTCCTCGTTCATGTTCGTCTGAACGTACATATATCTGGATAATTACGTACGTTCAAGTACGAAAGTACGAAAATGTAGGTTTACGCGTACGAAAATAATTCCTATAACGTACGAAAGTCACGATGTAAGCGAGGCTAATGAGTGACGGACGGCGTGTTGGATACGGGATTGGGCGTAAGCCTGCGGACTTTGCTGAAGCGGGTCTGGACGATCTGTATCTGGACACTGATCGGACGCGCCGTGTCGAGCGCGAGATCATGGTGCGGATCGGTCTGCGCAGCGGTGACACAATCGTTGTGCTACAGGTCAGTGACCTTGGGGCAGGCAAGGGCCTGCGGAATTTCAGGGCAGCGATGAATGAGCGCGGCGTTGATATCGAGGTGTTTAAGCCTGATCCCGGCCAGGTGCCCCGTCGTGGTCGACCGCCTGCGGGAAAGATCAGCGCGGACGACTGGGACCGTCTGGGCAACATGTGGCGCGATCCTGCGTCCGACGGGGGCTACATCATTCGCAAGGCGTGCGCAGCCATGGGCGAGGACTACGACGACGACAAGGCCAGGAACAAGGTGCGGCTAAGGCTTCACCGTCGATTCGGGCCGAGAAGCGAATAGGAGGCCGATAGATGACAGCGGACATCCCCGATTTGATCAAGCAGCTCCAGTCCTGCGAGGGCCCAGACTGGCGCCTGGATGACTTGGTGAACAACACCACTGGTCACATTCGGCGTGTCGGTAGGCTCGGACTAAACGGAGGCACACCCGGGCAGATGAGGTACTTTGGCCCAAGGTCCGACCCGTGGGGGCCTGGCTCTCCGCCACCAAAGCCAACCAAGACACCCGAGACAAGGGCGAAGGCAATTCGAGCTTTGGAGCGACTTCACAATAACGAGCGATAACTTGATAGGCGCAGACACAGCGATAGGGCCTGCCTCTGGTCTTCCAGACTTGCAGCGCTGTGACGGGGTGAAAGCCCGAATAAGCCCTTTCTGCGCCTTTCAAATTATCGACAAAGACGAGGATGACAGATCGTGAAAGCTCTTCGAGAACTGCTTGAGATTGTGGAAAACGACGTTGGGATTAACGGCGGTTGTTCCGACGAGCCCGATGACGAATCGGTTGGTTGGGACGGCAAGGGCAACCCGCTTCCGATGACTTTTGGGCACGTGCGCAGGGCGCGCGCGGAACTCGACAAAAACGAGGATGCCAATGGCTGAGTGGACCGTCATTCCAATATCAGTTCTGATTTTGGTTTGCTTGATGCTCTGGGCTCGGCATTGCGAAGCGCGCGCGTGGAACGGCGGCATCGACGCGAAAACCGGAGAGCGTTGGCGGTACTTTGACACCGATAGCCAAGGGGGAAGAGGCTATCGGTCAAGCGCCCGCACCATCTGGATCAGCTACAGTGTCGACAATCAGGAGGATGCGAATGGCTGATCTGCTGTCATTTGAGAAGACCGGCGACGTGTACTCGCGAGCACATACGCTTGATGCTCTTTGGGCAGAGGCCGAGGCGCTTGGCAAGGTGTCAATCGAAACGTCGTGGTCAGGCAGCTACACCAGCACCATCAATTGCACGGTGCGAAGATCCAACGTCTTTGCCAAAGGCGAGGGGGACACGCCAGTCGCAGCGCTTGAGGATGCCATCCGAGAGGTGCGCGCCATAGGCGCTGAATAAGGAGGGGTCATGAGTGGTCAATCAAATCACACCGACGCCGTGATCGACAAGGCTTTTGAGGATATGGTTGCACGTGGCCTAATGAAGCGTGTCGATGGTGGCTACCAGATCACAGATGCGGGTCGGCGCTATTTGGCTGAGCGAAGGAACGACATCAGAAACGAGGCCGACTGATGCGAGATATCTCAATACCAATCAGCATTCTGCTCGATTTTAATCTGCACGAGACCGAGCGCACGGGATGACGCGGCAAGTGGGTCTATCGCGCATCCTGCCCAGCCGAGCCGGGGCGGCCACGCATTC
>JBCCML010000097.1:0-4870 GCA_039026375.1 Pseudomonadota bacterium
GCGCCCTCCTGCATGCGTTCTTCCAGTGCCGCCGTTCAGCGCTTTTATACCGCCTTTCGCCCGCCGCGCTGCGCGCGACCGGATTTGCCGTCCAGGCCCGCCCCCACCCCCACCGCCGCCACGGATCGCTGCGCGATCCTTGGCGGCGGTGGGGGTGGGGGCGGGCCTGGACGGCCATGGCATACGGGGCAACGCCCCGGATGCCCAAGGGCGGAATGCCGGGGCTGGATGCGGCACCATGGCAAAGCGGCGTCGCTTGAGGCGCAATGATCGGGCCCTTATCACTCTAGGCATGGGCAGGACGGATATTGCGATTGCGGGCGGCGGCATCGCTGGACTGACAGCGGCGTGCAGGTTCGGTGCCGAAGGATTGAGGGTCGACGTTGTGGACCCGGCGCCCGCTGATGCCCCGACCAGCGACCGCCGCACCACCGCTTTTCTGCAACCGGCAATCGAGACGTTACAACGAGCAGGCGCCTGGTCAGCCATGGCAGAGGGCGGCGCCGCACTGGATGTCATGCGAATCGTCGATGCCGGTGGGCGCGTTCGTCAGCCTCGCGAGACTGCTGACTTTACGGGCGCCGAGACTGCCTTCGGCTCATTTGGGGTCAACATCCCGAACACGCTGGCCCGCCATGCCCTGATGGAACGCCTAGCTGAGATGCCGAATGTCAGTCTCCACCAAGGCCGCTCGGTCACGGGCCTGCTGCCACGTTCTGAGCACGTGGTGCTGACACTATCGGATGGGCAGCGGCTGGCGGCTAGATTAATGGTGGCAGCAGATGGCCGGGACTCGACCCTGCGGCAGTTGGCCAGGATTGGTCGGCAACGATGGGAGTATGGCCAGAAGGCGCTCGTCTTCACGGTCAGCATGGACCGGCCGCACGACCACATCTCGACCGAAATACACCGAACAGGGGGGCCACTCACCCTGGTGCCTATGCCGGATCATAACAACAGACCCGCGGCCTCGATCGTCTGGCTGATGCCCGCCCGTCGTGCTGACGATCTGGCAGCATTGGACGACGCGGCGCTGTCCACCGAGCTGACCGCCGAGACGATGGGGCTTTTCGGCCCTCTGCGTGTCAGCTCCCCCCGCGGGGTCTTCCCGATCATCAGCCAGGTTGCGCATCGCCTGCGGGGCGAGCGGGTTGCCCTGGTGGCCGAGGCCGCCCACGTGATGCCGCCCATCGGCGCCCAAGGGCTGAACACATCGCTGTCCGACATCGAGCACCTGGCAAAACTGGTCGAGGGGACGGACGACCCGGGCAGTGACCGCGTACTGGCCCGCTACGAGGCGCGCCAGATGCCGCTGATCCTGGCCAAGGTGGCTGGGATCGACGCTTTGAACCGCGCGGTGCTGACGGAGAACCAGCCCCTGCGCGACATCCGCGCCCTTGGCCTGGCCGCGGTCAACCGGATAGCTCCCCTCCGCCTTTTCGCGATCAAGGCGGGAATGGGTGGCTAGACGCCGAGAACGCTGAGAACTCTAGGATTTACCGGCGAGCTTTCCCTTGCCGCCGGTTTTTGCAGCCGGATCGGCCCCCGACAGATACAGATTCTCGCCAGCGTTTTTTGCGCCCGCTGTGGTCAAGTGCCCTGGATCGGTGCTGGAAACATAGAGGTTCTCGCCCGCGCCCTGGGCCTGGTCGAGATCTTTGTCCTCTAGCGATTGCGACGTGTCTTTCCGAGTCATGGCCTTCCTCCTAACACACCCCATTCTAGCCTGAATCGCGTTCGCGGACTGTAACGAACCCAACACGGCAAAGAAAAAGGGGCGACCGAGGTCGCCCCGTTCTAGGTTGGTCCTTGTTCTCAGGCTTCTTTGGGACCGTTACTGCTCGCGGTTTCGCCTGCGGCCTGATCTTGGTGCGGGATGTGGGGGCCAGGTCGACATATCTTGTCTTTGCCCGGCCCCGTCCCTCGTCGTCAGTCGAAGAGTGTTTCGGGACGTCGCGCTAAGTGCCTGCGCCCCTTGTCGGTGATCTTGAAACCTCTGGGAACTTCCTCGACGAGCCCTTCAAAGATCACGTTTCCCACAGACTTCTTGTGCGACTTCATATTCCTGATCCGCTGATCGATCTTCGTGTCTGGACGACCGGCGAGAGGTTCGACGTCTGACTCTTTTAGTGGAAGGACTTCCTTGAGTGCTTCTCGCAACTCAGTAGTAGCCAGCTTGCCGCCAGGTGCGTCAGCCAGAACTCCCAGGGTTGGATAGGTCAGTTCACTCTCTGTAATCATTGTAGTCTCCTTATTCACAGGCACCCTGTTGACACTCCGAGGAAATCCTGTGGGTTGGAGCGAACGGTATTGATCGCCATCTCGTCATAGTCTCCTGTCTCCAGGCGCCTCGTCAGAGGCTGGCTTGCCTAAGTGTTCGCAGTACTCAGGCAGGTCGGAGCCAGGGGGTCGAGCCCTGGCTCCTCCCATCAATTCTTCACGAGCATCCCGAGGTCGCGCCGCAGGTGTCGCATTTCAGACAGGTGCCGTTGCGCACCAGCGTGAAGTTCCCGCATTCGCCGCAGGCATCGCCTTCGTAGCCCTTCAGCCGCGCTTCGGTCCGGCGATCCATGGTGGCCGCGCCCGCCGCAGCCACCGCAGCGGTCGCCGCGATTGGGGGCGCGACAGGGGCCGCCACCGGCGCCGCAGCGCCCGCGCCCGCCGTCATCTGGGCCTGACCGCCCTGCAGGACCATCAGTTCCTTGGTCGGGATGCGTCCGCGGGTGAAGCCGGTCTTGTAGACGGGCGCCACCGTGGACAGGAGCGCCATGACTTTGTCGCTGGACTCTTGGCCCGCCACCGCGACGTTGATCTCGCCCTCGGCCACGCCGCCGCCGATCTCGTCGGCCCGCGGGCCTTCCGGTTCGACATGGGCCAGGTCCGAGCGGTCCAGGTAGCTGACCGCCAGCTCGCGGAAGATGTAGTCCAACAGCGAGGTGGCCGTTTTGATGTTGTCGTTGCCCGACACCATCCCCGCCGGTTCGAACCGGGTGAAGGTGAAGGCCTCGACAAACTTCTCCAGCGGCACGCCGTACTGCAGGCCCATGGACACGGCGATGGCGAAGTTGTTCATCATCGCCCGGAAGGCGGCGCCTTCCTTGTGCATGTCGATGAAGATCTCACCCAACTGGCCATCTTCGAACTCGCCCGTGTGCAAATAGACCTTGTGCCCGCCCACAACCGCTTTCTGGGTGTAGCCCCGGCGGCGATGCGGCAGGGTCCGGCGATCGCCGCGGGTGTCGTTCTGGATCTCCTTGACGATCACCTTCTCGACGATCTTCTCGGCAACGATCACGGCGGCCTCGTGCGGCGTCGCCTCCTCCAGATCCTCGGCCTCGTCGATCAGGCTGGCCGACAGCGGTTGGCTGAGCTTGGAGCCGTCGCGGTAAAGGGCGTTTGCCTTGATGCCCAGGCGCCAGGAGCGCATGTAGGCTTCTTGGCAGGCCTCGATCGTTGCCTCGTTCGGCATGTTGATCGTCTTCGAGATGGCGCCCGAGATGAAGGGCTGTGCCGCGGCCATCATGTCGATGTGGCTGTTCACGCTGAGATAGCGCTTGCCCAGCTTGCCGCAGGGGTTGGCGCAGTCAAAGACGGCCATGTGCTCTTCGGCGAGGTAAGGCGCGCCTTCTAGCGTCATGGTCCCGCAAACGTGGGTGTTGGCCGCTTCGATTTCGTCGGGCTTAAAGCCCAGCTCGCGCAGCAGGTCGAAGCCCTCGGTCATCATCCGTCCGGCGTCGATCCCCAGGGTGTCGGTGCAGAACTCGGCCCCCAGCGTCCACTGGTTGAAAACGAAGCGGATGTCGAAGGCAGACCCGAGCGCGCCCTCCAGCTTGGCGAACTCGTCCGGGCCAAAACCCAGATGCTTCAGCCGGTCGACGGTGACGCCCGGCGCGCCTTCCAGGGTGCCATGGCCGACGGCATAGGCCTCGATCTCGGCGATCTGCTCCTCGGAATAGCCCAGGTTTTCCAGCGCCTTAGGCACCGCCCGGTTGATGATTTTGAAGTAGCCGCCGCCGGCCAGCTTCTTGAACTTGACCAGGGCAAAGTCCGGCTCGATCCCCGTGGTGTCGCAATCCATGACCAGACCGATTGTGCCCGTGGGCGCGATCACGCTGGACTGCGCATTGCGGTAGCCATGCGCCTCGCCCAGTTCCAGCGCCTGATCCCAAGCGATCTTGGCCCGCTCGACCAGGGTCTGATCGGGGCAGTTTGCGGCATCCAGCGGTACCGGCGGGGTGGCCAGCTTTTCGTAGCCGGATGTCTCCGAATAGGCCGCGCGGCGGTGGTTGCGCATCACCCGCAGCATGTGATCACGGTTCCGGGCATAGCCGGGGAAGGCACCCAGTTCCGACGCCATCTCGGCCGAGGTGGCATAGCTGACCCCGGTTAGGATCGCCGTCAACGCGCCGCAGATGGCCCGGCCTTCGACCGAGTCATAGGAGTGGCCCAACGTCATCAGCAACCCGCCGATATTGGCATAGCCCAGACCCAGCGTGCGGTATTCATAGCTGAGCTGCGCGATCTCCTTGGACGGGAACTGCGCCATGGTCACGCTGACTTCCAGCGTAACGGTCCACACGCGCGTGGCGTGCTCGTAGGCCGCGGTATCGAAACCCTCGGGCTTCAGGAACTGCAGCAGGTTCATCGACGCCAGGTTGCAGGCCGTATCGTCCAGAAACATGTATTCCGAGCACGGGTTGGAGGCGCGGATCTGACCGCTCTCCGGACAGGTGTGCCAGTCGTTGATCGTGTCGTGGTACTGCATGCCCGGATCGGCCGAGGCCCAGGCGGCGTGGCCGATCTGCTCCCACAATTCACGAGCTTTGACCGTTTTGGCGACGCCGCCATCGGTGCGGCGGATCAGCTCCCA
>JBCCML010000098.1:0-4852 GCA_039026375.1 Pseudomonadota bacterium
GATCGGATAACGGTCGTCCCCGTCGTAGTCGCGGTGCTCCGGATAGACGTAGATCTGATTGTTTGCGTAGAGCATCGGCGTGACCGTGCGCCATCCGGATTGTGTCATGGCAAGCCGTGGCAAACTGCGCTGCAAATCCCCTGAAGTCATGGCCGTCGACGAGTTGCCCAACACGACGGTCGGTAAGATGACGCGCCCCGCCAAGCCGTAATCGAGCCCCTTGGACACGAGCTCGGGACCGTATTCGAGCCGCGACAAACGCGGGAACACGGCCGCATCCAGGGTCGAGTGGTCACGATCCCGATTGTCGTAGAGGATGCCGTCAAAGCCGTTGATATCCTCGCTGCCATTGAGGATCCGCAGCAAGCGGGTGCCATCCTGCTTCGCTTCCGCCCCAAGTATCGGCAGTTCCGGGTCGACCTCTGGCAAAACCAGATCAGGCGCAGCCCACACGGACGGCAATACCAGCACCAGATCATCTTGGGTCAGCCGAACGCCGTCAGCCCAGGCTGGCGAAATTGCCAGGGCGATGAGAAGTGCCGATCTCACAAGATTAGTCACGATGCCCATGGTGAAGACCTGATCAAATCCTTGCCTCAGTAGCACTCTGTCTTCAGATTGATGTAGCTTTTCAGAAGGCACTGCCAGCCATGTAAGCAGCTTCCTGAACGGCCCCTTAGCAAGTGTTGATCCCCACCGAAAATATCGCTTCACCGCGCGTTGACAGCCGGCCGTTTGTGATCGCCATTTAGAAGATCATTTCGCGACGCACGCTATTTCTGTCACGCTCCTGCCTGATCTCGTTCAGCGGCATCGGAAAACGAACCCGCTCCAAGGACAAGTTGTTCTCAAGATAAAAGCAGGATACCGATGCGAACTGTGAATAGAAGCGTTCACGTTAAATACCTCATCATTTACCCCTGCAGGACGCATGGAAATCACGTGGCGAAACGTCTGGTTTGAAAGCAAAGCTTGGCTTGAAACGCAGGTCGGTATGCAAAGCGACGCCATGCATACGCACTTCGGTCTTCTGGTTTTTCTAGCCTTTGCCGTACTTTTGCGACACCGCCGCTACGGGCTGTTGTTGGGATGGGTAATCGTCGCGACGATCCAGATCATCAATGAAGCTTTAGATGCTCGTGACTGGATAAACTGGACGGGCACTGTGAACTGGTCTGAAACAGTAAAAGACACTGTAGCTACCCTTTTCTGGCCCACACTTCTTCTTGTAATCCTGCCTTGGATAAGACCGAAGTCAGCGACCTCATAAACGCGAGGCTAGACTAGCCTCACTGCTAATTTGACCACTTCCAGCAGGTCCGCATCTTCCATGATGCCCAAGCGCTCCTGCGCTTTGATCTTAGTTGGTGTTTTAGAGAGTTTTCTCTCAAAGTACTTTCATTATGAAGAGCCTTTACACCGCTGGCGCTCCACCATCTTTCCGACCAAACGTAGCAGCGTTTTCAGGAACAGCGGCAAGCAACATCACGCGCGCTGCCCACTCGCATAAGGCGAATTCCCAAAGATAACGCCACCACTCGGCGATGATACTATATCTGGTCGTTGGCGGAACACCGCCACCCACAGGAGGTATTCCGCTCATTTCCAAGCTTGGCCGAGTCCTTGGCTTGAGCCCGCAGGTGCCCGATGAAAGGGCACGTGTTAACGCACTGCATCGGGGGGTCGTAACGCGTGCACGAAACACATGTCATTGGATATGCAACGAGCCGTTTCTGCGCCCCCTGCAGCTTCGCCAAAGTGCCTCTGCAGAGCGTTATTTTATCAATAATTTACAATCACTTAAGGGATTTAAACCGCTCAATTTCACCGCATGTCCGCCATAAATGCGCCCACTTCCTTTTGAAAAATATCAAGGCTGAGGAAGCGAAAAACAAGAAAGGTGAGAGCAGAAATGGTCGGTCTAAATCCATCCCGGACACGCCTACTTGAAACCTTCGGGTTGGACGCGGAACTGCACCGTGGCGAGGGCTGTCACCTGTACGACGCTGCAGGCCAGGAGTACCTGGATTTCCTGTCGCAATACGGGGCCCTGCCCTTCGGCCATAACCCGCCGCAGATCTGGAATGCGCTGCGCGATCAGGAACACCTCATGCGACCGGCCATGGTCCAGCCTCTCAGGGCGCTGGAAGCCGAGAAGCTGGCGGAAACGCTCGCCCGCATCACGCCCCATGATCTGGGCGTCGTCACCCTTGCCAACTCCGGCGCAGAGGCGGTGGAAGCGGCGATCAAACTGGCCCGCGCTCGGTCGGGCAACGACACCATCCTGTCGACGCGCAACGGCTTTCACGGGAAAACGATGGGCGCCCTGTCCGCGACAGGTAAGTCCATGTATCAAAAGGATTTCGGCGGACCGGCGCCGGGCTTCAAATACATCGCTTTCGGCGATCTGGACGCCCTCGAGGACGAACTGAAAGCCCACGGCGATCAGATCGCAGCCTTCGTGGTCGAACCGATCCAGGGTGAGGGCGGCGTGGTCTGCCCGACGGATGACGGATACCTGAGCGGCGTCATCGGCCTTTGCCGTCAATATGGCGTCCTGAGCATCGTCGATGAAATTCAGACCGGCCTTGGCCGCACGGGACAGCTCTTTGCCTGCGCGGATTGCGATGAGGCGCCGGACATGCTGCTTCTCGGCAAGGCGTTGGGCGGGGGGCTGATGCCGATCTCAGCCGTGGTCGTCCGGCCCGAGGTCTGGGACGACCGATTTGGCCTCCTGCACAGCTCGACTTTCGCCAACAACAACATCGCCTGCGCAGCCGCGAACGCGGCCCTCGGCCTCCTGCTCGAGAATGACAGCGCCCTCATCAAGAAAGTGGCAAAAAACGGGCAGTATTTCCAAAAGAAGCTCCACGCTCTTCAGAAACGCTTCCCCGACGTGCTGAGCGGTGCCCGAGGGCGCGGCTACATGGTGGGCCTCAAGTTCCACGAGGTTCACGAGCGCGGGGATTCCGCCTCCATGGCCTTCTGCAGCCTCAACGGGGGCTTCGTCGGCCTCCTCAGCTCTTATCTGTTCAACGTCGAAAATGCCCTGACGGCGCCGGTCTTCAACAATGCCCAGGTCATGCGGCTTCAGCCGCCCCTGATCGCCGACCAGGCCGAGATTGACCAATGCGTCGGCGCGCTGACCAATGCCTGCGATATCCTGGACCACGGCGACTACCACGCGCTCATGGCGCATCTCGTGACGCCAGAGCGCCGCCAGCAATTGTCGGACGCGGCCCCGTCGCTGCCTCAGCAGGGACCGGCCCGCAGCGTGCCCGAGGCGGCACCGGGGCGTTTCTGTTTCCTCATTCACTACACCGAAGAAGAGGACGTCCTGCGCTCGGACCCGTCCTTTGCCAATTTCACCCCCGAAGAGCGCGACACCTGGATGCAATGGGTCAAGCGCGTGGGCCCCGGTTTTGCGTGGCCCGTCGAAGGCGGCACCTCGCGGGACGGTGCAAAGGCAGAGGGCATGATCATGTCCGTGCCACTCTTGCCCCAGGACATGATCGGCAAGGGGCGTTCCACGGCCCGTGGGATGATCCAGGCCTCGGCAGACATGGCCGCAGAATTCGGCGCCTCCCGCCTCGGGCTCGGCGCCTTCACATCGATCGTGACCAATGGCGGGTCCGCTGTGGCGGGCCGTGGCGTGCCCATCACCAGTGGCAACACGCTGACAACCGTTGCAGCCGTCACCGCGCTCCAGAGGGCCGCGAGACGGGTCTCCATGGAAACGAGTGATGCCCATGTCGTCATCGTTGGCGCCACCGGTGCCATCGGGCGATTGGCCAGCCTGATGATCGGCCGTTGGGCGGGCCGCCTCACCCTTGTCGGCAACGCCAAGAATTGTCACGCGCCACGGCTGCTAGAACGCGTCGCCAACGATGTCGTTGAGACGCTCTCAGCAGCGCAGCTCTCCTCCGAGCACGGGCTGCTGAGCGAAACCGTGCGGGATATGCTGCCACAGGGCGATGCAGGGACCGAAGAGACAGCCCTGACACGGCTGACACGGGCCTGTGGGGATGCCGGCGTATCAGCGCCCATCGACGTCACCACCGACCTAGACTACGCCCTGGCCACCGCTGACATGGTTCTTGTGGCCACCAATGCTGAGGTCGCCCTTGTCGACCCGATGAAGATGCGGCCCGGGACTGTCGTGTGTGACGTGGCGCGGCCACCGAACGTGGCACGGGCGGATCTGTCGGAAGAAGGCGTGCTGGTCTTTGACGGCGGTCTGGTCAAACCTCCTTTCCCCGTCAATCTGGGCCCCTTCCAGACCCTGCCAGAAGATCTCTGCTGGGGCTGCATGGGCGAGACGATGCTGCTGGCCCTCGAAGGCGAGACCAAGGATTACAGCCTGGGCCGGGATCTGAACCTGGAAGATGCGGATCGCATCGCCGAGATGGCCCGCCGCCACGGCTTCGAGCCAGCGCCGCCACAATGGCACGGAGAGTTCCTCGAGGAGGCAGATTACGAACGCGTCGCCGCGGCTCGGAAACTCACGGAGATCGCAGGGCAAGCCTCCAAGAAAGGCAGCTTCATGTGGGCGGCAGAGTGACCGCCGGGCTCGCCGCTGGCGAGCTCACTCCCTTACGGGGTGGAACAGATCCTCAGGATGCAATTTGCGGCGACCGTTGAACGTCCGTGATACGGTTATCTTTTGCGCGTGACGCACCGCGCCCACCACATGCGGGCCCGCACTCACGGCCTGCAACAGGTGGATGCAAACCACATGGTTTGCAGAATGATTCTTCTGTGCGACAAAGCAAAAAAACCTCGTTGGAACGATTGCTCGTCACGCAACGGTCTGGCTTGGAAATAACGGGGAAACGGGTGGGCTGCCAAATGA
>JBCCML010000099.1:0-4137 GCA_039026375.1 Pseudomonadota bacterium
CGCGGTCGACAGGGTCGTGTCCGGCTTTTACATCTCTCAGCTTTTGCAGGTGCAACCATGAAAGCGGCCGACCTCAAAAGACTGTCGCTCAAGGCCATGCCATTTGCAGACGCAGCAAGCGCAGAGCTGCCTATCGGCCAATTGCTCCGCCTGTCGCTCTTTCAGGTCTCGGTCGGCATGGCGGCCGTCATGCTGCTGGGCACGCTGAATCGGGTGATGATTGTCGAATTGAGCGTGCCGGCCATGATTGTCGCTGTGATGATCGCCCTGCCCGTTCTGATCGCCCCGTTCCGTACATTGCTTGGGTTCAAGTCGGATACCTACCGGTCGTCAATCGGCTGGAAGCGGGTGCCGTATATCTGGTTCGGCACCCTCTGGCAGTTCGGAGGGCTGGCGATTATGCCGTCCGCTCTATTGGTACTTGGTGGAGATGTGCACATTGAAGTGCCTTTCGCAGGCCAGATCCTGGCCGCACTCGCCTTTCTGATGACCGGTCTTGGCATGCACATGACCCAAACCGCAGGGCTGGCGCTGGCGTCTGACAAGGCCACTGATGAAACGCGCCCACGGGTGGTTGCGCTGCTCTATGTCATGTTCCTCGTCGGCATGGGGATTTCCTCGGTGATTATCGGCTTCCTCCTGCGCGATTTCACGCCGCTGAAGCTTATCCAGGTGGTTCAGGCGACGGCGGTGGCGACGCTGTTTCTGAACCTCGTTGCACTGTGGAAACAGGAAAGCGTGCGCCCGATGAGCCGCGAAGAACGCGCGGCCCCACGTCCGAAGTTTCGCGACGCTTGGGAGGATTTCATTGACGGCGGCAAAGCCGGGCGGCTGTTGGTTTGCATTTTTGTTGGCACAATGGCCTTTAACATGCAGGATGTTCTGCTGGAGCCTTACGGCGGCGAAATCCTCGGACTTTCGGTTTCGTCGACAACACTGCTGACAGCCATGTGGTCGCTGGGTGCCCTTCTCGGTTTTGCCTGGGCTGGCAAGAGACTTGCCGCCGGCTCTAACGCCTACCGATTGGCAGGTGCGGGCATTCTTGCCGGCATCTGGGCTTTTTCCATGGTGATTTTTGCCGCACCGCTGAACTCCGCCGCTCTGTTTTTTGCCGGCGCGGGCCTAATCGGTTTTGGAGGCGGTCTCTTTGCGGTCGCGACGCTCACAGCGTGTATGACATTGCCAGAGGCGGACAGGGCCGGACGCGGCCTGGCCCTCGGCGCGTGGGGCGCGGCACAGGCAACGGCTGCAGGTCTTGCTATCGCGATCGGTGGTTCACTCCGTGACTGGGTGGGCGCCATCGCAATGAGCGGGCAGTTGGGCGAAGGCATGATCTCTCCCGCTACAGGTTACTCATTCGTTTATCACGCCGAGATTGGCTTGCTTTTTGTCACTCTCGCAATCCTTGGACCACTCGTGCGCCAAAGCGGTCCTTTCACCCCGTCGGAAACCAGTTCCCGCCCGCTTGGGTTGGCTGATTTCCCAACTTGACCAGGTTTCAGGAGGTAGAAATGACTGAAACAGTTTTCTTTGGCAACTTCGACATGGCGAGCCTGTCCATATGGCTCTTCTGGATTTTCTTTGCAGGTCTTGTGGTCTGGATCCAACGCGAGAACATGCGCGAAGGCTATCCGCTTGAAGACGACGACGGCAACGCATCGTCCAATCCCGGCCTCTGGCCGCAGCCGGAGGACAAAACGTTTCAATTGCCCCACGGACGCGGCGAGGTAACCGTGCCGAGCGGGCAACACCCGGACCGTGCCGACCTCGCACTCAAAAGAACCGGACCCGGCAACGGACACCCGCTGGAGCCCACCGGTGACCCGATGCTTGACGGAGTAGGTCCTGCGTCCTGGGCGCCACGCAGCGACGCGCCGGAGCTTGATGGGCACGGACATCCGAAAATCATTCCAATGGCCGGGGCCGAAGAATTCTCGGTTGCTGCCGGGCGTGATCCAAGGGGTTTGCCCATAATGGCGGGCGATGAATCGATCGTCGGTAAAGTGACCGACATCTGGTTGGACGCACCCGAACAGGTCGTGCGCTATCTGGAAATGGAGCTCGACTCCAAATGGGGATCTGGCACGCGGCTGATGCCGATGCCGTTCTGCAAGATCAAAGCAAACCACGTGAAGGTGCATGCGCTCTTCGGCAAACACTTTGCCACGATACCGTCGATCGCAAGCCCACGTCAGATCACGCTGCTCGAAGAGGACAAGATCACCGGCTACTTCGGCGGTGGCAAACTCTACGCCGGGAATCGCCAAGAACCCGGTCTGTAAACAGAAGCTCCGGGCCTGAAGGCCTGGCGCAAGCCTGCCAGATCCAATACGCAGAAAGGGATACTCGCCATGTCTCAAAACGAAATCGAAATCGAGCCGGTTGAGGGGCTCCCCGAAGAACCCCCCGAGGGAGAAGAAATTCTCTGGCAAGGTCGCCCAGACCCATGGCGCATGGCCGTTGAGACCTTCCGTATCAAGTGGATGGCGGGATATTTCGTCTTTCTGGCGCTCTGGCGGGTCTTGTCGCAACTCGACATGCTGCCGGTCGGTCAGGCCATTGCCACCGCGGTTCCATTTCTGCTGCTGGGGCTGGTTGGATGCATGATCCTGTATATGGTGGCGTGGGCTCAAGCCCGAGCCACAGTCTACACCGTGACTGATGCGCGCGTGGTCATGCGCATCGGTGCCGCATTAAGCCTGACGCTGAATATTCCCTACACGCAAGTCGCCAACGCCATGCTGGACCTGCGCAAGGATGGAACTGGTACAATCGCTTTGGAGACGATGGGGGCCATGCGTTTGTCTTACCTGATGTGCTGGCCACATATCCGCCCTTGGCATATCCGCGACGCACAACCCGCACTGCGCTGCATTCCCGATGCGGAACGCGTTGCCGGGCTATTGTCGGACGCCGCAGAAGCGCGTGTGTCGATTCCGAAAATCGTGCGCGCGACCGCGATACCGAGCCACAGCTCAGTCGCGGCCGAGTAAGCCATGCCCGTGCAATCTCAATCCCAAAACAACGCCCCAAAGCGGGACATCATCCCCCGCGGAATGGTGCTTGGTCTGGCGGGACTGGTGATTGCAGTTCTTGCACTTGTCAGCGCGGCTGCGTTGACGGGGCACGATCCCGCCGGCCAGCCAGGTCAGGCAATGGTGACCGCGGAGCGTATGATTTTGCTTTCTGCCTCTGCCAGCCCGGTGGAAATCCTCGACGAAGAAGGCCAATCCATCGCCACCCTGTCCGGCCGGGAGGCCAAGTTCGTTTCCGGTCTTGATCGCGCGATACAACGGGAACGAAAGCGCCAGAGCGTCGCCGCCAGCAAACCCCTGCGTCTGCAGATGCAGGATGGGACGCGCTTGACCCTGACCGACCCTCTCACCGGATGGTCCGCCGAGCTCTCTGGCTTCGGCGCCTCCAAAACCGGCACCCTCGCCAGGTTGCTGGATCACACCTGACCCACGAAAGGAAGCCACCTTATGGGACTACTGACGAAAGACTTTGAAAGTGCGCCATGCACGATCGAGATCAGCCACAAGTTCGAGAGCCTGCACGCGCATGTGCGGTTCAACAACGGTGCCGTCATCTATCCGGGTGACGAAGTCAAAGTGCACGGGCCGGAGCTCATGGCGCCGTTCGGCGAGGTCGTGAGCGAAGATCGTAACGCCACGATTATCCGCGCCAGCAAACTTGAACGTCTCTGGACGCGCCTGACCGGCGATCTGGAAGTTATGGAGCTATGCGAATTTTCCTTCTCAGAGGAGGTCAAGCTATGAATATGCAGAACCCCAAAGGTTACGAAGGCAAACACACGGCAGACGCAACGACGGTCGAAGAAGGGCTCGCCATTCAGGAAGAGCAGGCAAAATTCGATGATGATTTTGCGACCGAAACGGCGATGTCCAATACCCTGCTCACGCCGCGGTTTTACACCACGGATTTCGACGAGCTGGATGCGATTGATGTGAGCGACATCCGCGAGGAGTGGGACCAATTGATCGCGCAGATGGCGGCCGACCCCAACAAAGGTCACTTCAAGAAGAACGACGACTGGGACCACGTCGACTGGGACGGGATGGAGCCACAACTGAAAAAGGAATTCATCGATTTCCTGATCAGCTCCTGCACGGCGGA
>JBCCML010000100.1:0-3959 GCA_039026375.1 Pseudomonadota bacterium
GGGGTTGTGGGGGGGGGTCGCGGGCGGCCCCCCCCCCCCCCCCCCGCCCGCCGCCGGGGCGCGCCACGGTGTCGGAGAATGGTGCCGGGGGACGGTGTGGAGGGACAGTCTGGCTGAAATTTCTGGGACCAGGGAGAGGTAGATGAACGGACCGCTGCAGGGCATCAAGGTGATCGAAATGGCCCATCTGATGGCGGGCCCTGTAGCCGGCTTGATGCTGGCCGACATGGGGGCAGATGTCATCAAGGTCGAGCGGCCGTCCGGCGACGACACCCGCCACTCTGCCCCGTACATCAACGGCGAGGCGGCTTCCTACATGATGATGAACCGCTCGAAGCGCGGGATCGTCATGGACTTGAAGGACCCTGCCGAAGTTGCCCGGCTTCGCGCCATGATCGCGCAGTCCGACGTTTTACTGGAGAATTTCCGCCCGGGCACGTTGGCCAAGCTGGGCTTGGGCTATGACAGTCTGAAGACCGAGAACCCGGGCCTGATTTATGGCGCGATCTCGGGCTTTGGGCGCACGGGCCCCTACGCCGACCGCGCAGGGTTTGATCTGATCGCCCAGGGCATGTCGGGCATCATGTCGGTTACCGGTGAGGGGCCGGGCCGCCCGCCCTGCAAGGTGGGCCCGCCGGTCAGCGACATAACCGCAGGCATTCTGCTGGCCATGGGCGTCTGTGCGGCGCTGGAGCATCGCAACCGGACGGGCGAGGGGCAGATTGTGGAAACCTCGCTGTTGGAGGCCGCGATTACGCACACCTATTGGCAGTCGGGCATTGCGTTCGCCACGGGCGAGGACCCGGCGCCCATGGGCTCGGCCCATCCCTTGAACGCGCCCTATCAGGCGCTTCGGACGGCGGATGGCTATATCAATATCGGCGCGGCCAATCAGGGAAATTGGGAGCGTCTGATCAGCCTGATCGGGCGGCCTGACCTGGGCGAGGACCCGCGCTTTGCCACGAATGACGGGCGCATGGCCAACCGCCTGGCGCTGGAGGAGGTGCTGAACGCGATCTTCTCGCAGCAATCGTCGGCCCATTGGCTGGCGCTGCTGGAGGCAGGCGGTTTCCCTGCCGGCCCCGTCCTGTCCATCCGTGAGATGCATGCCGATCCGCAGACGATTGCCCGGGACATGGTGCCTGAGGTGACGCACCCTGTCGCCGGTGTCGTGCAGACCCTGGGGCTGCCGGTGAAGTTCTCGCGCACGCCGGGCGGGGTGACGGGACCAGCGCCGACGCTGGGGCAGCATCGGGACGAGATTTTGGCCGATTTCGGCTTGAACGAGGGAGAGCTGCATGGCTGAGCCGCTGCGCCTGGATCACCTGGATTTCGAGACAGATGCCGGGCTGGGCGCCAGGGCGCGGATCGGCCTGGTCGCGCTGGCGACCGATTACACGATCGAGCACGAGCTGAACCGCGTCTTTGCCCATGTGCCCGGGGTCGCGCTCTACGTCTCGCGGATCGGCATGGACAACGAGGTGACCCGCGAAACCCTGGCCGCCATGGAGGGGCGATTGGCGGCGTCGTGCGACCTGATCCTGCCGGGTGCGGATCTGGATGCCGTGCTCTTCGGTTGTTCTTCAGCGACGGCGATCCTGGGCGCGGACCGGGTGGCGGCTCAGGTTCACAAGGCAAAACCAGGTGTTGCGGTGAGCCAGCCGATCTCGGCAGCGTCGGCGGCGTTGCGGTCGATTGGGGCGCGGCAAATCTCGGTCCTGACCCCCTACACGGAGGCCGTGAACGCCGAGGTCGCCGCCAGCCTTACGGGGGAGGGGTTCGAGATTGCGGCCTTTGGCTCGTTCGATGAACCCGACGATCCAACCGTGGCGTCCATTTCACCCGAAGCGATTGCTGTAGCGGCCCGGCAGGTGGTCGCGGCCGCACCATGCGAGGCACTATTCATCTCCTGCACAAGCTTGCGGGCACTGGATTTGGTGTCGCCCTTGGAGGAGGAGCTGGGGATTGGTGTGACCGCATCGAACCATGCGCTGGCCTGGCATGCGCTGCGCTTGGCCGGTCTGACACCGGAGATTGCGGGTTTCGGACGCCTCTATGCGCCGGCGCCTGCCTAGGGGCGATTCCATCGTTCGGAAAGATCCGGGCTCGAATTCATCGAACTGGTGGCCATCTGACCTAATTCTCGCCGGAGAGAGCAAGCCCAGGAGCCAGAAGATGACCAAAGAGACCCAGGCACCCGCCATCAAGTCTGACCACGACACCGCCTTCGATCGGCGGAATGCGCGCATCGGGCGTCTGATGGGTTTCGTCAGCGCGGCGTCTCAGCTGACCATCATCCTGGTCATGGGCGCTTGGGCGGCGGCTGGCCTGATTGCGGCCAGCGCCTGATGGTCTTACGGGCGCTTTCGGAGCGCCCGTACGCGCGGCTCTGGTGGTCAGGTCGGCTGTTTGGTTTTGCGCAGGTAGGGAAGAACCTTGTCGAAGCTGCCGAATTTCTCGGTCGCCTCTTCATCCGACACGGCCGGGGTGATGATCACGTCATCGCCCTGAGCCCAGTTGGCTGGCGTCGCCACCTTGTGCTGGGCGGTTAGCTGGATCGAGTCGATGGCGCGCAGCAATTCGTCAAAGTTGCGGCCCGTGGTCATCGGGTAGGTCAGGCTAAGCTTCACCTTTTTGTCCGGGCCGATCACGAAGACCGAGCGGACGGTGGCGTTGTCGGCGGGGGTGCGCCCCTCGGACGTGTCGCCGGCGGAGGCCGGCAGCATGTCGTAGAGCTTGGCCACCTTCAGCTCGGGGTCGCCGATCATCGGATAACCCACCGAGTTGCCAGAGATCTGCTCGATATCTGCCTTCCACTTGTGGTGGCTGTCGACCGGGTCGACGGAGATGCCCAGGATCTTGGTGTTGCGCTGGGCGAAATGGTCGATCATGCCGGCCATCACGCCCAGTTCGGTCGTGCAGACGGGGGTGAAGTCCTTTGGGTGGCTGAATAGCACCGCGTAGCCGTCGCCGATCCAGTCGTGAAAGTTGATCGGACCGTCGGTGGTGTCGGCAGTAAAGTCGGGGGCGGTGTCATTGATGCGGAGCGCCATTTGTTATTCCCAGTCGATTTATGTGGTACAAAAAGATCTGATCGATCTTTCGGGGAATAGCTAATCCAGGCGGGCAGCCGGTGCAAGGGGTGCTTGCCTGGCGGGAGTGGGGCTGTCACCAAATGGCATCAACGTCGGAGGTCCGCATGCATTATCGCCCGGGGCAGGATGCCTGCCCGCTTCCCTACGATCCGTTCAAGTCCTGCACCGTGCCGCGGCCGATCGGTTGGCTGTCCACGGTGTCGGCGTCGGGCCATGTGAATCTGGCCCCCTACAGCCAGTGGCAGAACCTGACCTTTGATCCGCCGATGGTGATGTTCGCGGCGAACCAATTGAGCGATGGGCGGCGTAAGGACACGGTGCTGAATGCCGAGGCTACGGGGTGGTTCGTCTGGAACATGGCGACCTATGATCTGCGCGAGGCCGTCAATATCTCGGCCGCCGAGTTCGCGCCTGACGTCAACGAGTTTGCCAAAGCGGGCGTGACGGAGGCGGCCTGTGTCGACGCGCCGGGCCCTCGGGTCGCGGAGAGCCCCTGCCATTTCGAGTGTCGCTATCTGTCGACCCACCGGCTGCCGGGGGGATCCAATGCCGGTTGGGTTGACGTGGTCTATGGGCAGGTCGAGCGCATCCACGTGGCCGACGAGGTCGTGGGGGCAGATGGAAAGTTGGACATTCAGCGGATCGCCCCGATCGCGCGGCTGGGGTATTATGACTACACGGTCGTGCACGAGATCTTTGAGATGAAGATCCCAGGTGCGTCCGCAGCGACCCTGGCGGGCTTGGAAGGCAAGGCCTGAGCGCATGGGGCAGTGGCTGCTTGCCCGGGTCGTCGGGCTCCCACTCGATGACAATCCCGTTCCCGTTGTTGGCCCTACATTTGAAGAAAGTCCAGGTGCAACCGAA
>JBCCML010000101.1:0-3631 GCA_039026375.1 Pseudomonadota bacterium
CCCACCCCCGCCCGGCCACGCCCGGGGCGGGGGTGGGTGGGTGGGACGCCTGGCCACGCCCGGCATCATCCCAAACACCTACAGATCCCCGTCGCTGCTAGCTCAGGATCGCGTCGATCACCTGACCGCAGGCAGCACCTGTCCGGCCATCCTTGTCCAGCGATCCGGTCCAGCCTGACACCGACAGCGCCGCCACCTGATTGGCCGCAGCAAATGCCCCACAGGCAGCGACCGTCTCCGCGACCGATGGCCCGCCCGGCACCGGATAGTTGAAGGCACCGACCTCGCGCGCGTTCATCACGTCCATGTCGATGTGGACCAGCACCGGCCCGTCGATCTTCAGCGTGGCCAATCCTGCCATGCCGGTCCTGCGCACGGCGGAGGCATCCAGGGCCGCCCTTTCCAGCGGGTCCAGATCGCGCAGGTCGATGGCCCAGATACGCTCTTCCGCGAAAGGGGCCAGACCTACCGCCTCACACATCCACTGAGGACCGCGGCCCACCATCATCGCCAGCGGCATGCCGCCCAGAAACTGGCTGGGCGAGGTCTCGGGCGTATTGAAATCGCCGTGCGCGTCCAGCCAGACCAGGGTCGGCCGCACACCGCCCGCCAGCATCCCCGCCAGCACGGGGACCGAGGCGCAGCAATCGCCCGCCACGCTGACCGGGCGCACCCCGTCACGGATGGCCGTTTGGACGAAACCCGCAATCGGCCGGTGCAGGGTGGCCATGCTGTCCTCCTCCCGGTCGGGGATCGGATGCGGGCCATTCAAAACTGCAGTGTCCGGGCAGACGCTGGCCAGCGCTGGCTCATGCGTCTCGAAGTATTGCGGGGTCAGGATCCAACGGTCTGTCATCGCCCGACGCTGCCATGCATAGCGCATCACGTCCAGAAGGCTCGACGCAAGCCGGATTTCGGGTAAGCTTGGCCGCAAACGCAACAGGAGGGGCGGATGGCCAAGGCACCGAAGAATTCGAAGACGGCTGGGAAAGCCACGACGCGGGCAAAGGCGGCGAAGCCGGCCGCAACAAAGGCAACGAAGGCGGCGACATCAAAGGCAGCGGCCGCAAAGCCCGCCGCAACCAAGTCCGCAGCCGCGAAAGCCAAGACACCGAAGATCAGCGCGTCGAAGGCAAGCACCCCCAAGCTCAGCGCGGCAGCTGCAAAACCCCGTACGCGGGCGACCACAACGGTTCGGGCGGCAGCGTCCGCCGCCACAACCATGACACGCAAGGCAACGACCGTGCGCCCGACCCGGCGCGGCCGCAAAACGGCGTCCGAGATTGTGCCGACCCTAGAGCTGCCCAACCTCGCCGTGCCGGCGGTCAGCGGGGGGCGCGTCATCGGCGTCTACCAGCAGCCTGAAGCAGTGCTGGAGAAGTTGTACATCGACATCAGCCAGTACATGGTGGTGCTGTCCGGTGGCAAAGCGGATGTGCCCGATGACGGCTCGTTGATTTCGGCCACGTCGAACAGCCCTTATCTGGCGCTTTACCCCACACGGAACGTGATGTTCCCAGAGGCTGATCAGACATACTCGATAGCGGCCTTCTATCTGGCACATGGTGAGGGGTTTGCCGGGCGGATCGAAACGCAGGTCGAAGGTTCTAGCGTCTACGCCTATGTGGGGCAGGACCTGTCGTTGTTCGCGGCCACGCACCATCTGGTCCAGACCGAGCCCAGCATTTATGCCCGCGTGCGGGTCGCCGTGCAGGGCAGTAATGTCGAAGTGCTGGAGGTTGACATGATTGGCGCGGGGCAGCCGCTGGGCCGGCGGGCAACCTGAGAATGGCGCTGACCTTCTACGGGCTGAAGACCTGCGACACCTGCCGCAAGGCGCTGAAAGCGCTGGAGGCGGCGGGCCAGTCCGTGACCAATGTCGACGTGCGGGCCGACGGCGTGGATGCGGCCCTGCTGAGCGGGTGGATCGCGGACAAGGGGGTCGAGGCGTTGGTCAACACACGCTCGACCACGTGGCGGGGCCTGGACGAGCCCAGCCGCGCCAAGGCGGCCACGGCGGAGGGCGCGGTTGCCCTGCTGGGGCAGCACCCGACGCTGATGAAGCGGCCCGTGATCGTCAGTGGCGATCAGATCCACGTGGGTTGGACCAAGGCGGTGCAGGCCGAACTGCTGGGATAGGGGGCGAATGCGTGGGGGTGAAATCCCTCGACCAATGCCCCAGTTTGGGACAGACTTCTCCCTCAAGACGATTTGAGGGGGAAGATCATGGCCAAGAAACCGACTCGCACGACAACCACACGGGCGAAACCGGCGGCGGGCCGGGCCAAGACCGCTAGGACGTCCACCGCCAAGACCGCCGCCGCCAAAGCACCGCGCACTGTGGCCGCGAAAGCGGCAAAGACGGCAGCCGCGAAGTCCGCCGCCGCCAAATCCGCCAAGCCCCGCGCGACGTCCCGTGCGAAAGCAAAAGCGGGCAAGTCGTCAGCGGTCCAGATCTCGTCGGGGAACGCTGTGCAAGCAGCACAGGCGCGGGCAGCCCTTGCCGCGTCGTCTTTATCGAGCCTGGAGGTTCGGGGGTTGTCGGTTGCCGAGCGCAGTCTTGGACTTGACCCGTCAAGCCTGACGCCCATCGGCAACACGCCGATCGTCAAGATCCCAGACAGCGCGCTCCCGGTCCGGCTTCGCCCTGACGCCTTCGAAGCGAGTTACTGGGCGACCGCAGATTACATTCGGGTGGTCATGCCAGATGCATTGCCCTTGGCTGACGCCAACACCAGTCTCGAGTTTGCCTATTACCAGCTGCCGCATATCAAGTTTGGCTTCGAGGATTTCGTCGTTCAGTCAACCGATCAGTCTGATTTGTCGATCGAAGGCTTAGTCTATGTGTTCGACGATGCGTTGGCCGGCGCCACAGCCGCCGGGTATAACTTTGGTGCCAACCTGATTACCGTCCTGCCGTTCGCGCGGATGACCCCGATGCTGGACATGCTGCGCATCGACAAAACACCGAGTATTCATCTCACCTTCGCGATGGATGGTCAGGAAGTCGAACTGATCAGCTGTCATATCGCGTGCAGTGTCGCACTCGACTAAATCGGCGACGGGATCGCCAGGCGTGGCGCCAGCAGCGGCGCCACCAGCACGCCGCCGATGAAACCGCCCAGGTGTGCCTCCCACGCCAAGGCACCACCCGGATAGCCGAAATAGAGCACGACGTTGATCAGGATCAGCGCGGCGACGGTCCCCCACAGCCGCTGATAGGGGGCGCCCGTGCGTTGGATGTAGCGCCACTCCCAATACTTGAAGGCGCCGAAAAAGCCGAAGATGGACCCAGATGCCCCGACCAGCGGGCCCTGCGTGTCGGTGATCAGCCCGAAGACTAGCGCCCCTGAAGCCGCGGTGGCAGCGAACAGGATCATAAACCGGATGGGCCCCAGCATGTTGGCCAGGATGCCGCCCAGGGACAGGAAGATCACGCCGTTCATGATCAGGTGAAACGCCCCACCGTGCAGGAACGCATAGGTCACAAAGCTGGTGTAGAAATGCGTGGGCACCGCGGCGCCGTCCCTGGCCGCTTCGAAAATCATGTCGATGAAACCCAGGTAGAAGTAGCCCTCGATCCGCAGGCGCGCCCAGGGCAGCAGCCCGCGATCCGCTGCCTCGAAGGCCA
>JBCCML010000102.1:0-3245 GCA_039026375.1 Pseudomonadota bacterium
GAAAAGCGACATGCCAAAGTAAAGCTCGCGCCCGGTGAACCAGTCGGCCAGCATCTTTGTCAGCAGCACGAACAGGGCGATCGAGCCGATGCCCGCGATCACGCGACCGGCGGCTAGCGTCGTATAGTCAGACGCCATGCTTGACAGGAGGCCGCCCACCACCATCAGCCCCAGACCCAGCAAAACAATCAGCCGGTCACCAAAGCGCTGGCCCATGAAACCCAAAGGGATGGTTAGCAGAATGCCCGGCAGCAGGTAGAGACCGACCAGCGTGCCGAGCCCCGCATAGCCCGAGCCAAACTCCTCCAACACGAAGGGCGTGACTGACCCCGCCGACTGGAACTGTACCCCCAGCGCGAAGCGCGCGGTGAACAGGATCAGCAGCGTGACCCAGCGGCGCGGGTCGGGCGGCCGCTCTAGCTGTGCGTCGGCCTTGGCATCCATGGCACGCGGTTCCGGTCAGGATGGCGCTGTCTGAAATTAACACAGTCATACCATGGCCGGGGCGGTATGTCCTGGGGATATCCTTCAACGTCTGCGCGTTCTGCGGTCCCTTCGGCCAAGGCCACCTAATGCGCCGCCGCGCCCGGGGCCGTTCTGGCCGCCCCACCGGTTAGCAGCCGATCGGGCATGTCGGGCAGGGTCTTCTGACCCGGCGGTGACAGGGACATTGCCGGGTCAGAGTCAATTTTCGGTAAATGCGGGGCGGGTTTTGCGAAAATTGTCCGCAGCGGCCCGCAGCGGCCCGCCCCGGTCAGGTCGACTTTCTCTGACACGGTTGGCATACGCTTGTCATACGAAAGTCATACGCAAATCATACCGCAGAAATCCCAGCGTCAGAGCCGCTCAGAGGCCCACGGCCGACGGCGGCAGGTGGATCGGGAACCGCGCGCGCACCGCCCTGTCGCGGGCCAGGTCCAGGTGGCTGGGAAAGCATTCGGACAGGATCTGATTCTTGCGTTTGATCGCCTTCTGAACCAGGTTCGGCTTGTCATTTTCGGCCCATTCCTTGGGCGACGTGCGGTCGCCATAGATCGGGTAGACGTTGTCCTTTTCCATGCGGCTCAGCGTCTGCCCGGTGCCCAAATAGTGGCCCGATCCGCCCAGGCAAACCTCGCGGATCTGCTCGACCGCGCAGGTCTCGTCATCGACCTCGATCCCGCGGACACAACGCAGCGCCTGGCCGATGCTGTCGTCGCTAAGTATGAGGGATTCATGGCAGAATCCCAGCAAGCTGGCATGCATGCCGGCGGCCTCATAGACCATATTCAGCCCGGACAGCCCCGCCATGACGTTCGAGCACATCTGCTCCCACCCGGCCTGCATGTCGGGCATCTTGGAGTCCGAGGCCCCGCCGGCCGCCCCCCCAGGGATGCCGTAGAACTGGTGCATTTGGGCACAGCCGGCGCTCAGCAGGGCCTGCTCGCCCGAGCCGATGGACATCGCGCCCGTGCGCAGGTCCAGCCCAAAGGGCCAGGTGCCGAAAATCGCCGGATGGCCCGGTTTGATGGCGTTCACATAGGTCAGCCCCGCCAAACACTCGGCCGTGGCCTGCACGATGGCCCCCGCAACGGTCGACGGCGCCGTCGCCCCGGCCATCCCCGCGGACAGCAGCAGCACCGGCATGCCACCCCGAATGGCGGCCTCCATCACGCCGCAGCTTTCCGTGGCGAACTTCATGGGCGGCACCACGAAGCAGTTGGAATTGCTCATGAATGGGCGTTCGCGGAATTTGTCCTCACCGCCCGCCAGCATGTACAGCATCTCCAGGCAGCCGGGCATGTGCGAGGGTTCGACGAAGCTGGTCCCGATGTGTTTCGAGGTGCCCCGGACGGTCGCGTAGACCGTATTTAAGTCTAATTCATAATTGTCCGGTATATCCCTGCAGACCATCGGGCGTTGCAGGAAATGGACATTGTCCAATTGCTCGACGATCCGGGCGGCATCGTACAGGTCCTGCAGCGTGGACTCGCGGTATTCGTTGCGCTCGACGTCGACGATGTGGACCGCTGCACCGGCCGTGCCGTAGTGCACGCGCGTCCCGCTGAGGTGCATGTCGTGCCTTGGGTCCTGGCCGAACAGCGTGATTTCACGCGCGGCCTTGGCCAGAGAATCCTCGACCAGGGCGCGCGGAAAACGGATGCGACCGTCGTCGCCCAGGATCGCGCCAGCGCCGGTCAGGATCTCGATGCCGCTATCCGGGGCGTCGGCAATGCCGATCTGCTCCAGCGCATCCAGGGCAGAGGCATGGATCTTGGCGATGCCGGCGTCGCTGAGCGGTTTGTAGGTGCCGCCGTTCATGCCCGCGCGGACGGGCCGGACGTCTTCGGCCAGGGGTGCCGCGCGCATGGCCTGGCGGGCCGAACGGCCACCCGCCCGGCGGGCCCGTTTGGCGTCTTGCGTATCGATTTTGTTCACGTGGTTTCCTCCGGTTCTGAGCGTCTAGGGAACAGTCAGAACCGGGATGGCGAGCCCCTTGCCGCACGCCCACGCGGCGCGCCGATGGTCAGGGTGACCAGGGTTGGTTTGTGATCGCGTTCGGGCATACGTGCGCCCTCTGCCAGTGAGCTCTGGGATAGGCTAGCCAGCTTGAACTGCCTAATTCGCGTTCATTTGCGACCGAAATCGCCGTTTTTCACTGGTTTGGGTTAACCTTCGCGGGCGGCGAACTCGCAGATCAGACGGCAGGCGAGCAAGACGTCATCGCGGCTGGTATCCCACTGCCCGACGGTCATGCGGATGACAAACCGGCCCTGATGATCGGTCTGGGTCAGATAGATCCGGCCGTCGTCGTTCAGCGCGTTGATCAGGCGCTGGGTCGCGGCCTCGCCCGCCCGGTGGGCAAAGGTGAAAAGCGCCAGGTTGGGCGCCGTCACGATCTGAAGACTGGGGTCTTGGGCCAGCAGGTCGGCGGCCTCGGCCGTCCAGGTGATGTGGTTGCGAAGACGGCTGCGCAGGCCCTCCAACCCCTCGGCCCGGATCAGGAACCAGAGCTTTAGCGCCCGAAACCGGCGACCCAGGCCGATGGACCATTCGTTGTAATTGACGATGTCGTCCGCGCCCAGCGTCTGCAGGTAGTCAGGCCGGAGCCCCACGGTGCGGATCAACGCTGCCGGGTCTCGGATCAGATGGAGCGAGCATTCGAACTGCGCGCCCAGCCATTTGTGAGGGTTCATCACGATGCTGTCGGCACGCTCGGCGCCTGCCCAGAAATCGCGGTATTCCGGGCAGATCATCGCGGCCCC
>JBCCML010000103.1:0-3007 GCA_039026375.1 Pseudomonadota bacterium
CCTGCCTTCGACAACGCCGCATACCGTTCATCAAGATCGAAGAAACCGCGCTGATCAGCCATCTTATGCCCTTTGCTGCTGAAAGGATGGAATCACGATCAAGCACTCAGGGCGAGAGGTTTTTCAGGGCGTCCGGTTGATAGCTATGACAATCCAATAAACTTTACAGCAGGAACACTTCGCGAGATTGGGATGTTCGGACTAGCGCTAGACTTTGATCTTTACGCTGAGAATGACTGATTGATTTTGCCACATTGGGCTCGAAGCTGGCATTTAACAAAATGTGTGGAAGAGTGTAAAATCCTGGACCCAACGGCGGTGAAAAATTTCCCAATGAAATCAGTAGAGGCGCGCCCGAAATCTGCACCTGATTTAACGCTTTTCGGGTGATCGGTTGAATCGCGGTGGCGGCGCCAATTAGCACCTCCGTCTTGGCGAAGTCCGGACCATCAAAGCGGTTCACCATGAGCAAAGAAGGGGGCAGTCCGTAGCTGCGACGTGGGACACGCTCTCAAGCACCGCTCGAATGGTTCCGCCGTCTGGCGGCGCGCATGGTGTGCGGCGTCTTCCACGACTGTTTCGCGGCTCAATGCAATGGCCCGCCCGCGCCCATGAACCAAACCTGCACCGGCCCGCAATGAAGCGATTGATCCCATGCTGCGCGGTGGTTAATCCTGGACCACACGGGTTGGGACGATTGTTGAGGATATTTGATGAGCGCATTTTCTTTGGCCAGGGCCGGCGCCCTGGGAGTCTGCTTTTTGGCCCTGCTGGGATGTCAATCGATTGATGACGCGGCCTTCCCGACGCGGGAACTCGCGGTCGAGTTCGAGGGCAACGCCTACAAGGTAATCAACAACTATGACCCCACCGTGCCCGGCTATTTCAACTGGGTCAGTGCCGTTGACGGGCGCATGAAGGGGTCTGACCGCGCGCTGGCCATCCGCGTCGTCGAGGAGGCGGTTGGGCCACAGGTCTGCGATGGCCAGAACATGGTCTTCGAAGAAGGCGCGATTTGGGGCGGCGTCGGTCCGAACTATGCCACCTTCCAGCCGACCATTCACCGTTGGATCATCATCGCCGATTGTCCGTGACCGCGATGCCTGACTGATCTGGGCATGGGTGGCGCACCGTGCAGGTGCGCCGTCCCCGATCCCTTACTCCAGGACGCGGGTGCGCGTGCGCTCCGCGAACTTTGAGATCAGCTCGTTGTAGTAGCCGTCGCTGTCCTCGACCGCTGCCGTGATCAGGGCGGACAAGGGGCTGGTCCCCCGAATGCCGGTCGTGATGTCGATCTGATACTCGGCCAGGGGCTTGACCGGCGCCGGCGGAGTTTCGGGCGCCGTCGCCACCGCATCGCTGCCCGGCGTCGTTGCAGCATCGGCGGTCTCAACCTTCTCGGCTATCGCTGGCGTTTCTGCCGTTTCGGTCGGCGCGGGCTCTGGTGCTGGCGGCAACAGGCTCACGATCCCGACTAGTCGGGAGAGATCTCCGGCAAAGGCGGTCGACCCGCTGCTGGTCACCTTCAGTTGGACCACGTCGACATGCATGCGCGGGCCCTCGCCCGTCAGCCGGTCGGCAAATGTGTTCTTCAGCGCCGCGACCAGGTTGCGCTCCAGCACGTTGCGCTTTGCCGCGGCCCTTGTCGTCGGATAGTCGGCGTCGGCGCCGTTCACTTCGACCGAGGAGATTGTCAGCGCTGCCACCTGTTCCGGTGTCAGGGGGTTTGTGCGCTCTGGCGGGCTGGCACAGGCGCCCAGGCTCAACAACAATACAGACAGGATCAGTCCACGCATTATCACTTCCTCAAATGGTGTTCGTCAGGGGAGCACTGCTTGGGACCAAGCAGCTTTGATGACCGTCGCACCGACCGGGTCCGCCCGTCAATCGAATTTGGGAAGGCCCGGCGCTGTTCAGCGCATAAAAAGGCGACGTTGCGCGGCGGCCAACGAACCGCGCGTCCGGGAGCGGGCGGGGGGCGGGGACGGGGGCACCGCTTTGGTTCCGGGTCGGTGCCCCCATGCTGGCTAAGGCTGTGGTTAGCTTAGCCCACCAGCACGTCGTCGCTGAACGGATCGCTTTCGAACGTGACGCCGCGGTCGACGATGGAATCTCCGCGGTACACCCACTCCCCGTCGGCCCGGCCCTCGTCCCTGGCGAACGGGCTGTGGTCGATTGTGTCGGTCCCGGGATCGTTGACAATGCGGGTGTCGTCGTCCTGGTGGATCATGTTGAAGATCTCGGGCCGCTCGTCCTCGGCGGAGGTGTCCTTGAACGGCGAGTCGCCCGTGCCCCAGTCGATCGGCACATCAAAGTTGAATTGATCCGTCTGCTGGTCGGACATCACGGTTTCAATGAAGATCGGCGCGAAGTCAGTATTGCTAGGCATGGGGCCCTCCATGGGTTTCAGCTGTCTTGGTGAAACGCTACCGGCCCGGCGGCTGAGCGGTCTGTGACGTTGGGTACAGGGCCACAGGGACGGGCCATAGGGGCGGGCCACAGGCACAGGTCTTGGGGCAAAGGTCATCCTGCAGAGCCTGCTGACCGGACAGCGGTGATCGGCCGAAAGGCGGGTGGTTGACTCCGCGTCGAAATCGCAGACTTTGCCGATGTCAAAGCCCCCGCCACCCCGCCGACAGGAGGCGCCCGTGGTCCAGATCGTCGCCGCTGGCCGGTTCCGGCGCTCGCCCTTCTACCGCTCGACGATCGAGGCGGGGGCCGAGCAGCTTTTGGTCTATAACCGCATGCTGATCCCGCGGGGCTATGGCGACCGCGAGGCGGAGTATTGGCGCCTGATCAACGGCGTCTCTATGTGGGATGTGGCGGCCCAGCGCCAGGTGCAGCTGCAGGGGCCGGATGCGGGGCGGCTGGCCCAGGTGCTGAGCACGCGCGATCTGTCGGGCCAGCAGGTCGGGCAAGGCAGATACGCGGCCCTGTGCGATCACCGGGGCATCCTGATCAACGACCCGATCGTCCAGAAGATCGCCGATCAGTGCTATTGGCTGTC
>JBCCML010000104.1:0-3001 GCA_039026375.1 Pseudomonadota bacterium
AGGCAACGTGTCCAGAAAGCTGTCAGTCAGCAGATGCAGCCGCGTCGCACCCTGAAAGGCCACGAGCCTCTCGTGGGGGTCAAAGGTGCCGATCCGAGCGGGAAAGCGCGGATCCTGATGTTCCGATAAAACCAATGGCAGACCGAGTTTGAGGGCCGCGCGCACGTAGGACAAGAAGGTGCGGTTCATGTGCAACCCGACCACGAGATCGGGCTGCACCGAGGCCAGCGCCATCAGCAATTGGCCGTCTTGATTGGGGCCTGCCCCCTCGCAAACATGGGACAGCGTGATCTTTTCGGCCAGGGGCCACCGGGAAAGCCCGGCGGCATCGTCGAAGGTTATGATGTGAACTGCATGCCCTCGGGAGGCCATGGCATTGGCCATCATCTGGCCGACATTCTCGGTTCCACCACGGCCTTTGGTAATCCAGGGAACGATGAAGCATATTCTCACGTCTTGGATCTCCTGGCACATCTCGTCTGGGAACAAATTTGCGGGAGCCTCAGCGGGCGGAATTCGTTCTGAATTGCTTGTCTCGCGCATGTGTAGGGGAGGCCATTCGCAGGCAGGTAAGACTTTTTTCGCCCTCGAAGGTCAAGCCGAAATCGGGAACTTGGCAATGGCCATTGCCGGTGAGCGTGTGCTAGCGCTCGGGGCAATCGGAACGCGGGACAACAGGAACGGTCATGTCCGAACTCAACCAGGACGACATTACCCGGATTGCCGAGAAAGTCAGCTTGCTGATGCAAATGGACAGAATGCGCCACACGGCCGGCACGGCGGCAGACATGGTGCAACTGGCCGGCATACCCGACTACATCGCGTCGGTCTTCGAAGAGGCCGGCAAGGTATCGGGCCCCATGGACGCCGCCGATCTGTATCGCCAGCTCAACCGTCGTCTCGCGCAAGTTGAAGCGCAGATATACCTGTTGCGGGTCGAGAGGGAGCACCGCGACGAGCGGGATCCGGCAACGCTGTTCAGCGACCCCCTGACCGTCGCGGCCTATGGTGAGCGGATCGAGACCGTGGTTACGCGGTCCAAAAGCTTTGGCTTCGACCCTGCGATCCTGGCCTATGGCTGGTATCCCGCCGAAATCTCGGCGGGGCGCACGCACCGCTGGATGCGCCCGGGCGATGGATCGGTGGCCTGCCTGCCGCATCTGGGCAGGGTGGATCAGATCGTGGAGATCGAAGGTCATGTCCTGCTTCAGGAGCAGCTCGACGGGCTGGGGATCCAGGCAGGGAAGGTTCAGGCCGAGATCACACGCGATGTCGACAACCCGACACGCTTCAGCGCCCGATTGACATTGCGCGCCGAGGATATGGGGGCGTCCTCATATCTGCCCATCGAGTTCAAACTGTCTGATTTTCGCACTCCGGGCGACCAGGATCCCCGGCTCCTGGGGGCAAACATATCTTCTTTCACCTGCCGCCCCTGGCAGGCTGACGGCGCCATGTCGAAACCTTCATGAAGACAATGCCCGACCGCATCGTCTTTACCGGTGATGTCTTGCGTCCCCAAGCCAGGTCGACACTCAGGCCGCTTCAAGGCGAGAATATCGACTGGCTGGCCAGGGTCCTGCGGCAGCCCGTGACCATGGCCGCCGACTGCCCCCAGGAAACTGTTCGCTGGGATGACGACTGGCTCCACTGCGCGCGGCTTGATACCGGCGCCGTTACCGCAATCTACCGTGCTTTCGGGCAAGTCCCGGGACTGACGGGTTGGGCGCGGATTTTCTCAGCAGAAAGACTGCCTGAGGCCGTGGAACATCTTTTCGAGCGGCTCTTTTCGAACAGTCTGGTCATCGGCTTCGAGCTGCCGCCCTATCTCGTGGATTTCTGCAATCGCAGGGCCATCCCGTTCATCGATTTAACAATCTCGCCCCTGCGCTTCATGGACGATCTGATGTTCCAGATGAGCAGCAATGACGCCGAAGTCACGGAGGCGCTGAAACCCCACAGGGTTTCCAAAGACCAGATCCGGCTCGCGGCCGGGATAGTGTCGTCATCTGGCGCAAAAGCGAATTTCCAACCGCCGCGCCCCGGTACATTGCTCGTGGTTCTGCAAACCAGCTTTGACCGGTCGGTAATCGACAAGGGCCGGTTCGTCACGTTGCTTGACCACGTCGACGCCTTGCGTGAGCTCGCCGGACGTTACCGGGACGTGCTGATCCGCTCCCACCCCCTGGAGCCCGCGCCCGAACTAAGCGACCGTGTGCTCGAGGCACTGCCGGGCGCGCGCATGACGCAGGACAACTTTTACCATCTGCTAAGCCACAACAACCTTGCCGGGGTCGCGGCCCTGTCATCGAGTTGTGTCGCGGAAGCGCGGCGCTTCGGCCGCGAGGGCCATTACCTGATCCCCGGATTTGATGAGACCAGCCTGACGCCGGGGATCGAAGGCATCACCGTGGGCGAAGATCTGCTGACCCCGGATTTCTGGCGCGATCTTCTGTCAGCAGCGGGCCTTGCCGCCAGCGGCAAAGACGGGCTGCGGGTCCCTTTCAGGGCCAATCGGTTGCGGGAACAATTGCGCAGCAGCTGGGGCTATAGCGCGCTGGACGGCAGCCTGAAATCGGGCTGATGCCCCCTGTTAGGCTCGGTTTTGCCGCCTCCAAGTTGAGCGTTGTGTTCACTTTCACCCTCGCATACTGACGGCGCGAAGCAGCGCCTGGAGGGCCCATGAAAACAGCGTTCGTATCCGGCATCACGGGGCAGGACGGGGCCTATTTGGCCGAACTTCTGCTTGAAAAAGGATACGACGTGCACGGTGGCGTGCGGCGCATTTCGCACCCTGAAAACGTCCGGCTCGAGATGCTGGGCATCGCCGACAGGGTGCATCTGCACGAGTTCGATCTCACCGACCAGAACAACATCTTCCGCGTCATCCGCGACGTGGAGATGGATGAATTCTACAATCTCGCCGCTCAGAGCTTTGTCGGGGCCTCCTGGGAATTGCCGGTCTACACGTCCGAAGTCGATGCCATGGGTGTAGTCCGCG
>JBCCML010000105.1:0-2413 GCA_039026375.1 Pseudomonadota bacterium
CAGGAGACCTGCCATCTCCGGTGCGAGATTTTGCGCACCGCAGTCACCTTAACCCGGGCGGGGCGCTCTGGGACCGGAGAGACGACAGATGGACCAAGCTGGCCACTGGATATCGCCGACCGCGACACCGCCCTGCCTCTTGCGCGGAGGGCGCGATGCTACTGGAACGCACAATTATTCAACTTGATACCGGCGACATGCCGTCTGACGAAGCGCGGCAGATGGGCCAACTTGGCTATATGCAATGGATTGCAGGGCTGCCTGGCGACGCAGACTATTTGCAGGCCGCGCTGAACGCATATGACAAAGCCGCACCCTTCATGATGCATTCACCAGCGGTGGCGGAGTTTTGCGAACTGCTTCTGAGTTCACTCGAACAGCCGCTCGCGCCATTGCCTCTTGCGATGCCCAAACGGCAGCGACGCGGTGGTGCCCAATCACGCAGATCATCACGTTCGCCGCTATAGCGCTGCGCTACCACTTTTGTTGGGGCTGTGCGCGACAGCCCCGTTGAGAAGTCGTTTGGAATGATGGCCGAAGCGCCCGTCGTCACAAGCTGCGTTGTTACGCAGCAGGCTGACCTGAAAGCGGACGTGCGACGCCGATCCTCGCGCCCACAATTTGAAGGCTGAGCAAAACCAGGAACGCCAGGGCGTTTGTCCAAAAGATGAACCAGACGACCGATGCGGCGAAGGCACCTGCCGTGCCGCCAAGCACGAGGCTTGCCAGGAGCACGGTGCCCTGTTGTGCCGCCCAGGCCGCAACAAACACCATTCCGAGCTGCGCGGGCAGCGTGCCGCGGGGCGTCTGACGCAGAACAAAGAGCGCTCCGACGACTGCGGCGAGCGCGGAGAACCCAAGGGCCACGCCCCAGGCCAGGGTCATGGCGTCAAGCGGATACTCAAGAAAGCCGAACCCGATTGCCTGATTGGCAAGCCAGCCGAGGACTGCCAAAACCAGTGCGTCCCGCGCGGGCAGCGTGAGAGCGGCCAAAGCGCCCAGGGCCGCGAAGGGCATGCCGCAAGCGAGCGCGAAGCTGAACAAGATGGCGGCGGCGACAAGAACAACCATCCAAAGTGGAGATTGATTTGGCGCTTGGTCAGGCATGAGGGCTCTCCATTATGGTCAGGACGCAATCTCACACATCGACCGACACGTTGCCAATGGGGTTGGAACAGCAGGCGAGGATGTACCCTTCGGCGATATCGTCTTCCGAGATGCCGCCATTGTGGACCATGTGGACCTCGCCGTGTGTCTTCCGGATCTTGCATGTCCCGCAGACACCAAAGGTGCAGCCCGAGGGGATGTTGAGCCCATTGGCCTTAGCCGCCGCCAAAATGGTTTCTGTCTGTGCGACCTTTGCGGTCAAGCCTGAGGCGGAGAATGTGACCTCTGCCCGCGTATCTTCATCCGGGACCACATCATCCAGCTCGGGGACATCTGCTTCGGTTTCCACCGGGGCGTGGAAGCTCTCCTGATGGTATCGGTCCATGTCGTAGCCCAAGCCCTGAAGCGCATCACGGACGGCCTGCATGAAGGGTTCAGGCCCACAGCAGAATACCTCTCGCTCAAGGTAATCCGGGGCCATCAGCCCCAACATCAGCTGATTGAACTGGCCCTGATACCCTGTCCAAGGCGCGTAGCGGTCCGGCGTTTCGACCACCCATTTCAAGTCAATCCCGGGCACGCGCGAGGCCATATGCTCCAGCCGTTCGCGAAAGATGATCTCGCCTGGTCTGCGCGCGCAATTGACAAAGACGATATCGGGCTCGCTGCCCAGATCAAACATGAAGGTGGTCATCGACATCATCGGCGTGATGCCGGAACCGGCGGAGATGAAGAGATACTTTTCAGCCGCGTGGTTCAGATGAGAAAACAGCCCGGCCGGCCCGAGCGCCTTGATCTGCACACCGGGCGCCAGATTTTCGAGCATCCAGCGCGTCCCGACACTGTCGTCTTGCGCCTTGGCAGTGATCGAGATTGACCGAGGCCGCGAGGGTGAGGAGGAGATCGTGTAGGTGCGGTGCAGGGTCCCACCTGGCGCAGGGATCTCCAACGTCAGAAACTGCCCCGGCAGGAATTCGAAAAGCGCAAAGGACGGGGCCCGGAACGTGAAGGTCGCTGTATTCGGCACCTCGGGAATGACCGAGACGCATTCGAGCATCTCATCATCCGACCAGACCGCACGGTCAGGAAGGGCTGATATCTCGTTCATGCGCCTACTCCGCCGCAACGGCGACGGGATCGAGCCGCCGGGTCATGCTGTTGCAGTACCACTCAATGAACCCGATCACTCCGGTTTCGTGGATGGGTGAATATGGACCGGGTTCATATGCGGGGGAGTTGATCCCCTTCTGATTGTCCTCGACCACTTGGCGGTCTTCGTCATTGGTCGCGATCCACACCTCGGTCA
>JBCCML010000106.1:0-2214 GCA_039026375.1 Pseudomonadota bacterium
CATCCCTTTGTTGGGGTGAAACTCTGTGATTGATGATCAATCGGTCTGGCACCAGTCGTGGTTCTTCGAGCGCTTGGCGAGGCCTTCCCCGATCAATGTCTCACCCACGTTGGTTCCGTCAACTCGAAGTGCACCGCAGTAGCGACCGAAACCACAGGATCGACCGCCGAGATCGAGTTCGGTTGTGTTGGCGTCCCGTAGCAATTGGTTCAGTCGCGCGGTCGCTTGGGAGGCGAGATCCGCCTCACTTGCACATCCTGACCGGAACGTCTCAGGGGTATCAAAGCCGCTGCCGTCATTCAGTGTCAGGCGGATGTTGGCGTCGAAACCAGCATCAACCGTATCACCATCAATGACGCGGATGAAAACAGTCTCGGCCGGAGCGCATGCGAGGAGCACCAACGTCGTCAAGACGAGAGCAGAGGTTGTTCTACACATGCGGCGGCTCCTTCTCCGCCTGTTTGGTACAAACGGGATACCGCAGCCCTAAACGGCGAAAGTTCCGCTGCAGGGTGATGCGAGACACGCCAAAGTCGCTGGCGACGTCTTTACAAGCTCTTGTGGTGAGCCGCCGATACGCCATGAGGACCTCGGCTTCGGACAGTTTGGGGCGGCGACCCAACGTGACGCCTCTTGCGCGTGCCGCATCGAGCCCTTCTCTTGTCCTGCGGGAGATAATGCGGCGCTCAAACTGAGCAAAGCCAGCGATCATCGTGTAGTAGAGCTCGCCCTCTGGCGTGCTGGTATCGATTGCCATGGACAAGATACGGAACGTGACTGAGCGTTGACGAAGATGTTCTGCAGTCAGAATGGCGTCGACCGAAGACCTAAACGCGCGGTCCAAATCCATAACAACGAACGTGTCACCCGCCGTCAGTGAAGCCAACACCGCGTCGAATGCCGGACGCTCACCCGCGACAGCAGACACATGTTCGATGTGGAGTTCATCGCACTCTGCGCGCAAGGCCTCGACTTGCCGATCCGGCATTTGCGATTTCGTGGAGACGCGAATGTAGCCAAGACGGCGTGGATGGGACATTTGGGCTGGTCGAAAACGATCCTTTCCGATCAGATCGCTTTTTCGCGTGCTCGCCTTGCCGGGCAGGCGACGCACCCGCTGCTTCCCTCGGGTTTCATTTACCTCGTTGGGGGAATCTCGTAAAGCTGACACGCGAACAAAAACCATGGAATATGAACAACATACGCGCATGGGGCTTGGCAATCCTTGTGGCCGGGGGCACCGGATTTCATCCACAGGAAACGCAGGCCGAGAGCTTTACGGGGGCAGACTTCGCCACTTGGGGCACCGCGGCGCAGGACAGCTTCATCGAGACCTCGGTGACGATGGCGGGCGTTGTCATGACGCGCGTGGCACCGGAAAAATCGGTTTGTATCAATGATTGGTACTTTGCGGCGGGGCAGTCCACCGCGCGCAACCGTTCGATCCGCGATACGATTTCGAAGAACCAGGACTATCACCCGAGCGGCGTGATCCTCGCGGTGATCCTCGACGCATGCGGACCGCTGGACTGAAAGGATCAGCGACCTGCGCCCAGATCCGGCACTGCCATCGCACTGAGGTCGGTTCCTTTTGCGATTTCAGGCGTTGCCACCGGTTCCTGTGCCCGAACTGCATCCGGCATCTTCGAGCGGATGCCGTCTTCAATATCGTCCAGACTGTCCAGGGACGGAGGGGTTTCAGGGTCGGTGATCCGGTCGCGCGCTGGGCCGAGCACATCGTTCTGATACCCGTGGACGTCGTCCAACTGTGCCTGCAAAGCGTCGAGACGCTGCTTTGCAGCCTGCATCTCTTCGAAACTCGGCTCGTTGCCTGTCCACAAGATCGTGTCCGCCAAATGATCTTCGACCACCCTGCCGTCACCGCGCCGGACAACGCCATGAGCATCACGAAACACCCGCGTGCCATCTGGCAAACGCGCGGCGCTGTCCACCAGGGTGCCCAGCGCAGCCTGTGCATCTTGGAGCTGGTCTGTCAGGTGATCAATCGCTCTCCGCGCCGCCTGTTCTGCCCTGGACAACGTCAGCAGAACACTATCGTGCTTTGCGCGGTAGATCGGATCCAAAAGCAACTCTGCAAGGCGTGAGAGCGCCCTTTGAGTTTCTCGTGCCTTTTTCTTTTCAGCCTCTGAGCCCGGCCCGTCCCGCAAGAACCGCGCCCGCCGGCCAGTCTCACGCCCAGCAATCTCGTTCTGG